>DASTSO010000001.1:0-1083 GCA_035760645.1 Gemmatimonadales bacterium
GCGGTTGCCGTTCGCCATCACGTACTCCGCCGCCATCAGCAGCTCCTGCACGGTGGCCGAGAGCCCGCGCTTCAGCAGCACCGGCCGCCCGCTCTGTCCCGCCTCGGCCAGCAGCGCGAAGTTCTGCATGTTGCGCGCGCCGATCTGGAGCACGTCGGCGTAGCGCCCCACGGTCTCGACGAGCCGCGGGTCCATCACCTCGGTCACCACCGGCAGCCCCGTCGCCGCGCGCGCCTCGGCGAGGAGCTCGAGCCCGCGCTCGCCGAGCCCCTGGAAGGCATACGGCGAGGTGCGCGGCTTGTACGCCCCGCCCCGGAGCATCGCCGCCCCCGCGTCGCGCACCGCGCTCGCCGTCGCGTGCAGCATCTCGCGCCCCTCCACCGAGCAGGGCCCCGCGATCACCGCGAGCGCGTCGCCGCCCACCGTCACGCCCGGCGCGACGGTCACCTCGGTCGTCCGGCCGCCGATCGCGCCTTCGCGGCTCGCGAGCTTGTAGGGCTTGAGCACCGGCACCACCGACTCGATCCCCGGCAGCGCCAGCAGCGCCACCCCCGCGAGCACCGCGTCCTCGCCGATGCAGGCGATGACGGTGCGCTGCTCGCCGTAGCAGACGTGCGCCGTGAGGCCGAGGGACTCGATGCGCGCGCAGATGCGGGCGACGTCGCGCTCGGTGGTGTGCGGGCGGGTGATGATGAGCATGGCGGGTCTGGTCCGTGAGTGAAGGAATGGGGCGCCGACGCAAAGGCCCCCGGAGATCTCTCCGGGGGCCTGGGAGCCGCGTCGCGAGTGCCGTCGTCCTGCTACCGCCTGCGCACGCCGTCGCGTCCCTGGTCCCCGGCGGGGCCAAAGAAGCGGCTGAAGTAGAACGCGAACGTGGCGCGGGGTGCGGTCGACATGGTGAGCGGAATGTCGGGGGTGGGGCGCGAGTGGCGCAAGGGCCTCACGTCGACGTCCCATGCGCGGGTCGGGGCGTCGTCGCGGGTCGGCCCCTGAAGGGGCCACTCGGCCTGCGAGCCCTCAAGGGCTCTCCGAGGCAGCCGCGCTCCACGCGCACCCGAAGCGCCACACTCGCAGCGCGATCCT
>DASTSO010000002.1:0-9477 GCA_035760645.1 Gemmatimonadales bacterium
GCCGAGGGCGAGCTGCCGCTTGTACGTCGCGACCAGCAGCCGGGCCTCGCGCCAGGCGGAGCGGGGGCTAGAAGACATGACTGAAAGGTGCTAGGGACCAGGGGCTAGGGGCTAGGGCGTGGTCGAACGGGCCTGGGCGAGGCGGCCGACATCTCCCGGGAGCCCCCTAGCCCCTAGTCCCTAGCCCCTAGCCCCTGTCCTTCCGCACTGCCCGCCCCACGATGATCGTGACGTTGTCCGTCCCGCCGCCGTCGAGAGCGTCCTGGAGGAGCGCCTCGGCGACCTGCTTGGCGGAGGTCATCGTGGCGAGGCGCTCGCGGATGCGGTGGTCGGGGACGTGCTTGGTGAGGCCGTCGCTGCAGAGGAGGGAGACGTCGCCCCAGTGGTGGTCCATCCCGGTGACGACGGGGGCGGTCGAGCGGCCGCCGATGGCGCTGGAGAGGACGTGGGCCCAGCGCGAGCCGGCGGCGTCCTTGCGGGTGAGGATCCCCTGCGCCACCAGCTCCTCGGCCATCGTCTGGTCGCGGGAGACCTGGTGCAGCTGGCCCTGGCGGAGCATGTAGTAGCGGCTGTCGCCCACCTGGAGGAGGTAGGCGCGGGGCCAGACGCCGAGCCAGAGGGTGAGGGTGGTGGCCATCCCGCGGCGGTCGGGGTCGGCCTCCGCCTCGGCGACGATGGTGGCGTGGGTGCGGAGCGCCGCCTCCTGCAGCGCCGCGGTGAAGCCGGCGTCGTCGCTCGCGTCGAAGGCGTAATAGCACCCCATGCTGTCGGCGACGAAGCGCGTGGCCCACTCGACGGCGAGCCGGCTCGCCTCCTCCCCCATCGCCGCGCCGCCCACCCCGTCCGCCACCATCGCGAGGAAGGCGAGCCGCTCCCCGGGCTTCGCGAGCCGGGAGGTGTCGGGCAGGCTGGTGGACTGGATCGCGATCCGGCGGTGGAGCGAGCCGATGAAGAAGTTGTCTTCGTTGACCGCGCGCACCTTGCCCGGGTGGGTGAGCCCGTGGATGTCGATCTCGTCGTCGCGCGGCTTGCGGATGGCGGGGTCGGTGCGGATGAGACGCTCGATGTCGGTCATGGCTCCTCGACCCCACGATACCACCCGGGCCCCGGGCCGGCCAGAGCCCGGCCGGCCGGCGGCCCGCCCCCCCGGCCCGGGATCGACACGGCTCCCCTCCGGCCGCAGATTACGCCGGAATCCCCTCACCATTCCCCACACCTAAGGAACGACCAGATGCGCCGCTCTCTGACGCTGCTCCTCGCGACCACCGTGGCCCTCGCGGCCTGCTCCTCCGACAAGCCGAAGACGACCCCGGAGGGCGCCGAGGCGGCGGCCTCGACGAGCTCGGCGACGAGCGGCGGCGACGACCTCGCCGACATCACGAACTACCGGCTCTCGATGGCGAAGGTGGACCAGTGGTACGCGGCGCAGCGCAACATCGCCCAGAAGCTGAAGGCGATGTCGCCGGCCCAGCGGGCGGCGATGGACTCCGCCCTCTCGATGGACGCGAGCGACCCGAACGCCGGCCTCGACGACTTGGCGAACCGGATCGCGTCGCAGCCGATGATGCGCGACGCGGTGAAGGACGCCGGCCTCTCGCCGAAGGAGTACGCGACGCTGACGATGTCGCTGGTGCAGTCCGGCATGGCGGCGGGCGTGCTCAAGATGCGGCCGAAGGACAATCAGGACTCGCTGGTGCGCGAGATGAAGGCGAACCCCGAGAACGTCCGCTTCATGCAGGAGCACGAGGCCGAGCTCAACCAGAAGCAGCAGGCGATGCAGGCCGAGATGCAGAAGATGGGCGTGAAGGACGAGTGAGCCCGCGCCGGCCCTGACGTGAACGCGCCCGGTGCTCGGACCTCTGGTCCGAGCACCGGGCATCGCGTCCCACCCCGCTCACCCCGCGAAGCAGTACTGACAGCCCAGCTCCTGCGCCCGGCCGATCGCCATGACGCCCGAGGGCACCGGCTGCACGCCGGGGAGGAGGCCGGCGGTCCATTCCTGCTTCACCGTCTCCGGATCCAGGTTCATCTTCTTCGCGGCGGCGGCGCTGTAGACGGCGATCGCCATCTGGCACGCCCCCACCAGCACGCCCGACTTCACCAGCTCGGCCACCCCGACGCCGGGGAGCGGCAGCGTGGTGATGTTCGCGTAGATGTTGCGCGTCGCGGGGGTCTCGCCCTCCTTGATCTCGAACATCTCGCCCAGATGGTACTTGGCCCACAGCTCGTCCTGCATGGCGAGCGGCAGCGCGTGGTGCCGGAGGATGAGGACGGCCGTGCCCTGCGTCCGCGGGTACGTCGCCTCCATCGTGTTGAGGTAGATCCGCGGCCAGACCGCGGGGAACCCCTCGTTCGCGGCGGGGGCGTCGAACACCAGGCGGTGCGTGCCCTTGATCCGCTGGAACCAGGCCTCGAGCTTCGGGTCGGCCGCGGCGCCGGCCGCGCCGGCCGAGCCGGCCGAGCCGGCGACCGGCGCCGCGGCGAGCCGGACCGGGAGTGACCCGCCGAGGCCGAGGGCCGCGGTGGCGGCGGCCACCCGGCCGAGGAAGCCGCGGCGCGGCGTGACCGAGTTGACGAGATCGAGCATGGGACCCTCCTTGTGGGGGACGGACGGGTGGGCGCCGGCGCCGCCGGCGCCGCCGGTTCAGGGCTGGCCGAGCAGCGCCGCTCCCACCTTCGTCCGCGAATCGACGCCGAGCTTCTGGAGCACGCGCTCGGAGTGCCGCCGCGCCGTGTGCCAACTGATGCCGAGGGCGGCGGCCAGCTCGGCATCACTCATTCGGCGGGCGAGGAGGCGGGCCACCTCGGCCTCGCGGCGGGTGAGGCCGAGGGTCCGCACGACCGCCGTGACCGGCGGCGGCTCCAGCCGCGCGGCCTCGGCCGCGACCCGCACCGTCGCGTCGCCCGGGTCGGCCGTGACGTAGCTCGCCCGCAGCGTCCAGCGCGCGTGCGCCGTCACCACCGTGCGCACGGCGCCGGGAGCGAGCACGCCCTCGCCCGCGCGCCGGCGGCGCAGCCGCACCAGCTCTCCCGCCATCGCCGCCATCTCCCGCTCCACCCGCTCGCGCTCGGGCTCCTCCAGGAGGAGCCGCCCGAGCGCCGGGGTGCGATGCACCACCCGTCCGTCGGCCCCCGTGACGAGCAGCGCCTCGCTTGCGTCCCCCGCCGCGCCCTCCCCGGCCGGGGGCTGCTGCGCCCGGTGCGCCGCGAGGGCGTGGTGCCCCGCGCGCACCGCCGGCAGCAGGAGGGCGAGGAGGGTGAGGCGGTCCTCCTCATTCAACGGCTGCCGGCCGAAACGATCGTAGCCATAGCAGAGGAAGAACTCGCTGGTGGGCGTGAGGGTGGAGATCCCGCCGAAGTCGCAGAGCCCGGCGGCCACGAGGCCGTCGTTGTACCAGGTGCTGGTGCGGAAGTCGAAGCCGAGGCGGGCGAGGGTGCTGCGGTTGCTGGCGTCGCTCCAGACCTCGACCCGCTGCTCGCGCCGCCAGCGGTGCCAGGCGGTCACGGCGGGATCGACGTTGAGGAAGAGCCCCGTCGTGGTGTCGGCGCCGCTCAGCTCGATGAGCCGGCGGCGGGTGCCGTCGTCGAGGGTCTCCGACTCGAAGCGGAGCCGGTCGCCCTCGGGCCAGGTGACGATGGCGTTCGTGCCCGGGAAGAGCTCGCGCAGCCGCCGCTCGACGCCCAGCGCCCAGCCGCGCACGCCCGCGCCGTCGACGGGCGTGAGCAGCGCCTCGGCGACGGCACTCAGGCGCCCGGCATCGGCGGCGGAGAGGCGCAGGGTCATGAGGGGGTGACGAAATAGGGCACGGTGCCCCATGACGGATGGGGCGGGGGCCGCGAGCTTGTCCGCGCTTTCGCACCTACGATACGGGCGCACGGCGTTCCCGGCCAGAGGGCCGGGGCCGGCGCCCGGCCGGCCCTGACCCTGCTTGGAGAGGACCCGATGTCGCCGTTTCGCCCCCTGACGCACCCCGTCCGGCGCTCCCTGGCCGCGGCCCTCGCGGCCACGGTCGCGCTCGCCCTCGGCGCCTGCAGCGACGCCGCGCCCACGACGCAGGCCTCGACGGCCAGCGCCCCCGACGCCGCCGGCGCCGCCGGCGTCCCGGCCCGCGCCGGCGAGGCGCCGGGCACCCATCGCCAGTACGGCACGCCGGTCAAGCTGGGCGAGGGCCGCGCGCGCAGCTACGTCGTGCTCGACCGCACCGGCGCGCCGCTCGAGCTGGGCGTCGCGCTCGACGAGCGCGCGCTCGACGGGCTCCCCGCCCCGATGGCGCACGACCCCGGCACGCCGGGCGGGCACGTGGACATGCACGAGTACCTGCTGCCGCTCCCGGCGCAGAACCCGACGCCCTACCAGCTCATCGAGCTCGACTGGAACCCCGCGGGCCACGAGCCGCCGGGGATCTACGACAAGCCGCACTTCGACTTCCACTTCTACACGATCTCGCTCGCCGAGCGGAACGCGATCGACCCGGCGGATCCCGCCTACGGGGCGAAGGCGGGGAACTATCCCGCGCCCGAGTACGTGCTGCCGGGCTACGTGCCGCCGACGGTGCTCGCGGGCGGCGCGCCGGCCGAGGCGGTGGCGGTGCCGCGCATGGGGATGCACTGGCTCAACCCGGCTGCGTCGCCCGAGCTGCCGCCGACGCTGGAGCCGTTCACGCGGACCTTCATCATGGGGACCTGGGACGGGAAGCAGATCTTCCAGGAGCCGATGATCACCCGCGCCTTCCTGCTCACGAAGCCCGACGTCGAGCAGCCGATCCCGACGGCCCAGCGCTACGCGCCGGCCGGCTACTACCCGAGCGGCTATCGCGTCACGTGGGATGCGCAGGCGAAGGAGTATCGGGTGGCGCTGACGGGGATGGCGTGGCGCGACTGAGCCGGGTCGGACGCACCGCGGCGCGGATCACGGCGCGCCTCGCCGCGGGCCTCGCCCTGCTCGTCCTTCTCTCGGTGGGCGCGGTGTACGCGCTCACCGAGTGGCGCATGCGGCGCCGCTTCGACGTGCCCGCGCACCGGCTCGCGGTGGCGACCGACTCGGCGTCGATCGCCCGCGGCGAGCGGCTCGCGACGATCCGCATGTGCGTCGCGTGCCACGGCCCCGGGCTCGCCGGGCACGTGGAGATCGACGATCCGCTGGTGGGCCGGCTCGCGGGCCCCAACCTCACGCGGGGCGGCCGCGGCGCCGAGCTCGACGACCTCGACTGGGAGCGCGCCGTGCGCCACGGGGTGCGGCGCGACGGCACCCCGCTGCTCGTGATGCCGGCGCACGAGCACGCGGCGATGTCGGACGAGGACCTCGGCGCGATCGTCGCCTGGGCGCGGAGCCTCCCGCCGGCGCCGGCCTCGCCGCCGCCCTCGCGCGCGGGCCCGCTGGTGCGGGCGCTCTTCCTCGCGGGCCAGGTGATCCTGCTCCCGGCCGAGCGGGTGGCGCACGCGGCGCCGCACCCGGCGCGCGTCGTGCCGGCGCCGACGGCCGAGTACGGCGCCTATCTCGCGCCGCTCTGCACGGGGTGCCACGGCGAGGGATTCGGCGGCGGCCGCATCCCGGGCACGCCGCCCGACTGGAAACCGGCGGCCAATCTCACCCCCGCGGGGATCGGCCACTACACCGAAGCCGACTTCGTGCGCGCGCTGCGCACCGGCGTGCGCCCGGGCGGCGCGCCGATCGACCGCCAGATGCCGTGGCGCAACACCGCGCGCATGACCGACGTCGAGCTGCGCGCGCTCTACGCCTACCTGCGCGCGCTGCCGCCGCGGGAGTTCGGGGAGAGATAGGGACGAGGGACGAGGGACGCGCCGTGCGTGCTCGTCCCTCGTCCCTCACTTCCTCTCCACCACCAGCAACCATCCCCGCTTCGGCGCCACCGGAATCACGTCGCCCGGCGCGAACGTCGCCTCGGGCTGGAAGCCGTCGATCGCGGGGGCGTGGAGGCGGGCCCGCTTCGGGTCGAGGCCGAGCGCCTTCCAGTCGATCGTGAGACGCGCGGACACCGTGTCCGGCGCCCAGCTCGCCAGCGCGATCAGCGCCTTCTCGCCCCGCTTCAGATACGTCGTCGCGAGGACGTCGCGGCGCTCGGTGCGCACCGGCGTCCGCGGCGCCCACCAGCCGAGCATGGTGGCGTCGGCGATGCCGAAGGCGTCCCACGCCCGCCAGATCGGCCGCGGGTCGCCGGCCCAGGGGAGGCGGTTCGTCATCCCGAAGAGCATCCCGCGCCACGGATTGCCGCCGTCCTGCAGCATCTCGCCCATCAGGCCGAAGGGGATCCCCGACAGCTCCACGAGCCAGTAGTCGGGCGGCGCGTCGTAGTCGAAGTACTCGCCGAACCAGAGGCGGTCGATGTAGGGGAAGTGCTCGAGGTAGAGGTTCGCGCTGCTCGCGAAGCCGTCGTTGGGGTTGAACTGGTTGGCGCTGTGGAGGTCGATCCGCTCGCCCGGCGTGCCGCGGCTCGCGAGCACCCGCCGGATGCGCTGCATCGTCGTGCGGTCGAAGGCGACGTCGTCGAGGTAGAGCCCGTCGATGCCGACGTGGTCCACCAGCCACTGCAGCCCCTCGACGTAGAAGTTGTGCCAGCGGCTGATGCCGCTCGTCACGAGCGCGACGTCGCGGAGCTCCGGCACCACCCAGCCGGGGATGTAGTCGTGCACCACGTGCTCCTGCAGCCAGCTGTGCCCGCCGCCGGGACCGCTGGCGAGCACCTCGTCGCCGAAGCTGCGGAGCGCCCAGAGCTCGGGGGCGCGGTTCGTCAGCTCGCGCACCGTGTAGTAGATCTTCATCCGCATCCCCGCCGCGTGCGCGCTGTCGGCGTAGGCCTTCATCGCCGCGGGGCGCAGGAAGGGGTAGTTGATGAAGGGGTTCACCGGGGTGGCGTGGTGGACGTTGACCACGTTGGCGCCGGCGGCGCGGATCGTGTCGATCGGCGCGTACTTGTGATAGTAGCGCTCGGTGAAGTGCGTGCGCGGCTCGAGCGGGTGGAACGGCGTGACGAGGAGCCGGAGATCATAGAAGAGCGTGTCGCCGGGCTGGAGCGTGCGCGCGCCGCTGTAGCAGGTGGCGCGATAGACCTTGCCCTCGTCGCGGAAGCGGCAGCCGCCCTTGCCGCCGTTCGCCCAGGAGCGCGGCATCACCAGCGGGCGGAGCTGGTAGAAGTTGGTGTTGAGCGGGCGGACGTAGCGCTCGTCCTTGAGCGTGAACTGGAGCCCCGCGTTCACGTCGCCCACCCAGGCGGCGTCCTGGTTGCGCTTCACGTCCCACGTCCAGTCGTAGCGCGCGGGGGCCGTGCCGCCCTTGTGGTTCATCCCCATCAGGTACCGCGCCGCGTCGCGGCGAAAGGGGAGCTCGAGGCGAATGTCGGCGAGCGCCACGGGCCGCGCGGCGGTGACGGCGATCGTGTACTCGACGTTGCCGTCGAAGTCGAGCTGGGCCCGCGCGTGCATGGCGAGATCGCCGGCGCGGCTCGTCGCCTCCCAGAGCGCGGCGCCGGGGAGGGTGCGGGTGACGCGCACGCCCTCGCCGCGCCAGGCGAGGGTGCGCCCGCTCGAGTCCTCCGCCACGAAGGCGATGGGCGCGGCGAGCACGGGGCGCGCGCGCTTCCCGAGCGCCGTCATCGCCGGCGTGAAGAAGCTCCCGATCCGCGCCGGCAGCCCGGTGGGCGCGAGCGCGATCTCGCGGCCGAGGACGCCGAGCGTGGGCGTCCGTGCCGGCCCGCGCACCGTGACCGGCGTGTAGGGCGGCACGAGCGTGGTGTCGAGGCGGAAGCGGCTGTCGAGCCAGCGCAGGCGTGAGAGGCGCCACGGCTCGTCGTCGCCGTGGTTCGCGATGATGCTCGGGGCGACGGTGAGGCGCACGGGCAGCGTGACAGGCGCGACGCCCGCGGCCGCGACGCTCACCGTGCCCTCGTACGCGCCGGGCGCGGCGGAGTCGCTCACCAGCACCCCCATCCAGAGCGGCTGGACCGCATTCGAATCCACGCGCAGGCGCCGCGTGAAGGCGCGGCCCTGCCAGTTCACCCCGCCCGTCGTGAACGAGCTGAAGGCGGAGGCGGGGATCACGGCGCCGTTCGGGCCGCGGAGCTCGCCGAAGCGCACGCGCACGCTGTCGAGCGGCCGCTGCGCCCAGAGGCCGAGCTGGAAGGCGTAGAACTCGCCCCGCTGGGCCGTGCCCGTGACGGGCCCGTTGGCGCCGGTCGCGATCCAGCGCTGCGGGAGGTCGTCGGGCATGCGGATCGCGCGGGTGCGGTCCTCGGGGAAGAGGAGGAACGCGGCACCCGGGTGCCGCGCGCGGAGCGCGGCGGTCTCCGCCGCCGTCGCGATCACCTCCATCGGATCCATCCGGTCCATCGAGTCCGCCGCCTGGATCTCGACGAGCTCGGCCCGGGGGAGTCGTGCGTCGCGCGCCGCGGGGTGACGCTCGAGCCACGCGGCGTCGGCGGTGGAGTCGGGCGGGAGGTAGGTGATCTTCGGGTAGTTCGACTTCACCGTGCCCTGGTAGGGCAGGTAGTAGACGTAGTACGTCCCCGCCCCGGCCGCCGGCTGGAAGACGAGGTCCCCCGCCTCTCGCGTCACCCGCCGCGCGACGGCGTTCGCGACGCGCGCGCCCGCCTCGGTCGTCACCACGATGCGCTTGAGCTCGGGATGCCGGTCGCGCCGGCGCCACGCGAGGTGCGCGCGCACCGCGTCCGCCGGCTTCGCGCTCGTCGCCACGCGCACGACCGCGCGGTGGTTGCCGAGGCTGTCGGGGTTCCAGCGGCCGACGCCGTAGCGGACCGGAGTCGTGGATGTCTGCGCGTGGAGCGCGAGCGGGGTGAGCAGGAGGGCGAGCGCGAGCGGGAGGAGACGCGGGTGCATGGGGATCGGCTTGGGGTGAAAATTCGGCGCGCGGCATCAGGCGGGCGCGCGGCATCAGGCGGGCGCGCGGCATCAGGCGGGCGCGCGGCATCAGGCGGGCGCGCGGTGCTCGAGTCGGCCCCTGAAGGGGCCACTCGGCCTGAGGCCCCTGAAGGGCCCTCGGCGGGCGTGGGGCTCCGCTGCGAGCACTCGGGCGCCGGTGAGTGCACGGCGCGCCGCTGCCTCGGAGAGCCCTTCAGGGCTCTCAGGCCGAGTGGCCCCTTCAGGGGCCGACTCGAGGGCCGCCTCGCGCGCCGCCTCGCGGGGGAGCCGCCTCGCGCGGGAGCCGCCTCGCCAACCTACGCTCCGTCCCCCCGCCCCGCGAGCACCCGGAGGATCATCCCCGCCCCCGCCAGCCCCATCGCGTTCTCCTCGTCCACCTCGTGGCACTCGAGCGGCCCCGCCGCGCCGAGCGCCCGCTCGAGACAGCGCCGCAGCGCCTCCGCACCGTCGGCCCACCAGAGACTGAAGCAGGCCGCCCCGTCCCGCGTCGGCGCGAACGCGATGAGGCGCCAGTGGGCCGGCCGCGCCGGCATCGGCTCCTCGGCCAGGGCGCGGAAGACGTCGGGATCGGCGATCCGCTGGTGA
>DASTSO010000003.1:0-49316 GCA_035760645.1 Gemmatimonadales bacterium
CTTGGTGAGGTCCTTGTCCTGCGCCAGCTCGACCGCGATGATGCTCGTGCTGTCGGACATCGTGGACTCGATGCGCCGCAGGTGCCGCCCGAGCCCCAGCTGCACGAGCGAGCGGTCGTTGAGCCGCCGCACCGGGATCCCGCGCCGGCGCGCCTCCTCGACGATCGCACCGGTGGAGGGACCGAGGTGCACGCGCTCCATCACCGCCTGCACCCGCGCGACCGCCGCCGCGCCCGCCGGCGCCGGCGCCCCGTCCCCGAAGCACGCGCGCACGAGGGCGAGCGCCTCGCGCACGCTCGCGAGCCCGACCTCTTCCTCCGCGTACTCGACGACGAGATTCCAGACCGCCGGGTCGTCCGCCGCCACGACCCGGCCGAACTCGACGTCGCTGCCTGCCTGCGCCTGCAGCTCCAGGGCGACGTGCTCGAGGATGTGCGGCCAGCCGGTCCCCTCGCCGAGCCGCTCGCGGAAGCCGCCCGGCGTCCCGCGCGAGCAGGGGTGCTCGCCCACGGGCGGCAGCGCGGCCAGGAGGCGCTCCGCGAAGCCCGCGACGTCGGCCGAGGTGAGCGCCTCGAGCGGGCCGGTCACGACCTCGCAGGCGATCACGGGGGCGAGGCGCCAGAGGTTGGGCCCGCGCAGCGCACGCAGGCGCCGCACGTCGAGCAGCGCGGGATCAGCGGCGACCGTCGTCGGCATCGCCTCCGTCCCGGTGCGCGGCGCCGTGCGCCTGCTCGACCTCACTCGCGAAGCGGTGCCGCGGCCGCCGCGGCCGGAGGTCGAACGCGTCGCCCTGGCTGAGGAGGTGCAGCCGCACGTCGAAGATCGACAGCGTCCGGTCCCGCTCCTCGTCGGCGATGTTGGTGTAGGTGACGTCCTGCGCGTCGGCGACGTAGACCGCCCCCGAGCCCAGCACGGCGAACCGCTCCTCGCGCTCGACGACGATCGCCGTGTCCTCGTCGAGGCCGATGCCCAGCAGCCGGGGGTTCTGCGCCACCGCCCCCAGGAGCCGGCCGATCCGTCCGCGCTCGGCGAAGTGCTGGTCGATGATGACGTCCTTGAGGTAGCCCAGGCCCGGCGCCATCTGCAGGTTCTCGCCGATCTTGTGCGACTCGCGCCCGGTGCCCGCCACCAGCATCGTGTCGGCCATGACCGACGCGCCCGCGGAGGTGCCGGCGATGGTGGCGCCGCGCCAGTAGAGCTCCTCGATGGCGGCGCAGAGCCGGGTGCCCGAGAAGCGCGTCGTGATGCGGAGCTGGCCGCCGCCGGTGAAGAAGACCACACCGGCGCCGTCGAGCAGCTCGAGCGGCGGGTGCTCGAGAATGTCGGTCCGCTCGCCGATGTCGAGATGGACGACGTCGCGGCAGCCCAGCTCGGCGAAGCAGCGCCGATAGTCCTCCCAGACCTCCTCGGGCACGTCGCTCGCCACCGTGCAGACGACGAGGCGCCGGCCGTCCGCGCAGTCGGCCACCTCGCGCAGGATCAGCCGCCCGCCCTCGCGGTCCTCGTGCCCGCCGATGATGATGAGCCGCCCCTCGACCGGGCGGCGCTGCTCGGCCGGTCCGGGCACCCGCTCCGGCCGCGGCGCCCGGGCCCGCTTCGTCGTCCTACGCGTCGTTCGCTTTGCGGTGCTTCTCGCCATGCAGCTCGAGCCTCCAATCGCTGTCGTGCAGCCAGTCTCGTGTGTCACCAGCGCGCCGTCGCGGTGCCGCGCCTTCACCTCCGGGCGCAGCTCGGGGAGGACCTCGCCGGTGGTGATCGCCGTTGGTGATCAGCGTGAACATCGTCGGATCAGCGCCTGGCCCCGGCTCGGGGTGTAGCATCGGAACTCGCGGCCGCGGGTGGATGGGCGCTACGTCCCACCCGCGGGCAGCCGGTCACGCCCGTGGAAGCGGCAGCGAGGGGGACGGCCGCGCGGGGGCGGAGCCGGGCGCGCGGACCGGCGGCGGCGGGGGCGGGCTCGGGGGCGGCACCGCGCGCGCGAGCCGCTCGCCCAGCTCGCGCTGCTCGCGGCGCAGGTGGCGCAGCAGCTGCGGCTCGCGGCGCAGGAGGAAGAAACGGCGCGCCTCGAGCCAGGCGTCGGCCCAGCGCTCGTGGATCCCGAGCGCGAGGAGCCCGAGCGCGGGGAGCCCCAGGAGGCAGATCGCCCCGACGCCGGGCCCCGCGAGCGCGCCGGCGAGCCCGGTGAGCACCAGCAGCCAGAGCGCGAAGACGCCGGCGCCGACGCCGAACTTGTACGTCGCGGCGATGTCGCGCTCGGGCTGCAGCAGCGTGACGAGGGCGCCGGTGAGGCGGTAGGGGATCCACCACGCCGCGAGCCCCACGGCGGCGAGCGCGACGAGCGGCAGCGTCAGCAGCGGGAGCCGCCGGAGCGTCCAGGCCACGGCCGTCTCCATCCGGAGCCCGGTGTGCAGGTCGGCCGGCGCGAGGTGCAGGCGGGCGAGGATGCGCTGGTGGCGCCGCACCGCGCGCACGAGCCCCGCGATCTCGGGCCGCCGGCCGCGCCGCACGTCGGCGAGCGCCTCGGTCGTCACCCGCAGCCGCTCGAGCCGATCCGCCGGCGCCGGCGACGCGCCGTGCTCGACGGCGTACACCGCCTCGGCGCACTCGACCAGCGGCGCGTCCTCCCAGCGCTCGAGGTTGAGGGTGACGCGCCGTAGCCCCTCCTCGAGCCGCTCGGTGAGCGCGCGCACGAGCCCGGCGTCGCCCGACTCGGCGGCGGCGGCCGCGCTCGCGAGATCGTCCCAGGGGATCGGCGCCCCCACGATCACGGCGACCTCGGAGCGGAACGTCTCCTTGTGCCGCGGCACGATGCCGAGCGGCACGATCGGCACCGCGTGACCCAGGCGCTGCGCGGCGCCGAGCGCGACGCGCGCGGCGCCCGTCTTCAGCTCGGCGAGCGCGGGGTGGTCGTGGCTGATCCCCTCGGGAAAGAGCGCCACGGCGTCGCCCGCGGCGAGGGCCTCGCTCGCGGCGGCGAGCGACGCGGCGTTGCGCCCGGCGAGCGCGGGATCGTCCCGGCGGCGGTAGACCGGAATCGCCCCCGCCGCGCGCACCAGGGGGCCCAGCAGCGGATAGGTGAAGAGCGGCGCCTTGGCGAGGAACCGCAGCGGCCGGCGCGCCGCGGCCGCGACGAGGAGCGGGTCGAGCATCGCGTCGGGGTGGTTCGCCACGAGCAGCACGGGGCCCGCGCCGGGGACCGCCTCGCCCCCGGCCTCGAAGCGGTAGAAGAAGCGCACCGCCACGCGGGCGAGCGCCGGCAGGCGCCGGTAGAGCCACATCGCAGTCAGCGCTTGAGGCGCTCGAGCAGGCGCGCGCAGCGCGAGCGCGTCGCGGTATCGGCCTCCACCCGGCCCAGGCGGGCGAGCGCGCGCCGGTCGGCGCCGTAGGGATCGTCGCGGAACTCGAGCGTGCCGTTCCGCGAGAACGCGGTGAGATAGACGAGGTAGACCGGGAGCCGCTGCGGCACCTTCGCCTGCACCGTCGCCGTGTCCTCGACGAGCGCCGCGTGGATCTTCCCGGCGCTCCACGCCGGATCGCCCGCGAAGACGTACTGCGCGAGGCGCTCGGGCTCCTCGACCCGCACGCAGCCGTGGCTGAAGTCGCGCTCGCGGCGGTCGAAGAGCTGCTTGGCCGGCGTGTCGTGCAGGTAGATGTCGAACGAGTTCGGGAACATGAACTTGATGCGGCCGAGCGAGTTGTCGGGTCCCGGCTTCTGCCGCACGCCGAAGGCGAAGGTCGCCGTGTCCACGCCCTTCCAGTCGATCGAGCCGGGGTCGACGACGGTGTCCCGCTTCGGATCCACGATCTCGTAGCCGTGCTCCGCCGCCCACCGCACGTCGGCCTGCATCTTCGGGATGATCTCGTTCGCCACGATGCTGCGCGGCACGTTCCAGCGCGGGTGGAACACGACGTAGCTCATCGTGTCCGCGAAGACCGGCGTCGCGTTCTCGTACTGCTTGCCCACGATGACGCGCATCGTGAGCACCTCCTTGCCGCCGTCGTAGGCGTGGAGCTGGTAGTCGGGGATGTTCACCAGCACGTAGCGCGGCCCGAAGTCGTGCGGCAGCCAGCGCAGCCGCTCGAGGTTGAGCTCGATCTGCCGCACGCGCGACTCGGCCGGCACGTCGAGCGCGGCGAGCGTGGCCGCGTCGACGATGCCTCCCGCCGCGCCCTCGGCGCCGAGCCCGTGGCGGGCGCGGAAGCGCGCGACCGCCGCGGCGAGGGTGCGGTCGTAGGGCGCCGCGCCGGCCGTCACCGCGGCGGAGTCGAGGTCGCCGGTGGCCGCGAGCCGGGCGCGCAGGGCGGCGACGCGCGGGCCCCGGTCGCCGGGGCGGATGGGCCCCTTCCCCGGGATCGCGGGCCAACCACCCGCCTCGGCGATGCGGCGGTAGCGCGCGAGCCAGTCCACCAGGTCGGCGTAGTCGCGCCGGCCGGGCGCGAGCGGCGTCAGCATCTTCGCGAACGTCGGCGCCTGCGCCGCGACGCGCAGGGTGCTGTCCACGCTGCGGCGCCGGTCCTTGATGTACCACCCGCTGTCCACCGCGCGCGGATCGAGCCGGCCGGCGAGGAGGTCGCCGCCGTAGTCCACGAAGAGCGCGGTGAGGCGCAGGTCGAGCTCGGCGAGCGCCGCGGGACCGTGGTCCTTCGCCTCGGCCGCCGCGAGCGCGCGCTCGAGGGCGGCGAGATCGTAGTCGCGCGGCCGCAGGCCCTGCGCGTCGGCGTGACAGAGCGCCTGCACCAGCTCGCGGGCGCGGTCGGAGGGCCGGTCGCCGTCGAGCCAGAGCGGCGCGGCGGCACGGTCGGCGTAGATCGTCCGCACCACGCGCCAGTGCGCCGCGGGGACGCCGCGCGGCGGCGGCTTCGCCGCCACGGCGCTGCGCAGCGCGACCGTCGCCGCCGCCGTGTCGTCCTTGTGACAGCCCAGCACGACGAGGCCCGCAGCCAGTGCGGCCCCCAGCCACCGCCAACGACGCATGCCCACCTCGGGTACGGGAGAGGTTCAGCTAACTCGTCGCAGGATAGCGGGTTGGCGGACAGCGAGCGGTGGGATGGATCACAGGGCAGGGACTAGGGGCTAGGGGCTAGGGGCTAGGGGCTAGTGACTCCCGGGAGATGCCGGCTTCCGTGCGCCGAGCCCCTCGACCGCACCCTAGCCCCTAGTCCCTAGCCCCTGGTCCCTGTCTTTCGAGCAGCCCCAGCACCAGCTCCAGCGTGGTGCCGAAGACGGCGTGGCCGGCGAGGCCGCGGGCGCGGGTCTGCCACGGCAGGGCGAGCGGGACCGGCAGCCGCTCGAGCACGGGCGTGAGCGCTTCCTCGACGGCGAGCCAGGCGCCGGGGCCGTAGCCCAGCGCGCGCGGCAGGGTGTGCGGGCCGCGGCGGCGCAGGAGCGCGTAGGCGGCGCCGGCCGTCATGCCGAGCCCGTAGTGCAGCGCCGCCCCGGCGGCGTGCTGGCCGCGATGCGAGAGGATGAGACCGAGTCGGTCGGCCGCGCGGTCGGCGGCCGCGGCGTAGGGTGAATCGTCGAGGCTGCCGGCGCGTCGCTCCTCCCCGCGGTGCCGCCCTGTCCAGCGCTCGCGCCGGCGCAGCCGCTCCGCCACGCGCGCCGTCACCCACGTCGCCGCGCCGCCGGCGATCGCGCCCGCCAGCAGATCGCGTCCGAGCCGCTCCCGATCCTCGTCCCGCTCGTCCCGGCGCGTGCGCGCGTCCCGATCCCGCCGCCCGCCGCCGCCTCGTCGCCCTCGCATGGCCGCTCCCGCGCTCGCTGTCGCCCGTGCTCCGCCTTCCGCCCATTCTAACGCCCGGCGAGCCCGGTCGCACACGCAGCGGCGCGCGGCGCGCCGCTCAGAGCCCGGTGCGCAGGACCAGCCGGCCGGTGACGGCGTCGGCGGGGACGGCGTAGAGCTCGCCCGTGAGGGTGAGCGCGGGAATCAGGCGCCAGGTCGCGCCGGCGAAGGCGGCGACGCGGTCGAGGTCCACCTCGATGCGGCGGCGATCGGTCTCGCCGACGCGGTTGGTGAAATCGACCCGGAAGCGCGGCGCGAGGTGCGTGTAGCCGACGCCCGCGTACGGCGCGAAGCCGTGGCCCGCGCGCCAGCCCAGCGCGGCCTCGGCGCCGATGAGATTGGGATGGAAGCTGTCGTCCGAGCGCTGCCCCGCGAAACACTCGCTCGCGGGATCCTGCAGCGCCTCGTCGGGACAGGTGATCGGCGCGCGCACGCCGCCCAACGTGGTGTGCGCCCGCAGGCCCAGCGCGGCGCGCGCGCCCAGGGGCCGCGTCCAGTCGAGCGCGAGCGCGACGAGATTCGCGCGCACGCCCCAGACCCGGACCGGCGGGATCCAGCTCGCCTCGAGGCCGACGCCGCGGCCCAGCAGCACGCTCACGCGCGGACGCGGCAGCACGTTCAGCAGGTTGGCGTTGTCGGGGCCCTTCCCCGGCCGGCAGAGCGTGGGCGTGCGCGTCACCGCGTCCACCTGCGGGACGTAGGCGCCCTCGAGCCCCACGCGCAGACGCGCCGCGACGGGCAGCGGGCCCGCCGCCGGCGCCAGCCGGTCGGTCGGCGCGTCGGCGCCGCTGAAGACGAGCGGCACCGAGACGATGGCGAAGGTCTTCGCCTCGTGCGAGTCGTCCGGGGGAAAGCAGTCGCCCTGCGCCCGGAGCCGCGCCGGGCGGGCGAGGACCAGCGCCGTCAGCACCGCCACCGCGACCCATGTCGCGCGCCCGCGCCGCGTCATCGAGACCTCCGGAGTCAGTGTCGGTCGCGCATCGCGCGCACGCCCGCCGCGACGGCGAGCCCCACGCCCGCGGCGGCGAGCGCCGTGCGCGCCGGGTGCAGCACCGCGCCGGTGTAGAGGCTGCGCTCGCGCACGCGGCCGTGGTAGGCGCCGCGGGCCTGGCCTTCGCCGCGGCGGGGCGGATGATAGAGGTTGTCGCCGCCGCGGTCGCGCTCCGGGGTGCGGCTGCGCTGCGCGCGGAACAGGGTGCGCTCGACGACCTTGTCGCCCGCGCGCGGGGCGAGGCCGTAGAGCGAGGCGAAGGCACGGCCCGAGCCGCCCACGATCACCGTGCGGCGCGGGTGCTCGGCGCAGTGGAGGATCGCGCGCGCCACCGTCTCGGGGGCGTAGACCGGCGGCGGCGGCAGCGGCTCGACGGCCATGTAGTTGCGGGCGTGATCGAAGTAGGGCGTGTCGACCGAGTGCGGCTTGACGAGCGTCACCGAGACGGACGCGCCGTCGGCTTCGAGCTCGAGGCGCAGCGCGTCGGTGTAGCCCTTCACGGCGTGCTTGCTCGCGACGTAGATCCCCTGCAGCGGCACCGGGAGGTCGGAGACGATGCTGCCGACGTTGATCAGCGCGCCGCCCCGCGCGCGGAGCTGCGGCAGCGCGGCGAGACAGCCGTGCACGACGCCCCAGAAGTTGGTCTCGAAGAGGCGCCGCTGGTCCTCGAGGGTGAGCTCGTCGAGCCGCCCGTACAACCCGACGCCGGCGTTGTTCACCCAGGTGTCGAAGCGGCCGAACTCCGCCACCGTCACGTCGGCCACGCGCTGGAGCTCCTGCGGCCGCGCCACGTCGGCGGCGTAGTGCATCACCGCCCCGCCCGCGTCGCGGAGGGTGGCCGCGGCCGCGCGCAGCGCGTCCTCGTTGCGCGCCACCATCACCACGCGCGCGCCGCGCCGCGCCGCCTCGCGCGCCGTGACGAGCCCGATCCCGCTCGAGGCGCCGGTGATGACCACGACCTGCTCGTCCAGCGGCTTCAGCCGCACTCGCTCTGCCCTCGTCATGCGCGCCACGTCCTGGCCTGGAGGAATTCGGAAGGAAGGCCAGAATGAGGGGTTCCGGCACCCGGCGGCGTGACGTGCGTCACGCGCGCGCGCCCCTCAGCCGGCCACCACCCCGTGCCGCTCGAGGGCCCGCGCCAGCGCGGCCGCGTCGAGCGGCTTCTCCAGGAGATCCGCGCCCGGCACCACCTGACCGTATTCCCGCGCCACCGCGCTCACCAGCAGGACGGGCACGCCGGCGAGCGCGGGCTCCGCCCGCAGCTGCGCGAGCACCTCGAGCCCCGCGAGATCGGGCGCGAGGAGGTCGAGCGCGATGAAGCGCGGGCGCAGCTCGCGCGCCATCGCCACGCCCTGCACCCCCGAGGCGGTCATCACCACCTCGAAGCCCAGCGCCTCGATCGCGTGCGCCACCGGCAGCCGGCCGGGGCGGTCGGCGTCGATGACGAGCGCGAGCCCGCGCGAGCGCGGGGCGGCCCGCGGCGGGAGCGGCCGCGCCGTGGGAGGGTCCCCGGCGACGTCCACCCCTTCGGCGAGGAGCACGCTGAACATCGTGCCGCCGCCCAGGGCGCTCGCCACCGCGAGGCGGAAGCCCAGCTCCTCGCAGAGCGCCCGGGCGCGGGGCAGCCCCGTGCCCGGCTCGAGCCCCGCGAGCAGCGCCGCATGCCGCTCGGGCGCGATGCCGATCCCCGTGTCGACGACGTCGAGCCGGAGGGGCCGGCCGGTGAGCGCCTCGGTGCGCAGGCGCACCGTCACCGCGCCCCCCGCGGTGAACCGGACCGCGTTGTCGAGCAGGAGCGCGAGCACCTCGGCGAGCCGCCCGGCGTCGGTGACGAGCGGCACGAGCTGGCGCGGCAGGTCCGCCGCGAGCGTCACCGCCCCGCCCGCGATCCGCGGCCGGACGGCGGCCACCGCCTGGCGCACGAGCACATCGAGCGCCACGGGGGCGAATCGGAGCGGGCTCACGCGCCCCGGCGTGAGGGAGAGAGGGTCGACATGATCGGGGAGAAGATACCGGAGGATTCGCGGAAACGATAACGATAAGGGACGCCCGTCGTACGGGCGTCCCTCACGTGCACGCGGCGGATGGGGTGCGCGGCGGCGCGGCGGTCGCTCAGCGGTCCCCGAGCGCGCGGGCGGCGAGGCGGCGGATCTCGGGATCCGGATCCTTGAGCGCGGCGGCCAGGAGCTGGGCGTTCGCGTCGCCCGGCAGCTCGCCGAGGGCGTGGAGCACGGCGCGCCGGACCTCGACGTCGCGGTCGGCGAAGGCGGCCTCGAGCGCCGGCGCGCTCGCCGGGTCGGCGATCTCGCCCAGCGTGTGCGCCGCCTGCGCGCGCATCTCGGGGTCGGGGTCCTTGAGCGCCTGCACGAGCCCCGCCGGCGCGCGGCTCACGTCGTCGAGCTCGCCGAGTGCGTGCACGGCGGCGAGCCGCACCGCCGCGTCCCGGTCGCCCAGCGCCGCGGCGAGCGGCTCGGCGGCGCGCGGGTCCTCGACCTCGCCCAGGGCGTGAGCCGCGGCGGCACGCACCGCGGGGCTCGCGTCGCGCAGCGCGCGCACCAGCGCCTCCGTCGCGCCGCGGTCCTCGATCTCGCCGAGCGCCTGGATCGCGGCGAGGCGCACGTCGAGCACCGGATCGTCCACGAGCGCAGTGAGCGGCCGGGTGGCCGAGGCGGCCTCGATCTCGCCCAGGGCCCGGGCGGTGAACAGCCGGAGGTCGGGATCCTTGTCCGCGAGCAGCGGCACGAGCGGGCCGACCGCGGCCGAGTCCTCGATCTCGCCCAGCGCCCAGACGGCGGCCTTGCGGGTGCCGACGTCGCCGCCGCGCAGGAGCGGGACGAGCGCCGGCACCGCGCGCGCGTCCTCGAGCTGGCCCAGCGCCCAGGCGGCCATGCGCGCCACCGCGGGCTCGGGATCGCGCAGCGCGCGCACGAGCGCCGCGAACGCCGCCGTGTCCTCCGCGACGCCGAGCCCGAGCGCGGCGGCCTCGCGCACCCGCGCGTCGGGCCGCGCGAGCGCCTCGCGCAGCGCGGCCGTCGCCGCCGCGAGCGCGCTGCCGCCGAGGAGCCGCGCCGCCGCGTGGCGCACGCACGGCTTCGCGTCGGCGAGCGCGGTGGCGAGGAGCGGAAGCGCGCGGGCATCGCGCACCGGGCCGGCGAGGCGCGTGCGCAGCTCGCGCGCGGCGGCGGGCTCGTCGCTCAGCTCGCCCAATCCGGCGGCGGCGGCGCCCGGGCCCCAGTCGTTGCCGAGGCGGTCGAGCGCCAGGCCGCAGAGGAGCGGATCGGCGCCGGCGAACGTGGCGAGCGCGGTGGCGACCTGCGCGGAGTCGGGGCCGGGCCGGTCGTCGCCCCGGCGGACGTGCACCTTCACCTTCGGCACGCGCACGTTCACCCGCGTCCCGGCGACGTTGACGTGGACGACCGGGTGCGGGCTCACGCGTGCCCGCGCCTGGGCGAAGGCGTCGATCGCCACGCCCGCCGTGACGGCGACGGCGAGCCCCACGGAGGCGGCGAGCCCCCAGCGCACTCGACTGCTCATGGTTCCCTCCCGGGTTCGCGGTGGCGTCGCGGTGGCGTCGCGGTCAGTCGCGCTGGCCCAGCGCGGCCGCCGCCGCGCGGCGCACCTCGCCGTTCTTCGACTTCATCGCCGCGACCAGCGCGTCGATCGCGGGCGCCGTCCGGATCTCGCCGAGCGCGTGCACGGCGTTCGCCTGCACGTCGGGATCGGCGTCGTCGAGGAGCGTGCGAAGGGCCGGCACCGTCTGCGGATCGGCGATCTCGCTCAGCGCGTGCGCGGCGTTCCGGCGCACGTCGGCGTTGCGGTCCTTCAGCGCCTCGACGAGCGCGGCGGGCGCGCTCGAGAGCTCGAGCGCGCCGAGCGCCCAGGCGGCGTTCTGGCGGACGTCGGGATCGGCGTCCCGGAGCGCCGCGGCGAGCGCGTCGGCCGCGGCCGGATCGCCCAGCTCGCCCAGGGCGTGCGCGGCGTTCTGGCGCACGTCGACGTTCCCGTCGCGCAGGAGCCCCGCGAGCGGGCGCACGGCGCGGCGGTCGCCGAGCTCGCCGAGGGCGTGCGCCGCGTTCTGGCGCACCTCGGCGTCGCCGTCGCCCAGGACGGCGATGAGCGGCTCGACCGCCCGCCGGTCGCCGATCTCGCCCAGGGACCAGACCGCCTGGCGGCGCACGTCGAGCACGCGGTCGTGCAGCGCGGTGGTGAGCGCGGGCACGCCGCGCGGGTCGCCGAGCTCGCCGAGCGAGTGCGCCGCCGCCTCGCGCACGCCGGCGTCGGCGTCGCCGAGCGCGGCACTGAGCGCCTGCACGCGCACCCCCTGCCCCGCGGTGTCCGCCCGCATCCCGGTCACCGCGGCCATCGCGGCGGCGCGGGCCGCGGCCCGGATCGCCGGCCGCTGCTCCGCGACGGCCGCGGAGACCCGCGCGCCGAGGGTGGGCGCGAGCCGCGCCATCGCCCGCGCCTGCGCCGCCGCGACCACCGGGGCGATCGCCGGCCCGACGTCGACGCGCGGGTCCACGACCACGTCCGGCGCCACGTCCACCCGCACCCGCGGGCGCAGGCGCACCCGCTCGCCGGTGTCGGCCGCCGCGGTCCGGCCGGTGTCCTGCACGGTTGCGCTGGTCGGCGGGCTCGCCGTCTCGCTCGGCCCGCTGCCGCCGGCGAGGCCGCGCGCCGCGACCGTGACGCTCGGCGCGCCGAGCCCGGTGAGGAGGACGATCGCGCCGGCGAGCGCGAGCTTCGTGCGGGTCGAGGGCGTGGGCGCCATGGGACGGTCCTCCACGAGGCGACGGATGCGGGTGACGAGCTGCGAGGGATTCTCGGCCATGCCGGCGAGCGGCACGATGCGCGGGCGGCGCTGCAGCCACTCCGCCACCGTGACGAGGCTCTGCGCCATCGTGAGCCCCGAGCCGGTCCGGTGCACCGCCCAGTCGTCGCAGAGATACTCGGCGCTCTCCTGCAGCCGCCGCCGCGCGAGCCGGACGAGCGGCTGGAAGAGGAAGAGCCGCTCGAGGAGGGTGGCGAAGGCGAGCCAGAGCGGATCGCGCCGGGCGAGGTGCGCGAGCTCGTGCGCCAGCACGCTGCGCTGCTGCGCGGGGGCGAGATCGGTGAGCACCGCGCGCGGCACGCAGATCTCGCCGCGCCCCAGCGCCACCGGGCTCACGAGCCCCGGCGTCCAGGTGAGCCGCACCGGGAAGCGGAGCCCCGCGGCGGCATGCAGCGCGTCGAGCTCGGCGAGGAGCGCGCCGTCGGTGACCGGCAGGCGGCGCCCCAACCGGCGCGCGAGCAGCCCGTAGGCCGCGGCGAGCCGCAGCAGCGCGGCCGCGGCGGCGACCGCCCAGAGCGCGATGACGGTGCGCAGCGGATCGAGGCCGCGGAGGAAATCGTAGACCGCGGCCGCGGCCGCGGCGGCGGGCGCGGGCGAAGACGCCGACACCGTCGGCGCAGGCGTCGCGGGCAGCGGGGCTGCGAGCGGTGCGGAGGCGGCGCGCTCGAGGGGCTCGTCGGGTGAAGCGGACGCGGCGGACGCGGCGGACGCGGCGGACGCGGCGGGTGCGGCGGGTGCGGCGGCGGTCTCGGGTCCGGCGACCGGCCCGGCTGCCGGCGCCGCCTGCCGGTCACCGACGGCGCGCTCGAGCGCAACGCTGCCGGCCCACGGCTCGAAGCCGGCCGCGACCTGCGCGGTGGTGGTGACGAGCGCCCCGACGAGCGCGGTCTTCCAGAGCGTGTCCTGCAGGAGGGGCTCGCGGAGGGGCCGGAGCGCGGTGAGGAGCCACACGCCGCCCAGGAGGAGCGTGCTGTGCACCGCGTAGGTGGCGAGCCAGGTGGCCAGCGCGTCAGCGAGCATGGTCGTCCTCCCGGCGTTGTTCGTGGGCGGCGATGATCGCCTTCACCCGCTCCAGGTCACCGGCACTCACCTCGCCGGCGCTCAACAGATGCGTGACGAGCGCGGGCACGTCGCCGCCGAAGAGCCGCTCGGTGAGCTCGCCCACCATCGAGCGCCGCACCTCGTGCTCGCTCACCGTGGCGCGGTAGACGTACTGGCGTGCCTCGGTGCGATGGGTGACGACCCCGCGCTTCTCGAGCCGCGAGAGGAGGGTGGCGATCGTGGTCTGCGCCAGCCCGCGCTCCGGGCGCAGCGCCTCGCAGATCTCGGCCGCCGTCGCCTCGCCGCGCTCCCAGAGGACGCGCATGAGGGCGATCTGCAGATCGGTGAGCTGGTGAAGGTCGCTCATGAAACGCCGCCGTCGAACGAGGTGAGGGGAACCGGTGAACCCGGACGGACTCTACAGATGTAATACTACACTTGTAGAATTTCGTCAAGCACCGCGCCTCCCGGGCCGGCGGCGCCGGGAGGTAGAGAGTAGGACGGGGAAACCCGTCCCGGGGTTGCAACCCGCAGCCGGCCGCAGCCGGCGGCCGCGCCGAATCGGCCGAATCGGGAGATATTGGAACCATCATGCGGCCCCGCCTCGTCCTCCTCGCCTGCTGCACGCTCGTCGCCCTGGCCTGGCTCCGGGCCGGCCCGGTGCGCGCCCAACGCCCCGCGCCGGCCGTGCCGCCGCCGGCCGGGGCGGACAGCGCCCCGGTTCCGGTCCCGCCGGCCAGCCCGCGCGCCGTCGCCTACGCGCGCGGCAACACCCTGCTTTGGCTCGTGGACCTCGTCGTCGGTATCGCCGTCCCCGCGCTGGTGTTCGTGAGCGGGCTCTCGGCCCGACTGCGCACCGCCGCGCGCCGGGTCGGGCGTGGCTGGCTCGGCACCACCATCGTCTACTTTCTGCTCCTGGGTGTCTGCTTCGGGCTCGTCACGCTGCCGCTCACCTTCTATGAGAGCTTCGTGCGCGAGCACGCCTTCGGCCTCTCGACCCAGACGCTCGGCCGCTGGGCGCGGGACCTGCTGATCGGGAGTGCCGTCTCCCTCGCCCTGGGCGCGGCCCTCGTGGGGCTGCCGGTCCTGCTGCTGCGCCGCAGCCCGCGGCGCTGGTGGCTCTGGAGCGGGCTCGCGGCGTTTCCGCTCCTCGCGCTCCTCCAGCTCGTCGCCCCGATCTGGCTCGCGCCGCTCTTCAATCGCTTCGGTCCGATGCACGACCGCGCGCTCGAAACGGAGGTCCGCACCCTCGCGCACCGCGCGGGGCTCGCGCACGTGGCCGTCTTCGAGGTGGACAAGAGCGCCGACACCCGCGCCCTCAACGCCTACGTCGCGGGTCTGGGCGGCACCCGGCGGGTGGTGCTGTGGGACACGCTGCTGCGCCGCCTCGACCGGCGCGAGGTCCTCGCCGTCACCGCCCACGAGCTGGGCCACTACGTGCTGCATCACGTCTGGCTCGGCATTCTCACCGGCGGCACGCTGCTCCTCGCCGCGCTCTGGGCGGTGCACCGCGCCGCCGGCCGCGCGCTCGCGCGCTGGGGGCCGCGCGCCGGGGTGCACGAGCTCGCCGATCCGGCCGCGCTCCCGCTCCTCGCCGCGCTGGGCGGCGTCGCGCTCGCCGTGCTCGGCCCCGTCGGGCTCGCCGTCTCGCGCCACCTCGAGCACGAGGCCGACCGCTTCGCCCTCGAGCTCACGCGCGACAACCGCGCCCTCGCGCGCAGCTTCGTCGTACTGCAGCAGGACAACCTCGGGGACCCCTGGCCCTCGCCGCTGGTGCGCCTGTTGCGCTACTCGCACCCGCCGCTGGGCGAGCGGATCACCTTTGCCAACACCTACCGGCCATGGGCTCGGGGCGCGCCGCTGCGTCACGGCGCCCGGTTCGTGCCGCCCGCAGGCGGGGAGGGGCCCGAGTGATGCACCGTGCCACCGGTCGGTGCGGGGCGGCGCTCGCCGCCCTGCTCCTCGCCGCCTGCGGCCGCACGCCGCGGCTCCCCGAGCCGGTCTCCTCGCAGGTGGACTTCGCCGCCGAGGTGTCGCGGCGCGCGCCGAAGATCCTCGAGGAGCGGCACGTGCCGGGGCTCGCGGTGGCGCTGGTGCAGGACGGCCGCGTCGCGTGGACGAAGGGCTTCGGCCGCGCGAACGTCGGCCGCTACGAGAAGATGCGCCCCAACACGGTGGTCGAAGCCGGCGACCTCGCCCAGCCGCTCACGGCGTGGGGCGTGTGGCGCCTCGTCGAGCAGGGCCGCCTCGACCTCGACGCGCCGGTGGACCGCTATCTCACGCACTGGCACCTGCCGCCGAGTCCGTGGGACGAAAGTGCCGTGACGCTGCGGCGCGTCCTCACGCACACCGCCGGCCTCTCGCTCCGCACCATCGCACCGACCGCCGCGCGGCCACAGGAGCTGCCCACCCTCGCCCAGGCGCTGGCCCAGCTCGCCGACGACGAGCGCGCCGCGCGCGCCGAACGCGCCGAGCGCATCGAGCGGGGCGACAGCGCCGACGAGAACGACGCGCTCGGCGACGCCGCCGCGGGCCTCCGGCTCGTGCAGGCGCCGGGCACCGGCTGGCGCTACTCGAGCGGCGGCTACGCGCTCCTGCAGCTCGTCGTCGAGGAGACCACGCACGAGCCGTTCGCCGACTACATGCGGGCCGAGGTGCTGCAGCCGCTGGGCCTCAAGTCCACCGGCTTCGCCTGGCGCGACGACTTCCGCGGCCGGCGCGCGACGGGCTACGCGCGCGACGGGCGGGCGGTGCCGCCGCTGCTGCACCCCGCGCCCGGCGCCTCGGGGCTCTACACCACGGTGGAGGACTTCGCCCACTGGCTCGCCGCCGACCTCCCGGGCCGCCGCGCCGAGGCGGCGCGGCGCGGCCTGCTCTCCACCGCGACCATCTTCCGCCTGCACGCCCCGGTGCCCGCCGCCCGCGGTCCGCTCGGCTACTGGACCCTGGGCGGCACCCGCACCGACACGCTCACCAACGGCGTGGTCTACATCGCGCACGGCGGCGCGGCGCCGGGCTTCACCACCTGGTTCGCGGCGATCCCCGAGCGCGGCGCCGGGATCGTCATCTTCGCCAATCGCGAGGACGCGTGGTCGGCGATCGCCGACCTCTACTGCCCCTGGGCGGAGACCGCGGGCGGCGGCGTGCCGGCGAACGTCTGCGGCATCTGAGCGGCGGCCGGGCCGCGCCCTTATCTTCCCCGCATGCCGTCGCTCGACACGCTGATCCCCCGCTTCCAGGCCGCCGACCGGAACACCCGGCTCGAGACGCTCCTCGAGTACTCGAAGAAGCTCCCGCCGCTCCCCGAGCGGTACGAGGCCGAGAAGGCGCTGGGCCACGCGCGGGTGCACGAGTGCCAGACGCCCGTCTTCCTGTGGACCGAGGTGACGGACGGCGTGGTGCACCTCTTCGCCGACGTCCCGCGCGAGTCGCCCACGGTGCGCGGCTTCGTCTCGCTCCTGCAGCGCGCGCTCGAGGGCGCGAGCCCCGGGGTGATCGCCCGCGTGCCCGACGACCTCCTCGACCGGCTCGGCCTCACCGAGACGCTCGGGATGACGCGCACCCAGGGCCTCACCGCCATCCTCCGCCGCATCAAGCGCCAGGTCGCCGCCGCGGCGCGCTGAGCCGCCAGCGGGGCCGCCGCCCGAATCGCCGGCGGCACCGGCCTTGCACCACCGGGGGTCGGCCGCACCTCTCCGGCCGCCCATCCCTCGCGCTCTCCCTCTGAAGTAAGGTCCATGCGTCGCACCGCCCTGCTGTCCGCGCTCCTGCTTCTCGCCACGACCGTCGCGTGTCGCCCGGGCGGCGACCGTTCGCTCGACGCCGCCGCCGGCACGCCGACCGACGACTCGATCCGCCGCGTCGCGATCGACTCCACCGCCGCCGAGGCGGCGGCCGACTCCACGGTGGTCACCACCACCGCCGCGGCGACCCCGGCCGTGCCCGGCGCCGCGCCCGGCGCGGCGCCGGCGCCCGTAGCCGGGGACCCCGCCGCGACGCCCGACTCCGCCGCCGTCGTGACGCCCGCGGCCGGCGCGAAGCCCGCGGCCGTCAAGCGGCCGCTCGTCTGGCCGGCGCCGCCGACCCCGCTGCCGGGCGCGCACCTGCCGGCCGAGCGGATCGTCGCCTTCTACGGCAACCCGCTCACCACCCGCCTCGGCATCCTGGGCCGGATTCCGCCGGCGCAGATGCTCGACAGCCTGGCGAAGACGGCCCGCGCCTGGCAGCGGGCCGACACGACGCGCGCCGTGCGCCCGGCGCTGCATCTGATCGCCGCCGTCGCCGCGGGGCACCCGGGCAAGGACGGGAAGTACCGCACGCGCATGAGCGACGCGACGATCGAGCAGGTGGCGAAGTGGGCGGAAGAGCACGGCTGGCTGATGTTCGTGGATCTCCAGCCGGGGCAGAGCACCGTGCGTGACGAGCTCGCGTGGATCAAGCCGTGGCTCGCGCGTCCCTACGTGCACCTCGCGCTCGACCCGGAGTTCGCGATGAGCCGCAAGCCCGAGGGGCGGCGGATCCCGGGCAAGTACATCGGCACCATGGACGCGGCGGACATCAACGAGGCGCAGCGGGTGCTCGCGCACCTGGTGGACTCCCTGCAGCTGCCGCCCAAGGTGCTCGTGGTGCACCGCTTCACCGACGCGATGCTCACCAACGCGCCGCAGATCGCGCGCGACCCGCGGGTGCAGGTCGTCATCGACATGGACGGCTTCGGCTCGCCGGCGCTCAAGAAGGGCACCTGGCGCCGCGTCATCCAGCGCGAGCCGGTGCAGTACACCGGCTGGAAGCTCTTCCTCAACCCGAAGAACGACAAGCCGATGATGACCCCCGAGCAGGTGCTCGAAATGGAGCCGGCGCCGGTCTACATCCAGTATCAGTGAGCCGGGGCGGGACGGCGGGACGGCAAAACGAACGGGGCTCCCTCGCGGGAGCCCCGTTCTGTCATCGGCAACGACCGCCGTCGAAAGGCCGCTTACTGGGCCTTCGTGACGTTCTCGGCCGCCGGGCCCTTCGCGCCCTGCACGATGTCGAACTCCACCAGCTCGCCCTCGGCGAGGCTGCGGAAGCCGTCCATCTTGATGGCGGTGTGGTGGACGAAGCAATCCTTCGAGCCGTTCTCCGGGGTGATGAAACCGAAGCCCTTGGCGTCGTTGAACCACTTCACCGTGCCCTTGGTGCGCATGCAGTACTCCTGTTGGTGTCTCTTGTGTCTTCGGAGTTCCGGTGTGCCGTAGCTGCCGATGACGGGTGGTGCACGGGACGATGCCCCCGTGCGGGCGTGAGCACTCGCGCTTCCTTGCAAAAAGGGGACCCGGATTCACCCAGGTCCCCGGTCGGTCGCGCTGGTGGCCCGAAACACCGCCGGAACCGGGGCGTTACGAAGCGCCGACAAAGTACCGACCAGGTACTTACCTTGTCAACGTACGGCAACCTGCACGACTTCGAGGCGGAGCGCCGCGCAACCCGGGCCCCGCCCACGCCGTAAGGCTTCCTGACCGCCTTCGCCCGCCCTGACCGCCCGACCGCCCGGAGGTCCCATGCTCCCGCCCCGCCTCCTCGTCGCCCCGCTCGCCGCCCTCGTGCTCACGGCGCCGGCGCGCCCGGCGCCCACGGTGGTCGAGTACGTGATCCCCCGCCCCGACAACTTCCCGCACGACCCGGCCGTCGCCGCCGACGGCCGCGTCTGGTACACCGACCAGCGCAACAGCTACATCGGCCGGCTCGATCCCGCGACGGGCGCCATCGTCGACTACCCGACGCCGACGCCGCAGAGCGGGCCGCACGGCATCACCGTCGCCCCCGACGGCGCCGTCTGGTACACCGCGCAGCGCACCGGCCGGCTGGGCCGCGTCGATCCGCGCACCGGCGCGATCCGCGAGTTCGTCCTCCCCGAGGCGACCCCGAATCCGCACACGCCGATCGCGGTCGGCGAGCGCATCTGGTACACCGACGCGAACAACGGCACCTACGGTGCGCTCGATCCCGCCACGGGCACGGCGCGCACCTGGCGCGTGCCGTCGGGGGCGCGCGCGCAGCCCTACGGCATCGTCGCCGCGCCCGACGGCACGATCTGGATCGCGCTCCTCGGCACCAACGCGCTGGGCCGCGTGAACCCGGCGACCGGCGCGATGACCGAGGTGCCGCTGCCCGATCCGGCCGCGCGGCCGCGCCGGCTCGCCCTCGGCCGCGACGGGCGCGTCTGGTACACCGACTACGCGCGCGGCTATCTCGGCACCCTCGACCCGCGGCGCGGCACGGTACGCGAGTGGGCCTCGCCCGGGGGGCGCGGCGCGGGCCCCTACGGGATCGCCCTCGGCCCCGACGGTCGGCTGTGGTACTGCGAGAGCGGGCCCGGCCGCATGGTCGCCTTCGACCCGCGCACCGAGCGGATGGAGGTGGTCGCGATCCCCACCCCCGGCGCGGTGGTCCGCCACATGGTCGCCGACAGTGTGCGCGGCCGTCTCTGGCTCGCCCTGAGCGGCACCGGCCGCCTCGGCCGGATCGACGTGGCCCGCCCGCGCTGAGCGCCCGCCGGATCCGCACGGATCCGGAGACACCCCCCAGGGCTCCCCCGGACCCGGCCCTCCCGGTACATTCCCGGCACCCCAGAGTCAACGGAGCGGTCGGTGAGTGGAGCGGTGGCCCAATCCCAGGGCCCGTCGTGGTGGCCCCTCGCGCACGCGCGCGAGGCGGGGCACAGCGCGGGCATGCGGCGCGTCGTCGCGGTCTGGCTCGTCCTGAGCCTCGTCGCCGTCGGCCTCGCGCTGCTCGAGGCGACGTACGACTGGAGCGGCATCCCGTTCCAGCTCGGTCCGGTGACGGTGAGCGTCACCTTCTATCCGCCGGTCTTCGTCACCCTCCTCCTCACCCTCTGGCTCGGCCCCACCTGGGGCGCGGTCCCGGCCTACTTCGCCATCCTCGCGAGCGCGCTGCACGCGGGGATGCCGTGGCGCGTCGCCGCGCTCTTCGCCTGCGCCAGCCCGGTGGAGCTCGTCATCGTCTGGGGCTCGATGGTCATCCTCGACATCCACCCCGACCTCGAGCGGCGGCAGGACCTCTGGCGCTTTCTCGCCGTGGCCGCGGTGGCGGCGCTCGCCAGCTCGCTCGCGGGCCTCATCTGGATCGACACGATGGGCCTCGACCTCCTCGCCGGCGAGCGCATCTGGCAGGGCTGGGTCGTGGGCGACTTCCTCCAGATCGGCATCCTGCTGCCGCCCTTCCTGCGCTGGCTGGGCCCGCCGGTGCGCGGCTGGGTGGACCGGCAGTTCGCCGCGCCGCCGCGCCGGCAGTTCAGCTACACGCGCAGCGTGCTCCTCGTCGTGGCGCTCGTCTTCCTGATGATGGTGCTCGTCTTCCAGGGCGTCGCCATGATCACGCGCTCGCTGCAGATCCCGCCCACGGCGCTCACGCCGAGCGGCGAGCCGCTGCTGCCGCGCCTGCGCGAGATCCTCTGGTTCATGGCGCTCCTGGTGCTCGTCGCCATCGTGACCACCACGGCCTTCGCCAGCGTCCTCGCCCGCAGCGGCGAGCGCGAGCGCACGGTGAGCCAGCGCGACGCGCTCACCGGCGCGCTCAACCGGCGCGCCTTCTACCGCCTCTTCGAGAAGGAGCAGGACCGCAGCTTCCGCGTCGGCCGCGGGCTCTCGCTCGTCTTCTTCGACGTGGACCGCTTCAAGGCGCTCAACGACACCTGGGGCCACGAGACCGGCGACGAGGTGCTGCGCCAGCTCGTGCGCCGCGTGGCGAGCGTCGTGCGCGAGCACGATCTCCTCTTCCGCTGGGGCGGCGAGGAGTTCGTCATTCTGCTCCCGCACACCGACCCCGCCGATGCCCCCGCCCTCGCCGAGCGCGTGCGCGAAGCGGTCGCCGCCGAGCCGCTGCTGAGGGAGTACGTCGCCGACCCCATCACCATCACCGTGAGTCTCGGCACCGCCGGCACCCTCGACCGCCAGACCCTGCCCGACACCCTCGTCGCCCGCGCCGACGCGGCCTGCTACCGCGCGAAGCAGCGGGGGCGGAACCGGGTGGAGGAGGAGGGCGCGGGGGTGGGAGTGTAGCGGGCGATCGGGGGCGATCGAGGGCGGTCAGGCACCGGTCTCGTCACCGGAGGCCCGTGCCCGCCTTCGCCCGCCCGTGCCCGCCCGAGCGCCCGGCGATCCAGTCGGCGATCACCGGCACCACCTCCGGCGCGAGCGGCACGGTGGGATCGGTGTAGAGCGCGAGCTGCGCGGTGCGGTCGCGCGACGCGGCCCGCTTGAGGACGTGGTTCGCGGTGGGCAGCAGCGCGAGCGTGGCGTGCGGCGCGGCGGCGGCGAGCCGGCGCGCGTCGTCCACCGAGACCTGCACGTCCTGCTCGCCCTGCACGATGAGGAGGGGAATGCCGAGCTCGGCGAGCCGCGCGAGCTCGGCCGCGGGGTCGTACGCGGCCATGCTCTGCAGGAAGGCGCGGTAGACCGGCAGCAGCAGCGGGCGCGCCGGGGGCGGGACGTCGCCCGGATCCTCGCCGCGCAGGTAGCGCGCGAACGCCGCATCGAAGCGCGCGAGACCGGCGCTGTCGAGCGCGCCGGCGAGCTGCTCGTGCAGCACCTGGGCGAGCGGGCGGCCGATCCCGCTCACCATGATCACGCCGCGCGCGGGCGCGCCGCGCGTCGCGGCCTGCAGCGCGAGCTCGGCGCCCTCGCTGTGCCCCAGCAGGATCACCCCGCCGAAGCGCGGATCCGCCGCGAGCCGGCGCGCCGCGGCGAGCACGTCGCCGTAGTAGTCCGCCACCGTCACCTTCGAGAGATCGAGTCCCTGCAGCGAGGCGCCGAGGCCGCGCTTGTCGTAGCGCACGCTCGCGATGCCGCGCTCGGCGAGCCCCCAGGCGAGGAGCGCGTAGGTGTTGGCGCGCACGCCGCCCACGGGGCCGACGGTGTTGCCGTCGCGATCGGTCGGCCCCGAGCCCGCGACGATGAGCACCACCGGCGGCCGCGCGCCGCGCCGCACCGCGCCCGGCGCCGGCAGCGTGAGCGTGCCCGGCAGCGTGAGCGTGCCGCTCGTGATCGCGTACGCCGACTCGGCCACGCCCGTCGGCGGCAGCGTATCGGCGTGCGACGGGTCCGCGCGCTGGGCGCGCGCCGGCGTGGTCGCGACGAGCGTCAGGACGAGCGGTGCGGCGAGGGTGCGCGGAGCGCGGAGCGTCATGGCGATCTCCCGGTGACCGGCGTTGACCAGTTTCGTGACTGTCGCGGAAGCTAGCACTGGTGCGCGCACCCCACGACATCGCGCGCCCCGCTGCGCGCAACGCGCGCGTCGCGGTGCGGGCACGATCGTGCGAACTCTTGCCTGCCGCGCTGCAACCTTTGGCGCGATCCTCCCGACACCGCCGACCTCAACTGCTTGCGGCAGCACGACATCGCGCGTGGCTCGCCGGTTGCTTCGGAGCGCCGCACCGCAGTCCTCCGGCATCATCGCGGCACCACCGAGCTCGACGGCAGGATCGATACACCCGGCGACCCGAGGCAGCTCATGTACCGCATCAGACTCCCGACCGGCGACGAGCGCACGCTGCCGACCAGCGAGGCCCTCACCGCCGCCGTGCGCGACGGCACGGTGACGGCCGACTGCCACATCCATCACCAGCGCGCCGACAAGTGGCTGCCGATCGCCTCGCACCCGCACTTCCAGCGCGCCCTGCGCTCCACGGCGCGGCCGAGCGGGCCGAGGCTCGCCCAGCCGCTGGCGGGACTCGACCAGACGCTCGAGCTGCTCGATCGTCTCCCCGCCGACGAGGCGCCGGAGGCGCCTGCCGTGCGCCCCGCGCCCGAGGGCCTCGAGTTCATCGACACCTCCTCGCCCTTCTCGGCCGGCGACTTCGACGGCGCGCCCGTACCGACGCCCGCGACCACCGGTCGCACCGCGCCCGCGCCGTCGCTGCCGTTCGATCCCGGGGACCTGCCGCTCATCAATGATGGAGCGCACGAGCTGGGCGGCCACGCGCAGCCCTCGCTCGACGCGCTGGACGGAGCCGCCGCGGACCTCGCTGCGCCCGCCCCCGCCGGCCTCGAGCCGGCCGTGCCCACCCGGCTGCCCGAGGCGCCCGAACCGGTGCAATCGGTCGAGCCGGTCAAGCCGGTCGAGCCGGTTGAGCCGGTCGAGCCGGCCGCGGCACCAGAGCCGCTCGCGGCGCCGCGGCCGCGGCCCCGCTCGCGCGATCTCGAGTTCGTCTACGTCCCCGAGCCGCGCACCCGCCGCGCCGCGGCAGCTACGCCGACACCCGCAGCGGCACCCGCGCCGGCACCCGCTCCGGCACCCGCGCCGGCCGCGGCTTCCATCACCGAGGCGGTGCCCCCGCCGGCCGTCGAGGTGGCACCCACGCCGGTTCCGGAGTCGTCCGCCGCGCCGGTGATCGACGAGGCGCCGGCGCCGGTCGTGGAGCCCACGCCGCCACCGCCCGCACCGGCGCTGCCGCGGGCCGTCGCCCCGGCGCCGCCGGCGCCGCCGGCGGCGGCGGAGTTCGATCTCCTCGATGAGCCGCCGACGCGACTCGCGCCGACGACGCTGCGGGTCTCCCGCCCGGCGCCCGCCATCGACCTCTCGCCCCTGGGCGACGGCGGCGCCGCCCGGCGCCGCACGACCGTGATCGGCGTCGTCACGCTCGTCGCCGTCGGCGTCATGCTCGCCGCGTGGCGGCCGTGGCGCGGCGCGGCAGTGGCGGCGGCCGCCGAGCCGGCCGGCGCGACCGCGGCCGTCGCAGCCGCGGCGCCGGCCCAGGTGACCTCGGTGAGCGGCGCGACGACGCCCGATCCGACCGGCTTCGGCGGCGCCGACCGGAACACCCGGCCGCACCGCGCCGTGGCGCAGCCCGTGCCCGCCGCCGCGGACAGCGTCGCCGTCGCGGCGCCCGCGCTGGAGGCGCCGGCGGTAGGTCTCGACCTGGGCGCCCTCGCGCCGGCCGCGGCGGCGGGCACGAGCAGCCCGCTTCCGCTCTCGCGCGCCGTGCTCGCGCGCAACTACACCGCCGCCTACACCGCGGCGCGCACCGACCTCCAGACGCAGCTCGCCGCCGCGGGCTTCGCACGGCTCTTCGAGCGCGGCCGGCTCGGGTCGCTCGACGGCCTCCTCGCCGCGCGCCGCAGCGTGGCCGAGGCGGGCCGGGCGCTCAAGCGCTACCGGACGCGTCAGGCGGCGATCGAACAGGCCTACGGCGACACGCTCACCCTCGTCGGCCGGCAGCTCGGTCTCGCCGCCGCCGACCTCCCGGCGTGGGACGTGCGCACCGGCGAGCGCGAGTCGGCCGACGACGCGCGCCGGGCCGACCAGTTCCTCGCGCAGCTCGACCGCGTCCTCGGCCTCCTGGTCGGCGAGGACGGCCGCTACGCGCTCTCGGCCGCCGGTCTCACCTTCGGCGACTCCGCGGCCGCGGCGCGCTACGGCGAGCTGCAGGCGTCGCTCCAGCAGCAGGGGGCGAGCGCGTCGCCCACGGTGCAGCAGCTCGTCCGCGCAGCGGGCGGGGTGCGGCTCCCCGACGGGCGAGCGGGCGACGCGCGGCTGGCCGACGCGCAGCCCTGAGCGCCGCCACTCCGCGCTGCAAGCACCAGCACGGCCCGCCACCGATTGCAGACCGGCCCGGACGACTCGTCCGGGCCGGTTCGCATTCCGGCGCGCCAACGCTTGCAGCGTGAGCGGCCGACCACGGCACGCCCTTGCACGATTCGGGCGTCCATCGCGAAGCGCTTGCCTGATTTTCGGACAGCGACTTGCAAGCCGTTGTATCTTCGAACGTTCTTACGTGGCCCAGCTGTTGCGACCGACTTTCGCGTCCGCCGTCGCGACCACCCCGGCCTCATCCCCAGACATCGCCCGCATGCCCCTGCGCTCCCGAGTTCGTCCACTCGCGTCCCTGGCGTGCCTCTGCGGCAGCCTCGCCTTCGTGGCGGCCACTCCGCTGCGGGCGCAAACGCTGTCGCCCGCCCTCCGGCAGCAGCTCGAGGAGTGGTACCACAAGACGACCCGGCACGCGAGCGGCGACTGGGGCATCGCGATCGGCACGATGGACGGCAAGGTGCTCTGGAGCGCGCAGCCCGAGCTCCCGCTGGTGCCGGCCTCGACGGCGAAGGTCTTCACCACCGGCTTCGCGCGCACGCGCGTCGGCCCCGAGGCGCGGAAGACGACGCGCGTCGTCGGCGTCGGCCGGCTCGACAGCGCCTCGGGCGTCTGGCAGGGCGCCTGGTCGATCGAGGTCACCGGCGACCCCACCTTCGAGCGGCCCGACCGCTCGGGCCCCACGCTGCGCGAGCTCGCGGCCGACCTCGCCGCGCACGGCGTGCGCCGCCTCGAGGGCCCGCTCACCATCACGAGCGCCCTCGGCCCGGCCGAGGCGCGCTATCCCGCGGTCTGGGAGGAGCGCTACGCCGGCAAGCTCTACGCGCCGCCGATCGGCCCCGTCACCCTGCACGAGAACACCGTCAGCTTCACCGTGCGCCCGGGCGCGCACCTCGGCGCCCCGCCCGTCTTCGTGAGCACGATCCCCGCGGGCGCCGAGCGCCTGGTCCAGGTCCGTGCCCGCACCGTGCCGGGGCGCGGGAGCCGGCTCGTCCTCGCCCGCCGCGCCGACGGCGGCTGGCAGCTGCTGGGCTCGGTGGGCATCGGCGCGGGCACGGTGGGCTTCTCCGACGTGATGCACGATCCGAACATCGTGCTCGACGCCGCCTGGGCCGCGGCGCTCGAGCGCGCCGGGATCACCTGGGAGCGGCGGCTGCCGATGGCGCTCCCCGCGCCGGGCGCGCCGCGTACGCTGCTCGCGGCCGTCTACTCCGCGCCCTTCGACTCGGTGGCGAGCGAGGTCAACCGCCGCAGCCTCAACGTCGGCGCCGAGATGCTGCTGCTCTGGGGCGCGGGCCGGCACACGCATCCGGCCGAGCTCGTCGCCCGGCACGTGCGCGAGGTGGTGGGGCCGCTCGCGAAGATCCACCTGGTGGACGGCAGCGGGCTCAGCGAGCTGAACCGCGTCACGCCGCTCACGCAGATGCTCTATCTCGCGAAGATGCCGCAGCGGCCGGGCCAGCAGAACTTCCCGCTCCTCCTGCCCGCCAACGGCACCGGCACGCTGCGTCACCTGCGCTACGGCATGGGCAGCGGCGTCGTGCACGCCAAGACCGGCACCCTCGACGACGCCGCCACGCTCACCGGCTACCTCGGCCGCGCCGACGGCGTGCTCGTGGTCTCGCTGATGTACAACGGCCGCCGCACCGGCGCGGCCCGCGCCGCGCAGTGGGACCTCTTCCGTCTCCTCGGCGCCGACGGGGTGAGCATCCCGGCGATCCTCGAGACCCAGCTCGGCGGGCCCCAGCAGCTGGGCGGGCCCAGCGCCGGCGGGCGCTGAGCGGACGCTCGGCGGACGCGGGGAGCCAACGCAAAGCGGGCGCCGACGAGGCGCCCGCTTCGTGTGTCCGGCGACCCGCCCGGACTACTTCTTGGTGCTGTCCGGCGCGTGCTCGGTCTTCTTGACCGTGTCCCGGTTGACGTTGGTGTCGGTCCGCACCACGGTCGTATCGCGCACCATCGTGGACGAGGTGGTGGTGTCCATCGCCGAGTGGGTGGTGTCGCCGCCGCCCATGGTGTTGTCGGCGTTCATGTCCCCGCCCTTCTTCTCGCACGCGCCGAGGACCGCCGCGAGCGTCAATGCCGCCAGAATCTTGCGCATACCGTGTCTCCTCCCGATGTGGCCCCTGTCGGCCTGTCCGTCGCCCGTCCAAACGTCCTGCCATCCGGCATCACGTCCCAACCCACGTCCAGACCCCGCAGGTGGTGTCGCGGCCCGCTCCGGGGCCGCTCCCCCCGCGAGCGAACCCGCCAACGTTCCGGGAAACTCCGGACCGACGCGGTGATCCATCTCACTACCGGCCACCCTCACGCTCCCGTCAGCCGGCGGCATGGAATTTGGACTGCGGACGCCAGGAAGCACGTTTCGCCGGTTTTGCGGCTCATCCGCGCGGCGAACCGCATCGAGAGGCGGCAAATCGCAGTCGCCCCGCCCACGCCCGTTCCGCAGCCCGAGAAGGACCCACTCGTGACCGTTACCCTCGATCTCCAGTCCCCCGCGGCCGAGACCACCCCGACGTCGTCCACCCCCAACCCCGGTCCCACGCCGGCGCCCGCCTACGTGCCCCAGTCGCCCACGGTGCGGCAGCGCTGGTGGAAGCCGGCCACGCACATCGCCGTCGATCTCGGCACGGCCAACACGCTCGTGCTCGTCAAGGGCCAGGGCGTCGTGCTCGACGAGCCGAGCGTGGCGGCGGTCGACTCGAACGGCCAGATCAAGGGCGTCGGCCTCGAGGCCAAGCGCATGCTGGGGCGCACGCCCGAGGGGATCCGGGCGGTGCGGCCGATGAAGGACGGCGTCATCGCCGACTTCAGCGTGGCCGAGCAGATGCTGCGGAAGTTCCTGCGGATCGTCCTCGACCGGCATCTCGTGCGGGTGAAGCCGACGGTGATCGTCTGCGTCCCGTCGAGCATCACCGAGGTCGAGCGCCGCGCCGTGCGCGACAGCGCCAAGAGCGCGGGCGCGAAGAAGCTCCTCATGGTGAGCGAGCCGATGGCGGCCGCGATCGGCGCCGGGCTGCCGGTGGACAGCCCCACCGGCTCGATGATCGTGGACGTCGGCGGCGGCACCACCGACATCGCCGTCATCGCCCTCTCGGGCACCGTCTGCGACGCCTCGATCCGCACCGCCGGCGACGAGCTCGACCAGGCGATCGTGCACTACATGCGCAAGACCTACAACGTGCTGATCGGCGAGCCCACGGCCGAGCAGCTCAAGATGCGCATCGGCTCGGCCCTGCCGCTCGAGGAGGAGCTGACGCTGCCGGTGAAGGGCCGCGACCTCGTCTCGGGCCTCCCGCGCACCGTCACGGTGGACAGCTCGGGGGTCCGCGATGCGATGGCCGAGGGGATCCAGCGCATCGTCAACGCCGTGCGCCAGGCGCTCGAGGTCACGCCGCCCGAGCTGGCGAGCGACATCCTCGACTACGGCATCACGCTGACGGGCGGCGGCGCGATGATCCGCGGGCTCGACGCGCTGCTCACGCTCGAGACCGGCCTGCCCGTGCGCGTCGCCGAGCACCCGCTCACGAGCGTCGTGCGCGGCACCGGCCGCATCCTCGACGACCTCGAGCGCTTCCAGGGCGTGCTGACGGAGTAGGCCGCCCGCCGTTCCCGCCCCGGCTTCGCGACCCCGACCAGCCAGGGGACGCGACGGGCCACCCCGCAGCAGGATCGCGGGGTGGCCCGCTGGCGTTTCGGGGCCTCAGCGCTTCGGCGCGGCCGGCGGGGCGGCGGGCGGCGCGGCGGGCGCCGCAGCGGGCGCCGCGCCGGCGGCGCGGTTCGCCTCGCCGGTGTTCGTGAGGTTGGGGATCCGGCCGCCGGTGGTGTCGCTGGGCGGCGGGCCCTGGGTGACGTTGACGCCCAGGGCGTTGGCCGGCACCTGCCCGGTGGATTCCCCCGCGGCGCGCATCGCGCCGATGCTGCCGGTCGGGTGCTGGCCGCTCACCCGGATCCCCGCCTGGGTGGCGTCGTCGCCGGCGGTGCCGTTCTCGCCGTCGTACCGCTTGCCGCAGGCCGTGGCGGCCAGCAGCGCCAGCGCCGCCCCCGCCACGACCACCCGCCCCACCGTCCCTCTCGCGTTCGCTCGCATGCCGTCCCCCGTCGTGATGGCGCTCCCGTGATGGCGCTCCCGTGATGGCTCCCCAGTATACGCCGGCGATTTCCGGCCGGTGTGGCGCGGGCCACGCTGCCCCTGGCCGGGACAGCGTAGCTTGGGAGGGTGAGCCCCTGCGCCTTCGCCCTCGAGCCGGGCGACGACCCCCGCCTCGCCCCCTGGCGCGCGAACGTCGGCGCCCCCGTGGCCCGGGACCTCGCGCCCGCCGATCCGGCGGCCGGATCGGCGGGCGGCGGGACGGCCGCGCTCCCGCTCGTCGTGCTGAGCTGGAACGTGTGGATCGGCCGGGGTCGCCTCGCCGACCTCGTGCGCCGCGTGCGCGCCGGCGACTTCGCCGCCCTGGGCGCGCCGGCCGGCGCGCCGCTCGTGGTGCTCGCGCAGGAGGCCTACCGCGCCGACGACACGGTGCCCGCGACGCCCGCGCCCGGGGCCGCGCGCGCCGTCGGTGCCGGGCTCGGCCGCGACTTCCTGGGCGGCGAGGACGTGGTGCTCGCGGCCGAGGCGCTGGACATGAATCTCCGCTACGCGCCGTCGATGCGGAACGGCCGCCACCGGAGCGATCGCGGCAACGCGGTGCTCTCGACCCTGCCGATCACTGCGGCGACGGCGCTCGAGCTGCCCCCGCTCCTGCAGCGGCGCGTGGCCGTCGTCACCACCGTCGCGCTGCCGGACGGCGCCGGCGCGCTCCAGCTCGCGAGCGCGCACCTCGACCCCCGCGGCCCGCCGGGCCACCGCTGGCTCGGCGGCGCGGGCCGGGCTCGGCAGCTCGCGCGCCTGCTCGGGCACCTCGACGCCGGGCGGACGAGTCCGCAGGTCCTCGGCGCCGACCTCAACCTCGGCCGCGGCCGCCGCGAGCCCGCCTGGCGGCTGCTCGAGGCGGCGGACTTCGGGATGGGGCACCCGCCGCGCGTGCCGCTCTGGAGCCACACCTTCCACGCGCTCCCGCGGCTCACGCTCGACTACCTCCTCGTGCGCGAGGCGGATGGCAGGGGCAGCGAGACCGCGCCCCGGCTCGCGCGCGCCGAGGTGCACCGCCTCGACGAGCACCCGGGCGACCGCGGCCGCACGGTGTTCGGCTCGGACCACCACCCGCTGCTCATGTCGCTCGAGCTGCAGCCGGGGCTGCAGCCGGGGCTGCAGCCGGGGCCGCAGCCCTGATTCCTGATCCTCCCGCCGCCCACCGGAGCCGCCGATGCGCGACCTCTTCCAAGCCGTCTTCGGGTACTCGATGCCGTGGTGGTCGTGGCTGCTCTGGTCGGTGGGCGTCGTCGCGATCGTGTCGGTCTGGGCCGCGCTCTTCCTCCCCGAGTGGCCACTGCCGCAGTTCCGCCCGCTCTTCCGCGACCCGCCGGGCTCGGACGCCTTCCTGCACGCGATGAGCAGCTTCTTCAACATCCCCGTGCTGCGCGGCGGCTCGCTCACGCTGCTGCAGAACGGCGACCAGTTCTACCCCGCCATGCTCGAGGCGATGCGCGCGGCGCGCGAGAGCATCCACTTCCAGGTCTACATCTTCGAGCCCGACGAGATCGGCCGGCAGTTCATGGACGTCTTCAAGGCGAAGGCCCGCGAGGGCGTCGAGGTGCGGCTGCTCGTCGACGCCTTCGGCTCGCTGGCGCTGCGCCGCCGCCACCGGCGCGAGCTCGAGGAGGCGGGGGTGCAGGTCCGCCGCTTCCGCGATTTCGGCCTCCGCAACCTCGCCCGCATCTACAAGCGCGACCACCGGCGCGCGATCGTCGTCGACGGCCGCGTCGCCTTCACCGGCGGCGCGGCGGTGAGCCGCAAGTGGAAGGGCGACGTGCGCAACGCCCACGAGTGGCGTGACAGCATGACCCGCGTCACCGGCGCCTTCGTGGCCGGCGTGCAGGCGGCGTTCTCGGAGAACTGGGTCTACGAGACCGGCGAGATCATCGCGGGCGACCGGTACTACCCGACGGTGCACGGTACCGAGGGTCGCACCTGGACCCAGCGGGACGCGGCCGCCGCCGGCGACGGCAGCGTCCCCTGCGGCATCGCCCTCGTGAGCTCGCCCGCCGACTCGGCGCAGCCGATCCGGCTCCTCTTCTACCTGAGCTTCGCCGCCGCGCAGCGGCGGCTGTGGATCTGCAACTCGTACTTCATCCCCGACAAGAAGCTGCGCGCCGCGGTGACGGCGCGGGCCCGGGCGGGCGTGGACGTGCGCGTGCTCGTCCCCGGCAACCACACCGACGCGGTGCCGGTGCAGCTCGCGGGGCACACCTACTACGAGGAGCTCCTGGAGGCGGGGGTGCGGATCTTCGAGTACCAGCCGGCGATGCTGCACGCCAAGACCGTGGTGGTCGACGGCTGCTGGTCGGTGGTGGGCTCGAGCAACCTCGACAAGCGCTCGATCAAGTGGAACGAGGAGAACGTGCTGGCGGTGAGCGACGAGCGCTTCGCGCGCGCGATCGAGGCGGGCTACGAGACCGACCTCGCGCGCTCGCGGGAGATCCACCTCGACGCCTGGCGGCGGCGCCCCCTCGCCCAGCGGGCGCTGGAGCGCCTCGCCAAGGTGCTCGTCGAACAGTACTGAGCGGGCGCCGGCTCGGCGGCGCCCGCGTCAGCGCCGCGTCGTGTCCTGCGGCGCGCGGGTGCCGGCGGCGCCGCCCGGCTGCTTCGCCGCGGGGCCGCGCAGGGTGTCGGCGCTGTCGTTCACCGGCGCGCCGTGCGGCGCGGGGATGGCGCTGTCCTGTGCGACCCGGCCCTCGAGCGGCGTGTTGGTGCCGCCGGTCTGGGTGGCGTTCTGCCGGTCGCGACTGGTCTGCGGGCAGCCCAGGAGCGTGGCCGCCGCCAGGAGCCCCGCCAGCCATGCCGTGCGTCGTGCCGCGCCGCCCCTCGTCTCGCGCATCGTTCCTCCCTGAAATCGTCTACCTGCCCTCGATCGTACCTTAGGGCGGCCCCGGCGACGCGGCAAGAGCGATGCGGCAAGCGCGGCGCGGGACTCAGCGGCGCTGGAGGTGGCGGTAGCCGCGGCGCAGGAGCCGCCGCAGCAGGCCGCCGGGCAGCACGCGCAGCAGCCCCACGATCACCCGGTAGCGCTTCCCCGGGATCACGACCACCGGTCCCGCCCGGTCGAGCACCGCCGCGAGCGACTCGCGCACCACCCGCGGCGCGTCCATCCACATCCACGCCGGGATCTCGCCCTTGTCGGCGCCCATGCGCTGGTGGAACTCCGAGTGGGTGAACCCCGGGCAGAGCGCCTGCACCCGCACCCCCGCCGGCTCCACCTCGGCCGCGAGCGACTCGCTGAAGGCGATGAGGTATGCCTTCGTCGCGCAGTAGTTGACGTTGCCCACCGAGCGCAGAAAGCCCGCCACCGACGCCACGTTGACGATCGCGCCACCGCCGTGCGCGGCCATCCCGCGCACCGCCACCTGCGCCAGCCGCATCGCGGCGAGCACGTGCACGCGCACCATGCGCGCCTGCCCCTCCGCGTCGGCCGTGGCGAGCGCGCCGCCGGTGCCGAAGCCCGCGTTGTTGACGAGCAGGGCGAGCCGCGGCGCCGCCGCGATGCGCGCGACGACGCGGTCCACGTCCGCGTCCGCCGCGAGGTCCGCGGCGAGCGGCTCCGCCACGACGCCGAAGCGCGCCCGCAGCTCGCCGGCGAGCGCTCCGAGCCGCGCGGCGTCGCGCGCGACGAGCACGAGATCGAAGCCGCGCCCGGCGAGCTGCGCACAGAACTCCCGGCCGATGCCGGCCGAGGCGCCGGTGACGAGGGCGAGGGGGCGAGGAGGCATGGCCGCGCAAGATAGCATCCTCCCGCGACCATGCTACGTTGCGAATGTGGCCTCGAAGGCCACGAAACCGCTCGACGCAGGAGGCAGGACGATGTGTGCCGACTACCAGCGGCGCGAGGCGCCGCACTTCTCCCCCCTCACCCCCCACGCCCGCGAGCAGCGCGACATCGGCCGGCCCGGCGGCGGCGCCGGCCGGCGCGACTACGTCGGCGGCAGCGGGGTCTACCCCGCTTCGCTCGGCCCCGACCGCATCCCCCGCGACGCCGAGATCCGGACCCCGGCCGCCTGGGGCCAGGGCGAGCGCGGCGCCCAGGGCTACTACGACTCGGGCCGCTCCGAGCTCTTCATGTACGGCGGCCAGCTCCTCGGCGGCTACGAGGACGTCGGCCGCCCGGGCGGCCGCTACGGCGGCTTCGGCACCCGCCCCTACGGCTACAGCGAGCCCGGCGGCTACGGCGGCGAGGTCGACCGGGCGTACCGACCGGGCTACGCCCCCCCGATGGTCTACGACCGGGAGAACTACCGCTACGCCGAATCGCACCCCACGCCCCCGGGCGAGACCTGGGGCCGGGTGGGCTGGGGCGGCGGCGGCGGCGGCGCGCCGCTCTCGACCCGGATGAACCCCGACCACCTCGACACCCGCGGCGCGATGCCCGGCCGCGACTACTCCTTCGCCCGCACGGCGCAGGGCCCGCACTACGGCCGCGGCCCGAAGGGCTATCGCCGCCCCGACGACCGGATCGCCGAGGACGTCAACGAGGCGCTCACGCAGCATCCGGCGATCGACGCGAGCGACGTCGAGGTCGAGGTCCACGACGGCGTCGTCACACTGCGCGGCACGGTGGACGACCGCACGGCGAAGCGTCTCGCCGTGGACGTCGCCGAATCGGTCTTCGGCGTCCGCGACGTCCAGAGCGAGATGCGCACCCGCCACCGCGACGACCGCGACCGCCCGCGCGACGACGCCGAGTCGCGGCGCGAGGAGCGCCTGCGCTAGCGCGCGGCGCGCGCCCCCGGGCGGTCCACCGGTTGCGATCGCCCGGCGGCGCGGCTATCTGTCAGAGAGGCAACAGCAGGCAGGTGTTGTGCGCATCGCCATGATTTCCACCCCGTTCGTCGCCGTGCCTCCGCGCGACTACGGCGGGACCGAGCTGATCGTCCACGAGCTCGCCGAGGGGCTCGCCGCGCGGGGGCACGAGGTGATCCTCTTCGCCACCGGCGACTCGCGTACCCGCGGCGAGCTCCGGTGGCTCTTCGAGCGGGCGCAGTGGCCGCCCGACGAGCTCGCCGACATCGACCACGTCTCCTGGGCGCTCGCCGAGGCGCGCGCGGCCGACGTGGACCTGGTCCACGCCCACTCGGCCGTCGCGCTCGGGCTGGTCCGCCTCGCGCCCGAGCTGCCTCTCGTCTACACGATCCACCACGCCCGCGACGAGCGCTTCAGCGCGCTCTATCGCAACCACCCGCACGCGAACTACGTCGCGATCTCGGCCGATCAGGGCCGGCGCGAGATCCCGCTGCCGCGCGCCACGGTGATCCACCACGGGCTCGATCCCTCGCGCTACGACTGGGCGCCGCGGGCCGAGCCCTATCTCGCCTTCGTGAGCCGCCTCGCGCCGGAGAAGGGGCCCGATCTGGCGATCGACGTCGCCGCGCGCGCGGGGCTCGAGCTCCGCGTCGCCGGCGGCGTGCACCCGCCCGATCGCGACTTCGCCACCCGCGAGCTCGAGCACCGGCTCCTCCAGCCCCACGTGCGCTACCTCGGCGTCATCGGGCCCGAGGTGAAGCGCCCGCTGCTGCGCGGCGCGCGCGCGCTGCTCGCCCCGCTGCGCTGGCACGAGCCGTTCGGGCTCATCCTCATCGAGGCGATGCTCTCGGGCTGCCCCGTGGTCGCCTTCCGCATGGGCAGCGCGCCCGAGCTCGTCGAGGAGGGCGTCACCGGCTTCCTCGTGAACACGATCGAGGAGATGACGGCCATCGTGCGGCCCGGCGGCGCGCTCGAGGGCTTCGACCGGGGCCGCTGCCGGCGCCGCGCCGTCGAGCGCTTCGCCAGCGCGCGCATGGTGAGCGACCACGAGCGCCTCTACCAGCGCGTGCTCGCCGAGCACAGCCCGCACCCGCACCGTCACGGGCGGCGCGGCGCGGGACGCGCCGTCATGCGGGTCGTCTGATGGCCACCCGCACCGGCCGCCCCGCGGCGCCGCCGCCCGCCCTGCCGCTCGAGCCCGTGAGCATGGAGGCGGCGGTCGGCTATCCCACCATCGCCTGCACGCACGAGAAGGCGGTCGAGCACGCGCTCGTCCTCAAGCACGCCCGCCTCTTCCTGGTCACCACGGCACACGGCGACGTCGATCCGCCGGGCGCCTGCTCGCTGGGCCTCTTCCAGGACGACACGCGCATCCTGAGCCGCTACGCGCTGCACGTCGAGGGCGGCCCGCCCGCGCTCCTCTCGGGCCAGGTGCCGCGCACCTTCGCGGGCGAGATCGACCTCGCCGTGAAGGACATCCCCTTCGGCGGCGACCCGTGGGACCCGAAGAACGCCATCCACGTGCGGCGCCAGCAGCTCCTCTGCGACCGCTTCATCGAGCGGCTGACCCTCACCAACTACCTGCGCACCGGGCTCGACTACCGGGTCGCGCTCGACCTCGGCGCCGATTTCGCCGACATCTTCGAGGTGCGCGGCTGGAAGCGCGAGGCGCGGGGCGAGTTCTACGCCCCCGTGGCCGAGCGCGACCGGCTGGTCTTCGGCTACCGCGGGCGCGACGGCGCGCTGCTGCGGAGCGTGGTGCGCTTCCGCGAGCCACCCCACGAGCTCGGGCCCGAGGGCGCGCGCTGGCGCTTCCCGCTCGCGCCCTCCTGCGGCCGCTTCGTCGTCGAGTGGGAGGTGCACACCGAGGAGGAGCCGCGCCCCGTCGTCGTCCCGGGCGCCACGCTCGACGCCCCGTCGGTCGTCGTCGGCGACGCCTTCGAGCAGCGGCGCGACGCGATGGAGCGCGCCTACGCCGGCTGGCGCAGCGGGTGCACCCGCTGGCACAGCGACGTCGAGGATTTCGACGCCGTGCTCGCGCGCGCCGTGGACGACCTGCGCGCCCTCTACGTCGAGGTGGACGGCGAGCGCGTCGTTTCGGCCGGGATCCCGTGGTACTCGACCATCTTCGGCCGCGACTCGATCCTCACCAGCCTCCAGACGCTGCCGCTCGCGCCGCGGATCGCGGTGGACACGCTGCGCTACCTCGCCCGCCGGCAGGGGACGAAGGAAGACCCGTACACCGAGGAGCAGCCGGGCAAGATCCTCCACGAGCTGCGCCGCGGCGAGATGGCCCGGAGCGGCGAGATCCCGCACGTGCCCTACTACGGCACCATCGACGCCACCCCGCTCTTCTGCATCCTGCTGCACGAGACCTGGCGCTGGACCGGCGACGACGCGCTGGTGCGCGCCCTCCTGCCCAACGCGCAGCGCGCCCTCGAGTGGTGCGACCGCTTCGGCGACATGGACGGCGACGGCTTCGTCGAGTACGCGCGCACGAGCGCCAAGGGGCTCGTCAACCAGGGCTGGAAGGACTCGGGCGACGGCGTCCCCTGGCCCGACGGCACGCTCCCCGAGCCGCCCATCGCGCTCGTCGAGGTGCAGGGCTACGTCTACGACGCCAAGGTGCGCATGAGCGAGCTCTGCCGCGTCTTCGGCCTGCCGGCCGAGGCCGAGCGGCTGCGCGCGGAGGCGGCCCGACTGCGCGCGCGCATCGAGCGACACTTCTGGCTCGACGATCTCGGCACCTTCGCCCTCGCGCTCGACGGCGCGAAGCGGCCGCTGCCCACCGTGACCAGCAACGCGGGCCACCTGCTCTGGAGCCGGGTGCCCACCCCCGCGCAGGCCGCGCGCATGACCGACCAGCTCCTCGGGCCCGACATGTTCTCGGGCTGGGGCATCCGCACGCTCAGCGCGCGCCACCCGGCCTACAACCCGATGAGCTACCACGACGGCTCGGTCTGGCCGCACGACAACGCGATCATCGTGCTGGGGCTCGCGCACAACGGCTTCGCCGAGCGGGCGCACCCGGTGGTGCGCGGCCTGCACGAGGCCGCGGCGCGCGACGAGGCGCAGCGGCTCCCCGAGCTCTTCTGCGGCATCCCGCGCGGCTACGCGACGCGCCCCGTGGCCTACCCGGTGAGCTGCTCGCCCCAGGCCTGGGCCTCGGGTGCGATGTTCATGATGCTCCAGGCGATGCTCGGCCTCTTCCCCGAGGCGCCCGCGCGCGTGCTCCACGTGCGCAACCCCGTGCTCCCCGACTTCCTCTGCGAGCTCACCGTGGCCGACCTGCAGGTCGGCGGCAGCCGCGTCGCGCTCCAGTTCCGCCGTCACCAGGACCGCACCCTCTGCAACCTGCTCGGCATCAGCGGCGCGCCGCTGCAGGTGCGCATCGAGCTGAGCTGAGGCCCGCGGCGGCGCCACCCGCGGCGGCGCCACCCGCGGCGGCGCCGCAGCATCGCGGGTGGCGTCGCGGGGGGAAGCGTGATAGGTTGCGGCGTCCGATGGTCTCGCGCGGGCCCTCGTGTCCCTCCCGCCCCGCGATTCCCCTCCGTAGCGACCGACCCGACGCGCTCCGCCCGCGGCGCGCGCGCCTGGCCGGTGCAGACGTATGGGTAGCCCAAGTGTCTCCTGGTCCCGACTTTCCCGGCAGCCGCACCGTGCTCGTGGTGGACGACGTGCGCGCCGTGCGCCGAATGACCGCCCGCCTGCTCTCGGAGGCGGGCTACCGGGTCTTCGAGGCGGCGGGCGCGAGCGAGGCGCTCGAGGTGCTCGAGCTCGCGCCCGGCCGGGTGGACGTGGTGCTCGTGGACGTGGTGATGCCGGCGCGCTCGGGGACGGACCTCGTCCGCGTCATCCGGCAGCGCTGGCCCGACCAGCGCATCGTCTTCATGTCCGCCCACCCCGCCGAGGTCCTGGCGCGCGAGGGCGTCCGCGACCCCGCGCTCCCCTTCCTCCCCAAGCCCTTCAGCCGCGAGGAGCTCCTCGCCGTCCTCCGGCGCGCCCGCGCCGGCGCGCCGCGCGCGGCGACGGGAACGCGGAGCGCGGCCGCACCGCGGACGAACCCGGAGCGGGAGGGATGATCGCCTAGGGCACGGCCGCGGACGCGGCGCGCCGCCGATCGATCCCGCAGGCGGAAAACCCTCCGGTGCCAGCCCCTGGCACCGGAGGGTTCTGCCGTGGGCCCCGATCGCATCGGGCCGGCTGTGACCCATCGCACCGCCGCCCGGTGCGGCGGGGCCGATACTGTGCCCCCGCCCCGGCTCGGCGTCCCGAGCGGCCGGGGCAGCGGGTGCAGCAAAGGAGGGTCCCCATGAAGGCCGTCGTCTTCCACGGCATCGGCGACATCCGGCTCGAGGACGTCCCGGAGCCGAAGCTCGAGCAGCCCACCGACGCGATCGTGCGCATCACGGCGAGCGCGATCTGCGGCACCGACCTCCACATGATTCGCGGCACGCTGCCCGGGATGGTGCCGGGCACCATTCTCGGCCACGAGGCGGTCGGCGTCGTCGAGGAGGTGGGTGCCGACGTGCGCAACCTGAACTACGGCGATCGCGTCGTCATCCCCTCCACCATCGCCTGCGGCTGGTGCAGCTACTGCCGCGCCGCCTACTACTCCCAGTGCGACCACGCCAACCCCAACGGCCCCGCCGCCGGCACCGCGTTCTACGGCGGGCCGAAGACGACGGGGCCGTTCCAGGGGCTGCAGGCCGAGTTCGCGCGCATCCCGTTCGCCAACGTCGGCCCGGTGAAGCTGCCCGACGACGTCACCGACGACGAGGCGATCCTCCTCAGCGACATCTTTCCCACCGGCTACTTCGGCGCCGACCTCGCCGAGATCGAGCCCGGCGACACGGTGGCCGTCTTCGGCTGCGGCCCGGTCGGCCAGTTCGCCATCGCGAGCGCGAAGCTCCTCGGCGCCGGCCGCATCTTCGCCGTGGACCAGGTGCCGAGCCGGCTCGAGATGGCCCGCGCGCAGGGCGCGGAGGTGATCGACTTCTCGGCGGAGAACCCGGTGGAGGTGCTGCACCGCCTCACCGGCGGCATCGGCGTGGATCGCGCGATCGACGCGGTGGGGGTGGACGCCAACCGCCCCCACGGCGGCCCCGCGGCGAGCGCGAAGCAGGCGAAGGAGTTCGACCGCGAGCGCAAGGAGCTCGCGCCGAAGACCAACCCCGACGGCGAGAACTGGCACCCGGGCGACGGCCCGAGCCAGGTGCTCGACTGGGCGGTGCAGGCGCTCTGCAAGGCGGGCACGCTCTCGGTCATCGGCGTCTATCCCGAGACCGCGAAGGTCTTCCCGATCGGGGAGGCGATGAACCGGAACCTCACGCTCAAGATGGGCAACTGCAACCACCGGAAGTACATCCCGCACCTGCTCGACCTCGTGCAGGGCGGCATGGTGGACCCGCTGCAGGTCATCACGCAACAGGAGCCGCTGGTCGACGTGATCGCGGCCTACAAGGCGTTCGACCGGCGCGAGCCCGGCTGGGTCAAGGTCGAGCTCAAGCCCGGCGGCGTGGACGCCGCGTCGCACCTCGCCGCGCCGAGCGGGGCGATGGTGGAATGAACGAAGGAGCTACCCCCATGACCGATCTCACCAACTGCCGCGTCGCCATCCTCGCCACCGACGGCTTCGAGGAGAGCGAGCTGACCGAACCGAAGCGGGCGCTCGAGCAGGCGGGCGCGACGACCGACGTGATCGCGCCGAAGGCGGGCACGATCCAGGCCTTCCGGCACCACGACAAGAGCATCACGGTGCCGGTGGACCGCACCCTCGACGAGGCGACGCCGCAGGAGTACGACGCGGTGCTGCTGCCCGGCGGCGCGCTCAACGCCGACGCGATGCGGATGGTGCCGCAGGTGAAGAAGTTCCTGAAGGCGATGCACGAGGCGGGGAAGCCGTTCGCCGTGATCTGCCACGCCCCGTGGGAGCTCGTGAGCGCGGGCCTCGCCGAGGGGCGCCGGATGACGAGCTATCACACGATCCAGGACGACCTCAAGAATGCCGGCGCCGACTGGGTCGATCAGGAAGTGGTGGTGGACGGCACGCTGGTGACGAGTCGTCAGCCGGGCGACCTCCCGGCCTTCAACCGGGAGATGCTGCAGCTGTTCGCGAGTCGGCGGCCGGCGGGGGCGAAGGCGGGAGCGGGGCGCTGAGCGCGCCCCTCACTGCACCGGCGTGAGCGTGGAGTCGCCCGCGCCGGCGTAGAACGCGCTCACCTGCTGCGGCAGCGCGGCGGCCGCGGTGGCGGTGGGATGCGCGGGCGGGGGCGTGGCCGGCGCCGCGGGCGCGGCCTTGCCGGTCTGCTTGGCGAGCGCGGCGTACCTGAGGAGTTGCTGGCGCACCGTGCGCGCGAGGCGCATCACCTTGTCGGGATAGCGGTGGCAGCGCGGGGTGTTGGTGCTGCGCACGCAGCCGTTGTAGCGCAGGAGCGCCCGGCGCGTGTCGCCGCCGCTGCGCTTCAGGTACTGGCCGAAGACGCGCGCGCCGTGGCAGATGTTGTTGTCGATGTCGAGCAGCTCGCCCTTCGCGCAGCCGTGCTCGCCGGCGTGGAACGGCATCACCTGCATGAGCCCCATCGCGCCCTGGCTCGACACGGTGTTGGTGTCGAGATGCGGGTTCTCCACGATGAGCACCGCCGCGAGCAGGCTCGGCGCCACGTCCAGCCGGCGCGCCTCGCGCACCAGCGCGCTCGCGATGCGGCTCGAGGACTCGAGGCCGCCGGCGCGGCGCGCGAGCACCCGCGCGAGCGGGCCGTGCGCGAAGCGGCGGATCGCCGCCTCCTCGAGCTCGGCGCTGTCCACCACCGCCGGCGCCGCGGCCATGGCGCCGAGCGAGGTGATGGCGGCGCCGGTCGCGACCGTGCTCGTGTCCCGCCGGGCGGCGAGCAGGCTGTCGGCGGTGAGCGCGGCGAGGCCCGACACGTCCACCGCCGCGCTGTCGATCGCGCGCGCGGCGCGGGCGTCGGCGTAGCCGGCGCCGATCCGGTCGGGCAGGTACACCAGCGCCGCCATGCCGTAGCCCGCCAGCAGCACGAGCACGACGACGCCACGAATCCAGCCGCGCGACCAGCCGCGCGACGAAGCCTGCGACGGTTCGTGAAGGATCGGAGTGTCCTTTCCTGCGCAGCCGCGCGCCGGCGACGTCCCGGCGCTCCCGTGCGGGAGCGGCTGTGAGTGAGAGGAGCGCTACTTCCATTCACGATTCCGCGATACGGCGCGGAACCCTGAGCTCCAGAACTCCCGGCGGCCGCGCGCCCATGCCTTCCGCGCGCCCGGCCACTCGAACGAAACTTCAACTCTGCGACGACTGTCCACGAGCACCTGCGAAACCGCGATGCACACCGACCGCCCCACATGACAACGCTCGTCGCGCAGCTTCGACAGCATGGCCAACGAGCGTCCGGCACCTTCGGTGTTGCGGGGCAAATATGCCAGCAAGAGCAGTGCCTCGGAAGGGTTCGCGGCACGCGTGCGCTGTGAGCGATGACCCGAGCGGCCCGAAACGCCTGTGGCGCTTGCACATCCGCGCGGCCCGCGGCCCCGGCGTGCCGCGCTGGCAGGCCCGGTGGCAGCCGGAACGCCGCCGCCCGAGTGCAACGGTCGTCCGGCGACTGCAACCGGCCGCCGCCCCGCGCGCCGCCGCCACCTATCCCTCGCACGAACCGTGCGTTACATTTGTTTACACCTCACCCTCCCCTTCTTCATGATGCGCCGCGTGGCGTCCCCCGCCGCGCGACAGCGAGGCACGCCTACATGACGACCGCCAAGGTCACGTTCGCGCGGCGCGACTCCGCGCAGTTCGTCGAGCAGATCAAGCACCGCGTCGCCGAGTACTTCGAGACGCGCGGGCTGTCGCAGAAGGCCAACGCCGCGATGGTCGTGAAGACGATCGTCCTCCTCACGCTCACCTTCGGCACCTACGGGCTGCTGCTCACCAACTGGTTCACGCCCTGGACGATGCTCGGCCTCGCCGTGCTCATGGGCATCGGCCTCGCGGGCCTCGGCTTCTCGGTGGCGCACGACGCGCTGCACGGCGCCTACAGCCACAACCCGCGCATCAACCAGCTCGTCGGCTACACCTTCGATCTCATCGGCGCGAACGGCTACATGTGGAAGATCACCCACAATGTGATCCACCACACCTACACCAACGTGCACGGCGTGGACGAGGACCTCACCGTCTCGCCGCTGCTGCGCCTCTCGCCGCACGCCGAGTGGAAGCCGATCCACCGGTACCAGCACTGGTACGCCTTCTTCGCCTACGGCTTCTCGACCCTCTTCTGGGTCTTCGTCAAGGACTACAAGTACTTCTTCCAGAAGAACCTCGGCCCCTACACGAACAAGACCCACCCCCGCTCGGAGTGGGTCACGCTGTTCGCGACGAAGCTCGTCTACTACGCCTGGTCGATCGTCATCCCCTTCCTCGTGATCGACGTCGCCTGGTGGCAGTTCGCGATCGGGTGGCTCACGATGCACCTCGTCGCCGGCGGCATCCTCGGCATCGTCTTCCAGCTCGCCCACGTGGTCGAGGACACGACGCACCCCGAGCCCGATCACCAGGGCGTGATGGACCACGCCTGGATGGTGCACGAGATGGAGACGACGTCGAACTTCGGGCGCCACAACGCGCTGCTCAACTGGTACGTCGGCGGGCTCAATTTCCAGATCGAGCACCACCTCTTCCCCAAGGTCTGCAGCGTCCACTATCCCGCGATCAGCGAGATCGTCAAGGCGACGGCCGAGGAGTTCGGGATCGCCTACAACGAGCACCGCACCTTCCGCGACGCGGTGCGCTCGCACTACAGCACCCTGCGCTGGCTCGGCGCCCGGCGCGGCACGCTCGCCCCGGTGCCGGCGGAGGCCCGCGCGGCCTGAGTCGCCGGCCCGGGCGCCGGGAGCGGAATGTGAATCGGGGCACGCCGGCATCGGGTGCCCCGTCACCGTTTTCCCCGCGCCCGCGCCCCACTGTTACAGGGTCGCCTGCCCCGTGGAGCCCGGCATGACCGCTGGTCGCATCACCTTCCCCCAGCGGGATCCGACCCGCTTCATCGAAGATCTCCGGGCGCGCGTCGCCGACTACTTCGAGTCCCGCCGGCTCTCGCCGAAGGCCAATGCCGCGATGATCGCGAAGACGATCACGCTCCTCGGGCTGACTTTCGGCGCGTACGGACTGATCCTCACCAACCGGCTCGGCCCCTGGCCGATGCTCGGCCTGGCGATCGTGGTGGGCGTCGGCGTCGCCGGGCTCGGCTTCTCGGTGGCCCACGACGCGCTCCACGGCGCCTACAGCCACGATGCGCGCGTCAACGCGGCGCTGGGCTTCGTCTTCAACCTGATCGGCGCGAACGGCTACATCTGGAAGATCACGCACAACGTGATCCACCACACCTACACCAACATCCCCGGCATCGACGGCGACCTCGAGGTCTCGCCCCTCGTCCGCCTCTCGCCCCATGCGGCGTGGAAGCCGATCCACCGCTGGCAGCACCTCTACGCCATTCCGCTCTACGGCCTCTCCACCCTCTTCTGGGTCTTCATCAAGGACTACAAGTACTTCCTCAAGCGCCACCTCGGCCCCTACCACCACAAGCACCACTCCGCCGGCGCCGTCGCGACGCTGCTCGGGTCCAAGGCACTCTACTACGGCTGGTCCATCGTGATCCCGCTCCTCGTGCTCGACGTCGCGTGGTGGCAGTTCGTGATCGGCTACGTGGCCATGCACCTCACCGCCGGCCTGCTCCTCGGCATCGTCTTCCAGCTCGCGCACTCGGTGGAAGGCCCCGCCTTCCCCTCGCCCGACGAGCGCGGCGCCATGGAGCACGCCTGGGCCGTGCACGAGATGGAGACGACCTCCGATTTCGGCCGCCACAACCGGCTGCTCAACTGGTACGTGGGCGGGCTCAACTTCCAGATCGAGCACCACCTCTTCCCGAAGGTCTGCAGCATCCACTATCCGGCGCTGAGCGCGATCGTGGAGGCGACCGCCCGCGAGCACGGCATCGTGTACCACGAGCACGCCACCTTCCGCGCGGCGGTGCGCTCGCACTACCGCATGCTGCGCCGCCTCGGCCGCCCGCCGGAAGCCGCGCCGGATGCCCCGGCGCCGCCGGTGCCGGGCGCGCCCGCGATGCGCCCGGCCTGACCGCGCGCCAGCGCGCGCGCCAGGCGCGCGCCGCCGTTGAACCAGTTGGCGCGCACCGCCGCCTCCGCGGCGTTCGCGTCCCCCGCGCCCGCCGCGCGCGTGATCGCCGCGTGCTCGGCGTAGGTCGGCGCGAAGGCCCGCTCCATCGCCGGCGCGTAGGCCCACTCGTAGCGGTCGAGCTGCGGCCGGAGCGTCTCGAGCAGCGCGCGGATCGGCGGCCCCGCGCAGGCCGCCATCAGCGTCTCGTGAAAGGCGGCGTGCAGGTCGAAGAGCCGGTCGAGGTCGGGCGCGGCCGCGTCGGCCTCGACCCGGAAGGCGGCGTCGGCCGCGCGCAGCGCCTCGGCGAGCTCGCGCCGCGCCGCCGCGGACAGCTCCGCCACCCGTCGCGCCGCCACGCCCTCGAGCGCCCCCGCCGCCTGATAGAGATCCGCCACCGCCTCGGCCGCGAGCGGCGCCACGGCGAGCCGGGGCCGCGCCCCGCCCCCGTCCGGCACGAGCAACCCCTCCCGCTGCAGCCGATCGAGCGCCTCGCGCACCGGCGTGCGGCTCACCCCCAGCCGCTCAGCCGCCTCCGCCTCGGTCACCCGGGCGCCCGGCCGGAGCCGGCCCCGCACGATCGCCTCGCGCAGCCGCCCGTAGGCCACCCGCGCCGCCGCCTCCGACCGGCGCTCCGGCCGGCCCTCCGCCTGGGTCACGTTCACTCCTGAAACAAAAGGTATACCAATTACGTAGCGCGTCCGTGTGCCGGCAAGCCCGGGCCCCGCGCGGGCGCGGGCGGCCGGCCCCGGCGATCACCCCGTTGCAGGAGACCCGACCCATGCCCCCGTTCCTCCGGCGCCCCCTCGCGGCGCTCGCGCTCTCCGCCTGCCCGCTCCTCGCCGCGCCGCTCAGCGCGCCGCTCGCCGCGCAGGCCGCGCCCGCGGGCGCGGCGGCGGCGACGCAGCCGCTGACTCCCGCCGTCGCCCGGGCCGTGGCCGACACGATCGCCGACCAGTTCGTGCGCGCCTACGTGGACGCCGACACCGGCAAGCTGATCGCCGCGCGGCTGCGCGCCCGCAGCCGCGCGGGTGCGTATGACCAGGTCACCAACCCGCTCCAGTTCGCCGGCCTGCTCACGAAGGACCTGCGCGCGATCAACGGCGACAAGCACCTCGCCGTCTGGTACATGCCCGACGACGAGCTCGCCATCCAGCTCGGCCCCGAGGGGATCCGCATGCGGGACACGACGCCCGAGCCGCCCCCGACGGCGGCCGAGCTCGCGATGAACCGCCGCCGCCACTTCGGCGTCGCGCGGCTCGACGTGCTGCCGGGCAACGTCGGCTACGCGCGGATCACCGGCTTCCCGGGCAACGACGCCGAGACGCGGGCGATGTTCACCACCGTGCTGCGCTATCTCGAGCCCACGGACGCGATCATCTTCGACTTCCGCGAAATGCACGGCGGGAGCGGCGAGCTCAGCAACTTCCTCCTGAGCCACTTCACCGGTCCCGACTCGGTGCTCAGCCTCCGCATCCGCAACCGCTCGGCCGCCGAGACGATCGACCGCTGGACGCTCGCCGACGTCCCCGGCCCGCGCCGGCCCGACGTCCCGCTCTTCATCCTCACCGGCCCCGGCACGGTGAGCGCGGGCGAGGACTTCACGTTCGTGCTCCACAACCTGCACCGCGCGACGCTGGTCGGCGAGACGACCGCCGGCGCCGGGCACAACAACGAGGTCGTCCGCTCGGGGCACGGGTTCGTCACGTCCATCTCGTTCACCCGGGTGATGGACCCGGCGACCGGAGCCGAGTGGGAGCGGGTCGGCATCCGGCCCGACATCGCCGCGCCGCTCGCGCGCGCGCTCGACGTCGCGCAGCTCGCCGCGCTCGACACGCTCGGCGCCCGCGCGGCGCAGGCCCGGAACGCGCGCGGGCAGCGCGAGCTCGGGCTCATCCGGGAGGTCGTGGCCGCGCAGGCCGCGCCGCGCGCGCTCGCCGCGGCCACGCTCAAGCGCTACACCGGCGTCTACGGCGACCGCGTCGTCACCGCCGGCGAAGGCGGCCTGCGCGTCCATCGGGGCGACTTCCCGGCCGAGGATCTCGTCGCGCTGGGCGGCGACACCTTCGCGCTCGCCGCCGCGCCGCTCAACCGCCTCGTCTTCACGCGCGACGCGCGCGGCACGGCCGCGCTCCGCATCGTGCGGCCGAACGGCGAGAGCCAGACGGTGGCGCGCACGGGCCCCGCGCCGACGCGGCGCTGAGCGGCCCTTCCGATGGCGGGGCGGGGGACGCATCTTTCGCGGCGTCCCCCACCACTCCACCGAGGTCTCCCATGCGCGAGCGGATGCCCGCTCTCCTGAGCGTCGCCGTCCTCCTGCTTCTGGCCGGCTGCGGCTCGGATCCCGCCCAGCCCGACACCGCCGCGCTCCGCGTCGTCGCCACGACGGGCGGCGCCGATCTCGACCCCGACGGCTATCTCGTCGTGGTGGACGGCGGCGCGGCGCAGCCGCTCGGCGTCAACGACTCGCTCGACGTCGGCGACCTCGCGGCCGGCAATCACGCCGTCGGCTTCGGCGGCCTGGCTCCCAACTGCACCCTCGCCGGCAACCCGGTCCGCGGCATCACGCTCGAGAAGGGCGACGCCGCGCGCATCGCCTTCGCCGTCACCTGCACCGCGCTGCCGCCGGGCGCCACCGGCGCGATCGCGGTGACCACCGCGACGACCGGCAGCGCGCCCGACCCCGACGGCTACACCGTCACGCTCGACGCCGGCACCCCGCAGCCGATCGGGGCCGCCGCGACCGTCACCCTCGCCGACGTCGCCACCGGCCCCCACTTCGTCACGCTCGGCGGTCTGGCCGCCAACTGCCACGTCGAGGGCGACAACCCGCTGACGGTCACCGTGGCCGCGGCGGCGACGGTGAACGCGGGATTCGCGGTGTTCTGCCCGGGGACGTGAGCGGCCGCGGCTACTCCACCACCGCGAACTCCCCCGTCGCCAGCACCGCCGGCAGATTCATCCCGCGCACGATCGCCGTCGGCGCGGTGGGGCGGAGGGCATCCATGCGCCGGGGCGGTCGTCGAGCTACCCTTCTCCAATCGTCGCGATGGACGCGGCGGAGTGCGGCGGAGGAGGACCCGATGCGGAAGACGACGACGCGGAACACGGGGCTTGGCCTGCTCGAGGGGCTGCTCGCGGGTGCGGTGGCGACCTGGGCGATGGGCAAGGTGACGAGCGCGCTCTATGCGCGCGAGGACCGGACGGCGCGCGCGCGCGAGGACGGCGCGCGCGGCGGCAGGACGGCCTACGCGGTGGCCGCCGGCAAGACCGCGCGACTCGCGGGCGCGACCCTGTCGGACGAGGCGAGCGAGCGCTGGGGCGGCCGGCTCCACTGGGCCCTCGGCATCGGCACGGCGGGCCTCTACGGCGCGCTCCGCGCCCGCGAGCCCGCGCTCGGCGCCGCCCACGGGGTCCTCTTCGGCCTCGCCTTCTGGCTCCTCGTGGACGAGCTCGCCAACCCGCTCCTCGGCTTCACCCCCGGCCCGCGCGCCTTCCCCTGGCAGGCCCACGCCCGCGGCCTCGCGGGCCACCTGGCCTACGGCGTCACCACGGCGGCGGCGCTGGACGCGATGGAGCGGGTAGCGTAGCGCGGGCCGGCGGCCCCGGCTGGCCCTCCGCCCCCGATGGCTGTACTGTGCAAGCGTACCCCGCAGGACGTCGCTCGTGCCCGAGCTGCAGGATCAACTCCAGACCGCGCTGCGCGCCCGTTATCACATCGAGCGCGAGGTGGGGCGCGGGGGCATGGCGACCGTCTACCGCGCGGAGGACCTGAAGCACCACCGCCCGGTGGCCGTGAAGGTGCTCCACCCCCACCTCACGGCGAACCTCGGCGCCGAGCGCTTCCTGCGCGAGATCGGCATCGCCGCCCGCCTCAGCCACCCGCACATCCTCACGCTCATCGACTCCGGCGAGGCCGACGGCCTCTTCTACTACGTCATGCCGTTCGTGCAGGGCGAGTCGCTGCGCGAGCGGCTCGCGCGCGAGGGCCGGCTGCCGGTCGAGGAGGCGCTCGAGATCGCCCGCCGGGTGGGGGCGGCGCTCGCCTACGCGCACGCGCAGGGCATCGTGCACCGCGACGTGAAGCCCGAGAACGTCATGCTGCACGAGGGCGAGCCGATGGTGACCGACTTCGGCATCGCCAAGGCGGTGCACGCGGGCAGCGGCGAGACGCTGACGCAGACGGGCGCCTCGGTGGGCACGCCGACCTACATGAGCCCCGAGCAGGCCGCCGGCACCGGCGAGCTCGACGCGCGCTCGGACGAGTACAGCCTGGCGTGCATGCTGTACGAGATGCTCGCCGGCGAGCCGCCCTTCACCGGCGTGAACCCCCAGGCGCTCATCCTCAAGCACGTCCTCGAGCCGGCGCCGGCGGTGCGCGCGGGCCGCCCCGAGGTGCCCGAGCCGGTGGAGCGCGCCCTCGCGCGCGCGCTCGCCAAGGCGCCGGAGGAGCGCTTCCCCGACGTGCGCGCGTTCACGCGCGCGCTCGCCGGCGCCGGCGTCACCACGCCGTCGGAGCCTGCGGGGGGCGGCACCACCGCGGCCGCCGTCGTCCCCGCGGGGGCGGCGGCGACCATCGCGCGCTCGATCGCGGTGCTGCCGTTCGTCAACATGAGTGCCGATCCCGAAAACGAGTACTTCACCGACGGGATCGCCGAGGAGATCATCAACGCCCTCACCAAGATCCAGGCGCTGCGGGTCGCGTCGCGCACCTCGGCGTTCGCCTTCAAGGGGAAGAACGAGGACATCGGCGAGATCGGCCGCAAGCTCAAGGTGGCCACGGTGCTCGAGGGCAGCGTGCGCAAGGCGGGCAGCCGGCTCCGCGTCACCGCGCAGCTCGTCAACGTCGCCGACGGCTTCCATCTCTGGTCGGAGCGCTACGACCGCCAGCTCGAGGACGTCTTCGCGATCCAGGACGAGATCGCCGAGAGCATCGTGCGCGCGCTCCGGGTCGTCCTCAGCGAGACCGAGCGCAAGGCGATCGAGGAGGCGCCGCCCGCCGACGTGCAGGCCTACGACTACTACCTGCGCGGCCGGCAGTTCTTCCACCAGTTCCGCCGCACCGGCATCCAGTTCGCCCGCCGCATGTTCGAGCGCGCGATCGAGATCGACCCGCAGTACGCGCGCGCCTACGCCGGCGCGGCCGACTGCTGCTCGTTCCTCTACATGTACTGGGACGCGAGCCGCGCGAACCTCGAGGGCGCCGACAGCTACAGCCGCAAGGCGCTCGAGCTCAAGCCCGACCTCGCCGAGGCGCACGCCTCGCGCGGGCTCGCGGTGTCGCTGAGCCAGCACTACGACGAGGCGGAGCGCGAGTTCGAGACCGCCATCCGGCTCAACCCCAACCTCTTCGAGGCGCACTACTTCTACGCCCGCGCCGAGTTCCAGCAGGGAAAGTGGGAGAAGGCGGTCGAGGAGTACCGCGCCGCCTCGCGGGTGCGGCCCGAGGACTACCAGGCGGTCCTGCTCGTCGAGGCGCCGCTCCGGCGGCTCGGCCGGACCGACGAGGCCCGGGCGACGCTGCGGCGGGCGGTGCAGGTGGCCGAGCGGCACCTCGAGCTCAACCCCGACGATCCGCGCGCGCTCTACCTCGCCGCCAGCGCGCTCATGCAGCTCGGCGAGCGCGAGCGCGCCACCGACTGGGCCGCGCGCGCCCGCGCGCTCGACCCCGAGGATCCCGGCGTGCTCTACAACGTGGCCTGCGTCGAGGCGCTCGGCGGGAAGGTCGACGAGGCGATCGCCGATCTCGACCGCGCCGTCGCCAACGGCTTCGGGCACCGGGAATGGCTCGAGAACGACACCGATCTCGATCCGCTGCGCGGCGACCCGCGCTTCCAGGCACTGCTGCACAAGCTGTAGGCGCGGGGCCCCGCGCCGCGGGGGGAGGGCACGATGATCACGATCATGGGAGCGCGAGGCAACACCGGCGCCGCCGTCGCGGCGCGGCTGCACGAGGCCGGCGAGAAGGTCCGCATCATCGGCCGCTCGGTCGAGCACCTCGAGATCAT
>DASTSO010000004.1:0-2305 GCA_035760645.1 Gemmatimonadales bacterium
GGGCAGCTGCGGCTCGTGGGCGTCGAGTACGTGGTGCCGCGGGACCTCTGGACCTCGCCGGAGAAGCCCCGGCTCTTCGGCCGGGAGCTCCAGCCCAACGGCTTCGGCCTCTTCGCGCTGCACGTCTGGCTGTGGCGCGACAACCCGAGCGAGGAGGGGATCTACGCCGACTGGAACCCGACGGTGAGCTGCCGGTACGCCCCGCCGGCCCACGCCGTGCGCGCCGGAGGGCACCGCTGATGCCCAAGTTCCTGATCGAGCGCGAGATCCCGAACGCCGCCGCCCTCTCGCCGGCGGAGCTGCAGGCGATCTCCCAGCGCTCCTGCGGCGTGCTCCGGGAGCTGGGCCCGGCGATCCAGTGGGTGCAGAGCTACGTGACCGAGGACAAGATCACCTGCGTCTATCTCGCGCCGAACGCCGAGCTGATCCGCGAGCACGCGCGGCAGGGGGGCTTCCCGGCGGACCGGGTGCTGGAGGTGGCGACGGTGATCGATCCGACCACGGCGGAGGTCCCGGCGGAGGCGCCGCAACTCCTTACGTGACCGTCGGTTGATCCTGTTGAGGCCGGATTGAGGCCGGGGACTAGCTTCCCCGGCCTCGATTCGTTTCCGGTCCTCACAGGAGTCGTCATGCCGCACCGCCCGCGCTGGATGCTCTCGCTCGCCCTCGCCGCCGCCCTCGCCGCCTGCGGCGACGGCTCGACCACCGATCCCGGGGACGGGGGCGAGATCACGCCGATCCCGACCGCCGTGGGCCAGCCCACCGGCGCGGCCGTCACTGCGACGATCGGCCCCGAGGGGGGGACGCTCGCGAGCGCGGACGGGAAGCTCACCGTGACGGTGCCGGCCGGGGCCGTGAGCGCGGCGACCACCTTCTCGGTGCAGCCGGTCGAGAACCTGGCGCACGGCGCGCTCCGGGACGGCGTCGGCGGCTACGGCCTCGAGCCGCACGGGACGACCTTCGCCAGGCCCGTGACGCTCACCTTCCATTATGAGGCGGCCGACCTCGACGGCACCGCGCCCGCGCTCCTCGGCCTCGCGTCGCAGGACGACCGGGGCTACTGGTGGCTCTGGCCGGGGGCGACGGTGGACGCGGCGCAGCACACGGTGAGCGTCGAGGCCCCGCACTTCAGCCACTGGTCGCTCGTCGCCGGCGCCCGGATCTATCCCGACGAGTACAGCGTCGAGACCGACCAGACCATCCCCGTGCGGGTGCACGACTGCCGCAAGCCGCCGGTGCCGGCGGGCTCGAAGGAGCCGATCGGCTACGAGTGCACGACGACGACGCTCTTCGGCAGCGCGAAGAACTGGTCGGTCAACGGCCGGGTGGGCGGCCACACCGGCACCACGGGCCGCATCACGCGGCGCGATGCCGAGCCGGGCGTCGCCGACTTCCGCGCGCCGCCGGAGGTGCCGGCCGAGAACCCCGTGACGGTCTCGGTGGAGTACACGGGGCAGAACCCGGCGGACCGCGCCCTGCTGATCACCGAGATCACGATCTTCGAGCGCGGCCAGGCGTGCGCCCCGCTGCGCGACGTGGCGCGCTGGACCGCGACCTTCGGCATGTCGTACGGCTTCAGCGGCACCAACGCCGACGGCCAGTCGCTCACGCTGAGCCAGGCGGGCCAGGTCACCTCGACCCTCGTCAAGCTGAGCGAGGGACCGGGCGGCGTGAGCTGGATCGGCCCGCTCGACGGCACGGTCTCGGTGGACGACCGCGAGGTCTGGCCCGTCCCCAGCAGTCCGCCGTTCGTGACGACGCTGGTCGGCAGCGGCGTGCCGGTGAACAACGCCGAGGTGCCCGAGGAGAAGGCGCACGTCTACCTCAACGTGAATCTCGACGCGTGCACCTGGAACGCCGGCGTGGCCTACTGGGGCGAGGCGACCCAGACGGAGACGGACCAGGCGCCGTCCACCTCGGCGCGGTTCCTCGGCTCGGCGCGGCTCGCCGACCGGCCGATCACGAGCCTCACCGCGGCGGGCTTCACCGGCTCGGTCAACACCCTCGCCCGCTCGGAGGGCTGGGCCCTCGACAACGATGGCGACGCCTACTTCCCCGGCGGCCTCGGCGACCGGCTCTTCAGCTGGGGCTATGCCACGGAGGGGCAGGCGGGCACGGCGCAGGTGGAGTGGTCGTTCGCGCCGGTGCAGTAGAGTAGCGAAGCAGGCGGGCGGGCGGCTGGCCGCACCGGCGGGTCGGGGGTATCGTCCCGACATGCCGCTCGCCGCCCTGCTCGCCCTCTCGCTCCTCGGCGCCGGGGCCGCCTGGCCGCTCGGCCGCCTCCTGGGGCGGCGGAGCGCCGGGT
>DASTSO010000005.1:0-8340 GCA_035760645.1 Gemmatimonadales bacterium
CGCAAGTGTAGGGCTCATCATTCGTCTCTTGGGTCTCCATAGGGCGCTCGCTACCGCTCGCGGCGCCTCCCTTCGGTCGTCGCCCCCTCAGGGCGGGCCGCGTTACCTAGGTCTTGGTGAAGCTCGGGGACTTTCCCCATCGGTCGGCCCTGCCGGACGCTCTTCGAGCGTTCAAGGCGTCGGCCTTGTTCCTCGAGTGCTGAGCCGGCTGCGGTGGAACGGTGAGGCGTCTTGTAGAGGCTTCACCCGGGACCACGTGAGGAGCCGGCGCTTTGTCCGCTTCCGCTGGGCGCCAGGTTCCGGCGACCCCGCCGGCGCTAGGCTGCCCGGGGTTGGAGTACGCTGCGGGCTGCTGCGAGGAGGACCTCTCGAGCGAAAGTGCCGGTTCGATTTCCGGTGTGTTGCGCTGCCTGCTGAATAACGGCCGCCTCAGGGGAGGAGAGGCGAAGGTTCAAGCGATGCTCACGGGGCTGTTCCACGGGTCTATGCTTCGCGTTTAGAGTGCTGTTCGTAACAACGGTCACCATGCACCGGTAATGTACCGGTACAACGCACGCGCGTCAAGCGCGGCCCTTGGCAGTGGTGCCGCCTGAAGGTCGAAGCAATTGGAGGTTGTAGCGGCGGGTAGGTAGTGAGCTAGGTGTAGCGGAATCTGTAGCGCACCCCGGTTCTCTTGGAGCGGTACTGTACCGGTACGTTCCGCTCCGTGCCGCTACTTCGTCGGCTGCCGGCTGGGGAGTGCAGCACTCATAATGCCGGGGTCGTGGGTTCGAGTCCCACCCCAGCTATCGAAGGAAGCGATTCCCCTGCGCGCGGCCGACCGGAGCTCCGGTCGGCCGCGCGCCGTTTGCGGCTCCGTCCCCGCCCGCGTCGACCCCGCCGGCCCTCGAGGCGGTGATTCGGGAGTGGATCGCGGCCGGCGGGGCCGACGCGGGCGGGACTGGCGCGCCGTCGCCGGCCCGGCCGATATTTGCCGGAGCCCGACCCCGTCCGCGGGCCGCCGCCCCAGCCCTCCCCCGACGACTCCATGGCCGACGCCGAATTCGCCGATCACTACGAAGTGCTGCAGGTCTCGCCGCGCGCCGACCAGGAGACGATCCAGCGCGTCTTCCGGCATCTCGCCAAGCGGTTCCACCCGGACAACGTCGAGAGCGGCGACGCCGCGCGCTTCGCCGAGCTCGTCGAGGCGTTCCGCGTGCTCTCCGATCCCGAGCTGCGGGCGCACTACGACGTGAGATACGAGCGCGTCCGCGAGGCGCGCTGGCGCGTGTTCGATCAGGAGAGCGCGTGCGACGACCTCGAGGGCGACCGGCGCCTGCGCGCCGCCCTCCTCTCGGCCCTCTACACCGCGCGCCGCAACGACGCGAACCGTCCCGGCGTGGGCTCGGTCGAGCTCGAGCGGCTGCTCGGCTGTCCCGAGGAGCACATGCGGTTTCACGTCTGGTACCTGAAGGAGAACGGCTGGATCCAGCGGCTCGAGAACGGGCAGCTCGCCATCACCGCCGCCGGCGTGGATCGGGTGCTGGACCAGGGAGGGCCGCTGCGTCGCACCGGCGCCAACCTCCTCGAGGCGGGCCGATGACGCGCTATCTCGGAGCCCACACGCTCGACACGGGCGGGATCGACATGGCCGCGCGCCGGGCCGGCAACGCCGGGATGCGCGCGCTCCAGATCTTCACCGCGATTCCCAAGTACTACGGCGACAAGGTCTCGATCCGCCCCGAGCGCGTGCAGCGCTTCCGTGCGGCGCTGGAGGAGACCGGAATCGCGCCGGCGCACGTGCTGGTCCATGCGGCCTACGTGCTCAACACGGCGTCGTCGGAGCCGGAGAAGTGGGAGCGGGCCGCCGCGGGCCTCGCGAAAGAGCTCGAGCGCTCGACCGCGCTCGGCGCCGGCGCCGTCTGCTTCCATCCCGGCGCCGCCGGCGACGGCGACCGCGACGCCGCCTGCGCCCGCGTCGCCCGCGCGATCACGCGGGCGCTCGAGACCGTGGACGGCTCCACCCGCCTCCTCATCGAGAACACCGCCGGCGCGGGCACCACGATCGGCCGCACGCCGGAGGAAGTGGGCGCCATCCTCGCCTCGGTGCCGCCCGCGCTGCGGGCGCGTACGGGCTACGGCCTCGATACCTGCCACCTCTACGCCGCGGGGTACGACATCGCCGCCTCGGCCGCCGCGCTCGCGGGCGTGCTCGACGAGTTCCAGGCCGTCTCGGGTGAGGCGCCCGGCTTCTTCCATCTCAACGACAGCGCCGGGACCCTGGGCTCGAACAAGGACCGTCACATGCTGATCGGCGAGGGCCAGCTCGGCGCCGCGCCCTTCGGCTGGCTCCTGCACGACCCGCGCTCGGCCGGCATCCCGCTCGTCCTCGAAACGCCGCAGCGCAACGCCGAGATCGCCGAGGACGATCCGCGCCCGGATCCGGACGACGTCGCGATGCTCGCGCTGCTCCGGAGCATGCTGCCGTGAGCGGTCCGCCGCCCGACGGCTCCGCACCGGGCGCTTCGACGCCGAGTGATTCCCGGCCCGACGAGGGGCCGAAGGAGCCCGCGCCGCCGAAGCCCGCGTATGACATCCGCCGCGTGGGAGAGGACGACGTGCACGCGGTGCACATGCTGCTGATGATCTGCGGCCGTCACATGGCGCAGGCGCACGGCTTCGACAACTGGCGGACACCCTACCCGCTCGAGCGCCTGCGCGCCGACGCCCGCGAGCGCGAGGTGTACGCCGTGCGCGAGGGCGACGCGCTCGTCGCCACCTTCACCATCGCCGACCGGCCGGTGCACCCCTACGATCCGGCGATCTGGGCGGTGCCCGATGCGCCTGCCGTCTACGTCAACCGGCTCGCGGTGATGCCCGCGCACCAGGGCCGCCGGCTTGGCGCGGCGTGCATGCGCTGGATCGAGCGGCGCGCCACGGCGGAAGGAAAGACGGCGGTGCGGCTCGACGCGCTCGCCGCCAACCGGCGCCTGCTCGCGTTCTATCGCCGGCTGGGCTACACCGTGCGCGGTCACCGCAGCCACGGCGGCTACGAGTTCACCTGCCTCGAGCGGGTGCTCTGATGCTCTCGCCCGTGACCTCCCGCCGCGCCCGTCGGTTCGCGGAGCTCGCGCACCGGCGCCATCTCGCCTGCGTCGAGCTCGAGCGCACGCGCCGCCACTTCCGGGCGCACCTGCTGCGCAACGCCGGCGTCGGCGCCACCGTGATCGGCACCGGGCTCCTCATCGGCGTCCTCGGCTACCACGCCTTCGAGCATCTGCCGTGGCTCGACGCGCTGCTCAACGCGTCGATGATTCTCTCGGGGATGGGCCCGGTGAACCCGGTGCGAACCGAGGCGGGGAAGTGGTTCGCCGCGTTCTATGCGCTCTTCAGCGGGGTGGCGTTCATCAGCGCCGTGGGCGTGCTCTTCGTCCCGGTCATGCACCGCTTCCTGCATCGTTTCCACCTGGAGTTCGCGGCGGAGGCGGTGCGCGAGGCGGCGCGCCGCGCCGCCGCGGCACCCGAAGAGGAGGAGTCGTGAGTCGGATGTGCTCAGCCGCGCCCGTCGCGCGCGCGGCGGCGGACCTCGAGCTGCCCGCGGGGGCCCGGTGAGCGCCCGCGCGCTCGTCATCGGTGTCGTCGGCGGCACCGGCTCGGGCAAGACCACCGTCGCCCGCGCCATGTGCGACGCGCCCGGCGTCGAGGCGGTCCTGATCGACCAGGACGCCTACTACAAGGACCTCTCGCACCTCACGCTCGAGGAGCGCCGGCTCGTCAACTTCGACCACCCCGACTCGATCGACATGGACCTCCTGATCGAGCACGTGGGGCGGCTCGCCGCCGGGGAGACGATCGAGAAGCCCACCTACGACTTCGTCGCCCACACGCGCGCGGAGCGCACCGAGCGGGTGACGCCGAAGAACGTCGTGCTCGTCGAGGGGATTCTGCTCTTCGCCGACGCCCGGCTGCGCGCGCTGTTCGACATCAAGGTCTTCGTGGACGTCGAGCCCGACGTGCGCTTCATCCGCCGCCTCCAGCGCGACATCACCGAGCGCGGCCGCACGCCCGAGACGGTGATCCACCAGTACCTGACCACGGTGCGCCCGATGCACCTCGAGTTCGTCGAGCCCACCAAGCGCTACGCCGACGTGATCATCCCCGAGGGCGGCTTCAACCGCATCGGCATCGAGATGCTGCAGGCGCGGGTGGAGCGGGAGGTGGCGATGCGGCGGGGGCGGTAGGGCCGTCCCGCCTACCGGCTCTCCCGGGACGGGTACCTCTCCCCGACCAGCGGGTTCCACAGACGCCTAGCTTTCGCACCCCATGCCGCATCGACCCTTCTTCTACCACGAGACCGCGGGCATCCGGATCACGGTCCGCCCCCGCTTCCTGCGCGACCAGTCGCAGCCGGCCCAGCGCCACTTCGTCTTCGCCTACGCCGTCCGGATCGAGAACGTCGGCGCCCAGGCGGCGAAACTCCTCTCGCGCCGCTGGCTCATCCACGACTCGATCGGCCAGGACACCGAGGTCGCGGGAGACGGGGTCGTCGGCCAGCAGCCGGCGATCGCGCCGGGCCAGGTCCACGAGTATCAGAGCTTCTGCGTGCTGAAGTCGCCGCGGGGGCACATGGAGGGGCAGTACCGCTTCGTCCGGGCCGACGGGACCGCCTTCGACGCCCGGATCCCCCGCTTCACCCTCGACGGGGACGGGGCCGACTGAGCGCAGCCCCCGCTAGGCACGGGGCCGGCGGCCTATTGCCGTATTCGCGGCGGGACATAAGTTGAAACGGTTGAGAGACGATTGAAAATGCGCTAACGGCGACACGGCGGTGAGCAGGATGCGGTACATGCGACGGGATGACGCGCGGCGGCTCGCGCGGGAGATTCTGCGGCAGATCGAGCGAAAGGAGCGCTCCGGCACCGCCGGCTTTCTCAGCTACAAGCTGCTGCGGCGCCTGGTGGTCCACGCCCAGCTGGTGGGGATCCGGCTCGAGCAGTACGTGACCGGCCCCTGGACGGTGGGCACCGCGGAGCCCACCCTCTGGAGCCGCTTCGGCGAGATCGTCCTGCCCACGGTCGAGCGCGGCGGCTTCCGCCTCCCGGTGCCGGATGCCGCGGAGGCGCACAGTCTCGCGGGCTTCCTCAACTGGTGCGACGCCCCGGAGCCGCAGGCCGGGTGACCCCGGGGCCGCGCCCCGAGCCCTGCCCGCCTGGCCAGTGACGGCGCCGGTCGGCCCTCGCCGACCGGCGCCGTCGTATATTGGGCCGATGCCGCGGCCGGCGCCCCTCTCCCTCGTCCATCGTTTCCGCCGTCACCTGGAAGCACTCGCGCTCCCGGGCGGGCGGGCGCTCGTGGCGGTCTCGGGCGGGCCCGACAGTCTGGCGCTGCTCGACCTCCTGCTCGAGACGCGGGAGGCGCACGGCCTCGAGCTCGTCGTCGCCCATCTCGATCACGGAATCGCTCCCGAGAGCGCCCGGATCGCCGAGCGGGTGCGGGAGCTGGCGCTGGTCCGGGGGCTCGCGGTGCGGGTGGGCCGCCTGGCGCTGGGCCCGCAGGCGAGCGAGACGCTTGCCCGGGCGCGCCGGTACGCCTGGCTCGAGGAGGTGCGGCGCGAGACGGCGGCCGGGCTCATCCTGACGGCCCACCACGCCGACGATCAGGCCGAGACGGTGCTGTTGCGGGTCCTGGAGGGCTCCGGGCCCGCCGGGCTCGCGGCGATGGCCCCGCGCCGCGGCGCGATCGTCCGCCCGCTCCTGCCGTTCCGCCGCGCCGAGCTGCTCGGGCATCTGGAAGAGCGGGGGATCGGCTGGTGGGCGGACCCCGGGAACGCGGACCCCCGGCATCTGCGTTCATGGGTACGCACCGCCATCCTGCCGGCCCTGCGCACCCGGCTCCCCGAGGTGGACGCCCGCCTCGGCCGGGTCGCCGCGCAGGCGGCGGCCGAGCGCGCGGCCTGGGACGCCGCGCTCGGCGCGATGCCGGGCCTCGATTTCCGGGAGGAGTGCGACGGCGTTTCCGTTGCTGCCCCTCTCCTGGCCGGGTATGATTCACCCTTGGCGGAGGCGCTGTTGCGGGCCGCCGCGCGACGCGCCGGACTGGTCTTGGGTCCCGGGCGCGCGGCCGATGTGCGGCGCCTCGCCGCCGGCGGGCGGAGCGGCAGCGAAGTGCCGCTGGGCCACGGGTGGCGGGCCGAGGTCCGCTTCGGACGGCTGCACCTGGTGCGCGTTCCGGACCCGGTGGACGCGCCCGAGCCGGTCCCGCTCGACTGGATGGCCGGCGACGCGGTGGGGGACGGGGCGGGGGAACGGCGCTGGGGCGAGTGGTCGCTGCGCTGGCGGCGCGAGCCGGCCCCGGCGACCCAGGCGCGGCGCTCGGCGACCGCCTGGTTCGCGCCCCGCCGGGTGCGGCTGCGGCCCTGGCGACCCGGGGATCGGGTGCGGCCCCTCGGCGGCGTCGGCGGGCGGCTGGTGGTCCGCTGTCTGCAGGAGGCCCGGGTGCCGAAGGGGCGCCGTGCCGCCTGGCCCGTGCTCGTCACTGCGGACGACGACACCGTGCTGTGGGTGCCCGGCGTGTGCCGGTCCGACAGCCTGATTCCCCCCGAAGGAACGGAGGCCGTGCGTGTCGACGCCGTCGACCTCACGACTGGATGAAGCGCTGCGCCGCACCGGCGGCCGGCCGATCAAGGACATCGTCTTCGACGAAGCGACCATCGCGCGCCGCGTCGCCGAGCTCGGGGCGGAGATCACCGCGACCTATCCCGACGGCGATCTCCTCGTGCTCGGCCTCCTGAAGGGGAGCTTCCTCTTCATGGCCGACCTGGTGCGCCAGATCGACCGGCCCCTCCAGTGCGACTTCCTGGTGGCGAGCTCCTACGGCGCGGGCACCGTGAGCAGCGGCAACGTGCGGCTGCTCTACGACCCCGAGACCGACCTCGAGGGGAAACACATCCTCCTCGTCGAGGATATAATTGATACCGGCAAGACCCTGCAGCGCCTCGTCGCGCTGCTCGGCGCGCGGCGGCCGAAGAGCATGGCCATCTGCACCCTGCTCGACAAGCGGCTCGCGCCCGAACCGCCGAAGGAGCTGCGCTTCGTCGGCTTCGAGGCGCCGCCGGCGTTCCTGGTCGGCTACGGGCTGGACCACGCCGAGAACTACCGACATCTCCCGTACATCGCGGATCTGGCATAAATGGCTGACCGACTTCCCTCCCGTCCCCCGCGCACCAACTGGGGGAACCTGAGCAAGAACCTGGCGCTGTGGCTCCTCGTGGGCCTCGGGGCGCTCTGGCTCTTCACCGTGATGAAGGGGCAGCGGAACCCCACCCAGGAGTTCTCCTACAGCGCCTTCCGCGAGCAGCTCGAGGCCGGCAACGTCAAGTCGGTCGAGATCTACGACGGCAAGCGCCTCGAGGGCGACTTCAAGGCGCCGCTCGCCGCCGACGGCCGCACGGTGAAGAGCTTCACCGTGCTGCTGCCGATCGCCGACGACCAGAACCTCATCACGGAGCTCGACCAGAAGGGCGTCGAGATCGAGGCGAAGGAGCCGAAGGGTGGCGTGACGGCGCTCCTCATCGCCGCGCTCCCGTGGCTCGTCATCCTCGGCCTCTGGTTCTTCCTGCTGCGCCAGCTGCAGGCGGGCGGCAGCCGCGCCTTCGCCTTCGGCAAGAGCAAGGCGAAGCTCCTCTCGGGCGACACGCCGAAGCTCACCTTCGCCGACGTCGCCGGGTGCGACGAGGCCAAGGTCGAGCTGCAGGAGATCATCGAGTTCCTGAAGGACCCGCAGAAGTTCACGCGGCTGGGCGGCCGGCTGCCGAAGGGCGCGCTCCTCGTGGGCCCGCCGGGCACCGGCAAGACGCTGCTCGCCAAGGCGGTGGCCGGCGAGGCCGGGCGGCCCTTCTTCTCGATGTCCGGCTCGGATTTCGTCGAGATGTTCGTCGGCGTCGGTGCGAGCCGCGTCCGCGACCTCTTCGAGCAGGGCAAGGCGCACGCGCCCTGCATCATCTTCATCGACGAGATCGACGCCGTCGGCCGGCACCGCGGCGCGGGCCTGGGCGGCGGGCACGACGAGCGCGAGCAGACGCTCAACCAGCTGCTGGTCGAGATGGACGGCTTCGAGTCGAACGACGGCGTCATCCTCATCGCCGCCACCAACCGGCCCGACGTCCTCGACCCCGCGCTCCTCCGGCCCGGCCGCTTCGACCGCCAGATCGTGGTCGACGCCCCCGACGCCAAGGGGCGGGAGCAGATCCTCAAGGTGCACACCCGGAAGATCCCCCTCGGCGCCGACGTGCGGCTCGAGGTCGTGGCCAAGGGGACGCCCGGGATGGTCGGCGCCGACCTCGCCAACCTCGTGAACGAGGCG
>DASTSO010000006.1:0-1016 GCA_035760645.1 Gemmatimonadales bacterium
GTCGCGCCACAGCCAGACGTGCAGCGCGAAGAGGCCGAAGCCGTTGGGCTGGAGCTCCCGGCCGAAGAGCCGGGGCTTCTCCGGCGAGGTCCAGAGGTCCCGCGGCACCACGTACTCGACGCCCACGAGCCGCAGCTGCCCGTTCGCCTGGGGCTCGTACAGGAGCGCCTCCGGCCGGGTGGGGTCGAGCTCGGTGTCGACGCGGGTCGTGTCCACCCAGTGATAGCCCATCCCGCCGGCCGCGGGGTCCTCCATGCACATGTTCAGGAAGAGGAAGTCGTAGCCCGCCGGCTCGGCGGCGGCGAAGTTGTGGAACCGGGCCGTGGCCGCGCGGGCGGCGACGAGGTCCGGGTGTTCGGCCGCAGCGCCGCCGGCGCGGCCCCCGGCGGCCGCCGCAGAGACTTCGGTCGCGGCCGGGCGGTCGGCGCAGCCCAGGACGAGGGTGAGGAGGGCGAGGGCGATCACGGACTTCGCTGACATGTGGCGCTCCGGTGTGGAAGTGGTATCGTTGGTGGCACGCGCGACCACGATGCCCGCGGGCGCTTAGCCGCCCCTTCCCTCCCGAATTAGCCCGGCGTTAGCGGATGATCTCGGTGCAACTCCTCGGCGGCGCCTGTCTGCGCTCCGGCGACACGGTCCTGAGCGGCCCGCCCGCCCAGCGCCACCGCGTGGCGCTGCTCGCGCTCGTCGTCCACGCCTGGCCGCGGCCCCTCCCGCGCGACCGCGCGCTCGCCCTGCTCTGGCCCGAGCGCGACGCCGCCGCCGGCCGCCGCCTCCTCAACCTCGCCGTGCACGTCCTCCGCGGCGCGCTGGGCGAGGGGACGATCGTGTCGGTCGGCGACGGGCTCCTCTTCGAGCCCGCCCACGTCGCCTGCGACCTGCACGCGCTGCGCGCGGCGATCGCCGGGGACGACGCCGAGGCGGTGGCGCGGCTCTTCACCGCGCCGCTGCTCGACGGCTTCCACCTCCCCGAGGCGGGCGAGTTCGCGCACTGGCTCGACGGCGCGCGGGCCGAG
>DASTSO010000007.1:0-1160 GCA_035760645.1 Gemmatimonadales bacterium
GGGGCCGAGCGCGTGGGCGAGCTCGGGCCGCAGCACCTTGAGCGCGACCGGGCGGTCGTGCTTGAGGTCGTGGGCGAGCCAGACCCGGGCCATGCCGCCCTCGCCGAGGAGACGGTCGAGGCGGTACTGCCCGGCGAGCGCGGCGGCGAGCGACGGCGGCGGAGCGGACATGCGCGTGCCCTGGCGAGGGGAGCACCCCGAGCGGGACACTCCGAAGCTACGGCTTCCCGGGCCGGGCCGCTACGATCGGGACCGTCCGAAGTCGCATCCGGGTCCGGTGCGAACGACCGTGCGACACGCCTGCCGGCCATGTTGACGCAGGACCGCTCGGTTCGGGAAATCCTGTCACGGAGCCGCTCGCCGCACCGCGATCGCTGGGGTTTTCCCCGGGTAGCGCACCTCCCGATTCGCCGATACCTTCGGCGGTCCCCCACTTCACAACCCGGAGCCCGCATGCACACGCCGCACGGATCGGCCGCGCCGTCGTCCGCCCTCGTGAACCCGCGCGAGCGCGCGCTCTACGCGCTCATGCTCGCCGTGAGTCTCCTGGTCTACGGCGCGTTCGTGCTCACCGCGCTCGCGACGCCCGAGATCGGGCTCACCGTCGTCTTCTACGGCGTCCTCTTCGCGCTCATCGGGTTCATGGCGCACGCGCTCGGCCTGGGTCACGTGCGCGGCAGCGCCATCCGGGTCTCGGAGCGGCAGTTCCCGCTGCTCCACCGGCTCGCGGCCACCCACGCGCGCCGCCTGGGTCTCGCCGAGGTGCCGGCGCTCTACGTCGTCGAGTCGGGCGGCCTGCTCAACGCCTTCGCGACGCGGTTCCTCGGCCGCGACTTCGTGGTCGTGCACTCCGACGTCCTCGAGCTCGCGCTGCAGCGCGGCGAGGCGGCCGTCGGCTTCATCGTCGCGCACGAGCTGGGGCACGTGTGGCGCGGGCACCTGAAGCACCGCTGGCTCATCGCGCCCGCGCGCTTCATCCCCTACCTCGGCAGCGCCTACTCCCGCGCCTGCGAGTACACCTGCGACCGCGTCGGCGCGCACTGCCAGCCCGACGGCGCCGTCAACGGGCTGCTGGCGCTCGCCGCCGGCAAGCAGCTCTTCGGCCACGTCAACGTGCGGGAGTTCGCGGCGCAGGCGACGAGCGACAGCGGCTTCTGGGT
>DASTSO010000008.1:0-4149 GCA_035760645.1 Gemmatimonadales bacterium
CGGCTCAGGTTGTCGTCCTGGCCGTCGCGGTTGTCCTCGAGGTTCGCCTCGTTGTGCTTGCGCTCGTAGCTCACCAGGTCCCGCAGGGTGAAGCCGTCGTGCGCGGTGACGAAGTTGATGCTCGAGTAGGGGGTGCGGCCGCTCGCCTCGTAGATGTCGCTGCTCCCCGAGAGGCGGTAGGCGAGGTCGCCGATCTGGCCGCCGTCGCCCCGCCAGAAACGCCGCACCGTGTCGCGGTAGCGCCCGTTCCACTCGGCCCAGCCCACCGGGAAGTCGCCCACCTGGTAGCCGTTCGGCCCCACGTCCCAGGGCTCGGCGATGAGCTTCACGCGCGAGAGCACCGGGTCCTGCCGGATGATGTGGAAGAACTCCGCCTCGCGCGTGAAGTCGAAGGGCTGCCGCGCGAGCGTCGTCGCGAGGTCGAAGCGGAAGCCGTCCACGTGCATCTCCGTCACCCAGTAGCGCAGGCTGTCCATGACGAGCTGCATGACGCGCGGGTGCGGCAGGTTGAGCGAGTTGCCGGTGCCGGTGTAGTCGAGGTAGTGCCGCGGGTCGCCGGGGACGGGGCGGTAGTAGCTCAGGTTGTCCACCCCGCGGAAGCAGAGCGTCGGCCCGAGGTGGTTGCCCTCGCCGGTATGGTTGTACACGACGTCGAGGATGACCTCGAGCCCCGCGCCGTGGAACCGCTTCACCATCGTCTTGAACTCGTCCACCTGCTGGCCCCGCGCTCCGGTCGCGTAGCGCACGTCGGGGGCGAAGTAGCCGATCGAGCTGTAGCCCCAGTAGTTCTGCAGCCCCTTCTGCACGAGGTAGTCCTCGCTCACGAACTGGTGCACCGGGAGCAGCTCGATCGCGGTGACGCCGAGCCCGGTGAGGTGGTCGAGGATCGGGTCGGTCGAGAGGCCGAGATAGGTGCCGCGCAGCTCCTCGGGGAGGTCGGGGTGGAGCTGCGTCATCCCCTTCACGTGCGCCTCGTAGATGACGGTGCGATTCCAGGGGATGTTGGGCGGCCGGTCGCCCGCCCAGTTGAAGGCGCCGTCCACCACCACCGATTTCGGCATCCCCCGCGCGCTGTCGCGGTCGTCCCGGCGGCGGTCGTCGCCGCTCGCGAGGTCGTAGGCGAACTGCGTCTCGTCCCACTGCACCGTCCCGCTGATCGCCCGAGCGTAGGGGTCGAGGACCAGCTTGGCCGGGTTGAACCGGTGCCCCGCCTCCGGCTCGTACGGCCCGTGCACCCGGTAGCCGTAGAGCGTCCCCGGCCGCACGTCGGGGAGGTCGCAGTGCCAGACGTCGCCGGTCCGCTGGCGCACCTCGATCCGCGCCGCCTGCTCCGCGGTGTCGGGCTCGTCGAACAGACAGAGCTCGACCCCGGTGGCGTGCTCGGAGAAGAGGGCGAAGTTCGTCCCCTCGCCGTCGAAGGTGGCGCCGAGGGGCGCGGGACTGCCGGGCCAGATGCGCATAGGGACTAGGGGCTAGGGGTCAGGGGCTAGGGCGTGGTCGAGGGGGCTTGGGTCGAGGAGGCCGGCATCGGCAGGAGCCCCCTAGTCCCTAGCCCCTAGCCCCTAGAAACACTCCCGCCCCCCGGTCCGGCAGGGTGAGCAGGGTGCCGTCGTAGGTCGCCACACCCTGGCCGCCGTAGGCGGTGTCGTCGGTCGAGAGGACGAGGTCCCACGTGCCCGGGATGCGGAGCGGGATGCGGGTCTCGTCGCGGGCCGTGAAATTGAAGACGGCGAGGATCGCGGGCTCGCCCTCCCGCGTGAGACTCACCTGGATCCAGCCGGCGGACTCGTCGAAGTGGACGTCCACGACCGACGCGCCGGGACGGAGTGCGGGCTGGCTGCGCCGCAGCACGAGGAGGTCGCGGTAGAGGGCGAGGAGGCCGGCGTGCGGCGGGCGCCCGGGCTTCGCCCAGTCGAGCTTCGAGCGCTCGAAGGTCGCGGGATCCGCCGGGTCCGGGATCTCACCGCTCCAGCCGAAGTGCCGGAACTCCTCCCGGCGGCCGTCGCGGACGGCGCGCGCGAGCTCCGGATCGCCCGGATCCACGAAGTAGAGGAAGGGATTCGTCTCGCCGTACTCCTCGCCCATGAAGAGGAGGGGGACGTACGGGTTCACGAGGAGGAGCGCCGCGGCGAGGCGCTGGCTCGCGTTGGAGACGAGCGCCCCGAGCCGCTCGCCGCGGGCGCGGTTGCCGACCTGGTCGTGGTTCTGCACCGCGACGACGAAGCGGTCCGCGGGGACGTCCAGGGCGCGGGCGCCGTGGCGCCGCCCCCGGTAGCCCGAGTGCCGCCCTGCGTACACGAACCGCTCGGCGAGCGCGAGGGCGAGATGCCCGACCTCGCCGAAGTCGCCGTAGTAGCCGGCGTCCTCGCCGGTGAGCACCGCGTGGGCCGCGTGGTGGAAGTCGTCGCTCCACTGCGCGTCGAGGCCGTAGCCGCAGCGCTCGGGCACGCGCACGAGCTTCGGGTCGTTGAGGTCGCTCTCGGCGATGAGGAGCACGGGCCGGCCGAGCCGCTCGCCCTGGCGCCGCACCTCGGCCGCCAGCTCCTCGAGGATGTGGTACGCGCCGAAGTCGTAGATCCCGTGCACCGCGTCGAGCCGCAGCCCGTCCACGTGGAACTCGGTGGCCCAGTAGAGCGCGTTGTCGATGACGAAGCGCCGCACCTCGTCGCTGCCCGCGTCGTCGTAGTTGACGGCCGGGCCCCACGGCGTGCGGTAGCGCTCGGTGAAGTAGGGGCCGAAGCGCGCGAGGTAGTCCCCCTCGGGCCCCAGGTGGTTATAGACGACGTCGAGCACGACCGCGAGCCCGCGCGCGTGCGCCGCGTCCACGAAGCGCCGGAGCCCCCCGGGCCCGCCGTACGTGTTCTGGGGCGCGTAGAGTCCTACGCCGTCGTATCCCCAGTTTCGCACCCCCGGCGTCTGCGCCACCGGCATCAGCTCGACGGCCGTGACGCCGAGGTCGCGGAGGTAGTCGAGCCGCGCGATCGCGGCCTCGAAGGTGCCCTCGGCGGTGAAGGTGCCGACGTGCAGCTCGTAGAGGACGAGGTCGGCCATCGCCCGGCCGCGCCACCCCGCGTCGCTCCACGCGAACGCCGACGGGTCCACCACCTGCGACGCCCCGTGCACCCCCTCCGGCTGATACCGGCTCACGGGGTCCGGCAGCGGGTCGCCGCCGTCGAGGCGGTATCGGTAGTCGTCCCCCGCCCCCGCGCCGGCGACGAACCCCGCGTAGACGCCGGCGTCCCCGCGCGCGAGCGGATAGATCCCCGTGGCGGGGCCGCTCTCCAGCACCACGTCCACCCGCTCCGCCTTCGGCGCCCAGACGGCGAACTCGACCCCGTCGGTCCGCACGTGCGCCCCGCGCTCGAGCGTCCAGCCATTCATCCTCCCGCCGTCCCGGCGTCCCGCCGTCCCGCCTGTCATGCCACTCCTACCCCCTCTCCCAGCTTCTCGAGAATCCCGTCCAGCGGGATCTCCACCCAGTCCGGCCGGTTGTTCAGCTCGTAGCGCAGCTCGTACACCGTCTTGTCGAGCAGGTTGTACTCCAGGAACGCGTGGAAGCCCTCGGCGTCGGGAAGGAAGACCGCGCCCTCCGCCGCCGCCAGGTATCCCTGCAGAAACGCCGCCGAGACCCAGCGGCTCCAGAGCCGGCCCCAGGGCCGGAGCGCCGCGAGGTCCTCGGCGCGTCCCGGCCCGTGCCGGAGGGCGTAGGCCACCGCGTACTCGAACGACCGCAGCATTCCGGCGAGATCGCGCATGGCGGTGCGCTTGTAGCGCCGCTCGCCGAGGGAGCGCGCGGGCTCGCCCTCGAAGTCGAGGATGACGAAGTCCTTGCCCGTGAAGAGCACCTGGCCCAGGTGATAGTCGCCGTGGACGCGGATGCGGCTCGCGGCCACGCGGCGGTCGAGCAGCGCGCGCACGCGCGCGACCAGCGTCCCCTCGCTCGAGAGGACCCGGTCGATCTCCGGCTGCAGCGTCTCCGGGAAGCGCGCCCGCTGCCGGCGGAGCTGGAGGAAGCTCGAGCGCACCAGGTTGCGGAACGATTCGACGCGGCCGCGTCGGTAGTGCGCCACGATCGGCTCCGGCGTGAAGGCCGGCGCGTCCACCGCGTTGGCGAGGGCGCGGTGCATCTCCGCCGTGCGCTGCCCGAGG
>DASTSO010000009.1:0-14074 GCA_035760645.1 Gemmatimonadales bacterium
GCCAAGGCCGCCTACGAGCGCCAGCTCGCGAGCGACTCGACCTCGGTGCGCTCGCTCTACCGGCTCGCGGTGCTCGCCTCCTGGGACGGCCAGCTCGACAGCGCGCTCGCGCTCGCGGCGCGGGCACGGCGCGTCGAGCCGGGCGACCCCGACGTGCGGCTGCTCGAGGCGCAGGTGCTGTCGTGGCAGGGGCGGCTGGGCGCGGCGCTCGCCAAATACGACAGCCTGCGCGCCGCGCTCCCCGAGCGGACCGACGTCGCGCTCGCTCGGGCGCGGACGCTCGCCTGGGCCAACCGCTTCGACGAGGCCGACGCGGCCTACGCCGCGATCCTCGCGCGCGAGCCCGGCAATCACGACGCGCTCACCGGCCGCGCGCAGGTGGCGGCGTGGCGGGGCGACCTCGCGCGCGCGGCGGGCGGCTACCGCGCGGTGCTCGCGCAGGACGCGAAGAACGCCGACGCGCTCGTCGGGCTCGGCCAGGTCTACTACTGGCAGGGCCGCGCCGACGTCGCCCGGCGGCAGGTGGCCCAGGCGCTCGCCGCCGACTCGATGAACGCGGCGGCGCGGGACCTCGACCGCCTGCTGCGCGCGGAGCTGCGCCCGCAGGTGGAGACCGGCGCCGACTGGACGAACGACAGCGACCACAACACGAGCTGGACGCTGCACGCGAGCGCCACGGGCGCGCTGGTGGACGGCGTGCGCGTCTTCGGCGCGACGAGCTGGGCGCGCCTCACCGATCCCGGCACGCGTGAGGCGGCCGAGCGCGTGGGCGGCGAGGCGGGCCTCGGCGTGGGGCTCGGAGCGCTGCAGCTCACCGGCGCCGCCGGGCTCCGGCGCCTCACGCCCGCGACGCGCCGCGTGGTGTCACCGTTTCCGGGGAGCCTCCCGCCGGCGCCGCGCACGGCGGCGCTCTGGCGCGCAGCCGCCGCGCTCCGCCTCGGCGCGACGACGTCGCTCGGGCTGGGCTACGCGCACGCCCCGTTCGACGAGACCGCCGTGCTCGCCGACCGGGGGCTCGACCTCGACGCCCTCGAGGCGAGCCTCGAGACGACGCTGCCGAGCGGCACGGCGCTCTCCCTGGGCGTGGGGCAGACCTGGCTCGGCGGACCGACGGGGAGCGAGGACAACGTGCGCCGCTCCGTGGTCGTGGGCGTCACGCAGACGGTGGCGCGGCAGTTCTACGTCGGCGTGCTGGGACGGATGCTCGGCTGGGACGAGGCGGGCCCGGGCCGCGGCTACTTCGCGCCGAGCCGCTTCAGCGTGGGCGAGGTGCGGGCGGGCTGGCGCCTCGCGCACCGCGACTGGGAGAGCGGCCTGAGCGGCGGCCTCGGCATGCAGCAGATCGAGAAGGGCGTGGACACCCAGGCCGAGTGGCACGTCGAGGGCCGCCTCGCGCGACGCTTCGGCGCGGCGAGCGCGCTCGAGCTCTTCGGCGCGGTCACCAACAGTGCCGCCGTCACGAGCAGCGTCGGCGAGACGGTGGCGTCCTACCGCTACCGCACCGCCGGGGTGCGGGTGCGGCTGGGGCTCTGAGGCCGCACGTAGGTCTCGAAGAACCCCGAGCCCGTGTCGTGCACGGCCGCTCCCGCGAGGCGGCCGTCGAGCGTGAAGCGGCCGCGCATCTGGACGAACGCGCGGTCGAACCCCGCGGCGGCGGTGCGGGTGGCGAGCGCGTCGTCCACCGTGACGGCGAGCCGCACCGTGTCGCTCTCGCGCGCGGCGACGAGCGTGAAGCGCGCCGGTGCGGCCACGTCCGTCGCTCCCTGCGCGGCTCGCGTGCCCTCGTAGCCGATCGTCCGGAAGCGCAGCACCTGCCGCAGCCCCAGCGAATCCACCAGCGCGACGAAGAACGGTGCCGCGGTGGTCGCCGTGACGCCTTCGGGGCCGTAGACGCCGCCGTAGAGCAGGCTGAACGCCGCCCCGCGCGCGGCGCCCCACTCCCACGTCACCCCGCGCCAGGTGCCCCAGTTGTGATCGTGGTACGCCGGGGCGCCCTCCACCCGCACGCACCGCGCCCCGACGCAGAGGGTGCCCGTCGCATCGGCGGCGAGCCCGGGGACCACGTAGCCCGAGAGGAAGACGTCCTCGCTCAGCTCCACGGGCGGGAAGTAGCGGTGCGGGAGCGGACGCACGACGAGATCCACGCGGAGGGCCCCCGTGCCGCCGGTGCCGCCGGTGCCGCCCGCGGCGGCCGGGACCCGGGCGACGACGTGGTAGGCGCCGTCGCGCTGGCGCACCGAGTCGGGCCCGAGCGTGAGGTCGGCGCGCGTGGTGTCGAGCGTGATCGCCGTCGCGGGGATCGCCGCGACGAAGCGCTCGTAGCGGCCGTCGGGCCGCCGGTGCGTGGCGAGGAGCTGTCCGCCCCAGCGGCCGCGCCCCACCGCGCCGCCGACGAGGAAGGTGAGGTACCACCACTCGTCGGGCGCGCTCACGACGTTGAAGTAGTGCCACTCGCCCCAGGTCGAGTCCGCGCCGGGCGGCAGGTGGAAGCGGTCGAGCTGGTCGTAGAGCTGCTGCGCGGTCGGCGCGACCCAGGCGGAGTCGGCGGGCGTGTCGGTCCACCGCCCCGCGGCGACCCGGAGCCCGGCGCCGACGGCCCGCGCGCGGCTCGGCACCTCGCCCGCGGCGCGCACGGGCACGGCGGGACCCACGTCCCCCTCGCGCGCGAGGTAGAGGAGCTTGTTGGCGATCGCCGGCGCCACGACGGCCACCGCCCCCCGCTCGCGCGGGCCGCCGACGAGCTGCCGCGTGACGAAGCGCGCGCGCTCGATGCCGAAGAACATCCCGCCGATCCCGCCGGTGCGCAGCGCCTCGACGTCGATCCCCTGCGGCAGCACCGTCACCTCGCCCCCGCCCACGAGCGACACGTCGCGTGACTGCTCGACCATCGCCTCGCCGACGGAGAGCAGGACCATCATCACGCCCACCCCGAGCGCGAAGCCCAGGAGGAGGAAGAGGGCGCGCCGCTTGCGGACGAGCAGGTGGCGGAAGGCGAGCGTGAAGAGCATCTCACTCCCTGGCTCCCGCTCCGCGGAGGGGAGCGGGGGCATTCACGATCCGGCCGTCGAGCATGTGGATCACCCGGTCGGCTTCGGCCGCGAGGTGCTCGTCGTGGGTGACGACGACGAGCGTGGCGCCCTCGCCGTGGAGCCGGCGGAAGAGCGCCATGATCTCGCGGCCGGTGGCGGCGTCGAGCTCGCCGGTGGGCTCGTCGGCGAGCAGCAGCGCGGGCCGGTTGGCGAGCGCGCGCGCGATGGCGACGCGCTGCATCTCGCCCCCCGAGAGCTGGGTGGCGCGGTGGCGCGACCGGCCCGCGAGCCCGACGTAGGCGAGCAGCTCCTCGGCCCGCGCCCGCCGCGCCGCCGCGCCCACCCCCGCCTCGGCCATCGGCAGCTCGACGTTCTCGCGCGCGGTGAGGACGGGGAGGAGATGAAAGCGCTGGAAGACGAAGCCGAGCCGCAGGAGCCGCAGCCGCGTCAGCTCGCGGTCGGAGAGCGTATCGAGCGGGGTGCCCAGGATCTCGAGCGTCCCGGCGCTGGGCGCGTCGATCCCGCCCATGAGCTGGAGCAGCGTGCTCTTCCCGCTCCCCGACGGCCCCACGATGGCCACGTACTCGCCGCGACGGATGGCGAGCGAGACCCCGCGCAGCGCGTGCACCTCCTGCGCCTCGAGGCGGTAGGTCTTCCGCAGATCGATGGCGCGGAGGACGTCCACGACGCCGTCGCCGGCGGCATGCACGGGGCCGCTTCGCGGCAGCGCGCTCACGTGGCCTCCGCCCGGAGCGTCGCCGCGATCGGCGCGCTCGCCGCGAGCCACGCCGGGTAGAGCCCCGCGAGCGCGCCCGTGACGAGCAGCACCGCGCCGGCCGTCGCGAGCGCGCCCGCGCGCGGCACGAAGAAGGAGAAGGCGGCCGGCAGCCCCGGGAAGCTCGTGAGGATCCGGTCGAGATAGCGCGCCGTGGCGAGCCCGAGGAGGATGCCGAGCGCGCCGCCCAGGGCGGTGAGCACCGCGCCCTCGGCGAGCACCTGGGCGAGCACGCGCCGGCGCCCGACGCCGATCGCGCGCAGCGTGGCGATCTCCCCCAGGCGCTCGTTGACGCTGATCGTGAGGAGCGTGGCGACGAGGAGCACGGTCACGATGAGACTCACCGTGCCGAGGATGAGGGCGAGCTGCCGGAAGTAGAGCATGCGCTGGCGGAACTGCCGCACGAGGTCGGCGACGCTGCTCACCTCGGCCTCGGGGAGCCCGCCCCGGAGCCGCGCGGCCAGCGTCCCGGGGTTCACCCCGTCGCGCGCCTTGAGCATGACGAGCGAGACGCGGTCGGCGAGCGCGGGCCCGGCGAGGTGCTGCATGACGGGGAGCACGGTGCCGGCGGAGGCCTGAGCGCGCGCGTCGTAGATCCAGTGGACGAGCGCGCGCACCACCATCCGCCGCTCGACCGCCGCGGTGGCGATCTGCGGATCGAGCCGGCCGACGAGCACGACCGTGTCGCCGACGCCGACGCCCAGGCGCCGCGCGGCGGCATCGCTCAGGAGGAGGCCCGCCGTGTCGCCCGGGGCGAGGTCGCGGCCCTGCTCGACCTCGTAGAGCGCCTGCACGGCGGGGTCGATGCCGTAGCCGGTGAGCGTGACGAGCGAGTCGGTCGCGCGGTCCCGGCCGTCGGCGCGGCGGCCATGGAGCGAGGTGCCGAGGACCGGGGCCGCGGCGGCGACGCCGGGGGTGTGGCGGAGCCGGTCGAGCAGGCGGCCGGCGTCGCCCAGCGTGGCCTCGGCGTCGAAGGGGAGGGTGCCCTTCGGCGTGAGGCGGATCTGGTAGCCGCGCGCGAGGAGGAGGTCGGTGAACGAGCGGTCGAGCCCGCCGCTCAGCATCACCATGTCGAGCAGCATCGCCGCGGCCACGGCGATCCCGGCGAGCGAGAGCGCGGTGCGCGCGCGGTGGCGCCGGAGCGAGCGCAGCGCCCAGGCGAGCGACGTCATGCCGCCGGCCTCCCGGCGCGCCGCGCGACGAGCCTCACCCGCGCCTCCAGAGCACCATCGGCGGCACCCGCACGAGGCGGAGCGCGGCGAGCGCGCCCGCGCCGATGCCGAGCACGAGCGAGAGCGCGACGCTGAAGCCGACGACGCCGGGCGTGAGGAGCGAGAACACCAGCCGGGTGTCGAAGAGCCGCTGGTAGTAGAGGTTGGTGAGCGCGCTCGCGCCCCAGGCGATCGCGATGCCGAGCACCGAGCCCACGGCGGCGACGAGCGCGGCCTCCAGGACGAGCGCGCCGACGATCGTGCGGCGCCGCACGCCGACGAAGCGCATCACCGCGGCGTCGAGCCGCCGCTCCTCGACCTTCAGCAGCATGATGCAGAGCAGGAAGACGGCGCTCGCCACGACGGTGATGATCGCGATGGCGCGGTGGAAGCGGTTGACGACGAGGAAGGTCCGCGACGACTCCGACGCGAGCGCGCGCGACTCGTAGGCGCGGAAGCCGAAGGCGACGCGGTTGAGCCGCGCGGCGACCGCGGCCGGATCGGCGCCGGGATTCAAGACGACGCTCACGCGGTCCACCCGGTCCGGCGCGCCGAGGAGCGCGCCGAGATCGGGGAGATGGAGCCGCACCTGGTACTCGCGTCGCATGATGGACGACGGGTCGGCCGCGGGGTCGAACAGCGCGGCCACGACGGCGCGCGTGCGGAGCGAGTCGGGCGCGGTGCCGAGGCGCACCGTGTCACCGACGGCGAGCCCCAGGCTGTCGGCGAGCCGGCGCTCGACGGCGACCTCGGGGAGCGGCGCCGGCGGCGGCGCCGACGCCGGGGCCTGCGCGGCCGCCGCGGACACGAGCAGAGCGAAGGCGAGGAGCACGCGGCGGCCTCAGCCTCCCGCCTTCGGCGCGAGCGCGTCGCGGATGGCGTGCTGCACCGTCACCCGCGTCTCGCTCCTCGCCGCGCGCTCGAGCGTGGCGCGGCCCTCCGCGCCGCCCGCCTTCGCGACGGCCTGCACGGCGGCCACCGCGAAGAGCGGGTCGTAGTCGCCGAGGCGGCCGGCGGCGACCTGCGTGGCCCGCGCGGGGTCCACCTGGACGAGCGCCGTGAGGGCCGCGGTGCGCAGGTCGCGCGGCTCCGCGGGGTCGGTGAGCCGCGCGAGCGCCTCGGCGGCGGGGGCCGAGCCCCCGAGCTTCGCGAGCTGCCGCACGGCGACCCCCCGGAGCGGCGTGGCGAGCCCCGGCCGGGTGGCGCGCACGAGCTCGTCGGTCGCGGCGGCGCCGGCCGCCGCGGCGTAGGCCGTGAGCGCCGCCATCTGCACCGTGAGGCTCGGGTCCTCGCGATACATCCGGAGCGCGGTGTCGCGTCCCGCCGCGGCGTCGCGCGCGAGGAACGAGCCCAGCGCGGCGGCGCGTACCTGGCTCGCCGGGTCGCGGAGCGCGGAGGCGACGACCCGGCGCGAGGGCGCGGAGGCGTCGGTGAGCTGCCGCGCCGCCTCGGCGCGGAGCGTGGCGTCGTGCTCGTTGAGCAGCATGAAGCGCCGGGCCTCGATCGCCGCCGAGTCGCGCGAGCCCTCGAGCGTCCGGAGGGCCCAGTTGCGCGCCAGGATGTCGAGGTCGTGCTTCGCCAGCTCGGCGAGCTCGGCCGGGGTCTGGTCGGTCGCGACCGTGCCCAGGAGCCAGCCGCCCTCGTCGAAGCGGAAGGAGAGCGGCGCGCCGGGCAGCGGGATCGGGAACGTCTCCTCCACCTTCGAGACCGTGATCTCCCGGCGCACCACCGAGTCGCGCGTGATGACGCGGATCGTCGTGGGGAAGCGGAAGAGCGGGTGCATCGCGTCGATGGGCTGCGTCTGGCGGACGGTCACGTTCAGCGTCCTCGCGCCCGCGTCCCAGCGGCGCGTCACCTGCACCTTCGGGTAGCCGATCCCGTAGGCCCACTGGTCGAAGAACCAGTCGAGGTCGCGGTTCGCCGTCTTCTCCATCGCGGCGGCGTAGTCGGCGGTCGTGACGGGCTGGTGGGCGTTGTCCACGAGGAAGCGGTGCATCCCGGCCCAGAAGAGCGAGTCGCCGAGGAGGCGCCGGAGCTGGTGGGCGAGCTGCGCGCCCTTGGGATAGACGTGGCCGCTGAAGAAGAGGACGATCGGGTCGTCGCCCTCGTACTGGCCCCAGACGAGCGGGCGGGGGTCGCCGACGTCGGCCTGCATCGCCTGCTGCTGCTGGCCCCACCAGTTGAGCGCGGCCGCGTCCCGGCCGCGGGTCTTCTCCTGCTGGACCGACTCCATGTAGGTCGTGAGGCCCTCGTTGAGCCAGATGTGCGCCCAGTCGGCCGCGGTGGTGAGATCGCCGAACCACTGGTGCGCGAGCTCGTGCGCGTCGAGGCCGCGGGTGCTCTGCTCGGGCTCCGCGGCGGCGGAGTGGAGCGCGAGGTCGGTCTGCGTCGTGGCGGAGACGTTCTCCATCCCGCCGTAGGTGAAGTCGGGGATCACCGCCTGGTCGTACTTGGCCCAGGGAAAGGGGACGCCGAGGAGCTGGCTGTAGAGCTCGATCATCGAGGGCGTCTCGCCGAACGAGCGCCAGGCGGCGAGCACGGTGTCGCGCGCCACCCAGTACTCGACGGGGCGGCCGCGCCACTGGTCCCGGAGGATCGCGAACGGCCCGGCGACGACCGAGTAGAGATAGGTCGAGGCGGGCTCCTCCTGCGACCAGTGCCAGACCCGCGTCCCCTTCCCCGCCGGCTTCACGTCCACCAGGCGGCCGTTCGAGAGCACCTGCATCGCGGTGTCGGCGGTGACGAGGAACTCCCAGGTCGTCTTGTCGTTCGCCGCGTCGTAGGTGGGGACCCAGTTGCGCGTCTCGGTGGCCTCGCCCTGCGACCAGACGACGCCGGCGCGCGGGACGAGGTAGAGCCCGCGCTCGGGCACCGTGTGGTAGCGCAGCGTGAAGGCGACGGTGTCGCCCGCGGCGGCGCGCCGCGGGAGGCGCACGGTGACGTGCGTCGTGTCGAAGGTGAAGGGGAGCTTGCGCCCGCGGGCGTCGGCCCCGGCGGTCGCCGCGTCGATCGTCAGGTTGCCGGCGTCGAGCCGCACCGTGTCGGTCGGCTGCTGGACGACGAGCCGGGTCGTGACCGCGCCGGTGAGCAGCCGCTTCGGGATGTCGAAGGCGACGGCGATGCGCTGGTGGAGGAGATCGAAGGCGTGCCGCCGGAGCGGCCAGTCGCGCGGGGGGACGTAGCGGCCGATCTGGCCGACGGGCCGCGCGGGCTGCTGGGCGGCGAGCGTGCCCGGGGCGGCGGCCGCGAGGGATGCGGCGAGGGATGCCGCGGCGAGCGCGAGCGGTGCGAGACGGAGTGCGGCCATGGTCCCCCCGAACGGAAGCGTGGGCATTGCGGCGGCGCGTCCCTGATAGATATATCCTTCCTCGGGATGACGCCGCCCCTCCCCCTCGTCCTCGACACCGATCCGGGCATCGACGACACCCTCGCGCTCCTGCTCGCGCTGGCGAGCCCGGAGCTCGACGTGCGCGCCGTGGTGACGGTCTACGGCAACACCACCCTCGCCCACGCCACGGCGAACGCCCGGCGGATCGCGGCGTGGGCGGGCCGCGGCGATCTCGCGGTCGTCGCCGGCGCCGACCGGCCGCTGCTGCGCACGCTGGTCACCGCGCGCGAGACGCACGGGCCGCGCGGGCTGGGCTGGGCGAGCGCGGATGCGGTGAGCGAGGGGGCGGTCACCCCGGACCCGTTCGCGCTGCTCGAGGTGCTGCGCACGCAGCCGGCGCCGGTCACGCTCGTCACGCTGGGGCCGCTCACCAACCTCGCCCACGCGCTGCGGCGCGAGCCCGAGACGGTGCGCGCGCGGGTGGCGGCGCACGTGGCGATGGCCGGGAGCCTCCGGGCGCGGGGGACGCAGACGCCGCTGGCCGAGTTCAACGTCTGGTGCGACCCCGACGCGGCGCAGCTCGTGCTCGACGCGGAGCTGGGGACGCGCTGGGTCGGGCTCGACGTGACGCGGCTCGTCACCCTGGCCGCGCGCGACGTCGAGGCGCTCGACCGGACGCCGCGCGACCGCTGGCTGCGCGACGCGCTGCGGTTCTACTGCGAATTTCACCGCGCGTACGAGAGCTTCGACGGCTGCGTGGTGAACGATCCCGTGCCGATCGCGCTCCTGCTCGAGCCCGACCTCGTGGACTTCGACGACGTCGGGCTCGCGGTGGACCTGCGCGACGGCGCGACGCGTGGGCAGACGCGGCTCGATCCCCGGGGCCGCACCGCGCGCGCCGCCACCGCGATCGACGCGAATACGGTGCGCGAGCTCCTGTTCCGGCGCGTCTTCGGCGCCGGGCCCGACGTCCCCCCTCCCGACCCTGCGCCCCCGACCCTGCGGAGCCCTGCATGAGCCCTGGCTTCTCCCACCCCCGCGTCGCCGTCGTCGGCGCGGGCGACGTCGGCCGCGGCTGGGCCGCGCTCGCACTCGCCGCGGGCTGGCCCGTCGCGCTCTACGACGCGCACGCCGACGCCACGCTCGACGCCGCCGAGGAGATCGGCCGGCGGGTGGCCGCCCTCGAGCGGCGCGGCCACGCGGTGCCCGGGGCAACGGCCGCGCTTCCCGAGCGGCTGCGGGTCGGCCGGAGCCTGCTGCAGGCCGTCACCGACGCCGACTGGATCATCGAGGCCGCGCCCGAGGAGCTCCATCTCAAGCAGCGGCTTCTCGAGCAGATCGAGCAGGTGGCGCGCCGCGCGGCGATCGTCACCAGCAGCTCGAGCGGGCTGCACGCGAGCGACCTCGTCGCGCGGCTGCGCCGGCCCGAGCGCGTGCTGGTGGCGCATCCGCTCAACCCCGTGGAGCTCCTCCCGGTGATCGAGGTCGTCCCCGGCCCCGCCACCGATCCGCACTGCGTCGAGGACGTGCGCGCCTGGCTCCTGCGGCTCGACCGGGTGCCGATCGTGCTGAAGAAGGAGATCGCCGGCAACGCGGTCGGCCGGATCGCCGCGGCGGTGTGGCGCGAGTCGATCCACCTCGTGCTCGAGGGGGTCATCGACGTCGAGGACATGGACCGGCTCGTCGCCCTCGGCCCCTCGCTGGGGTGGGCCGCGGCGGGGCCGCACCTCACCTATCACGTCGGCGCGGGCGGGCACGGCGTCGAGGTCTTTCTGGCCAACCTGCTGCGGACCTTCGAGAGCTGGTGGGCCGACCTCGCCACCTGGGACCGGCTCGAGCCCGAGGCGCAGGCGGCGCTCGTGCGCGCCATCGAGCGTGCCTACGGCGCGCGCATCGACGGGCTCCGCGCCGAGCGCGACGCGCGACTCGCGCGGCTCCTCGACGCGGTGCGTCCGGGGCCCCACGCCGCGGCGCGGTCGGAGCCGCCGAGCCCGCCGCCGGTGCCGACCGACCCGACGCGGCCGCTCGGGCCGTGAGCGGCGCGTGAGCGGCACGCGGCCGGCCGCGGCGCGGCCGCGCGTCCTCCTCTCCTGGAGCAGCGGGAAGGACAGCGCGTGGGCGCTCCACCGGCTCCGCGCGACGGGCGAGGTCGAGGTCGGGGGGCTCGTCACCACCGTGAACGCCGCCGCGGGCCGGGTGGCGATGCACGCAGTGCGGGAGACGCTCCTCCGGGCGCAGGCCGCGGCCGCGGAGCTGCCGCTCGTCACGGTGCCGATCCCGAGTCCCTGCAGCAACGAGGAGTACGAGCGCGCCTTCGGCGCGGCGCTCGCACAGGCGGGCGCGCAGGGCGTGACGGCGGTGGCGTTCGGGGACCTGTTCCTGGAGGACGTGCGCGCCTACCGCGAGCGGCAGGTCCGGGCGGCGGGGCTCGCGCCGCTCTTTCCGCTCTGGGGCGAGGACACGGCGGCGCTCGCGCGGACGATGCTCGCCGCGGGGCTCGCGGCGCGGCTCACGTGCATCGACCCGCGCGTCCTGTCGCGCGAGTCCGCGGGCCGGGCGTTCGACGCGGCGCTGCTCGCCGCGCTGCCCGCGGGCGTGGACCCCTGCGGCGAGCGCGGCGAGTTCCACACCTTCTGCCACGCGGGCCCGATGTTCGCGCGGGAGATTCCGGTCACGGTGGGCGAGGTGGTGGAACGGGACGGCTTCGTCTTCGCGGACCTGCTCGGCGGCGGCGGCGGGGGCTGAAGCCGAGCGGCGCCTCAGCGGGTGAAGCGATGCTCGAAGCTCAGGTAGGCGAGCACCTGATCCGCCCCCCGGCTCGGCCCCACGCCGATCGCGTACGCGAGGCCGGGCACGACCTGCAGGCCGCCCGGAAAGTCCAGCGCCCAGCGCACGCCGGGACTCACCAGCATCTCGCTCGCCCAGCTCCTGCTGCCCGCGCCCGCCACGCTCGCACCCCGGACCCACACGACCTCGGCGAGCAGATTGAGCCGCGGCCGGAGCAGCCAGACCGCGCTCGCGCCGAGGTTGAGGGCGCCGGTGGTGGCGCCGACGCCCTGCGCGTCCCGCGCCCGGGGATGCAGTGTCGCCCCCGCGTTGAGGTGCGCGACGAGCGCGCGCCCGAGCGCGACGCTCAGCGGCAGGTGGACCTGGAGCCCGAGACCGCCCGCGCCGCGCTGGTGCCGGACGGCGCCCACCGGCAGCACCAGCGAGACGCGCGGCGCCACCTGCGCCCGGGCCTCGCCACCCACCAGCTGGAAGCGGTAGTTGAGCGCGACGTCCCCCGGGCCGGTGCCGGCGGGACGGTGCACCAGCGGGATCGTGTAGCTCGCCTGGTGGGTCCGGCCGCCCAGCGGCCACTCCTGGGTGAAGGTGTAGAGCCAGGCGCCGTCGTCCGCGCGGGCGAATGTGCTGATGTGCTGCACGACGCCCGACTCCTGGTTGTACGCCTCCTCGATCAGGAAGCTGTTGTCGGCGATCTGCGCGTTCGCCGGCGTCGGCAGGGCCAGCCCCGCGCCCGCCCCCGCGACCAAGACCCCCACGAGAGCGCCCGCTCGCGACCCGCGCCGCGAGGGACAGCTCACCCCAGCAACTCCCGCGCGAACCCCACCAGCAGCCAGGCGTTGAGCCCGACGATCACGGCCGTCACCACCCAGGCGAGCACCCCGAGCCAGGGGCCGCTCGCGAACTCGCCCATCTTGGCGCGCTGGCTGGTGAACTGCACCAGCGGCACCACGGCGAAGGAGAGCTGGAGGCTGAGGATCACCTGGCTGAGGACGAGCAGCGCGCCGGTGCCGTGCTCGCCGTAGAGCGCGGTCACCACCACCGCCGGCACGATCGCGATGAGGCGCGTGATCAGCCGCCGCAGCCACGCCGGCAGCCGGATGTCGAGGAAGCCCTCCATGACGATCTGCCCGGCCAGGGTGCCGGTGATCGTCGAGTTCTGCCCCGAGGCGAGGAGCGCCACGGCGAAGAGCGCGCTCGCCGCGCCCGAGCCGAGCAGCGGGGTGAGGAGCTGATGGGCGTCGCCGATGTCGGCCACGTGGCGGTTGCCGGTCCAGTGGAAGGTGGCGGCCGAGAGGATGAGGATCGCCGCGTTGATGCAGAAGGCGAAGAGGAGGGCCACCGTGGAATCGAGCGTCGCGAAGCGGATGGCCTCGCGCTTCGACGCCGCGTCGGCCGCGACCCGGCGCGTCTGCACGATCGAGCTGTGCAGGTAGAGGTTGTGCGGCATCACGGTGGCGCCGAGGATGCCGATCGCGATGTAGAGCATCGCGGGGTTCGTCACCACCTGGCCCGTGGGAACGAGCCCGCGCGCCACCCCGGCCCAATCGGGCCGCGCGAGCAGGAGCTCGACGGCGAAGCAGCCGCCGATCGTCGCCATGAGGACGATGACGAGCGCCTCGAGCCAGCGGAAGCCGCGGTGCTGCAGCAACAGGATGAGGAGCACGTCCACCGCGGTGAGGCACACGCCCCAGATCAGCGGGATGCCGAAGAGCAGGTTGAGCGCGATCGCCGAGCCGATCACCTCGGCCAGATCGCACGCGGCGATGGCGATCTCGCAGAGCACCCAGAGCACGAAGCTCACCGGGCGGCTGTAGTGGTCGCGGCAGGCCTGCGCGAGGTCGCGCCCGGTGACGATGCCGAGCCGGAGGGCGAGCGACTGGAGCACGATCGCCATCAGGTTCGAGATCAGGATGACGCTGAGGAGCGCGTAGCCGAACTGCGCGCCGCCGGCGAGGTCGGTGGCCCAGTTGCCCGGGTCCATGTAGCCCACGGCCACCATGTAGCCCGGCCCCGCGAAGGCGAGCGCCTTGCGCCAGAAGCCGACGCCCTTCGGGATCGAGACCGAGTGGTACGACTCGGGCAGCGTCGGCCGCCGGCGCGCGTAGCGCCACCCGCGCGTGCCGGGCGCGCCGGGAAGGGCGGGCGCGCCGCTCGGGCGTTCCGGGGCCGGGCGCTGCTCCTCGAGCGTGCGCGGCGCGGCGCTCATCGAGTCACCTCGCAGAGCAGCGCGCGCCCGAGCGCGTGCGCGAGGACGTGCTCCTCGCCGCTCGCGCCCACGCGGAAGGTGATCGGCCCCTCGAACGGCTGATGCGCGACGACCGCGACCTCGGCGCCCGGCGTCAGGCCGAACGAGGCGAGATAGCGGAGCCGCTCGGAGTCGCGCTCCGTGACCCGCGCGAGGCGGACCACGCTCCCGGCCGCCACCTCGCTCAGCGGCACGCACTCCTGCGCGGGCAGCGTCCCCTCGGCCGTGGGGATCGGGTCGCCGTGGGGATCGAAGCCCGGATGGCCCAGCGCCGCCGCCATCCGCTCGATCAGCGTGTCCGAGACCGCGTGCTCGAGCCGCTCCGCCTCCTCGTGCACCGTGTCCCAGGTGTAGGCGAGGGTGGCGACGAGGTAGGCCTCGATGATCCGGTGGCGCCGCACCATGCGAAGCGCCACCCGGCGCCCTTCGGCGGTGAGGCGGACGCCGCGATAGGGGACATGCTCGAGGAAGCGCTGCTCGCCCAGCCGCTTGACCATGGCGCTGACCGAGGGCGCCGACAGCTCGAGCCGCTGGGCGATCTCGCTCGTGGCCACCGGGCCGCCTTCGGGGGCGAGCTGGTAGATGGCCTTGAGGTAGTCCTCGACCGAGCGGGTGAAGCCGGGCGAGGAGGCGGGCGAGCTGGCAGCGGCGGCGGTCATAGGGGAGCGTTCCCGTCGGCTAAAGCGTGAATTAGTCTCC
>DASTSO010000010.1:0-37930 GCA_035760645.1 Gemmatimonadales bacterium
GCTATCAACGGAGCAGGTACGATGACGGAGTCAGGATCGGGCGGGTGGCAGATCCCGCTGGAGGTGCACGTGGACCGCGAGAACCGGTTCGTGCGCATCCTCCTCGCCGGCGAGGTGGTGATCGAGGGGAGCGATCTCCCCTTCGAGCTCATCGAGGCGGCGATCAACGAGGCGATGCTGCGCCGCGCCGGCGTGCCGCCCGAGTCGGAGATCCACCACGACCCCGAGGCGCTCGCGCGCTTCAAGGAGGAGCTGCGGCGGATCTTCGATCCCGCCGAGGGCGACGAGGCGGACGACGACGAGGACGAGGAGGAGGACGAGGGCGGCGAGGAGGGGGACGACGACTTCGCCTGATCGGCGCGCGCCCGTGCAACCTTTCGCGCCGACCGGGCGTCCTATTACCCACGACGGTTCGTTTCGCGGGACTCGCGTGACGGAGGTGGGAGGGGATGCTCGATCGGCGCCGGTTCATCGCGGGAGGTGCGGCGGCCCTGGCCGCGGTCGCACAGCCCGAGATCGCCCGCGCGGTGCAGCAGGCGCTGCGGGCGCCGGAGCCCGACGGCGGTAGCCCCGACGGCGGTAGCCCCGACGGCGGCCCCGCCTGGACGCCGGACCGCTCGCTGCTGCGCACGCTGCCGCGCTGGCTCGAGCTGAGCGCGGTGCCGGGCGTGGCGCTCGCGGTGGTGGAGGGCGGCCGCACCTGGCAGCGCGGCTTCGGCCGCGCGAGCGTCGAGCGGCGCGTCGGCGTCGCGGACGACACCGTCTTCGAGGGCGCCTCCCTCGGCAAGCCGGTCTTCGCCCACGCGGTGCTGCGTCTGGCCGACGCGGGCGTGCTCGACCTCGACCGGCCGCTCTACGACTACCTCCCCGTCGAGGAAGCGGCCGACCGCCGCATGCGGCGCGTCACCGCCCGCCACGTCCTCGGCCACACCACGGGGCTGCCCAACTGGCGCCGCGAGCCCGGCCCGCTCGTACCTGCGAGCGATCCGGGCTCGACCTTCAGCTACTCGGGCGAGGGCTTCTTCTTTCTGCAGCGCGTGGTCGAGCGCGTCACCGACACGCCGATCGCGCGCCTGATGCACGAGCGGGTGTTCGCGCCGCTCGGCATGCGCGACACGAGCTACGTCTGGCGTGCCGACTTCGAGGCCCGGATGGCGACGGGGTACGACGAGAAGGGGGAGGGGCTCGACACCTACGCGGCGATCGGGCGGCGGGCGGAGGAGATCGCGCGGAGCTGGAAGAAGCCGCTCGCCGAGTGGCGCTACGACGACGCGGTGCGCGCGGCGCCGCTCATCCAGCCGGCGTGGCCCGTGCTGCCGGTGTTCCTGACGCCGAACGTCGCGGCCTCGCTCCTCACCACCGCGCGCGACTACGCGCGCTTCCTCGCGCAGCTCGTCGCGCCGGCCGATGGCGTCGCGGGCGCCGCCACGGGCGGCCCGCTCGCGCTCGCGCCCGCCACGCGCCGCGCACTGCTCACGCCGCAGGTGCGGCTCAACAGCGCGCTCGCCTGGGGCCTCGGCTGGGGCCTCGAGGAGGACGAGCAGGGCCGCGCGCTCTGGCAGTGGGGCGCGAACCTCAGCTTCCGCGCCTTCGCCCTCGCCGAGCCCGACCACGGCCGCGCCGTCGTGGTGCTCACCAACAGTCTCAACGGCCCCAAGCTCTACCAGCGCGTCGTCACGGCCGTCACCGGCCACGACCACGCGGCCTTCCTCTGGCCCTTCCTCTGAGCGGCCCCCCTCAGGGCTTGTCGGGCGGGGCCGGGACCGGCTGGCCCGGATGCCACGCGTCGCGCCGGGGCGCGGCGCTCATCTCGTCGATCGCGGCGAGCGAGGCGGCGATCGTCGCGTCGAGCTCGTCCGGGGCGTCCTCGATCGCCACGACGCCGCTCGACGCGACGCGATAGGCCCAGGGGGCCGCGGCCGTGAGGTCGCGCAGCTTGACGAGCACCACGACCGAGTCGGCCTGCGCGGGCAGCACGCTGATCGAGGCGGTCAGGTCGGGATGGAACGCGTCGGCGAGCGCCGCCGGCGAGCTGCCGCGCTCGAGCGCCGCGCGCACCGAGTCCAGGTCGCTCACGACGTAGCGGTCGCGCTTCTCGCGCATCGCGTTGCGGAGGTCGCGCGCGAGAGAGTGGCTGATCTTGGCGAACTCGGGCCGCCGGTCGATGCCCGGCGGCTCCGTGATGAGCACGGTGCGCCGCCCCGCGCGCTCGCGCGCCCGCACCTCGGAGCGCACCTCCGCGCGCACGCGCGGTGGTACTGCCGCCGCCGGCGCCGCCGCGCGGAGCCGGGCGAGCGCGGCGAGCCCGCCCGTGCCCCATTCGTCGAGCGAGGCGCGCACCACGGAGTCGATCACCCGCTCCTGGAGCGCGATCCGGACCCCCTCCGACGGCGTCTTCGCCGTGCCGGCGCCGGCCCCCGCGTCGGCCGCCGCGCCGCCCTTCGCCGACTTCTCGAGCTGTTTGCGCACCGCGCTCGCGATGGCGAGCGAGTCCTCACGCGTGAGCGTCCGGGCCGCCGGGGCGGGGGGCGGCGCCGGCGGCACGGGGACGCCGTTCAGCGTGACGGCGCCGCGCACGTCGTTCGGCGCGGCGCCGCCGTCCATGACCGCGACGCGCGGCGCCGGGGCCGCGGAGTGCCCGCTCCGCAGCGCCACGGCGGCCGCGGCCGCCGCGCCCGCGAGCAGGAGCCCGCCCGCGGCGAGCGTCACCGCGCGTCGCGCCGGCCGCGCCGGCCGCGCCGGACCTGCCGGCTGCGGTGTCGCGACCGTGGTCGCCGCTGCGGCCTGGGCGCGCCGCCCCGGGACGGCACGCGTGGGCGTCGTCGGCCCGCTCGGCAGCGGGATCGCCTCGAGCGTCTCCAGCATCGCCGCCGCCGTGGGCGGGCGGCCCGCCGGGTCCTTGGCGAGGCAGCGCATGATGAGCGCCGAGAGGGCGGGGGGCACGTCGCCGCGCAGCGCCTGGATCGGCTCGGGGTCGCGCGTGAGCTGCGCGGCCATCGTCGCGGCGGGCGACTTGCCGGTGAAGGGCGACTCGCCCGAGAGCAGCTCGTAGGCGAGCAGCCCCACGGCGTAGAGGTCCACGCGATGGTCGGCGGCGGGATCGGCGGCGAGCTGCTCCGGTGCCATGTAGGCGGGCGTGCCGATCGCCATCCCCGAGGTCGTCATCCCGGCCACGGGGAGCGCCGCGCTGATCGCCTTGGCGACGCCGAAGTCGGTGACGAGCGCGTGGTGGCCCTGCGTGAGGATGTTGCCCGGCTTGATGTCGCGGTGCACCACGCCGCGCGCGTGCGCGTAGGCGAGCGCGTCCACCACGTCGTGCAGCATGCGCAGCACGTCGCGCACCGGGAGCGGGCCCATGCGCGCGAGCCGCTCGCGCAGGCTTTCGCCCTCGATGAAGGGCATCGTGTAGTAGAGCAGCTCCCCCTCTTCGCCGGCGGAGAGGAGGGGGACGATGTGCGGGTGCTGCAGCTGCGCGGCGAACTGGATCTCGCGGCGGAAGCGGTCGCGGTTGACACCCGCCGCGAGCTCGGGCGGCAGCACCTTCACGACCACCTTGCGCCCGAGCGCGACGTCGGTCGCCTCGAAGACGCGGCTCATCCCGGCCCCGGTCATCTCGGGGCCCAGGGCATAGGCGGGCGCGAGCGCGTGCTGCAGCTGCTCGAGGAAGGAGCTCACGGGCGTCTCGACGGGCGACTCGGACGTGGATGCCACTCGGGCCACTCAATATACGTCGGTACGCACGGACCGGTCAGTTGGTTGCGTCGCGTCGCGATGGGCGTCGCCCGGCCGGGGGCTGTGAGTGCCGTCACGGTGCGCGGGGCGGGTGGGGGCCACCGTTGGGGCCCGGGCCGGCCACTCCGGCCGGCCCGGCGCGCTCAGCAGGGGAGGTACAGATGGCAGGACAGAAGAAGCAGGGTGGCGGGAAGCAGGGCGGTCAGCAGGGCCAGCGCAACCGCGACATTCAGATCGGCAAGAACCTGGGCGACCTCGACCAGGTGGACGAGAACCGCAACCTCACCGGCTCGACCACCTGGGAGACACTCCCCGACCAGAACCCGGCGCCCGACGAGACGACCTGAGGCCGGTCCGCCCGGCCACGGTCCCGGATCATCCAACGACGCCCGGCCACGCGTGATTCGCGTGGCCGGGCGTCGCTCCTGCGCTACTTCTCCTGCCGCTCCTGCGAGAAGAGCGGCAGGTACCGCCCGTACCCTTCGGCCTCGAGCCGGTCCACGGGGATGAACCGGAGCGCCGCCGAGTTCATGCAGTAGCGCTGTCCCGTAGGCGCGGGGCCGTCGTCGAAGAGGTGGCCCAGGTGGGAGTCGCCCTCGGCGGAGCGGACCTCGGTGCGCTCCATGAAGAACTTGCGGTCGGTGCGCGTGCGGATGTTGGCGGGCTCGAGCGGCCGGGTGAAGCTGGGCCAGCCGGTGCCGGAGTCGAACTTGTCGAGCGAGCTGAAGAGCGGCTCGCCCGAGACCACGTCCACGTAGATGCCCGGCTCGTGATTGTCCCAGTAGGCGTTGTCGAAGGGCGCCTCGGTGCCCTCGTGCTGGGTGACCTTGTACTGCAGGGGGGTGAGCGACTGCTGGAGCTCGGGGTCGCTGGGCTTCCGGTAGGCCATGGGTCGGTGTCCTTTCGTCTCGGTCGGGCCGGGCGGGCGCGCCGCCCGCCTCTCTCTCAAGCTATCACGGGGCCGGCCGGTTCCGGGGAGTCTTTCGGGATCCGCGGCGATGACGCATCTTGGGGCCTCGACCCCGAGGTTCCCATGTCCGACCCGCCCGCCGCCCCACCCGAGGCCCTGCTCCCCCAGGCGCCCCTGCCCGAGACACCACCCGCGCCCCCGCTCATGGTGCGCCACCACTGGCTCGTCCGCCTCACCCACTGGGTCAACGCGATCGTCCTCACCGGCATGATCGCGAGCGGGCTGCGGATCTACCAGGCGTTCCCGCACTTCGGCATGCGGGGCCGGCTCGCGGGCGTGCCCAACCCGCTCGACGCCGACCGCGTGGGCGACTTCCCGCACTGGGCCCTGCTCGGCAACGGGCTCGCGCCGGCGCTCAACTGGCACTTCGCGCTCGCCTGGCTCTTTCTCTGGTCGGGCGCGGCCTATCTCGTCTACCTCGGCCTCTCTGGCGAGTGGCGCTGGATCGTCTTCCGCCCGCGCGACCTCCGGCCCGCGCTCCAGATGCAGCTCTACTACCTGCACCTGCGCCGGGAGCATCCGCCGCAGGGCAAGCACAACGCGCTGCAGAAGGGCGCCTACACGTTCATCGTGGCGCTCGCCACGCTCTCGCTGCTCACCGGCTTCGCGATCTACAAGCCGGTGCAGCTGCACTGGCTCACCGCGCTCTTCGGCGGCTACGAGCTGGCGCGCTACTGGCACTTCGTCGCCGTGTGGCTCTTCGTCGGCTTCGTCGTCCTGCACGTCGGCGCCGTGCTCCTCGCCGATCCCGCCTCGCTGCGCGCGATCGTGACGGGCCGCTATCGCGGCAGGTTCCCGAGCCATGGCGCCTGAGCCGCCGCCCCCCGGTCTCGACCGCCGCGACTTCCTCCGTCTCGGCCTCGCGGCCGGTCCCGCCGCGCTCGTCGCGGCCTGCGGCTGGGACGGCGGTGCGCTCCTGCGACCCCGGCTCGCGGCCATCTCCCGCGTGAACGACTGGGTGGGCGAGCATGTCTTCCTCTCGCCCGACCGTCTCGCGCCCACCTATCCCGAGTCGGCCCGCGCGGGGCGGCTGCCCAATTACCACATCAGCGACGCGACGCCGCGCTGGACGGGGCCCGGGGCCTGGACCCTCGCGGTCGGCGGACTGGTGCGCCGGCCCATGCGCTTCACGCTCGCGCAGCTCGAGGCGCTGCCGCGCACGCGGTACACCGTGAAGCACCACTGCGTCGAGGGCTGGACGGCGATCGCGACGTGGGCGGGGGTGCCGCTGCACGTCGTCGCCGGGCTCGTCGAGCCCACCGCCGAGGCGCGCTACCTGCGCGTGGACAGCTTCGACGACGGCTACATGAACGGCTGGGACCTCACCAGCGCGCTGCACCCGCAGACGATCCTCGCCTACGCCTTCGACGACCGGCCGCTGACGCCCGAGCACGGCGCGCCGCTGCGGCTCTACAGCCCGCTCAAGCTCGGCTACAAGCTCACCAAGTACGTCACCGCCCTCACCTTCACCCGCGCGCGGCCGACCGGCTACTGGGAGGACCGCGGCTATCCCTGGCTCGGCGGCCTCTGAGGTGCGCGGCCCCGCGCGGGGCGGCTACCTTCCGGCATGACTACCAGCACGCAGAGCACGACGCCGGAGACGACGCCGGAGACGGCGTCCACGTCCGCCCGCCGCGTCTCGGCGATGGCCGAGGGACTGGCCGGCTCCGAGATCCTCAAGATCGCCGCCGAGATCCGCGCCCTGGCAGCGCAGGGCGCCGAAATCTGCAACCTCACCGTCGGTGACTTCGCGCCGGCCCAGTTCCGCATTCCGCGCGCGCTCGAGGACGGGATCGCCGCGGCGCTCGTGGCGGGGGAGACGAACTACCCGCCCTCGGACGGCATGCTCGCGCTGCGCGAGGCGATCCGGCGCTTCTACGAGCGGCGGCTGGGCCTGGCGTACCCGCTCGAGTCGGTGCTCGTCACCGCGGGCGCGCGGCCGGGCATCTACGCCACCTACCGCGCCCTCGTGGACCCGGGCGACACGGTGGTGGCGCCCGCGCCGTCGTGGAACAACAACTACTACGTGCAGATGGTCGGCGCGCGCGGCGTGGTGGTGCCGAGCGCGGCGCGGGACGCCTTTCTGCCGACGCGGGCGGCGCTGGAGACGGCGGTGCGCGGCGCGCGGCTCCTCGTCCTCAACTCGCCGCTGAATCCGACGGGCACGGCGTTCACCGCCGAGCAGCTCGCCGGGATCTGCGACCTGGTGCTCGAGGAGAACGCCCGCCGCGCCACGGACGAGCGGCCGCTCTTTCTCATGTACGACCAGGTCTACTGGACCCTCACCTTCGGCGCGACGACGCACGTGACGCCGGTGGGGCTGCGGCCCGCGCTGCGCGACTACACCGTCTTCGTCGACGGCGTCTCGAAGGCGCTCGCGGCGACCGGCGTGCGGGTGGGGTGGGTGGTGGGCCCGGCGGACGTCGTGGGGCGGATGGCGAGCATCGTGGGGCACATGGGCGCGTGGGCGCCGCGGGCCGAGCAGGTGGCGGTGGCGCGGCTCCTCGACGACGACGCGGCGATCGACGCATATCAGGCGGAGCTGAAGCAGGGCCTCGCCGCGCGCCTCGACGCGCTGCACGAGGGTCTCCGCGCACTCGCCGCCGAGGGCCACCCGCTCGAGACGATCGCGCCGATGGGGGCGATCTATCTCACCGCGCGCTTCGCGCTGCACGGCCGCCGCACGGCGGAGGGTGCCGTGCTCCGCACCAACGAGGACGTGCGCCGCTGGCTCCTCGCGGCGGCCGGGCTCGCCGTCGTGCCCTTCCAGGCCTTCGACATGCGCGAGGAGAGCGGCTGGTTCCGCCTCTCCGTCGGCGCCGCCTCGGTCGCGGAGATCCGCGCGACGCTCGCGCGGCTCGGGCCGGCGCTCGCCTCGCTGCGGTGAGCGCCGGGGGACCGGCGGCGGTCACAGCCCCAGCCAGTACGTCAGCTTCACCGCGAGCACGTTGTGCGCCGCGCCCGCGAAGATGCCGCCGAGGTCGCGGCCCAGGCGGAAGTCGGCGAGGCCGGGGTCATCCGTGCGGCTCTGCTGCCAGACGAGGAAGAGTGTCGAGCCCGGGCGGTACTCCCAGCGGAAGACGACGTTGGCCCGGAGCGAGCGGAGGTCGAAGGTCGGGTCGTCGATGGTGAACGGCGCGGCGGGCCCCGCGCCGTCGGGGTCGATCGCGTAGGTGCGTGCCTCGGCGTCGTGCGCGATGGTGCCGCGGTCGCGGCCGTAGACGTCGAAGGCGAAGGTGCGCGGGGCGCGGAACTCCTTGAAGTCGGCGTACCTGCCCTGCGAGACGAGCGGCTGCACGTAGAGCTGCAGCGAGAGCTTCGGCGTGAAGGTCCAGTCGAGCCGCGTGTCGAGCGCGAGCTCGCGCTGATCGAGCGTGGCGAAGACGGTGCGCCGGCCGAAGGTCGCCGTGGCGAGCGGATCGTCCACGGCGTCCACGTACTGGCTCACGTTGTGGAACCGGGTGAAGCTCGGCTCCACCGAGAGGCGCACGTTGGGCGCGGGCTGCACCGTGGCGCGCACGCCGAGGTTGTTGCCCCAGCCGCCCGCCCCGTTCCAGTTGACGAAGCCGTTGAGTCCCACCGTGAGCCCGCCGCGGTCCGGTGAGCTGAGCGAGAAGTTGAGCTCGCGCCGGTCGGGCAGGCGCGCCAGCGGGCCGCCGCGGGTGAGCTGGTCGTCGTACGCGGCGAAGTTGTAGAACCAGCTCGAGTTCACCGACCAGAAGTTCCGCAGCCGGAAGTTGAAGACGTTGCCGACGTAGGTGGTCGTCTTGTTCCCGTCGTAGTTCCAGTCGTTTCCCGTCAGGAAGCCCAGGATGAAGTTGCGGAAGAGCCGGTTGGGCCGGTTCTCCTGGTAGTGGATGTCGGTGGCGATGCCGCGCCGGCCCACCGACTGCGCGAAGCCGACGTCGTTGGTCTCGTAGCCCGGGCTCTTCGCCGAGAGGGCGAGGTTGCCGCCCCAGTGGCCGCCGCCCAGCTTCGTCACCGCGACCTGCGAGGCGTAGCCGCCGAGGGTCGTGCGGGTCGGGTCGTAGGCGAGGTGCGTGGCGTCGGGGCGGTCGAAGTAGCGCGCGCTCGAGCGCTGCGCCCGCGCGATCGCCTCGGGCGAGCCCGCGAGGCGGGTGACGGCGACGAAGCCGTCGAAGGCCCAGTTGCGGTCGCCCCAGGAGTGATTGAAGTCGAGCCCGCCGAGGTACGCGCTCGCGCGGAGCCGCGCGGCGAGGGCGGTGTCGGCGAGGTCGCGGTTCACCGCGGTGACGAGCGCGCCCACGGTCGTGTTCCCCTGCCGCAGCTCGCGGCTCACCCGGCCGACGAAGTAGTTGGTGAGCGGCTCCACGGGGGCGCGCCGCACGGCGTCCGCGCCGCCGGCGGGGTCGGTGCCGTCGGGCACGAAGCGGCCCGTCTCCTCGGGCGTCACCGCGTCGAGCGCGGCGATGGACCAGCCGCCGCGCGTCTTGCCGGTGAGCTTGGCGGCGGCGGTGATGGTCGTCTGCGCGGGCGCGTCGCTGAAGGCGCCGCCGTAGACGCCGAGGTCGAGCTGCGGGGGGCGGCCGATGCGGCGCGAGAAGAAGGTGACGGGCGTGCCGAAATTGTTGAAGGTGCGCACCTGGCCGAAGTTGAAGAGGTCGGCGCCCTCGACGAAGAACGGCCGCTTCTCGGGGAGGAAGGTCTCGAACGCGCTGAGATTGACGACCGCCGGGTCGATCTCGACCTGGCCGAAGTCGGGGTTCACCGTGGCGTCGAGCGTGAGATCGCTCGTCACCCCCCAGCGCAGGTCGCCGCCGGCGGAGCCGAAGTAGTCGTGGCCCGAGTGGAACGGGTCGCCCACGTCGGCCGGGGCGTATTCGGCGCGCGCGGAGGCGTAGGGCGTCACCTCGAGGCGGCGCACGCGCGGCAGCCCCTGCATCCCGGTGAGGTGGCCGTAGCGGTTCACCCCCTCGTTGTCGTTCTTCGGCGTGAAGGCGAAGACGTCCTCCTCCTGCCGGCGCGGGAGGAAGCGCTGGAGCTGCAGCCCCCACGCGTCCGCCGCCGGGTTGAAGCGGAGCTGCGAGAGCGGGATCCGCACCTCGGCCGTCCAGCCGAGCGAGTCGACCTGCGTGGCGACGTCCCAGACCGGGTCCCACGAGTAGTCCTCGTTGCCGTCGGCGCCCACGGCGGCGTCGTCCTTGTTGCCGGCGGGGTAGACGGCGAAGAGGAAGGCGGTGAGGTGGTCGTGCCGCGCGTCGAGGCGGATGACGAGCCGGTCGCCGGCGGGCTGGTCGTCGCGCCGGGCGAGGCGGCGCACGAGGCGCGCGGGCTCGCGGTCGTACATCCGGGCGCCGATCCAGAGCGCGCCGTCGCCGACCAGCATGCGCACCTCGGTGCGCTCGGTGGGCGGGCGGCCCTCGTCGGGGTCGCGCTGGGTGGCGAGCGCGGCGGGCACGGCCGCGGCCCAGGCGGCGGCGTCGAGCCGGCCGTCGAGGTGAACCTCGCCGGCGGCGGGTGCGGCGTGGAGCTGCGGGGCGGCGGCGTGGCTCCGGGCGCCCGGGCTCGCGGCGGCGGTCCCCGCCGCCGTCTCGGCGGCGGCGCCGCTCTGGGCGGCGACCCGGCCGGCGGACAGGAGAAGCAGGCAAAAGGCCGCGAGCACGCGGGCGGGGCACGAGCCGGGCAGGTGCATCGGAGCTCCGGGCGCTGTGGGAGGCCTGTCGAGGTGGCCGGTCTCTTCCCGACGGCGCGACCGGGACTTTGGTTGCAGCGCGCGGGGCAGATCCTCTGACACCGGCCGCCGCCGAAGGGTTTCGCGTCGCGCGTCGATCCCCCATTACTTTCTCCGCATGGACTGGGAGATCGAACGGGCCCTCGCCACGCACGAGCTGGTGCGGGTCGAGCGCGAGGAGATCGATGCCGAGCCGGTGACGGGCTTCGTCCTCGACCACGGGCCGGAGCTGCTGCTCCTGCACCGGCTCGACGACTTCGACCTCGCCGGCTACGCCCTGCTGCGCCTCGAGGACCTCACGGCGGTGCAGGCCGACGACGTCGAGGAGTTCACCCTCCGGGTGCTCCGGGACGAGGGCCAGCTGCCGTACGTCGGCCCGCCCGACCCGCCGGTGCCGACGACGAGCTGGGGCGACGCCTTCCGCGCCCTCGAGGCGGCGCGGAAGATCGTCATCGTCGAGAGCGAGGACTACGAGCAGGAGGAGTTCTACATCGGCCGCATCGTGCGGGTGCAGGACGACGCGGTCGTGCTCCACCACTTCGACGCGATCGGCACCTGGGACGAGGAGCCCACGGCGATCCGCTTCGCCGACGTCACCCGGGTGCGCTTCGACGAGCGCTACACGACGGTGTTCGAGCCGTACGTGGGGGAGCCGCCGGGCTGAGGCGGGACGGCGGAAGGGCGGGACGGCGGGAAACCGCACCCGGGTGGCTCCCGTAGGGTGCCCCGGCTCGATCGATTCGCGGATCCGATTCACCTCTCACATCCGGTCCTCTCCATGCACTCTCGTCTCGCGAGCGCGACGCTCGCGCTCGTGCTCGCGTGCGCATTCGGCGCGCCGATGGTTCTGGCGCAGTCAGAAGCCACCTCCCGCCGTCCCGCCGGTCCGTCGTCCCGCCCCGCGGTCCTCCCGGCCCTCGACCGCGCGAACCTCGACACCACCTGCGCCGCCTGCGCGAACTTCTACCAGTTCGCCAACGGGGGGTGGGCGGCGCGGAATCCGATCCCGGCGGCCTACAGCCGCTGGAGCGGGTTCGACGAGCTGACAGAGCGCAACCAGCTCGTGCTGCGCGACATCCTCGAGCGCGCGGCGCGCGCGGCGGAAGCCACCCGCGACGGCGACACCCGGCGGCTCGGCCGCTTCTACGCGACCTGCATGGACTCCGCCCGCGCGGAGGCCGACGGCGTGGCGCCGCTCCGGGCCGACCTCGCGCGCATCGCCGCGATCCGCGACCGCGCGGCGCTCCGGGCCGAGATCGCCCGGCTGCACGGGCGGGGCGTCTTCGCGGCGTTCACCTTCGCCCCGGCGCAGGATCCGCGGAACAGCGCCCGCGTGATCGCCGACGCGAGCCAGGGCGGGCTGGGGCTCCCCGATCGCGACTACTACGTCCGCGCCGACTCGGCGAGCCGCGCGCTGCGCGACGCCTACGTCGCCTACGCGGCGCGGGCGCTCGAGCTCGCGGGCGCGCCGGCCGCGAGGGCCGAGGCCGACGCCCGGCGCATCCTCGCCCTCGAGACGGCGCTCGCCGAGGCGTCGATGACGCGGGTCGAGCGGCGCGATCCCGAGGCGCAGGTGCACACGATGGCGGTGGCCGACGCCGACACCCTCGCGCCGGGGATGCACTGGGGCGACTACGTCGCGGCGGCGGGGCTCGCGGACCTCGCCCGGCTCAACGTGTCGCAGCCGAAGTTCTTCCAGGCGCTGGGCCGCGAGCTCGAGACCCGGCCGCTCGAGGACTGGCGCGCCTATCTCGCCTTCCGGCTCCTGCGCGCGAACGCGGCGTGGCTCTCGAGCCCGTTCGTCGCGGCCGACTTCCGCTTCGCGTCCGCGCTGAGCGGCGCGAAGGAGCTGCAGCCGCGCTGGAAGCGCTGCCTCCGCATGGCCGACCAGAACCTGGGCGACGCGCTGGGCCGCGCCTTCGTCGAGACCACCTTCACGCCCGAGGCGAAGGCCGAGCTCGTCGGCATGGTGGACGCCATGCGCGAGGTGCTGCGCGAGCGGATCGGCCGGCTCGAGTGGATGAGCGAGGCGACGCGCCGGCAGGCGCTCGTCAAGCTCGACGCCTTCGGGCGGAAGATCGGCTATCCCGAGAAGTGGCAGGACTACTCCGCGCTCACCGTGGAGCGCGGGCCGTTCGTCGCCAACCTGCGCCGGGTGCTCGAGTTCCGCATCCGGCGCGACCGCGCCAAGATCGGCCGCCCGGTGGACCGCACCGAGTGGGGGATGACGCCGCCCACCGTGAACGCCTACTACGATCCCCAGCTCAACGAGATCGCCTTCCCGGCGGGGCGGGTGCAGCCGCCGTTCTTCCACGTCTCCTACGACCTCGCGGCCAACTACGGGGGCATCGGCGGCACCATCGGCCACGAGATGACGCACGGCTTCGACGACGAGGGCCGGAAGTACGACGCCGCGGGCAACCTCGCGGACTGGTGGACGGCGGAGGACGCGCGGGCGTTCGAGGCGCGGGCGGCGGTCGTGGAGCGGCAGTACTCGGACTACGTCGTCCTCGACTCGCTGCACGTCAACGGCAAGCTCACCCTGGGCGAGAACATCGCCGACCTGGGCGGGATGACCGTCGCCTACTACGCGCTCCAGCGCGCGCTCGCGGCGCATCCGGAGCAGCGGCGCACGATCGACGGCTTCACCCCCGAGCAGCGGTTCTTCCTCGCCTACGCCCAGGCGCGGCGCGCGAGCTTCCGGCCCGAGCAGCTGCGGCTCATGGTGCAGACCGACCCGCACTCGCCCAACGAGTTCCGCGTCAACGGCCCGCTCTCGAACATGCCCGAGTTCCGCGCCGCCTGGGGCTGCCGGGCGGGCGACGCGATGGTGCGGCCCGACAGCGTGCGCGCCCAGATCTGGTAGCCGGTCGCGGCCCGGCGCGCGAGCGGCGCTGGGGCAGACCGCCCCGCCACCCTGTCATATCGCGACAGTTCGTCCCCCTGCGCCCCGGCGCCCCTCGCGCGCCGGGGCGCAACCGCTTGCGGGAGCGGCAACTGGCCCCTTTTCGCGGTGGCGCGCGGGTTGCAGTCAGGGGCCGCATGGATCTCGTGCTCCCGCGTCCCGCCGAGCCCCGCGAAGCCCCGCCGCCCGCCTCGCGGTACTTCACGCCGATCGACCGCATCACCCTGGGCTACGTGCTCGTGGCCACCGCGGTGCTCGCCGCCCACTACATCGGGTGGCATCACACGCTCGCGGGCCGCTGGGAGGTGGTGAGTCTGGGGACGGCGCACCTCCTGCTCCTCGCCCTCACCCTGCTCGCGCCCCGGGCCCGGCTCGCGGCGGCGCGGCGCGACGGCTGCTTCCTGACCGAGTGGTATCCGCTGATCGTCATGGCGGGGCTCTACGCCACGATCGGGCTGCTCAACGACTCCACGGAGGTCGGCTTCGACGCGCTGGCCCAGCGCTGGGAGCTCGCCGTCTTCGGGCGCCAGGTGGCGCACGACTGGATCCGCACGATGCCCTCGCCCGCGCTCTCGTGGGTGCTGCACCTCTGCTACCTGAGCTTCTACCCGCTCATCTTCGTCGCTCCGGCGGGGCTCTGGCTCACCGGCCGCCGCGCGCAGGCCCGTGCGGCGATCTACGCCATCGCGCTCGCCTTCTTCGTCTGCTACATCGTCTTCCTCCTCTTCCCCGTCGAGGGCCCGCCCTACTACTGGGCCTGGCCCGACAACGCGGCCACGGCCGTCTGGCCCGCGCGCGTGGTGCACGCCCTGATCGGCGGCGGCGACGCCCGCGGCTCGGCCTTCCCCTCGAGCCACGTCGCCGTTTCCCTCGTCGCGGCGGTCGCGGCCTGGCGCGGGTGGCGGCCGTTGGGCGCGGTGCTCCTGGTGCCGGCGGTGGGGATCGTCTTCGCGGTCGTCTACAGCCAGATTCACTACGGGGTGGACGCGCTCGCCGGGGTGGCGCTGGCGGTCGTGCTCTGCGGCATCGGCCGGCGGCTGACGCCGCGGCTCACGGCGGCGGCGGAGGGAAAGCGCTAGAGTGGCGGGGGCGTAGGGCGTAGGGCGTAGGGCGTAGGGCGTAGGGCGTAGGGCGCAGGACGGCAGGAGGAGTGCGATGGTGCTGACGGAACTGGTTGTCGCGGCGGCGCTCGCGGGCGGAATGCCCGCCTTCGGAATGCCCGCCTTGGGAGTGCCCGCCTTCGGAATGCCGGGCGCGGTGCGGGACACGGTGCAGCCGGGGCCGGTCGTGGCCGAGGACATCGCGGTGGCGCCGGGAGAGACCCTGCGGGTGACGAGCCAGGGGCAGGGGGCGCCGGTCGTGCTGGTGTCGGGGCTCTTCGGCGGCGCCTACGGGTGGCGGCGGGTGATGCCGGCGCTCGCCGCCCAGGGCCATCGGGTGATCGCGATCGACCCGCTGGGCACCGGCTGGTCGACGACGCCGAAGCGGGCCGACTACTCCCTCACGGCCCAGGCCGGGCGCGTCGGGCAGGTGCTCGACTCCCTCGGCGTGCGCCGCGCGCTCCTGGTCGCGAACGCGGTGGGCGCCTCGATGGCGCTGCGGCTCGCGCTCCAGCGGCCGGGGCTGGTGCGCGGGATCGTCTCGCTCGACGGCGGTGCGGCGGAGACGGCCGCCACCCCGGGCCTGAAGAAGGCGATGCGCTGGGCCGGGCTCCTCAAGCTCTTCATGGGCCCGGGCAGCGTGCGCAAGAAGGTCCGCGCCGGCATGCGCGAGAACTCGGCCGACACCACCTGGATCACCCCCGCCGTGGTGGAGGGCTACGCCGGCCGCGCCGCCGCCAACGTGGGCGGCGCGATCGACGCCTTCTCGGGCATGGCCCACGCCGTCGAGCCCGCGCCGCTCGGACCCCGCCTCCCGACGATCCACGTCCCGTTCCGCCTGCTCATCGGCACCGCCCCGCACGGCGCCGGCGTCGGCCCCGTCGAGGCCGCGGCGCTCGCCGCCGCGCTCCCCGACTTCGCCGTGGACAGCGTGCCCGGCGCCGGCCAGTACCTCGCCGAGGAGCGGCCCGCGGCGGTCGTCGCCGCGGTCACCGCCCTCGCCCGCACCGCCCGCCCCTAGCCCGAGCCCGCGGCGGCCGCCGCGGCCGCCCGAACGCACAGCGGGCCCGGGGATCGAATCCCCGGGCCCGCTGCAATTCCTCCCGTCTTCCCGCCTTCCCGTTTACGCCCCCGCCTCCGGCGCCGCCGGCACCGGCGCCTCGTGCAGCCGCGCCCGGCGCGCCTTGCGCTGCTCGGCCCGCACCGCGAACCGGTGCTGGAAGGCGTCGAGGTAGGTGTAGACCACCGGCGTGATGTAGAGCGTGATGATCTGCGAGAAGAACAGACCGCCCACCACCGCCACGCCGAGGGGCCGGCGGCTCTCGGCGCCGGCGCCGGCGCCGAGGGCGATCGGCAGCGTGCCCATGAGCGCGGCCACCGTGGTCATCATGATCGGCCGGAAGCGCACGCTCGCCGCCTCGAGGATCGCGGCCTCCGGGCTCTTCCCCTCGTTGCGCTCGGCCTCGATCGCGAAGTCGATCATCATGATCGCGTTCTTCTTCACGAGGCCGATCAGCATGATGATGCCGACGAAGGCGTAGACGCTCAGCTCCATCCCGAACGCCCAGAGCACCACCAGCGCGCCGAAGCCCGCGAACGGCAGCCCCGAGAGAATCGTCAGCGGGTGCACGAAGCTCTCGTAGAGGATGCCGAGGACGAGGTAGATCACGAGGATCGCCAGCACCAGCAGCATCGCGAGCCCGCTCTGCGCCTGCTGGAACGCCTGCGCCGTGCCCGAGAAGCCCGTCGTGATGCTCGAGGGAAGCGTCTGGCGCGCCGCCTGCTCCACCGCCGCCGTGGCCTCGCCGAGCGAGGCGCCGGGGGCGAGGTTGAAGGAGAGCGTCACCGAGGGCTGCTGGCCCGAGTGGTTGATCGACAGCGGCCCGGTCGAGGGCGTGAGCCGCGCGAGCGAGCCCAGCGGCACCGCGGTGCCGTCGCGCCCGGTGACGTGCAGCAGGTTGAGCGCCGAGAGGTCGCGCTGGTACTGGGGCAGCAGCTCCATGATGACCCAGTACTGGTTGTTCGGCGTCAGGATCGTCGAGACCTGGCGCGAGCCGTAGGCGTTGTAGAGCGCGTTCTCGATCTTGGTGACGTCGATGCCGTAGGCCGCGGCGCGGTCGCGGTCGATCGAGACCTGCACCTGCGGGTTCTTGATCTGCAGGTCGCTCGTCACGTCCGTGAGCAGCGGGATCGTGTGGAGCCTGGCCTCGAGCTGCTGCGCGCCCTGGTAGAGCTGGGTGATGTCGGCGCCCTGCAGGGTGAACTGGTACTGGCTCTTCGACGAGCGCCCGCCGACGTTGATCGGCGGCGGGTTCACCACGTAGACCCGCATGCCCGGGATCACGCCGAGCTTGGCGGTGAGCTGCCGGGCGATCTGGTCGGCGCTCAGCGCGCGCTCGTCGCGCGGCCTGAGGTGGATGAACAGGCGCCCGTTGTTCCCGCTGTTGATGGAGGACATGAAGCCCTCCACGTTCGAGTCGGCCTGCACGATCCGCATCGCCTCGACCTGGTGCCGGTAGAGGTTCTCGAAGCTCGAGCCCTCGGCGACCTCGGTCGTGGCCATGAGCTGCCCCGTGTCCTCGCTCGGGATGAAGCCCTTCTTGACCACCTTGAAGAGCACGCCCGTGAGGACCAGGATCACGGCGCTGAACACCATCGCCGCGCGGCGATGGCGCATCGTCCACGCGAGGGTGCGCTCGTAGAAGGCGAGCGAGCGCTCCCAGAAGCCCTCGATGAGGTTGTAGAACCGCCCGTGGCGCTCCCCCTCGGGATTGTGCGGCTCGAGCCAGCGGCTGCAGAGCATCGGCGTGAGCGTCAGCGAGACGAAGCCCGAGACGAGGATCGCCACGCCGATCGTCACGGCGAACTCGTGGAAGAGCCGCCCGATCAGCCCGCCCAGGAAGAGGATCGGGATGAACACGGCCACGAGCGAGATCGTCATCGAGAGGATCGTGAAGCCGATCTCGCGGCTCCCCTTCAGCGCCGCCTGCATCACCCCCTCGCCCTTCTCGATGTGGCGCACGATGTTCTCGAGCATCACGATCGCGTCGTCCACGACGAAGCCGACCGAGAGCGTGAGCGCCATGAGCGAGAGGTTGTCGAGCGAGTAGCCCAGCAGGTACATCACGACGAACGTGCCGATGAGCGACATCGGCAGCGCGAGGCTGGGGATCACCGTCGCCCGCAGGTTGCGCAGGAAGAGGAAGATCACCATCACCACGAGGCAGAGCGTGAGGAAGAGGGTGAACTTCACGTCGTTCACCGACTCCTCGATCGACTGCGACCGGTCGAACAGCGTGGCGATCTCGACCGAGGCCGGCAGGTTCGGCTTCAGCCGCTCGATGGCGGCCTTCACGCGCTCGGCCACCGCCACCGTGTTCGTGCCCGGCTGCCGCTGGATGGCGAGCACGATGGCGCGCTGGCCGTTGTACCAGCTCGCGTTGCGGTTGTCCTGCACGCTGTCGATGACCCGGCCCAGGTCCTTGAGCCGCACCGGCGTGCCGTTCTGGTAGACGACGGCGAGCTGGCCGAACTGCGCCGCGTTGCGCAGCTGCCCGTTCGACTCGACGGCGTAGGCCTTGTCGGTGCCCCAGAGGATGCCGGTGGGGACGTTGGCGTTGCCGTTCTGCACCGCCTGGGCCACCTGGTCGATCCCGATGTTCCGCAGCGCGAGCTGCTGGGGGTCGAGCTGGATGCGCACGGCGTACTTCTGCGAGCCGTAGACCTGCACCTGCGCCACGCCCTCGATCGTGGAGAGCTGCTGGGCGAGGGTGGTCTGCGCGTACTCGTCGAGCTGCGGCAGCGGCAGCGTCGAGGTCCGCAGCGCGTAGAAGAGGATCGGGCTCGACGACGGGTCCACCTTGCGGTAGCTCGGCGGCAGCATCCCCTGCGGCAGCTGGCGGAGCGTCTGCGAGATCGCCGCGTTCACGTCCTGCGCCGCGGCGTCCACGCTGCGGTCGAGCGAGAACTGCAGGGTGATCGAGGTCGAGCCCTGGCCGCTCGAGCTGGTCATCGAGGTGATGCCGGCGATCGTCGAGAACTGCTTCTCGAGCGGCGTCGCGACCGACGCGGCCATCGTCTCGGGGCTCGCGCCCGGCAGCGAGGCGTTGACGTTGATCGTCGGATAGTCCACCGTCGGCAGGTCGCTCACCGGCAGCAGCCGGTAGGCGACGATGCCGAAGAGGAGGATGCCGACCATGACGAGCGTCGTCATGACCGGCCGGCGGATGAAGAGTTCCGAGATGTTCATGAGGTGCCCTGCTTTCCCTTGATCTGCACCTTCGCCCCCGGCCGCAGCCGCAGCTGGCCGTCGGTCACCACCCGCTCACCCGGCCGCACCTCGCCCTGGATCACGGCGAGCCCGCCCTGCGTGCGCTCCACCGTCACCGGGCGCTGCTGGGCGGTGCCGTCGGGCAGCACGATGAAGACGTAGTTGCCCTGCTGCCCCGACACCACCGCCGCCGCCGGCACCGTGAGCGCCGTGTCCGTCGTCAGCCGCATCCGCACGTTGACGAACTCGCCCGGCCAGAGCATCCCGCTCGGATTGGCGAAGGTGCCCTTGAGCAGGATGGTGCCCGTCGTCGTGTCCACGGCGTTGTCGACGAACGTCAGCGTCCCGTCGCTCCCGGGCCCCGTGCCGTCCGCCGCCGCGCCGGCCCGGCCGCCGCCGGCCCGGCCCCCCACCGTGCCGCCCTGGCTCGTCGTCGTCCCCTGACCGGCCGCCGCCGGCGCCGAATCACCCGAGGTCTCGTCCGGCGCGCCGGTCGGCACCTCGGTCGCCTCGCCCGCGGTCTCGGTCTGCTCGGTGCCCAGCGAGTTCGTCCCGGTCGGGACCACGTGCACCGTGATCGCGCCGCGCTCGCGGAAGCGCTGGATCGCCGGCAGGTGGGTCGCCGGCACGGCGAAGCGCACGAGGATGGGACGGATCTGGTTGATCGTCACCAGCGGCAACGTCTGCCCGGTGCGCACCAGGTTCCCCGCGCGCACCATCAGCGCGCCGGTGCGGCCGCCGATCGGCGCGCGGATCGTGGCGTACTGCAGGTCGAGCCGCGCCTGCTCGGCCGCCGCGATGCTCGCCGCGAGCGTCGCCTTGCCCGCCTCGGCCGAGGTGCGCGCCTGCGCGTACTGCTGCGCCGTCACGTACTCCTTCTCGACCAGCTCGGCGTAGCGCGCCGCGTCGGCCTCGGCGTTGCGCGCCGTGGCCCGGTCGCGCGCCACCTGCGCCTCGGCCTGCTGCAGCGCCGCCTGGAAGGGCCGCGGGTCGATCTGGAAGAGCGGCTGGCCCGGGACGACGTCCTGGCCCTCCTGGAAGAAGACCTTGGTGATCGGCCCCGTCACCTGCGGCAGGACGGCCACCGTCTGCAGCGGCTCGACCGTGCCGGTCGCCTGCAGCTCGAGCGGGACCGGCTGCAGCCGGACCTCGCCGACCGTGACCGGCGTCGGCGGGGGCGCGGGCGGCTGCTTGTCGCCGCAGCCCGTGAGGCCCGCGAGGAGCGCGATCAGGGCGAGGCCGGCGCCGGCCAGCGGGCGAATCGTGGTGGAAGTGGTCGTCATCGGTTCGGCGTCTGCGTGGAATCGGGAAGCGTCACCGGGGTCAGCCGCAACGGGCTGCCGCCCCGCGTATCGAGAAGGCCCGCGTCGTGCGCGAGCTGCGCGAGCGAGACCGACCAGGCCAGCCGGCTCTGGATGAGCTCGTTGCGGGCGTCGGCCAGCGCGCTCTGCGCGTTGAGGAGGTCGAGGATCGTGCCCACCCCTGCCTTGTAACGGGCCAGCGCCACCTCGCTCGACTGCGTGGCACTCGCCAGCAGGTCCTCGGCGGTGCGCACCCGCCGGGTGCTGGTCTGCAGGTCGTAGTAGGAGGCGAAGACGTCGTAGACGACGCGCTGGCGCACCTGCTCCGCCTGCGCGGCGGCCGCCTCCGCCCGGAACTCCGCGGCGCGCTGGTCGTAGGCGCGCGAGAAGCCGGCGAAGAGCGGGATGCTCAGTCCCAGCTGCAGCGTGTAGCTGTTGGCGCCGCTCGGGTTGTTGGTCGTGTAGGTGCGGCCGCCGTTCGCCGAGAAGGCGAGCGCCGGCAGCCGCGCCGCGCGCAGCTGCGAGATCCGGGCGTGCGCCGCCTCGGCCTGCGCCCGCGCGGCGGCCAGGTCGGGCCGCTGGCGGATCGCCGTGGCGATGATCGTCTCCACGCTGTCGGCGAGCTGCGCGATCGGCACCTCGGCCGCCGTGGAGTCGATGTCGTAGGGGAGGTTCGCCGGCACGCCCAGCGCGAGGGCGAGCGCGCCGCGGGTCGTCTGCACCTGGCCCTCGGTCGTCTGCAGATTGAGCGCGGCGCGGCTCGCGGCGGTGCGCGCCTGGAGCACGTCGGCGATGGTGGCGAGCCCCACCCGGCGCCGCTCCTCGGTGGCGGCGAGGTTCGCCTCCGCCTCGCGCAGCGTGGTGCGCTGCGCCTCCAGCAGCGCGCGGCTCTGCACGTAGTTGAAGTAGGCGACCTCGCTCTGCAGGATCACGTCCTGGATCGCCGCGTTGTGCCCGAAGCCGGCGGCGAGCAGCGTCTGCTTCGCCTCGCTCACCCGGCCGGTGCGGCCGCCGAAGTCGAAGAGCAGGTACGACAGGCTCACGCTCGGCGTGAACACCCACTGCTGCACCGCCGTGCGGCCCTGGGAGGCGGCGGTCTTCACCCGCGCCCCGCTGACGTTGCCGTCCACCGTCGGCAGCCACTCGCCGGTGGCCGAGCCGTAGGAGGCGGCCGCGGCCTGCGCGTTGGCCCAGGCGATCCGGGTCGCCGTGTTGTTCCGGAGCGCGAGGTCCACCACCTCGGCCAGCGTCAGGCGGTGGATCCGCTCGGCGAGGTCGGCCGGGAGGGCGGGGGGCGCGGCGTGGGCCACGCTGTCGGTCCGCAGCTGGGCGCGCACCGCCGAGGGCGGGGGCGTCCAGGGGACGTTGGGCGCGGGCGCCGCGCCGGCCACGCCCGCCACGCGCGGGGTGCCGACGCAGGCGCCCAAGCCGCCCAGGGTCGCCGCCGCCGCGAGGGTCGAGAGCGTCGAGACGAGCGAGCGGCGGGCCAGGGAAGCGTCCATGAGTCTCCTGTCGAATTCCGAGTCGCCGACCGGGGGGACACCGGCGAGGTCACGCGTCCAATACGTGCCGCAGGGGCCGAACGTTGCGGCCCGGCGACCCGGCGACCGCGGCGGGCCGCCGAGGCCCCGGCGGGATGGTTGCGGGGCGCCGCCCCGAGGCGGCTATCTTGCCCAGTGGTGGCCCGTTACGGATGCGAGGGCCGCCAGGTTTCCGCGCGAGGAGGTCGCCCTGAGCCGTCCCCCGCATCATCGTCCCGGCGGCGGGTTCCGAAATCCCTGGCCGGGGCCCCGGCCGCGCCGGCTGCCGGAGGTCGCCCTCTGGGGCCTCACCCGGAGCCTGGGCCGGCACCTGGGCTGGCACTTGGGCTGGCCGGGGCGCGACGGCCGGGAGCCGGCGCCGGCGCTGGCGCGGCCGGAGTCCGGATGTCCCGAGCCGGAGCGGCCGCGCGCCACGCCGGGGGCGCTCACGGCCACCTGGGTCGGGCACTCGACCGTCCTCCTGCAGCTCGGTCCGATCAACGTCCTCACCGACCCGGTCTTCAGCGACCGCGTCTCGCCGGTCAGCTTCGCGGGACCCCGGCGGCTGCAGCCGCCGGGGCTCGCCCTCGAGGCGCTGCCGCCGCTCGACCTCCTGCTCCTCTCGCACGACCACTACGACCACCTCGACGCACCGAGCGTGCGGTGGCTCGCCGAGCACCACCCGGCGGCCCAGTGGCGCGCCCCGCTCGGCGTGGACGCCCGGCTCCGCGCGCTCGGGGTGACCTGGGTGCGGGGGATGGACTGGTGGGAGACGGAGGCGGTGGAGACGGCGCGCGGGGTGGCGACGGTCGCCTGCACCCCGGCGAAGCACTTCAGCAGCCGCGGGCTTCACGACCGCAACCGCACCCTCTGGAGCGGCTTCGCCGTGGCCGCCGCCGGCCGCCGGGTCTACTTCGCCGGCGACACCGGCGACCACCCCGAGTTCGGCGGGATCGGCGCGCGCCACGGGCCCTTCGATCTCATGCTCGTCCCGGTCGGCGCCTACGCCCCGCGCTGGGTCATGCGGGCGATCCACCTCGACCCCGAGGAGGCGGCGCGCGCCGTGCGCACCCTCCTCGCCGCCTCGCCGGGACCCGCGCCCCACCGCAGCGCCGTGCTCCCGATCCACTGGGGCACCTTTCATCTGACCGACGAGCCGGTGGACGAGCCCCCGCGCCGCTTCCGCGCCGCCTGGCGCGCGGCGGGGCTCCCGGAGGCGGACCTCTGGCTGCTGCGCCACGGGGAGACGCGGCGGCTCGAGTGAGCGCCCGCCCGCCCGACCGTCTTACCACTCCGCCCGGCGAACGCTAACTTGAGCCCGATGCCTGCCACAGACGCTTCTCCCACATATCCCTCCATCCTCGCCGGCGAGCGGCGCGCGGAGGGCCCGCGGCACGCGGTCCACAACCCCTGGGATGGCTCCCTCGTCGGCCACGCGGCGTACGCCGACGCCGCGGCGGTGCGCGCGGCGATCGACGCCGCCGTGGCCGCCGCCCCCGCCGCGCGCGCGATGCCGGCGCACGCGCGCGCCCGCCTCCTCGAGCGGGTCGGCTGCGGCGTCGCCGACCGGAAGGAGGAGCTCGCCCAGCTCCTCGCGCGCGAGGCGGGGAAGCCGATCGCCAACGCGCGGCTCGAGCTCGAGCGCACCCTCTTCGTCTTCGAGTACGCGGCCGAGGAGGCGAAGCGGCTGGGCGGCGAGGTCTACCCGACCGACCTCCTCCCCCAGGGCGAGCGGCGCCTCGCCGTCGCCCGGCGCTTCCCGCTCGCGCCGATCGCCGGCATCCTCCCGTTCAACTTCCCGCTCCTCCTCGCCGCCCATAAGCTCGGGCCCGCGCTCGCCGTCGGCGCCACGATGGTGCTCAAGGCGCCGCCGCAGGACCCGCTCTCGACGCTCCTGCTCGGGGAGATCGTCGCCGGGGCGCTCGGGGAGTGCGGCTGGCCGGCGGGGACGCTGAGCGTGCTGGCCACGAGCGTCGAGGACGCCGCGCCGCTCCTCGACGACCCGCGGGTGCGCATGGTCTCCTTCACCGGCAGCGCCCGCGCCGGCTGGGCGATCCGCGCGCGCGCCGCCACCAAGCGCGTCGTCCTCGAGCTCGGCGGCAACGCGGGCGTCGTCGTCGCGCCCGACGCCGACCTCGACCACGCCGCGCGCCGCTGCGCCGCGGGGGGCTACGCCTACGCCGGCCAGTCGTGCATCTCGACCCAGCGCATCCTGGTGCACGAGGCGGTGCACGACGCCTTCGTCGAGCGCTTCGTCGCCGCGGTCGCGGCGCTGCGGACCGGCGACCCGCTCGACGCGGCGACCGACGTCGGCCCGATGATCGACGAGGCCGCCGCGGCGCGCGCCGAAGGGTGGATCCGCGACGCCGTGAGCGCGGGCGCCCGCGTCGCCACGGGCGGCGGGCGCCGCGGCGCGGTGCTCGAGCCCACGGTGCTCCTCGACGCCGCGCCCCGGATGCAGGTCGTCTGCGAGGAGGTCTTCGCTCCCGTGGTCGCGGTGCGCCGCTACGCGGACTTCGACGCCGCGCTCGCCGAGCTCGACGACTCGCCCTACGGGCTCCAGGCGGGACTCTTCACGCACGACCTCCGGCGCATCCTCGCCGCCCACGAGCGGGTGGAGGTCGGCGCGCTCGTCGTCAACGACGTGCCCGGCTGGCGCGTCGACTCGCTCCCCTACGGCGGCGTGAAGGCCTCGGGGATGGGACGCGAAGGGGTGCGCTCGGCGATGGAGGAGATGACCGAGCTGCGGCTCCTCGTCCTCGGCTGATCCCGCGCGCGCCCGTCCGGGCGCGCGCTTTTTCCTTACAATGGAGGGAGATCCATGCGTCGTCCGCTGCTCCCGGCCGTGCTCCTGACGCTCCTGCCCACGGCGCTCCTCGCCCCGCCCGCCTTCGCGCAGGGCGCGGCCGCGCCCGACTCCGCCGCCGCGGCGACCGCCGCCGCGCGCCGCGCGGCGCAGGCGCGCAACGACTCGATCTACGCGGCGAAGCGGGTGCCGCCGGGCGAGGGATTCCGGGTGTTCATCGTCCCCGACATGGAGGGGATGGGCAGCGTGGTGGACATCCACGAGGTCATCGCCGGCAACGAGGGCGAGCGCTACAAGCCGCTCACCGGCCCCGACTACTGGGGCCACTCGCGCGACCTGATGACCCAGGAGGTGAACGCCGCAATCCGCGGGGCGCGGCTCGCCGGGGGGCGCTCGTTCGTCGTCAACGAGGGCCACGGCGGCAACATGTTCGCCAACGTCCTCCCGTGGGAGCTCGACACGGCGGCGATCCTGGTGCGCGGCTACCCGAAGCCGCTCATCATGATCACCGGGCTGGACGAGTCGTTCGGCGGCACGAAGGGAACCATGATGTTCACCGGCGCCCACGCGACCGCCGGCGCGCCGGGCGTGATGGGGCACAACTTCGCCTTCGACTCGTTCACCGTGAACGGCAAGGCGCTCAACGAGGTCGGCATCAACGCCCTCATCGCGGGCGAGATGGGCGTGGCGGTCTCGATGGTGAGCGGCGACGACGAGCTCATCCGCGAGGTGAAGGAGATCCTGGGCGACGGCTTCGTGCCGGTGATCTCGAAGTACGCCGTGGGCCGGAGCGCCGCGATCACCTTCAGCCCCGCGCAGGTGCGGCGCGAGCTCCAGGCGGCGGCGGCCGAGGCGGTGCGGCGCGCGCGCGCCGGGCGGCTCAAGCCGTTCACGATGAGCAAGCCCTACCGCGTCGAGTTCATGCTGCGCCGCAGCTTCCCCGACGCGGTGGTGCAGGAGGTCGCCGGCTACCAGCGCTGGAAGCTCGAGAAGGTGGGCGAGCGCACCTTCCGCTACACCACCGACAGCGCGCGCGACATGGGCTACCTGCTCGACGCCATCGAAGCGACGGTGCTCAAGTGAGGGCCGCGCTCGCCATGGCCGCGGCGCTGCTCGCGGCGGTGCCGCTCGCGGCGCAGCAGAACGCCCAGTCGACGCAGCCGCCGCGCGACACGACGCCGCCGGCGGCCTACTACGGCGTCACCGAGTACCAGGCGGCGCGCGAGAAGCTCGAGCGGCTCATGCAGCCGGCGGGCTTCACCGTCTACATCATCGCCGACATGGAGGGCCTCGCCGGCGCGGTGCGCAACGCGACCGAGATGAAGCCCGAGGCGCGGGGCGGGAGCGTGGACCACGAGCGCTTCCGCCAGGAGCTCACCGACGAGATCAACGCCGTCATCGCCGGCGCCCGCGCCGCGGGGGCGACGCAGTTCGTCGTCAACGACGGCCACGGCGGCACCCTCTTCCGCAACACGCTGCCCTGGGCGCTCGACCCCGCGGCGATCCTCATCCGCGGCTACCCGAAGCCGATCGTGATGAGCACCGGGCTCAACCCGAAGGTGGACGCCATCATGATCGTCGGCGCGCACGCCAACGCCGGCAGCCCGGGGGTGATCAGCCACAGCTACGCCTTCGACTCGTTCACCGTGAACGGCAAGGTGCTCAACGAGACCGGGATCGCCGCCTTCATCGGCGGCGAGATGGGCGTGCCGCTCGTCCTCGCCTCGGGCGACGACCAGCTCGTGAAGGAGACGCGGGAGATGCTGGGGCCGATCGAGGCGGTGCCGACGAAGATCGCCTACGGCTTCCAGGCCGCGGCGGTGCGGCCGCTCGCCGCGGTGCACGCCGACCTGCGCGCGGCCGCGGCGCGCGCGGTGCGGCGCACGAAGGCCGGGGCGCTCAAGCCGCTGACGGTCGCGCGGCCCTACCACGTGCGCTTCTGCCTCCGTCGCGGCTACGCCGCCGACGACTGGGTGCGCACCACCGTGTCGAAGTTCGAGGGCGTGACGCCCGATGCCGGTGCCGGCCAGGGCTGCTTCGCCTACACCACCGACTCCGCCGAGGCGGTCGGCAACCTGCTCAACCTCGTCGAATGGACCGTGCTCAAGCCGTGACGCATCTCGGGAGTGTCGAAGGGACGGGTGTCGAAGGATCCGACGCACCGGACGAGCGCGCGCTCGCGGGGGCCGCGACGACGCCCGAAGGCTGGGCGACCGCCGACCTCTGCGACGCGCACCCCGACACCGCGCGACCGCTCGCGCCCGGCTTCCAGGACTACGGCGGGCGTGCGGTGTTCGAGGGCATCGTGAGCACGGTGCAGGTCCGGGCCGACTACCGGCCGGTCCTCGCCGCGCTGCAGGAAGAGGGGCACGGGCGCGTGCTCCTGGTGGACGGCGGCGGCATCCGCGACCGCGCGATCCTGGGCGAGCGGCTCCTCACCATGGCGCACGCGCGCGGCTGGGCGGGCGTCGTCGTCTTCGGCGCGGTGCGCGACACGCGGCACACCCGCACGATTCCGGTGGGCCTGCGGGCCTTGGGCACTTTCCCCCGCCGCGGCGACACCGCCGGGCCCCACGCGCGCGACGTCGCGGTGGAGGTCGCCGGCGTCCGCGTCGTCCCGGGCGACCGGCTCTACGCCGACACCGACGGGATCGTGGTCCTGGCCGCCGGAGCCGCGTGAGCGGCCGCCCCGCGCCGCCGGCGCGCTTCACGCTGCGCGCGCGCTGGCGCTCGATCGGCTACGCCTGGCGCGGCATCCGGCGCGTGGTGCGCACCCAGCACAACGCCTGGGTCCATGCGGCCGCCTCGCTCGCGGTCGTCGCCGCGGCCCTCGCGCTCGAGGTGAGCCGGCTCGAGTGGTGCGCGCTCGTCGTCGCGATGCTCGGCGTCTGGGTGGCCGAGGCGATGAACACCGCCTTCGAGGCGCTCTGCGACGTGGCGAGCCCCGAGTTCCACCCCGAGGTCGAGCGCGCCAAGGACGTCGCCGCCGGCGCGGTGCTGCTCGCCGCCCTCGGCGCGGTCGCGATCGGCCTCCTCGTCTTCGTGCCGCACCTGCTCGCCCGGCTGCCGCACGACGCGTGAGCCGATCGTGAGCCGAGCGTGAGCACAGCGTGAGCGCGCACGAGCCGGGGCGCGAGCGCCAGAGCGAGATCTACGTGCGCGGCGTCGGCGGCGCGCGGCCGCGCGTGCCGGTGGATCCCGCGCGCCTCGAGGCCGCGGCGCGGCGGGCGATGGCGCCGGAGGCGTTCGCCTACGTGGCGGGCGGAGCGGGGGCGGAATCCACGATCGCCGCCAACCGCCGCGCCTTCGAGCGCTGGCGCATCCTCCCGCGCGTGCTGCGCGACGTGAGCGCGCGCGATCTCACGGTCGAGCTCTTCGGCCGCCGGCTCCCCACCCCGCTCCTCCTCGCCCCCGTCGGCGTGCTCGACATGGCGCACCCCGCGGCCGACTGCGCTGTAGCGCGCGCGGCCGCGGCGGAGGGCGTCCCCTGCATCTTCTCGAGCCAGGCCTCGGTCCCGATGGAGCCGTGCGCGCGGGCGATGGACGCGGTCGCCTCCGGCGCACCGCGCTGGTTCCAGCTCTACTGGAGCCGCTCCGACGCGCTGGTCGAGAGCTTCGTCGCGCGCGCCGAGGGGTGCGGCTGCGAGGCGATCGTCCTCACGCTCGACACCACGATGCTCGGCTGGCGCCCGCGCGACCTCGAGCTCGCCTACCTGCCGTTCCTGCGCGGCCGCGGGATCGCGCAGTACACGAGCGATCCCGTCTTCCAGCAGCTCCTCGCGGAGGCGCTCCCCGCGGCCGCCGCCGGGGCCGCCGCCGCGCCGCGGCCGAAGCCGACGCTCGCCGCCGTGCGCGCCCTGGTCGAGCTGGCGCGGCGGCACCCCGGACGCTTCCTCGCCAATCTCCGCTCGGGCCGCCCGCGGGCCGCGGTGCAGCGCTTCGTCGCCACCTACTCGCGACCCTCGCTCACCTGGTGCGATCTGGCCTTCCTCCGGCAGCGCACCCGGCTTCCCCTCCTCCTCAAGGGCGTGCTCCACCCCGACGACGCCCGCACCGCGCTCGACCACGGGGCCGACGGGCTCGTCGTCTCCAACCACGGCGGCCGCCAGGTGGACGGCGCCGTCGGCGCGCTCGATGCCCTCCCCGCGGTGGTCGACGCGGTCGGCGGCCGGGTCCCGGTCCTCTTCGACAGCGGGATCCGGGGCGGCGCCGACGCCTTCAAGGCCCTCGCCCTCGGCGCCCGGGCCGTCTGCCTGGGCCGGCCCTACGTGTACGGGCTCGCGCTCGCCGGCGAGGCGGGGGTGCGGGAGGTGATCCGGAACCTGGTGGCGGAGCTCGACCTGACGCTGGGGCTCGCGGGCCAGCCGTCCGTGGCGGCGCTCGACCGCACGGCGCTCGTGCGGGAGGGGTGAGCCGGGCTGCGGCGTTCTGCACGAGATCGGGTACCCTGCCGCGTGTCGCGACAGCGTCTGCATAGTTAACTGACAGCGACAGGACGTGGACGGCGATCTAAGTTCCTTTCATTAATAGAGTTCCCCCGGCGGGCCCGGTGTGCGATTCGGTGGCACCTACGTTGCCGCGGCAGCCGGCATGCACCGACGCCAGTTCCTCAAGGTCGGCGCCCTTGCCGCCGCCCTCGCCAGTCTTCCGGCCTGCGCCCGCGGGCTCGCCCTCGGTCCCGACGACGCCGGTCTCCTCCCGCACGCCCCCGGGACGGGGCCGATCGGGCCCGACGCCCTCGACGGGACGTTCCTCTTCGCCACCGGGGTCGAGAACAGCTATCCCCGGCTCCCGGGCGGGCGCCGGGTGGACCAGCTGGCGAAGACCGACCACTACGAGCGCTGGCAGGAGGACTTCGCCGGGCTCCAGGCGCTGGGCGTCACCGCGCTGCGCTACGGCCCGGCCTACTACCGCACCAACCCCGCGCCGGGCCGCTACGACTGGTCGAGCTGCGATGCGCAGATGGAGTGGCTCCGCACCTCGGGGATCACCGTCATCGCCGACCTCTGCCACTTCGGGGTGCCGGACTGGCTGAGCGGCTTCGACGACCCGGCGTTCCCGGCCGAGCACGCGGCGTATGCCCGCGCCTTCGCGCGGCGCTATCCCTGGGTGCGGCACTACACGCCGGTCAACGAGATCTCGGTCGCCGCCAAGTTCTCGGCGATGTTCGGCTGGTGGAACGAGGCGCGCACCGGCGAGGCGGCGCTCGCGCGCACGCTCCTCAATCTCGCCCGCGCGCACGAGCGCGCGGTGGATGCGATCCTCGCCGAGCGGTCCGACGCCATCATCGTCCACACCGAGGCGGCCGACCGCTACGTCCCGGCCAACGAGGGCGTGCAGGCCGTCTCGCGCGCGGCCTTCTGGAACACCGTGCGCTTCGCCGCGCTCGACCTCACGCTGGGCCGGGCGCCCTCGAGCGGGCTCGTGCAGTTCCTCGCGAAGGGCGGGGCGACGCGCGACGACCTCGCCTGGTTCCGGCGGCGGCACGGGCACGGCCGCCGCTGGCTCGGCCTCGACTACTACGCCACCTGCGAGCAGCTCGTGCATGGCGACGGCCGCACCGAGCCGGCCCCGGTGCGCGCGGGCCTGGCCGCGGTGGCCACGGCGTTCCACGAGCGCTACCGGCGACCGCTCTTCATCGCGGAGACCGCCGCGGTGGACGCCGTCGCCCCCGGGTGGCTCGCCGAGCAGTGGCGCGAGACGCTCGCGCTCCGCCGGGCGGGCGTGCCGGTGACGGGCTTCACCTGGTACGGCCTCACCGACGTGGTGGACTGGCGCTGGCTCCTGACCCAGGACCGCGGCGACGTGGACCCGATGGGCCTCTACGATCTCCAGCGCGGGCTGCGCCCGGTGGGCCGCGCCTACCAGGAGCTGATCACCGAGTGGACGCCGCGCCTCGCCGAGCTCGCGCCGGGGCGGCTGGCGGGCGACTCGGTGCACGGGGCGGCGTAGAGGGCCGGCTTTGACCGCTCTCGACCGCCGGTGATAGCTTCGAGGAGTACCGGCCCGCGCCGGGCCGCCGCCTCGAGGAGGCACCGATGCTCCGATCCCGCCTCGCCATCCGCAGTGCGCTCGCCGCCCTCGTCGCCTGCGCGCTCGTGCTCCCCGCCTCCGCCATGGCCCAGCAGGACAGCACGTCCGGCACCGCCGACTCCGCGGGCGCCGCGGGCGCCGCGGGCTCCTCGGGCGCCGGCGACATGCTCGGTGTCCCGGGCGTCGGCTCCCCGGCGAGCGGCGCGACCCGCGACGCGAGCCAGCGCGACGTGAGCACCTATCGCGACACCGACCTGAGCGGCGTGGACACCTCGCGCGCCAGGGCGCGCGACACCACCGCGCGCCCCGCCGCGGCGCGCGACACCACCGCGCGCCCCACCGCGGCGCGCGACACCACGACGCGCGACACCACGACGCTGCGCGATACGACCAGCACGCGCGACACCAGCGCGGCGCGCGGCGGTGGCCGCCGCAGCGCCCTCGAGCCGCTCACCGAGGCACAGTGCGACTCGATCGCGCAGCGGGTCGGGGCGGGCGGCGCGCCGCCCGCCGGCACGCGGGCACCGGCGATGCAGACGTGGGTCGTCCCCGACGGGCCGCCGCCGGCCGACCTCCGCTCGCGCACCGTGATGCTGCGCTTCCAGGTGGACGAGGGCGGGGTGCCGGTGGCCTCGACGCTCGTCGTCGAGGGGAGCCGCGATCCGGCCTTCCGCCAGCGCGCCGTCGCCGCGCTGCAGCGGATGCAGTACGTCCCGGCCGACTACCGCGGCTGCGCGCTGCCGAGCGCGGTGCAGCTGCCGGTCGCGTTCGACGCGACGGTGGACACCACCGCCCGCAAGCCGGCGCCGAGGACCGCACCGAAGCGGGTGGCGCCGAAGCCGGCCGCACCGAAAAAGGCGGCGCCGCAACGCTGAGCGAGGCCGCGGCGCGGCACCGACAGGAGGGTTCGATGGGCAAGGGCGATCGCAAGACCCGGCAGGGAAAGATCTTCCGGCACACCTACGGCAAGCGGCGGCCCCGGCACGAGCAGCCGTCCCGCGCGGCGCCGACGCGGCAGGGGCGGCCGGCCACGACGCCGGCGCATCCGGGCATTCACGAGCCGTGAGCGGGGCCGAGGGCGGACCGATGGCGGGATGACGGGGGTCACGGACGCCACTCCCGGCCACGGCTAGCGTGGGGCAGCCCGAGCCGGGGAGTGCCCGAGATGCCCGTCCGCCTGACCATTCCGACCGATGACCTCCGCATCGCCTTCGACCTCGTGAGCGCCAATGGCGCGGTCGGCCCCGGCGCCGCGGTGACGACCGGCGCCGGCGGCGTGCTGCGCTTCGAGGGCGCCACGCGGCCGTCGGCGAGCGGGAAGATCTCGCTCGCCTTCGACGTCGAGGCGCCGGGCGGCGCGGCGGCCGACGACCTCGCCGACTGGCTCTACGATCGGCTGAAGGGGCGGGTGTCCTCGGTGCGCATCGCGCGCCACGAGGTCCCCGTCGAGCGCGAGGAGCTGCGCCGCGCGCTGGCGCGCTGATCGCGACGTGCGGGGGCGCTGCAGCGCCCCCGCTGCAGCGCGTGATCACACCGGTCGCCGGCTACGGCACCATCCTCCGCGGCAAGACCTCCCACCTCGGCGACCGCACCGTCCCTGCTTGACAGCCCGCCCGGCGCGTCGTAGGTATGGCGTACCACTACGTCCCAGAACACGCCAGAACACAGGCCGGCGGTCCCGGTCCGAGGCAGCGAGTCCCCCTTCGTGGAGGTGGGCCCCATGCGCGATGCCGAGCAGGTCCCGGTGCGACCGAAGGTGCGGGAATGGAGCTGGTGGGCGCCGCAGGTGGATCGTGCGCTGGAGGACCGCGCGCTGAAGCGCGCGCTCGAGCGGGCGCGCGGCCGGGACGCGAGCCCGCCCGCGAGCGCATGGAGCGTCGAGGAGCTGCGCTCGGGGCTGGTCGTGGCGCCCGACGGCACCATCGAGCGGCTCGGCGTGCCGGGCGTGCCGCTCGACGAGCGGGAGGTGGCGGAGGCGCTCGAGCGCTACGCCGCGCTGAACCGGGTGCTGGCCGAGCGGCTGCAGCGCGCGGGGCTCGCCGAGGCCGACATTCGTCGGGGGCTCGTGCCGGCCGAGACGTACCGGCTGCAGGTGGACGAGCTGCGCCGCTACCACGCGGCGATGGTGGGCGCCGAGGGCTGAAGGCGCGCGGCCACCCGCCGCGGTCGGGCGTCGCGCCTACTCTCCCGCTCGGGCCGGCCGTATACTCGAAGGGTATACGGCCGCCAGGAGCATGCGCGCGATGACCTCTCCCCTTCCCGAACCCTGGCTGCGGGGGCCCCTGCCGGGGATCCCCGCCGGACTGCAGCCCGTCGCGCACGCGCTCGTCGCGTCGCGCGAGGACGTGGCGCAGGCGCTCGACGGCCTCACCACGGCGCAGCTCTGGCAGCGCCCCGGCGGCGCGGCGGCGATCGGCTGGCACGTGCTGCACCTCGCGGGGAGCACCGACCGGCTCTGCACCTACGCGCGCGGGGAGGCGCTCACCGAGACGCAGCGCGCCGCCCTCGCCCGGGAGCGCGAGCTGCCCGCGCCGCCGCCCGCGCTCGAGGAGCTCCGGGCCGAGTGGGAGCGGGTCGTCGAGCGCGCGCTCGCGCAGCTCGCCGGCACGCCGGAGTCCGCCCTCGACGATCCGCGGCCCGTCGGCCGCGCGCAGTTGCCCTCCACCGTGCGCGGGCTGCTCTTCCATGCGGCCGAGCACAGCCGGCGCCACGTCGGGCAGATCGTCACCACCGCGAAGATCATCCGTGGCCTCGCCCTCGCCTGAGCGGCGGAGCGTCGCCGGCTTCCCCGTCGAGGTCCGCAACACGCGGCCGGACATCGACACGGCGTACGTCCTCGCGCGTCTGGCCGAGGCGCTCGCTCTCATCGGGCGCCATCAGCCGCGCGCGCTGCGGCGGCTGCGCGCGGACGTCGCGGGCTTCGACGTGCGGCGCTATCCGTGCCGCGGTGCGCTGTTCACCGACACGCGCGTCTGTCTCGTCGAGCTCACTTTTCTCGGCACCGGCCGGCACGCCGTGGCGGAGATCGCCGCGACGATCGTGCACGAGGGGATGCACGCGCGGCTCGCCCGCCTCGGCCTCTCGGCGCGGCCCGAGACGCTCGCGCGCGAGGAGCGCCTGTGCCGGGAGGCGGAGCTCGAGTTCGGGCTCGCCATTCCCGACGGCGCGGTCGTGGTGGAGCGCGCGCGCCAGTCGCTCGCGCTCGCCGATGCGGAGGTGGCGCCGCGGATCGACTGGGCCCAGGCGCAGCGCAACGTGGAGCGCGTGGACCGGGAGGAGCGCGGATGAGGGCACGCCCGTGAGCGAGATCCCGCGGCTCGTCGACCAGCTCGAGCGCGCGCTCGACGGCGACGCGTGGCACGGCCCGCCGCTGCTCGCCGTGCTGCGCGGGCTCGATGCGGCGGCGGCCGCCCGCCGGCCATGCGCCGGGACGCACACCGCGTGGGAGCTCGCGCTGCACGTCCGCTGCTGGCTCGACGTCGCGCGGCGCCGGATCGCGGGCGAGGCGGTCGAGCCGAACGAGGCGGAGAACTGGCCGCCGATGCCCGCCGCGACGGACGCCGAATGGGCGCGGACCGTCGCGGCGGTCGAGGCGAGCTACCGCGCGCTGATCGCCGCGGCGGCCCGGCTGGACGACACGGCGCTCGCGCGGCCGGTATCGGGGCAGGCGTACGACACCTACGTGCTGCTGCACGGCGCGCTCCAGCACACCCTCTATCACGCGGGGCAGATCGCCCTGCTCGGGCGGACCGCCGCCGGGAGGTAGATCCGCGCATGTACACGCTCGCGACGATCGGCTATCAGGGCACGACGGTCCAGCGCGTCGTCGAGACGCTGCGCGATGCGGGCGTCGCGCTCCTCGTGGACGTGCGCGCCGTGGCGAGCTCGCGCAAGCCGGGCTTCTCCAAGAACCAGCTCGCCGCCAACCTCGAGACGGGCGGGATCGACTACGTCCATCTGCGCGACCTCGGCACCCCCGCCGCCGGCCGCGCCGCGGCGCATGCGGGGCGCTTCGAGGAGATGCGCCGGATCTACCTCGGGCAGCTCGCCACGCCCGCGGCCGAGGAGGAGATGGAGACGCTCGCGGGGATCGTGCTCTCGGGGACGCGCGCCTGTCTCCTCTGCTTCGAGGCCGATCCCGCGCACTGCCACCGCACGATCCTCGCCGAGACGCTCGCGGCGCGGCTCCCGCTCGCGATCGAGAACCTGCGGCCCGCGCCGGAGCACGCGGACGATGCCTGAGCCCGCGCCGCCCGATCGCGGCGAGCGGCTCGCGCTCGCCGAGCGGGTGCGCGCGGCGTGCGTGCGGGCGGCGCTCGAGGGGTACGAGGCCGCGGGCCTGAGCGGCCTCTGTGCCGAGGGCCGGCTGGAGGCGGCGGTGGACGCGATGCGACGCGTGGACCTGCGCGCGCTCGTGGCCGACCGGAGCGCGGAGTCCCCGACGGAGCGCGACGCGCGATGAGCGCCTGGGGGCCGTGGCCGCGCGACCGCGCTGGTTCTGGGAACACTGGAAGGCGCGTCGCTCCGCGGTCTCGTGGGCGAAGAGCTCACCGCGCTCTTCTACCTGCTCGTGGCGGGGCTGTGCCTCTACGCGGGGCTCGTGGCGGGGTGGTCGTTCGGGTCCCGCTGAAGGCAGCGCTGCCATGACCGACACCGCGCTCCCCTCCGCGTCTCCGCTGCCGCCCCCCGGCCCGCCTGCCGTCCTTCCCGCTGCGGGTCTCCTCCGCGTCCTCGGCACCGCATTCGGCGTCGCCATCGCCGTCGGCGCGACGATCGGCGGCGGCATCCTCCGCACGCCGGGCGAGGTGGCCGCCGCGCTGCCGCACCCCGGGTGGTACCTGGCCGCCTGGGCCGTGGGCGGCATCGTCATCCTCCTCGGCACCAACGTCTACTCGGAGCTCGGCGCCGCGCTGCCGCACGCGGGGGGACCCTACGTCTACGCCCGGCGCGCCTTCGGCGACGGCCTCGCCTTCTTCGTCGGCTACGCCGACTGGCTCAACTGGGCCCTGGGCCCGGTGCTGCTCTCGCTCATCGTGGGCGAGTACATCGGCGGGCTCATCCCCCCGCTCGGCGGGCATCCGCTGGCCGTGGCCTTCGCCGTCGTCGGCGGGCTCGCCGCGCTGCAGTGGATCGGGGTGCGCTCGGGCGGGCGCACGCAGGAGATCACGACGCTGCTCAAGGGCCTCGCGCTCCTCGGGCTCGTCGTCGCGGCCTTCGCCCTGCCGCACGCCGACGCGCCCGTGCCGATCGGCGCTCCCGCGCCGCCGGTCCTGCCGCACGGCCTCGCGCTGCTGGTCGCCTTCGGCGTCGCGATGCAGGGCGTCATCTTCACCTACGACAGCTACTACGCCGTCGTCTACTGCGGCGAGGAGATCCGCGACCCCGGCCGCGACATCCCGCGCACGATGTTCCGCGGCGTCTGGCTGATCATCGGGATCTACCTTCTGGTGAACCTCGCCTATCTTTCGGTCGTGCCGGTGGGCCGCATGGCCGGGGACCCGTTCGTCGGGGCCACGATGGCCACCGCGCTCTTCGGCCCGCGCGGCGACACCATCATCCGCCTCGTCATGGTCGTTTCGATCCTCGGCACCATCAACGCCGAGCTGATGGCGGTGCCGCGCATCCTCCTGGCGATGAGTCGCGACGGGCTCTTTCCGCGCGCGGCCGCGCGGGTCAACGCCGGCGGCACGCCCACCGTGGCGCTCGGGCTCAGTCTCCTGGTGATCGCCGGCTTCCTCCTCACGGGCTCGTTCGGGGCGGTGCTCCCCATCGCGGCGATCCTGGGGGTGGTGATGTACGTCTGCGCCTTCGCCGCCTTCTTCGTGCTGCGCCGGCGGGAGCCCGGCCTCGCGCGGCCCTATCGCGCGCGCGGCTACCCGTGGCTGCCGGCGCTCGCGCTCCTGAGCACGCTCGCCCTGGCCGCCGCGCTCGCCGTCGGCGATCCGCGCAGCGCGCTGCTGCTGCTGGCCGTCCTGGTGGCGAGCTGGCCCGCCTCGCGGGTGGTGCGGCGGCTCATGCGCCGCGGCCGACCCGACCTTCTGCCCCCCGACTCCGACCGAGGGACGTGACGACGTGACCCTGACGCTCGACATGATCCAGACCACCGCGCTCGCCGCGGTGGTCCTGTTTGCGGGCTACCGCATCCGCCGGCGCGTGCCGCTGCTCGACCGGTTCAACATCCCGGGGCCGGTGGTGGGCGGCTTCCTCTTCGCCGCGCTCGCGCTCGCGGCGCGGCAGGCGGAGCTGCTGCGCTTCGAGTTCGACACGACGCTGCAGGCGCCGTTCATGATCGCCTTCTTCACCTGCATCGGGCTCGGCGCGAGCCTGGGGCTCCTGCGGGTCGGCGGGCCGCAGGTGCTCCTCTTCTGGCTGCTCGCCTCGCTCATGGCGGTCGTCCAGAATGCCGTCGGCGTCGGACTCGCGAGCGCGATGGGGGAGCATCCGTTCCTGGGGCTCGTCACCGGCTCGATCACGATGACCGGCGGCCACGGCACCGGGGCGGCCTTCGGCAAGCTGCTCGAGGAGCAGTACCACTTCACCGGCGCCGTCACCCTCGCCATGGCGGCCGCCACCTTCGGGCTGGTCTGCGGCGGGCTCATCGGCAGCCCGGTCGGCACCCGCCTCATCGCCCGCTACCGGCTCGCTCCCGCCCGGGCGGCGGCCGCGGGTACGGCGCCGCCGGCCGGGCTCGCGCACGCCGCGCTGGACGACGAGATCGACACCGAGCCGGCGGGCGAGGCGCCCACGGCCTACTCGCTGCTCGAGGTGCTGACGGTCATCCTCGTCTGCATGTGGCTGGGCGGGCTGCTCTCGGAATGGCTGGGCCGCTTCGTGACGCTGCCCGGCTACATCGGCGCGATGATCGTGGCGGCGGTGGTGCGCAACCTGGCCGACGCCACGAAGCTCGTGCGCATCGAGGGCCGGACGGTGGACGACCTCGGCACCATCGCGCTCTCGCTCTTCCTCACGATGGCGCTGATGTCGCTCCGGCTCTGGGAGCTGTTCGACCTCGCGCTGCCGATGCTGGTGATCCTGGCGGTCCAGGTCACCCTCATGATGGCCTTCGCCTACTGGGTCACCTTCCGCGTCATGGGCCGCGACTACGACGCGGCGGTGATGGCGGGCGGCCACTGCGGCTTCGGCCTCGGCGCGACCCCGAACGCCGTGGCGAACATGGAGGCGCTCGAGGAGCGCTTCGGCCCCGCGCCCCGCGCCTTCCTCGTCGTGCCGATGGTCGGCGCCTTCTTCATCGACTTCACCAACGCGATCATCATCACGGGGTACATCAACTGGGTGGCGCGGTGATCAGGGACGAGGGCTTAGGGGCTAGGGGCTAGGGGCTAGGGGCTAGGGGGCTCCCAGCCGATGCCGGCCTCCTCGCCTCAAGCCCATCCACCACGCCCTAGTCCCTCGTCCCTCGTCCCCGGCTCGGAACGATGCCACAAGGAGGGCAGGATGACGACGACGACGACGGGGCTCGCGAGGTTCGGCGTGATGGTGCTCGGCGCGGCGGTGGCCGGGTGTCACGCCGCGACGGCCCGCGGCAGCGGCGGGGATGCGGTGGTGCGCCCGGTGATCGAGCACGAGCTGCCGCCGATGGA
>DASTSO010000011.1:0-4854 GCA_035760645.1 Gemmatimonadales bacterium
TCTCGATCGGAGCCCATGAACGCCGCCGCCCGCCGGTCCCCCGGCTCTTCGCCGGACCGCGCCCCCAATCCGCGCCTGATTCTGGTCGTCGAGGACGATGCCCAGGTGCGCTGGTTCACCGGCACCGTGCTTCGCGACGAGGGCGGCTACGAGGTCGTCGAGGCCCGCCACGGCGCCGAGGCGCTCGAGCTCCTGGCCCGCCTGCCGCACCCCCCGGCGCTCGTCGTCACCGACGTGCGGATGCCCTCGATCGACGGTCGCACGCTCGGCCGCCGGCTCGCGCGCGAGTGGCCCGGGCTGCCCGTGCTCTACATGGCCGCCTACGACAGCGGGCCCGAGCGGGGCGAGGCGCCGCTCGAACCGTTCGTCGCCAAGCCCTACGACCCGCACGCCTTCCTCGCCGAGGTGGCCCGGCTGCTCGGCCGCGACTGAGAGTCCGAGTGCTGGGGGCCGCGGCCCCTAGCGCTCGGAGAGTGGACGGAGGAGCGGCGGCGGGGTCGCCGCGCTCGGCGCTCCTTGCAGCTCTTGCAGCGCCGCCCACACCGCGCTCAGCAGCTCCTCGGCCGTGAAGGGCTTGGCGAGGAACGGCCCGTCCACCCGGCGCAGCCCTTCGGCCTGGAGCGATTCGGCCGGATAGGCCGACATGTAGAGCACCCGCTGCTCGGGCCAGCGGGCCCGGATCTCCTGGCCCAGCGCCACCCCGCTGAAGGGCATCATGACGTCGGTGAGGACGAGGTCGATCGCCCCGCCCATGCCGCGCTCGTGGGCCGGCGCCAGGGCGCTCGCCGCCTGCAGCACCTCGAGCGCCTCGGCCCCGTCGCCCGCCTCGAAGACCCGGTAGCCCGCCGCCCCGAGCAGCCGGCCCGTGGCCTGGCGGACCGCGGCGAGGTCGTCGACGATGAGCACGCTGCGGGGCCGCCCATCGGCGCCTCGCGCGGCCACATACGGATTCCTGCGCGTCACCGGTGCGAGCCCGCCATTCGCTCCGGACCGCTGCCGATCGACATCGACGACTCACGCTCCTTACGCAGCAGCGCTCGGGCGGCATGACCCGCGGGCGTGAGCCGGCATGCGTACGACGCGAAGCGGCCGCCGGGCGAGAAGAGCCGATTCGGGGCGCGTTCCTCGATTACCAGATAGGCATCGGTCGCGAGCCGCTCGAGCGCCGGCGCGACCGTGTCGTTGAACCAGGCGTAGGCCGTGGTCGTGATCGTCGTCGGTGCGAAGGTATGGGAGTCCTCCGCGAAGGTGCGCAGCAGGGATCGCTCGAGCCCGGTCATGCGTCGCTCTCCATCGATTGGGGCTGGACAGGTTTGAGGGACCGCACCGCGGCGCGACGGCCGTCGCGAGCCGGCGGAGCGCGATGCCGCCGAGGTCGCGGCGCCGTGCGAGGGCTCGGCTCAGGCATCCGTGCCGCCTGCGCTCGGCGGGAGCCCGCCTCCGGCGCACGCCGTGCCCACCGCGCGCACGAGCTCGGCGGCCGTGAAGGGCTTTCGGAGGAGCGGCGCCCAGGGTGCCGGGAGACCGTACCGGTCGTGCACCTCCTCCGGGCTGTAGGCCGAAATCAGGAGGAGGGGCAGGGCGGGGTAGTTGCGCTGCAGGAACGCCGCGAGGTCGTGCCCCGATGCGAGCGGCATGACGACGTCGCTGATCACGAGGGCGAGCGACGGCGCGTGGGCCAGGATGTGGCCCATCGCCTCGCGGCCATCCGGCGCCTCCCGGACGTCGTAGCCCGCGTCCTCGAGGATGCGGCAGATGAGACGCCGGACCATCCGCTCGTCGTCCACCACGAGGATGCAACGACGGTGCGTGCCGCCGTCGACCACGCCGGTGCCCGCCTCGCCTTCCGGATCGGTCTCGTCCATCACGCCTCGTCGGGGAAGGTTCACCGCCACGCCGTCCTCGGCTGCTCTTGAATGTTGCGCGAGCAGGGACAAGTTGGCCTGCAGGTGTCTCACGCTCGAGCTGCGGGCTGCATCACGGCGCGCGAGCGGGACCGTGCCAAAGTCTCGGGCGACAATGACATGGAACGAGAGCGACGAATGAAAGGCCCGGGAGCCGTCTGGCGGCTCCCGGGCCTTCATCCGCTCGTGCGGACGGTTCGCGGCGGTTATTCGCGCGAGTCGCGGGCCGAAGATGAAGGTGGCCGCGAGGGTCGCCGGTTCATCCGTCCCCGCTCGTCGCGTCGCCCGGCGTTTCCTGCGCGTCGTCCTCCCCCGTGATGATCAGCGCGCCGATGACGACGGCGCAGACTCCGGAGATGGCGTAGAACAGCCACTGTGCGGGCTGCGGGATCGCCGCCCACAGGGCGGGAGTCAGGCCGGCGAGGCCGGCGGGCAGGAAGGCGAGCGCGAGCAGGCCGACCCCCAGACGGAAGCGGCTCGGGCGGCGGGGCGCGGCGGGCGCCGCGGGCAGAGGCATGGACATGCGTTGGTCTCCCTCGATCCGGCCGGGGGATTCCGGGCGGACCGATCTCGGTACGGTTCGTCGATGATGTGGGCATGCGCCGGGCGGGCCGTCCCTCCCCTTCGGGGGTGGACGGACGAGCCGGCGGTCAGAGCGCGAGACGAACCGCGGGAGGACCGGTGGGGAAACGGGGGAAGTGGCGCTGCGTCGCGGCAGGAAGCGCGGGCCGTTCGACGTGCGCGATGGCGCGCGCCGCGCCCGGGACGAGCGGCGGCGCGACCGTCCCGGGAAGCGCGGGTCCCGGCGTGCCGTCGAGGCGGAACGCCGAACTCTGCGGTCCCGGGAGCCCCGTGACGAGCTGCGACGTCGCGGTGCTGCGCTGCGCCGGGAGGGCGAGATCCGGCGTGCCCGGCCGGAGACTCGGACGCGTGAGGTCCCTGCCGAGCCCCCGCTGGCCGACTTGCGGCCAGACGAAGAGGCTCGCCAGCAGGACGAGCCACAGGGGCGTGACGACCCGACGCATGCCGACGAATCTAATCGGACGCGCCTCGATTGGCCGCATGGGCGTTGACAGCCCCCGTGTCGCGCTCTATCGTTCGCCTTCATGACGACCCCGCGCGTGACCCGTACCTGGACCTGGCAGTGGCGTGACGAGCGCCGCGGCGGGGTCTTGCGCGTGATCGCCGGCTGAACGAGCCGGACGTCCACCGAAGCCACCCGCCGACGACCTCGGCGGGTTTTTTGTTGCCCCGTGTCCGACCCCGAGCCCTGATCCGATGACTCCGATGCCGCGCGTGCAGGCGACGACGAACGCCCAGTGGTGCTGGTGGTGGTGCTCCCTCACACCGCCAGGTGGGCGCGCGCGTCCCTGAGATGCGCCGGCGTACGCAGTCCGGTACGAAGCCCGCCTCCGTGCGGGCTTCGTCGTTTTCCGACCCCGACTTCGAACCACGAGGACTCTTCCCATGACGGTCGCGACATCCTGCGAGCCGGTGAGCCGCACCCTGCGCGAGCAGCATCCCGACGACTCGGTGGTGCGCGTCGCCGGCGTGCCGGTGGGCGGGCGGCGCTTCACGGTGATCGCGGGCCCCTGCGCGGTGGAGAGCGCCGCGCAGCTCGGCGCGAGCGCCGCGGCGGCCGCCGCCCATGGCGCGCATCTCCTGCGCGGCGGCGCGTTCAAGCCGCGCACCAGCCCCTACGCCTTCCAGGGCCACGGGCTCGCGGCGCTCCGGCTGCTGCGCGACGCGTCCCGGCGCACCGGCCTGCCGGTGGTGAGCGAGATCCTGGAGGCGCGCGACGTCGAGGCGATGGCGCCCTACGTGGACGCCTTCCAGGTCGGCGCGCGCAACATGCAGAGCTCGCCCCTCCTCCGGGCGCTGGGCCGTCAGCCGAAGCCGGTGCTCCTGAAGCGCGGCCTCGCCGCCACGGTGGACGAGCTGCTCCACGCGGCCGAGTACCTCGTGGCCGGCGGCAACGACGCCGTGATCCTCTGCGAGCGCGGGATCCGCACCTTCGAGACCGCCACCCGCAACACCCTCGACCTCAACGCCGTCGCCTACCTCAAGCGGCGCACCCACCTCCCCGTCCTCGTGGACCCGAGCCACGGCACCGGCCGCCGCGAGCTGGTGGCGCCGCTCGCGTGCGCCGCGGCGGCGGTCGGCGCCGACGGGATCATGGTCGAGGTGCACCCCGACCCCGACGCCGCGCTCTCCGACGGGCCCCAGTCGCTCGCGCCCGACGACTTCGCGCGGCTCATGGCGCGCCTCGCGCCCTTCGTCGCGGCGGCGGGGAGGACACTCACATGACGGCGCCGTGCTGCGCGAGTCCGCTGCGGCCGCTGGTCCGGCGACTCGACCACGCCACCGACGCCCTCGCGCTCTTCCGCGCGCTGACGCAGGACGGCCGCCGCCCGCACACCCTCCTGCTCGAGTCCGCCGACCCGGAGCGCCGCTCCGTGCGGCGCAGCGTGCTCGTCCTCTCGGCGGCGCTCTCGGTCACCTGCCGCGGCGACCGGGTGACGCTCGCGCCGCTCCACGCCGACGGCGCGCGCCTGCTGTCGCTTCTGACCGACCGCCTGACGGAGCGCCTCGCGCAGCACGCGTGCGAGTGCGAGACGTTGGGGACGGGCGAGCTCGTGCTGCGCTGCCCCCGTCCGCCCATGCACGCCACCGACCGCGACCGGCTGCGCGCGCCCTCGGTGCTCACGCCGCTTCGCGAGCTCCTGGGCTGCCTCGCGACCGAGCCGTCGGAACCGCCCGAGGCGATCTGCCTTCCCGGGCTCTTCGCCTACGACCTCGTCGAGCAGTTCGAGCACCTGCCGCCGCGTCCCGCGACGGATGCCGACGTGCCCGACTACCGGGTGTACCTCGCCGACCGGCTCGTGGTCGTCGACCACCAGGCGCGGCGGACGGAGGTGATCGCGCTCGCGGCCGGCGGCGCGGACGCCGC
>DASTSO010000012.1:0-11463 GCA_035760645.1 Gemmatimonadales bacterium
TGACGTTCGGGACGTCCGGGACCGCCGTGCTCCAGGGCAAGGGAGATGCCGCGCGGGTCGAAAAGACAAGTCGTTGAGAGGCGCAGAGTTGGCGTCGCCGGCCTCGGCCGGGGTGCGATCGCGGCGGAACGCGGCGATCGACGGGTGTAACGGAACGATGCAAATATAGCGTGGCGGACCCGCGCAGGCAGTGCTCACCCGTCCTCCCGCCGCGGGTTAGATTCTCCCATCCGTCGCTTTCTACTATAAGCAGGACCACATCACTATCACTCACCCGGAGACACCGGTGAACGGTACTCGGCGATGCGGGGCGGGGCGGGGTCGGGCAGGGGTGGCGATGGCGCTCGCCGTCGGGCTCGCGGCGGCGCTCGGCGGAATCGGCGGCTGCCGGAGCGAGGGCGGCGCGGGGTCGGGCAAGGGCGCGGACTCGACCCGCACCGCACTCGCCTGCGACTGCGGCACGGTCGTCGTCGCGGCGATCGGCGAGCCGGCGACGATCCTCCCGCCGCTCGTGCGGGAGACGGTGGGCCGCGACATCGGCGACCTCGTCTGGGAGCGGCTCGCCGACCTGAAGCCGGGCGGGGTGCCGATCGACACCACCGCCTACGAGCCGCGGCTCGCGGCGCGGTGGGAGCGGGTGGACCCGCTCACGCTCCGCTTCCACCTGCGCCCCGGCGCGCGCTGGCACGACGGGCGGCCGGTGACGGCGGACGACGTCGTCTTCTCGTTCGACGTCTTCAGCGACTCGACGCTCGACGCGCCGGGCCGGATGTACCTCGGCGGCCGCGTGCACGCGGAGGCGGAGGACTCGGCCACGGTGCGCGTGCGGTTCACCGAGAGCCATCCCGAGCAGCTCTACGACGCGACCTATCACGTGCGCGTCCTGCCGCGGCACGTCTGGGACTCGCTGCCGCGCGGCGCGTGGGAGCGCGACACCGCGCTCGCGCACCTCGTCGGCTCGGGACCGTACCGCGTGCGCGAGTGGCGGCGCGGGCAGTTCCTCGCGCTCGAGCGCGCCCCCGGCACGCTCTTCCCGCACGCGAGCCGGCGCGTGGTCTGGCGCTTCACCGACGACGCCGACGCGCAGCTCAACCTCCTGCTGAGCCACGAGGCCGACCTCGTCGAGACCGTCGGCGCCCCGGACCGCGTCGGCCGCGTCGAGCGCGACGGCACCTTCCGCACGATCCGCTACCCGTCGGCCGTCTACGGCTTCCTCGCCTTCCGCCTCGCCGACGCGGGCGGGGCGCCGCACCCGGTGCTGGGCGAGCGCGACGCGCGGCGCGGGCTCGCGATGGCGGTGGACCGCTCGACCCTCGCGCAGGCGATCTTCGGCGCCGGCACCCTCGCCCCGCCGGGCCCGATGTCGCGGCTCCTCTGGATCTGGAACGACAGCATCCGCACGCTGCCGTTCGACACCGCCGCCGCAGCCGTCGCGCTCGACAGCGCCGGCTGGCGGCGCGCCGGGCCCGACGCGGTCCGCGCGCGCGCCGGGCGGCCGTTCCGCTTCGACATCCTGATCCCGTCCACCAGCACCCCGCGCCGCCAGCTCGCCGTGGCGCTGCAGGAGGCGTGGCGCCGCATGGGCGCCGAGGTGACGGTGACGGCGGTGGACTTCCCCGTCTTCCAGCAGCGCCTCGCGCAGGGCCGCTTCGACGCCTACATCGGCAGCTACCTCGACGAGCCCACCCCGCGCGGCCTCGCCGACCAGTGGACGCGCGCCGGGTGGGGCGCGCTGAACTACGGCCGCTACGCGAGCCCCGCCTTCGACACGCTCCTCGCCCGCGCCGCGCGCGAGCCGAAGCCCGACGTCGCGCGCTATCTCTACCGCGAGGCGATGGACACGCTGAACGCCGACGCGCCGGCGATCTTCCTCTTCACCCCCACGAACGTCGCCGCGGCGCAGCAGCGACTGCAGAACGTGGTGATCGACCCGTACGCGTGGCTCTCGACGCTGCCGAGCTGGACGATCGATCCGGGGCGGGTGGTGGCGCGAGACTCTTTGCAGGGACTAGGGGCTAGGGACTAGGGGCTAGGGGGCTCCCGGCCGATGCCGGCTTCCGTGCCCCAGGCCCCCTCGACCACGCCCTAACCCCTAGCCCCTAGTCCCTAGCCCCTAGCGTCACTCCCACCCCCGCCAGCAGCGCCGCCGTGTGCACGTCTTTCCCCGTGGCATAGCGGAATCCCACCGACGGCGAGGCCGCGAGCGCGCCGGCGAGCGGGAGATCGTAGCCCGCGCCGGTCGTGAACGCGGCGCCCGGGACGGCGCCGCCGTCGTTCTCGCCCATGATGAGCACCGTGAAGCCGGCGCCGGCCTTGAGCCAGAAGCGCTGCGTGGCCGAGGGATAGTAGACGAGCGCCGGACCCGCCTGGAAGAAGGCGTCCTCGACGTAACGCTTGTGGAAGTAGCCCGCCGCCACCTCGCCCGCGAGGACGAGCGACGGGGAGAGGGCGCCGCCGACCGTGAGCGCGCCGGCGGAGCCGACGATCGTGCCGATCTCGCAGACGCGGCAGGTGGTGCGGTGGATGCCCGCGGCCCCGGTGAGGCTCGCGTAGAAGCCGCGGGGGCGGACGTCGGTGGTGGTCTGGGCGGCGGCACGGACGCCGGTGGCGGCGAGCAGGCCGAAGGCGATCAGGGCGAGACGGTGGATTCGCATGGGTGGAACGGTAGCCGCGTGTCGTCCCCCATGCGTGACTTGGACACTCCGGCCAGCCCCCCGAAACGCGGACCGCCCGGCAGCGGCCGGGCGGTTCTCACGCGAACTGATCGGATCTCGACTCGTGCGGCGGCTCAGGCGCTCTTCCGCCGCCGGGGCGCCCGCTTGCGCTTCTTCTCGAGCGCGATGACCCCCTCGACCTGCGGCTGCTTGTAGACGTAGCGGTCGCCGCGGAAGTTGCGGAGGACGACTTCCTCGTCGCTCATGCTCACGACGTACTCCGGCAGGAGCGGGATCTTGCCGCCGCCGCCCGGGGCGTCGATGACGAACTGCGGGTTGGCGAGGCCGCTGGTCCAGCCGCGCAGCGCCTCCATGATCTCGATCCCCTTCTGCACCGTCGTCCGGAAGTGCTCGGCCCCCGCCACCTGGTCGGCCATGTAGATGTAGTAGGGCCGCACCCGGGCCATCATGAGCCGGTGCATCAGCTCCTTCATCACCGCCGGATCGTCGTTCACCCCCTTCAACAAGACCGTCTGGCAGCCGAGCGGGATGCCGGCGTCGGCGAGCATGCCCAGGGCCTTCACCGCCGCCGGGGTGAGCTCGTCGGGGTGGTTGAAGTGGGTGTTGATCCAGAGCGGGTGGTACTTCTTCAGCGTCTCGCAGAGCTCCGGCGTCACCCGCTCCGGGAGGTGGCAGGGGATCCGGCTCCCGATCCGGATGATCTGGAGGTGCGGGATCGCGCGGAGGCGCTGGAGGATCGCGTCGAGGCGGCGGTCGTTGAGGAGCAGCGGGTCGCCGCCCGACATGATCACGTCGCGGATCTCGGTGTGCTGCTCGAGGTACTGGAAGGCGCTCTCGAACTGGCTCATGGGGATCTTCTCGGGATCCCCCACCTTCCGCCGCCGGGTGCAGAAGCGGCAGTAGCTCGCGCAGACCGGCGAGACGAGGAAGAGCGCGCGGTCGGGATAGCGGTGCGTGATGTTCGGCACCGGGCTGTCGGCGTCCTCGTTGAGGGAGTCCACGACGCCGTCGTGGACCTCGAGCTCCTCGACCGACGGGACGAACTGTCGCCAGATCGGGTCGTCCGGGGACTTGATCAGCGCCGCCATCGCCGGGGAGATGCGGAACTCGAAGTTCTCGGCCGCCTGCCGCAGGCGGTCGAGCTCGGGGAAGTGCTCCGCCCCGAAGCGCTCGGCGAGCATGTCGAGCGACGCGATCGAGTTCTTCCTCAGGACTTCCTGCCAGGTCTCCATGGCGGTCCGGCCTCCTTTGAGGCTAGGCGAGGTGCGGCGTGGGACTACAGTGACTTCAGGTAGACGACCTGATCGTCGCCCGGGGCGTAGAAGTCGGGGATGCGGGCCGCCGCGCGATAGCCGCATCGCTCGTAGAAGGCGCGGGTGCCGGCGTAGTCGGCGCGCCCCGCCGTCTCGACAACGATGAGTCGCGCGACACCGTGCAATCGGTGTTCCATCTCACGCACGAGCGCGCGGCCGAGGCCGCGCTGCTGCCGCGCGGGATCCACCGCGAGCCAGTAGAGATCCCACGTGCCGGCGGTGCAGGGCGTCGGGCCCCAGCAGATCCAGGCGGCGAGCTCGTCGTCTTCGTCGGCGCCGAGGAGGACGTACGACGGATCGCCGGCGACGCCGGCGTCGAAGACCTCGAGCGCCACGGCCACCTCGTCCTCGTGGAAGACGCCGGTGGCGCGGGTGATCGCCGCGACGCGCGCGCGGTCGCCGGCGACGAGCGGACGGAGCGTCACGCCCGCGGACTGCTCTGCGAGCCGCTCGGTGAGCCGCTCGACGTGCCGCTTTCCGCGAGCGCGGCCGCGGCGTCGCGGTGCCGGGAGCGGGTGAGCGCCTCGTCGAGCACCTGGGCGACGAGCTCCTCGTAGTCCCAGCCGAAGGCCGCCGCCATGCGCGCGAGGCCCGCGTCGCTCGAGAGGTCGGGGCAGGGATTCACCTCGAGCACGTAGGGCTGGCCGTCCTCGCCGACGCGGAGATCCACCCGGCCGTAGCCCTCGCCGCCCGCCATGTACTCCCACGCCTGCCGCGCCACCGCCACGATCCGTCGCGCGAGGTCGGCGGGGAGCCGCGCGGGGCAGACCGGCACGGTGCCGGCGTACTCGGGATGCCCGGGCGCCCACTTCGCCTGGTAGGTGACGATGGGCCAGCTCCCCGCGGGCATGCCGCCGAAGTCGATCTCCGAGAGCGGCAGCACCTGGCGGCCGACGAAGCCGACGTTCACCTCGCGCCCGGCGACGTACTGCTGGACGATGACCTCCTCGAACTGCTCGGCGAGCCAGGCGACCCGCTTCTTCAACGCCTTGCGGGTGGTGCAGACGGCGTTGGCGTCGATCCCGACGCTCGCGTCCTCCGCGGCGGGCTTCACGATCGCGGGAAGCGGGAAGTCGGCCGGCACCCGGTTCCCCTGCGCGAGCGCGAAGGCCGGCACCGGCACCCCCGCCGAGGCGAGCAGGGTGTTGGCGACGTGCTTCCGGTGGCAGACGGTCGTGGGCCAGGCGCGGCAGCCGGTGAAGGGCACGCCGGTGAGCTCGAGGGTGCCGACGACGAAGTCCTCGTAGCGGGCGTGGCCGTTGATCCCCTCGCAGAGGTTGAACACCGCGTCCGCCCGCCGCGCCCGGGTGAGCCAGCGGAAGTCGCCGAGCCGCACCGGGGCGAGCTCGACGTCGTGGCCGCGGCGGCGCAGCGCGTCGCGCACCTCGTGCACGTTCTGGAGCACGGCGGCGACGTCGGCGGCGGTCCACTCGGGGCTGCCGGCGTCGTAGAGGATCACGACTCGCATAGCGCCTTCCCGCTGATCCGCCGCCAGGCGATGTCCGCCACCGTGCGGATCAGCGTGTCGTAGTCCATCCCGGCGGCGCGCGCGGCCTTGGGGAAGCAGCTGTTGTCGCGCGGGTCGGGGAGGATGCCGGGGAGCGGGTTGAGCTCGACGACCATCGGCTGCCCCGTGGCGTCGCAGCGGACGTCGATGCGGCACCAGTCGCGGCAGTCGAGGGCGTGATAGGCGCCGAGGGCGGCGGCGCGCACCGCCTCGGCGAGCGGCTCGGGGATGCGGGCCGGGCACTCGTAGATCTCGAGCGGCTGGTCCACCGTGTCCCAGAGCCACTTCGCCTCGTAGCCGTAGATCGGCGGCGCGCCGGCGGGAAGGGTGTCGTAGCGCATCGCGACGAGCGGGAGGCAGCGCGCCTCGGCGCCGTTGCCGATGACGGCCACGGTGAACTCGTCGCCCGGCAGCCAGGTCTCGATGAGGACCGGCTGGCGATAGGTGGCGAGGAGCTCCTCGACGAGCGCGACGAGCTCGGCGCGGTGGTGGCAGAGCGAGCGGGTCGTCACCCCCTTGCCCGAGCCCTCGAAGGCCGGCTTCGCGAAGAGCGGGAAGGGGAGGGTGACGTTGCGGGCGTCGGCCGCGGTGCGCGCGAGGACGAACGGCGCGGTGGGGACGCCGTGCTGCGCCATGATCTCCTTCGCCCGGCCCTTGTGGAGGCAGAGCGAGAGGGTGAGGGGATCGGAGGCGTGATGGGGGATGCCGAGGAATTCGCAGATGGCGGGGACGTGGCTCTCGCGGTTCGGGCCGTGGAGCCCCTCGGCGATGTTGAAGACGAAGTCGGGCCGCTCGGCGGCGAGGCGCGCGGGGAAGTCGGCGGTCGCCTCGAGGCGAACGACCTCGGCCACGCCGGGCGCGCTCGCGAGCGCCGCGGCGACGGCGTCGATCGTCGCGGGCTCGTCCCACTCGGCGTAGAGGTCGGGTTGTTCGAGGTCGGAGCGAAGAGAGCGGAGCGCCGCGCGCTCGGCGGCGGCGGCGGAGATGCCGGTCGGGGAAGCCGCGCCCCGACTCGGAGGCTCCTCGGGCGAGGTGCCGTCGGGCGCCGTGTCGTCGGGCGCCACGCCCGGCTCCGGCTTCTGGTTGTAGGCGAGTCCGAGGCGAACTGCCAAGCGAGTTCCTTACAAAAAAGGCCGTCCACGCAGGACGAGCCGACCGGAATGAAGAGTTCCGAGGAACGCTGGCGATAAGCTACGAAAAAGTGCGCGGGTGCACAATAGAAAAGCAGGGACTAGGGACTAGGGGCTAGGGACTAGTGGTTGCGTACCGATGCCGGCCGCTTTGCGTCGAGCCTCATCGGGCGTGCCCTAGTCCCTAGTCCCTAGTCCCTCACACTTTGTGGAAGCCGACCCGCCCGGCCTCCGTCCCGTCGGCCGTGGTGTAGATCTCGAAGTCGCCGAAGAGGGCGGGGGCCTTCGCCTGGAGGACGCGGAGGATGGCGACGGCGAGGCGGCGGATCTCGAGCTCGGCGCCCTCGCCCAGGCGCAGCTCGAGCATCGTGCGCCAGGCGCGGACGTTGCCGCTGACGACGATCTTCGTCTCGGTGCCGTTCGGCAGCACCGAGCGCGCCGCCTCGCGGGCGACCTTGCGGCGGTGCACCCGGCTCTCGATCCCCGCGTACTTCTCCATCAGCCGCTCGACCGCCTGCACGTAGGCCGCCTGGGCCGAGCGGACCTGGTCCTCCCACTCGCGCTCGAGCACCGGGTCGCCCTGGATGGCGGGGGGCATGACGAAGGCGGCGTGGCTCTCGTCCACGTAGCGCTGGCTCAGCTGCGAGTAGCCGAAGCCGGCGCGGTGCCGCACCAGCTCGTGGGTGCAGGAGCGGCTGATCCCCTCGAGCAGGAGCACGTAGACGGCGTGCTCGAAGACCGACCCGTGCCCCTGCTTGAGGATGTTCCCCAGGTACTCGGCCGTCGTGCGGCCCGCCGGGTTGTGCTGGCTCATGTAGCAGAGCCGCCCCGCGAACTCGGCGATCCGCTCGCCGTCGGTCGCCTCGCCCTTCCACTCGATCGGCAGGTGGGCGGGCTCGTGGAACACCGGCTCGGCGAGGAGCGTGACGCGGGGGGCGCGGAGGATTTCCATGCGAGAGGGGGTCGGGTTGGGGTGAACGGTCGACGTGGCGCTCGGCGCTCTCGCGTGAGTCGGCCCCTGAAGGGGCCACTCGGCCTGAGAGCCCTCAAGGGCTCTCCGAGGCAGCGGCGTTCGAGGTGTTGTGAACTAGCTCCTTCGCTGCGCCCAGGGTGACTCCGCCATCGAACAGGGAGCTCTGTGCACCGACAGGGCCCTTCAGGGGCCTCCGGCCGAGTGGCCCCTTCAGGGGCCGACTCGGGGCCGTCACTCGTCCTACGACAGCGGTGCCGCCTGCGCCTCGTCCGCCAGCTCGAGCCGGGCGCGCGCGTAGCCGCCGCCGCGCTCGATGGCGCGGAGCCCCGCGGCGATGTCGGCCGGGAGCGGCGCGGCCGCGTGGCCGGCCTTGAGCTGCTGGATCGGGGGAGAGCCGTCGGGAAGGATAACGCCCGGGTTCAGGATCCCCAACGGGTCGAACGCCGCCTTCACCCGGCGCATGAGGGCGACGACTTCCACGCCGTAGACCGCCTCGAGGAAGCTCGCCCGCAGCCGCCCGACGCCGTGCTCCCCGCTCGGCACGCCGCCCAGGGCGACGACCGCAGCGGTGACCTCCTCGAGCAGCGCGGCGACCGCGTCCTGCCAGTCGGGGCGCGCGAGCTCGGGGAGGAGGTTCACGTGGACGTTGCCGTCGCCGGCGTGGCCGAAGCAGACGACCGTGAGCGCGTGCCGCTCGGCCGCGGCGCGCACGGCGCGGATGTAGTCGCCGATGCGCGCGACGGGGACGCAGGCGTCCTCGATCACCTGGAGCGAGCGGCGCGTCTCGGGGAGCCCCGCGAGGAGCGGGCTCGCCGCGTGGCGCAGCCGCCAGAGCCGCTCGATCGCCGCGGGCGCGAGCGCCGTCTCCACGCCCGCGGCGCCGCCGAGCGCGACCGGCGCGGCCGCGTCGGCCGCCCGGCGGCTGTGCTCGGCGAGCGCCGCCGGCTCCTCGCCCTCGAGCTCGACGAGCACGATCGCCCCCGCGCCCGCGACGAGCGCGCGGGTCTCCGCGTCGAGCGTCTCGTGGACGAGGTCGAGGAAGGTGCGGTCGAGCAGCTCCAGCGCGCTCGGGGCGAAGGGCGCCAGCGCCGCGACGAGCGTCGCCACGTGGTCGAGCGACTCGAGGGTGACCCGCAGCGCCGAGGTGTGGGCCGGGGTCGCGTCGAGCCGCCACTCGACCTCGGTGACGATCCCCAGCGTCCCCTCGCTCCCCACCACGAGGTCGAGCACGTCGCCCGACGCGACGTAGTGGTCGAGAGCGTAGCCGAAGGAGTTCTTGCGGACGTGGGGCCAGCGGGAGAGGACGAGCCGGCGGTCGAGGGCGGTCAGGGGCGGTCGAAGGCGCTCAGGCACTGTGCTCGACCGCCCCAGCTCCACCACCTCTCCCTCCACCGTCACCATCGTCACCCTCTCCACCCACCGCCGCACGCTCCCGTACTTCACCGAGCGCGCGCCCGCGGCGTTGGTGGAGACGACGCCGCCGACGGTGGCCCAGCGGCTGCTCGAGGGGTCGGGCGGGAGGCGGAGACCGTGCGCGGCCGCTGCAGCGCCGAGCCGGCCGAGGGTGATGGAGGCGGAGGTGCGCGCGCGCCGGTGTGCGGGGTCTATCCTCGGCGCGGGGGCGGGGAGGCCGGTGAGATCGAGAACGACGCCGCGGCCGATGTTGCCGCCGCCCATCGCGCTGCCGGCGCCGCGGGGCACGAGCGGCACGCGGTGCTCGGCGGCCCAGCGCACGAGCGTGACGACGTCGTCCACGCTCGCCGGGCGGCAGACCGCCGCGGGGACGATGCGGAAGATGCCGGCGCCCTCGGCGTAGGCAGCGCGGGCGCGCGCGTCGGTGCGGAAGACGCCCCGGAGGCCGGGCGGCGGGGGCGGGGGCAGCATCGCGGAAAACTATCTATATTCACCGGCGTATGCCCGAGGTCTCCCGGCCGCCCAGGTCGCTTCCGCTCGTCGAGACGTCCGACGCCGCGCCCCACGCGGCGCAGGCGCCCCGCGCGAAGCGCGCCGAGCTGATCCACATCGACGTCGATCGCCGGCTGGGGCACGAGTGGGACGAGTGGGACGGCCAGCCGCTGCCCAACCGCGGCAACTACGACGCCCGCCCCGCGCTCTTCTTCGCCTGGTCGGCGGGCGCGCTCCTCGTCGGCGTCGCGATCGTCGGGCTCCTCCTCTTCCTCCTCGCCCCGCGCGTCGCGACGATCCATCCCGCGATCCCGCACGTCCTCTGGGTGGCGCTCGCCACCGTCGCCGCGGCCGCGGTGCTCTGGTGGGGGCTCCTCGTCGCCTCGTACGCGACCGGCACGGTGCTGCTGCCCGAGCGGCTGGCCGAGCGGGGGCTGCTGCTCCGGCTCATGCGGCTCACGAGCCGCGTCGCCTGGCGGTTCGGCCGGCGCGACTGGGTCGAGAACGCGGCGGTGAAGGTCTACGACGCGCTCGCCCTCCAGCGCGGCCGCAAGGTCGGCGCGGGCGAGCTGCTGCTGCTCATTCCGCGCTGCCTGTCGAAGGAGACGCTCGACGGCGTCCTCGCGATCGCCGGGAAGTACGGCATCCCGGTCTTCGTCGCCACCCGCGGCCAGCTCGCCCGCCGGGTGATCCGCGAGCGCCGCCCGCGCGCCGTCGTCGCCGTCGCCTGCGAGCGCGACATGGTGAGCGGCCTCTGCGACGTCGCCGGCCGGATTCCCGTCCTGGGGCTCACGATGACGCTCCCCGCCGGGCCCTGCAAGGACGCGCTGCTCGATCTGGGGAAGCTGGAGGAGTGGGTAAGGGCGTACGTGGCGTAGCGGGCGGGAGCCTCCGTGTGGTGGAGCGCTCCGAGGGCACACGGGCGGGACGGCGGGACGGCGGGAGATGACTCCGATGACAGACGAGCCTCCGGTGATTTCACCGGAGGCTCGCGCGTTTGAAGAGTTTCCCGCCGTCCCGCCTCTCCCGCCCGCAGGCCAGCGGGACTCACCCGGGCACGGAGGCTCCCGCCGCCTTACGGCGTCACCCCCGCCACCGTCACCGTCGCATTCGCCTCGGCGCCGGACGTCACGGCCACCGTCGGCGCGCCGTCGAGCGTGGCGGCGAGGGTGGCGCCGCTCGTGTGCGGGGCCAGGGTGATGGCGTAGGTGCCCGGGGCGAGGAAGCCGAAGTCGGCGGCGAAGGCGCCGCTCCCGTTCGGGTCGGCGAGCTGGACCGACTGCGAGACCGTCGCGTCGGTCGTGCTCGTGAGCACGACGTCGAAGCGGTCGAGCGTGACGCCGGCCGGGAGCGTGACGCCCTCGCCGAGCGCGACGGCGACGTGCGCGCTGCCGGTGGCCTGGAAGTCGGTGGCGGTGAGCACCGGGTGCATCGTCCAGCGGCCCGAGGCGCCCGACTCGCGGCCGAAGCTCCGCGCGACGTCGAAGTCGACGAGGAGGATCTTCTGGTCGCCCGTGAGGGCGATGTTGCCGCCGGGGAGGTTCACCTTGAGGCCGCTCGTGCCGAAGCTCGGCGCCTGCAGCGTGCCGGTGGCGGCGACGCCCTCGGGAAGGTGGGTGTAGCCGTCGGTCGCGTACCAGCTCGAGGTGCCGTCGCCGTTGTCCACCTGGAGGTAGGCGCCGGAGATGACGAACCGCAGCTGCGTGTAGCTGCCCGAGGGGACCACGGCGTTCGTGACGAGGTCCTTCGTGTCGTGCGCGAGCGTGGTGAGGTCGGTCGTCACCGAGTCGGCGCCGGAGAGGAGCACCTGCGTGCCGCCCTCGCCCTGCAGCTCGATGCGGGTGATGGTGACGACGGCGGCCTGCACGTCGCCCGGCGCGTCCTTGAGCTTGAGGGACAGCTGCGTGGTGCCGTTGTTGCCGTTCTCGCCGCAGCCGGCGGCGAGGGCGGCGGTGGCGAA
>DASTSO010000013.1:0-25702 GCA_035760645.1 Gemmatimonadales bacterium
GCGACGCGGCGGTGATGCCGGACATCCTCGGCGAGCCAGACGGTGGCCATGCCGCCCCGTCCGAGCTCGCGCTCGAGGCGATAGCGGCCGGCCAGGGTCGAGGCGAGACGTACGGCCAGCTCGGACATGCCGGGCCATCCCTTCCGCCCGCCGGCGCCGCATCCGCGCGGCGCCGGCCGGGCGACCGTCGGTCGTGGAGGACGGGCTACGATAGGGTGTCCGCCCCCCGAACGCAATCACGGGCCGGGGCGCGAAGAGCCGCCCCGGCCCGTGTCGGCCGCTCGCCTCGCCGCCGTGGCTCAGGCGGCGCGCCGCGCGGCCGGCCCCGTGACGATCTCCGGTCCCGCGCCGGCCACACCGCGCCGACGCGCCAGGAGCGCGTCGAGGGACCAGGCCCCCGGCCCCGCGAGCGCGAGCGCCACCGCGGCGCCCAGGAGCGCGAACGCGAACTCGATCCCCGCCGGCAGGAAGAAGCCGTTCTTCAGGTGCACGGTAAAGATCGCGCCGAGCATGACGATGGCGAGGCCCACCGAGGCCAGCCGCGTCAGCAGCCCCGCGACGAGTGCGAGACCGCCGAAGAACTCCACCAGCGCGGTGAGCGGGCCCAGCACGCCGGGGAGCGGAAGCCCCATCTGCCCGAACGCGCCGGCGACGCCGGCGAAGCCGAAGACGAAGAGCTTCTGCGCCCCGTGGGCGATGAAGACGACGCCGACGACGGCGCGGAGCACGGCGAGCGCGGCATCGAGCCGGCGGGAGGCGAGGAGCGAGGAGGACATGGGGACGACTCCGAGGTTGAAACGGTGTGAGTGATAACAGTTATATGCGCACGAACGAATCAGCCCGGGACCCCGGCGGCCGCCCCCGCGGCGCGCACGGCGGCGAGGCCGTCGATGAGGGCCGTGAGCTCTGCATCGCTCAGCTCGCGCACCCGGGCGTGCTCCACTGCGGCGAGTTCCGGCGCGACCCGGGCGAGGAGCTCGAGTCCCTTCGGCGTGATGCGCGCGGTGACGTGCCGGCGGTCCGCGGCGTCGCGCTCGCGGCTGATGAGCCGCAGCGCCTCCATCCGCTCGAGCAGCCGGGGGACGTCGGGCACCGAGGCCACCAGCCGCTCGCCGATCTCGCGCCCGCAGAGCCCGGCGCTCCCCGCCCCGCGCAGGATGCGCAGCACGTTGTGCTGGGTGGGCGTGAGGCCGAACGGCTTCAGCACCTCGCCCAGCTGATGCTCCAGCACCGCGGCGGTGCGCAGGATGCTCAGCAGCGCCTCGGTGCCGCGGCTCGGGAACGGCCGCGTCTGCTTCAGTTCGGCCTGCAGGCGACTCGACATGGCCCCAAATTAGGTGTTTTAACACCTATTGTCAAGACCCGGCCGGGGCCCGGCGGCCCGCCCCAGGCGGCGCCGCGCTCATGCCGAGCCCGCAGGCTGGCCGTCCAGCCACGCGCGCGAGCGGCCAGTCCGCCGCGGCGCGCCGGGCCTCGCCGCCATCCTCGGCGAGCAGGTAGAGGAGCGCGAACGGCAGGTCGGCGCCCGCCTCGCGCAGCGTCGCGGTCGCGGCGTCGCAGACCTCCGCCATCGAGCGACCGCCGGCGGTCCGCTCCGCCAGGAGCCGCAGCACGCGCGTCCACCGTTCCCCGATCACGCGATAGGTCGTCTCGACCACCGCGTTGAAGACGCCGCCCACCCGCCCGCTCTCGTCGAGGATCGGACTGAAGGTGAAGTTGAAGCAGCACTCCTCGGTGTAGCCGTGGCGCCGCATCGGCAGGAGCTCGTCCTCCTGCCAGACGCCTTCGCCGCCCCGGGTCACCCGCTCGAAGAGCGGCGCGATGCGGTCCCAGATCTCCGGCCACACCTCGCGGCCCGGGCGGCCGAGCGCCCAGGGATGCTTTTCGCCCAGGATCGGGCTCCAGGCGTCGTCGTAGAGGAGCGCGAGGTCGGCCCCCCAGTAGATCGCGATCGGGAAGCGCGAGTGCAGGCAGATGCTGATCGCCGAACGGAGGCCCTGGGGCCGGTCGGCCGGGGCGCCGAGGGAGGGCCGCGACCAGTCGAGCGCGCGCATGCGCGTGCCCATCTCGCCGGCGCCGGCCCAGAGTCCGCGCAGGCGTTCGTCGTGGTCGGGGGCAGGATCACTCATCGGTCGGGCAACGGGGCGCGGACCCGGGCGCGGAGACGCCGGACGTGCGATTGTCAGCGGAGCGGCGCGGTGCGCATCCAGGGTGTGCACCCTAGGGTACGAACGTCCGGGCCGCCCGGCGAGCGGGGGCGGCGTGCGCTGCCGCCGCCCCGGCCGCCCCGTTACTTTCCCGTTGTCGCTCCCCGTTTCGCCGGGCCTCCCACGACCATCGCCGACACTCAGGTGACGAAGCCGACGCAGCCGACGCCGTTCCCGACGAAGCTCGCCGAGCCGCTCCTGCCCCGCCATCCGGCGTGGCTGCTGCCGGCCGTCATGGTCGTGCTGGGGCTCGCCGGGCTCGCGGGGATGTTCCTCGACCCCGCGCACAAGTGGATGTGGGGCTTCGTCCCCTACACCTTCCTCGGCAACTCGCTCGCACCGCTGCCGTACGACGGCTACGTCATCGCGCTGGGGAAGAACGACCCCATCTGGCTCATCGTCGTTGTCGGCACGCTCGGCACGATGCTCATCGAGCAGTGGAACATGGAGCTCCTGGCGCGCATCCTCGCGCGCGAGGGGACGCGCGGCTTCCGGGCCCACCCGCTCACCCGCTGGGCGGTGCGCATGTACGAGCGCGCCCCGTTCGTCACGCTCGTGGCGACATGCATTCTGCCGATCGTCCCGCACTACCCGATGCGGATCCTCGCCACGCTGGCGCGGTATCCGATGTGGAAATACCAGCTCACGGTCCTGATCGGGCGCGGGGGGCGCTACGCCTGGCTCGCGGCGCTGGGCTGGGCGCTTCACATCCCGGAGAAGTGGATCGTCATCGCCAGCGTCATCCTGCTCGTCTTCGCCTACCGCGGCGCGCGCAAGATGAATCGCTACGAGGAGCCCGCGGAGGCGATGAGCGCCGTGCTGGGCGACGCGGTGACCGAGACGGTCGCCCCGCCCCCCCGGTCGGCCGACGCCGAGGGGGTCGCGTGAGCGGCGCGGGCGCGCACCCGACGCGGGCGCACCGCCGCTGCGTCCTGCTGCTCGTGGACGGGCTGCGGCCCGACGTCGCCGAGCGCGAGCTCGCGGCCGGCACGCTGCCGCACCTCGCCGCGATGGTGCGGGCGGGCGGCACGACGCGGGCGATCACCGTCTTCCCCTCGACGACGAGCGTCGCCTACCTCCCGTTCCTCACCGGCTGCACGCCGGGCACCTGCGACGTCCCCTCGATCCGCTGGCTCGACCGCCGCGCCTACGGCGGCCGCTGGTGGCGCGACCGCGAGGCGGTGCGAAGCTACTGCGGCTACCAGGCCGGCCGGCTGGACGGCGACATCCGGCCCGAGGTGCGCACGATCTTCGAGCTGGTGCCCGAGAGTCTCGCGCTCTTCACCATGATCAGCCGCGGCCTCACCCCCGAGCGCGATCCCGCGCAGGGGGCGCGGAAGTTCTGGGGCGCGGTGGCGCACTACGCCGAGTGGCACCAGCCCTCGGACGACACCGTGGCGAAGCACCTCCTGCGCGAGATCGAGCGCCCCTGGCGCTTCCTCTTCGCGCAGTTCCCGGCGGTGGACGGCTACACCCACCAGAGCACGCCCGAGGGCCCGAAGGTGCTGCGCGCGCTCCGGGGCGTGGATGCCACCGTGGGCCGGCTGCGCGACGCGCTCCGCCGCCGCGGCGAGCTCGACGACACGCTCATCGTGCTGGTGAGCGACCACGGCGCGGCGGTGGTGCGCGAGCACCTCGACCTCGCCGACTGGTTCCGGGCGCAGGGTGTGGCGACGCTCTCGCACCCCGTCGTCTGGACCCGCCGGCCGAAGGCGGCGGTGATGGTGGCCGGCAACGGCTCGGCGATGGTCTACGCGACCCCGGGCCAGCCGCGCCCCGAGCGCTGGCCGCTGGCGCGGCTGCGGCAGCCCGACGCCTTCGGCGCCGGGCGCGACCTCGTCGCGGCGCTCGTGGCGGAGCCGGCGGTGGCGTTCGTCGCGGCGGAGAACGGGGCGGGTGGGATCCGGCTCCTGGGCCGGGAGGACGGCCGGGAGATCGAGGCCGACGTCGTGCGCGAGGGCGAAGTGATCCACTACCGGCCCCGCACCGGCGACCCGCTGGGCCTGGGCGGCCCCCGCTCCGCCGACGAGCGCGCGTGGCTCGAGGCGAGCTGGGACGCGCCCTTCCCGGACGCGCCGTATCACCTGCTCGACCAGTTCCGCGCCAGCCGCGCGGGGGACCTCGTCGTCATCGCGCGCGAGGGCTACGACTTCCGGAAGCGCTTCGAGGTGCCGGAGCACAAGGCGGGACACGGCAGCCTGGTGCGGAGCCACATGCAGACCCCGCTCTGGGCGAGCGCGCCGGTCCCGGCCGGCCCGGTCCGGACGGCCGACGTCTTCCCGGCGATGCTCCACTGGCTCGGCGAGCCGATCCCGGCGGGGATCGACGGCCGGCCGGTCTGGCTTCCCCAACCGGCCGGCCGGCCCGCGGAGGCACGCGCGTCGGCCCCGGCGGCGAGCCCCGCCTAGGCGACGCGGAGGCCGCGCCACAGCACCCCGACCGGTTGCGAAAACCGGCCGATCAGGCGATGTTTCCGCCCCTGATCGCCAATGCAGCACCCCCGGGTCCGTAGCTCAGCTGGATAGAGCGCTTGCCTCCGGAGCAAGAGGTCGCGCGTTCGAATCGCGCCGGGCCCATGTGTCACCGGATCGCCCCGTCTCCACTTCGCGTGGGGGCGGGGTTTTCGCCTGCCCCACGGACGGGCTCGGGGGCGGCGCGGCGCCGGCCCCCTGGCGGCCGGCGACCGTCCCTCAGGCTTCGACCGTCGCCCCGGCCGCCCCGTCGCCCCGGAGCGAGCGCATGTCGATGACGAACCGGTAGCGCACGTCGCTCTTCAGCATCCGCTCGTAGGCCTCGTTGATCCGCTGGATGGGGATCACCTCGATGTCCGAGACGATGCCGTGCTCGCCGCAGAAGTCGAGCATCTCCTGCGTCTCGGCGATGCCGCCGATGAGCGAACCGGCGAGCGTGCGGCGCCCCTCGATGAGGTTGAAGACCGCGGGCGAGGGGTGCGGCGAGGGCGGCGCGCCCACCAGCACCATCGCGCCGTCGCGCCGCAGGAGCTTGAGGTACGGGTCGAGGTCGTGCGGCGCCGAGACGGTGTCGATGATGAAATGGATGGTGCCGCGCTGACGCGCCATCTGCTCCTTGTCGGTCGAGACGACCACCGTGTGGGCGCCGAGCCGCAGGGCGTCCTCCGTCTTCCCGGGCGAGGTGGTGAAGAGCACGACCTCCGCCCCCATGGCGCGGGCGAGCTTGAGCGCCATGTGGCCCAGGCCGCCCAGCCCGACGACGCCCACCTTCTGGCCCGGGCTCACCTTCCAGCGGCGCATCGGCGAGTACGTCGTGATCCCGGCACAGAGGAGCGGCGCTGCGGCCGCCGGATCGAGCCCGTCGGGCATCCGCAGCACGAAGTCCTCGGTCACCACGATCACGTTGGAGTAGCCGCCGTAGGTCTGGCCGCCGGTGTGCATCTCCTCGCCGTTGTAGGTGCCGACGAAGCCGTTCTCGCAGTACTGCTCGAGCCCCTCGCGGCAGGCGTCGCAGTGGCGGCACGAGTCGACCATGCAGCCGACTCCGACGAGGTCGCCCGGCCCGAAGCGCGTCACCTCGTCGCCCGTTCGCACCACCCGGCCGACCACCTCGTGGCCCGGGACGACGGGATAGATCGTCCCGCCCCACTCGTTGCGCGCGGTGTGGAGGTCGGAGTGGCAGACGCCGCAGTAGAGGATCTCGATCTGCACGTCGCGCGGCCCCGGCTCGCGCCGCTCGAAATCGAGCGGACCGAGTGGCGCGTCGGCGGCGGTGGCACCGTAGCCGTGACTCTGAATCATCCGGAACTCCTGTCGGGGACCTCGGGGGCGAGCCCGGAGCGACGCCGGGGCTCGCCGCGGGCGAACCCGCGCAATCTAGCATCCCCCGCTGGCACGAACGGCGCGGAGTGGGTAATCATCCGGCAGCCGATCGCGCGCAACTCCACTTTCGACCCGGGACAAGAGCCGATGCGCCCCAAAGCGGTGCTCGTGGTGGACGACGAGGACTCCGTCCGGCTGGTCGTGGCGCGCACGCTCGAGAGCGCCGGCCATCGCGTGGTCCAGGCGGAGGACGGGCTCCAGGCGCTCGCGCTGCTCGCGACCACGCCGGTGGACCTCCTGCTCACCGACGTGCGCATGCCGATCCTGGGCGGCGCCGACCTGGTGCGCCAGGCGCACGAGCGCTGGCCCGCGCTCCCGGTGGTGTGGATGAGCGGCTTCATCGCCCACCTGAGCGACGTCGAGGTCCGGGTGCTGCAGCCCCTCCCTTCGCTGCCGAAGCCGTTCGCGCCCGAGCGGCTGCTCGAGGCCGTGGCCGCGGCGCTCGAGCCCTGACGCGGCGCGCCACGCCCCCGTCCACCCGGGCCTGGTGATCCCGACCACGCCTGCGCGAGCCGGTCCCGCTACTTTGGGACCATGTCCAACGCCTTCACCGACCTCGGCCTCGCCGACCCGCTCGTCCAGTCCCTCACGGCCCTCGGCTACGAGGAGCCTACCCCGATCCAGCGCGAGGCGATCCCGCCGCTCCTCGCCGGCCGCGACCTCCTGGGCCAGGCCGCCACCGGGACCGGCAAGACCGCCGCCTTCGCCCTCCCGCTGCTGCAGCGCATCCCGCTCGCGGGGGCCGACGAGGACGCGACGCCGCGCCCCGCCGTGCTCGTCCTCGTCCCCACGCGCGAGCTCGCGATGCAGGTGGCCGAGGCGATGCACAAGTACGGCCGCACGCTCGGCATCCGGGTACTCGCCGTCTACGGCGGGCAGGCCTTCGACCAGCAGCTCCGCGCCCTGCGACGGGGCGTGCACGTCGTCGTCGCCACCCCGGGACGCGCGCTCGACCACATCCGCCGCGGCACGCTCGGGCTCGACGCGCTCCAGGCCGTGGTGCTGGACGAGGCGGACGAGATGCTCGATATGGGCTTCGCCGAGGACCTCGAGCTCATTCTCGACGCCACGCCCGCCGGGCGGCAGACGGCGCTCTTCTCCGCCACGATGCCGCCGCGCATCGCGGCGATCGCCGAGCGGCATCTCCGCGATCCCGAGCAGGTGCGGATCGCGCGCGAGACGGTCCCCGAGGGCGAGCTGCCGCGCGTGCGGCAGACGGCCTACGTCGTGCCCCGCGCGCACAAGGTCGCGGCCCTGGGCCGCGTGCTCGACCTCGAGGACCCCGCCTCGGCCATCGTCTTCTGCCGCACGCGCGGCGAGGTGGACGAGCTCGCCGAGACGCTCGCGAGCCGCGGCTACCGCGCGGAGGCGCTGCACGGCGGGATGTCGCAGGAGCAGCGCGACCGCGTGATGAAGCGGCTGCGGAGCGGCACGGCCGATCTCCTCATCGCCACCGACGTCGCGGCGCGCGGACTCGACGTCGAGCACCTGACGCACGTCGTCAACTTCGACGTGCCGTCGTCGCCCGCGGTGTACGTGCACCGGATCGGGCGCACCGGCCGCGCCGGCCGCGAAGGCGTGGCGATCACACTCGCCGAGCCGCGCGAGCACCGCCTGCTGCGCAACATCGAGCAGCTCACCCGGCAGCGGATCGACGTCGCCGCGGTGCCGACGGTGGTGGAGGTGCGCGCCCGCCGGCTCGACCTCACGCGCGGTGCGGTGCGGGACGCGATCCTCCAGGGCGAGCTCGACGGCTACCGCGTCGTGGTCGAGGCGCTCGCCGACGAGTTCGATCCGATGGACATCGCGACCGCCGCCGTGAAGCTCGCTCACGAGGCGACGCAGGGCGCGCAGGAGGACACGGCCGAGATCCCGGCCGTCGCGCCGGCGGCGGCGCGCAAGCGGGAGCGCGGCGAGCGCGGCGAGCGCGCCGAAGGCTCCGAGCGGGGCCGCGGCCCGCGGCCGCCGCGCCGGGAGCGCGGGCAGGCGGGCGGCGAAGGGGCGGCGCCGATGACACGCATCTACGTCGGCGCCGGCCGCAAGGCCAACGTCCGCCCGGGCGACCTGGTCGGGGCGATCACGAACGAGGCGGGCATCGACGCGCGCGCGATCGGCGCGATCGAGATCGCCGACGGCTTCTCCCTGGTCGAGCTCCCCGAGGACCTCGTGGATCCCGTCATCGACGCGCTCCGGCAGAGCACGATCAAGGGCCGGCGCATGACGGTGCGCCGCGAGCGCTTCCCGGCCCGGCGCGGCCCCGCGCGCCGGGCCGGCGGGCGGCCGCACTGAGACCGCGGCCGCGCTGAAGGGGTCGTCGCGCCGCGTTCATCCCCGCTTCACACTCGGTCGGCGATCTTGAGGGTGCGGGCCCCCGTCCGGCGGTCCGCCCGTCCCGCTTCGGAGCCCTCGCGTGACCGACTCGCCCGCCTGGCGCCGCTGGCCCAATCTGATCCCGCTCGCCGCGGCGGTCGCGCTCGCGGTGGAGGTCGCGGCGCGCCCGGTCCTCGGGCTCGGGCCGTGGCGGGTGAGCCTGGGCCTCGCGGCGCTCGTCGTCACCAGCGCGCCGCTCGTCGCGCGCACGCTGCGCGGGCTCCTGCACGGGGAGTTCGCCGCCGACGTCGTCGCCATGCTCGCCATGCTCACGGCGATCGTCTTCGACCAGCCGATCCCGGGCCTCGTCGTGGTGCTGATGCAGTCGGGCGGCGAGGCGCTCGAGCGCTACGCCGGCGGACGCGCCTCGCGCGCGGTGCGCGAGCTCGAGGCCGCGGCGCCGCGCCTCGCCCACCGGCTCGCACCCGCAGCCGGGGGCGAGGGCCCGGGCGCGGACGGCCACGGCGAGGACGGCCACGGCGAGGAGATCCCCGTCGAGGCGATCGTTCCCGGGGACCGCCTCCTCGTGCGCCCCGGCGAGCTCGTCCCCTGCGACGGCGTCGTCGTGGCGGGGAGCTCCCACGTGAACACGGCGAGTCTCACCGGCGAGCCGGTCCCGGTGCGCGTCGGCCCCGGCGCGCCCCTGATGAGCGGCAGCCTCAACGGCGAGTCGCCGCTCACCCTCGAGGCCACCGCCCGCGCGAGCGAGAGCCAGTACGAGCGCATCGTGGAGCTGGTGCGCTCGGCCCAGGCGAGCAAGGCGCCGCTCCAGCGCCTCGCCGACCGCTACGCCGTCTGGTTCACCCCCCTCACCCTCCTCGTCTGCGCCGCGGCCTGGCTCGCCACGGGCGACTCGCTGCGCGTGCTCGCGATCCTGGTGGTCGCGACGCCCTGTCCGCTCATCCTCGCCACCCCGGTGGCGATCATCGGCGGGGTGAACCGCGCCGCCCGCCACGCGATCATCTTCCGCTCGGGCGGCGCGCTCGAGCAGCTCGGCACGGTGGACGCCGCGGTGTTCGACAAGACCGGCACCCTCACCGTGGGGCGGCCGGTCGTGGCCGGGCTCGCCGTCGCGCCCGGGCAGGAGCGCGGCCCGGTGCTCGCCGCCGCGGGCGCGGTGGAGCGCGGCGCCGGGCACCTGCTGGGCCGCGTGCTCTTCGAGACGGCGCGGGCCGAGCTCGGCCCGCTGCCCGCGGCCGAGCACGTCGTGGAGGAGGCGGGACGCGGCGTGGCGGGCGAGGTGGAGGGCCGGCGCGTGCTCGTCGGAGCGCGCGGCTTCGTCGAGGAGCAGGCCCCCGCGGCCGCGGCCGATTTCGCCGCGCTGAACGGCCGGGCCGCGGGGCTGCGCGCGTTCGTGGCGATCGACGGCCGGGGGGCGGGCGTGGTGGAGTACGCCGACGCGGTCCGGCCCGAGGCCGCCGCCGCCCTGGCCGAGCTCCGCACGCTCGGACTCCGGCGCACCCTGGTCCTCTCGGGCGACGCCGCGGCCAACGTCCGCGCCCTTGCCGCCGAGCTCGGCATCGCCGAGGCGCGGGGCGACCTCCTCGCCGGCGACAAGGTGGCCGTCGTGCACGGCCTCCTCGAGCACGGCCACCGCGTCCTCATGGTGGGCGACGGCACCAACGACGCCCCCGCCCTCGGTGCGGCGACCGTGGGTGCGGCGCTCGCCGCCGGCGGTTCGGGCATCTCGGCCGAGGCGGCCGACGTCGTGCTCCTCGCGGAGGACCTGCGGCTCCTTCCCCGCGCCGTCGCGATCAGCCGGCGCACCCTGCACATCGCGCGGCAGAGCATCTGGGTGGGCCTGGGCTGCAGCGCGGTCGCCATGGCGTTCGCGGCAGTGGGCATGATCCCGCCTACCGCCGGCGCCGTACTGCAGGAGGTGATCGACGTGGCGGTGATCCTCAACGCACTGCGCGCGGGACGCTGAGGCGTACCGCCCCCGCATCCCGCGCGCCGTGCTGCGACCCGGCGGAGGCCGCGCCCCCGCTCAGTGGGCCTGCTGGCTCGAGCGCGACGACGACGCGCCGGTGGCCGCGGTGCGGCCCTGCTCGCGGTCGCGGTCGCGGTCGTGCTCGCGGTCGTGCTCGTCCTCGCCGCCGCCGAAGAGGCGCTCCATCAGCCCGCGCTTCACCCGGAGCTGGTTGTGCACCTCCCTCACCCCCGAGCACTGCTCGGCCAGGTCCTCGGCCCGCCGCTTGGCGTCGCGGCTGTCCACGTGGCCCGTGAGGGTGACCTCCCCGTTCTGCACCTTCACCTCGATGTCGCTCGCGTCCACGTCGGGGTCGCGCGTGAGCATCTCGTTGACGTCCTCCTCGATCCGCGCATCCGCGCGCTGATAGCCGCGAGGCCCCCGCCCGTAGTGCGTGCCCTGACGCTCCAGGAAGTTGCTGCCGTAGGCCCCGCCATAGCCGCCGCCCCAGCCCTGGTAGCCGTAGGTGCCGGCGAAGCCGCCGTAGCCCGGCGAGTAGCCCTGCCCCACGCCGTAGTCGCCCCGGTTGCCCCAGGTGTCGTAGTCGCGGGCGAAGCCCGCACCGTAGGACTCCTGCGCGCCGTACCCGGACCCGTAGCCCGCATCGCGCGAGGTCCCATAGCGGCCGTAGTTGCCGGGACGGCCGAAGTCGCTCTCGTGATCCCGTGACCAGCGGCCGCTGGCGCCGCGTTCGGAGTCGCGGTCGAAATCCCGGCCGTACCCGCGGCCGTAGTCGCCCCCGTAGCGGCCGTAGTCGCCGTAGTCGCGGTCCCACTCCTGCCCGCGGCCGAAGCCCTCGGAGCGATACTCGTGGCCCAGGTAGTCCCGGGGCCGGTCGAAGCCGCGGCGGCTCCCGCCGTATTCGCCATAGCCGCCGCCGTAACCGATGTCGTAGCGGTCGCCGTAGTCGGTCCGGTACTCCATCCCCCGGTTCTCCCGCCCCTGCGACCCGTAGTCGCGATCCCTGTTCGCCATACCGCGCTTCTCCCTTCGACGCCGGCTGCCGGGTGCGGCCGGCCGGCGTCCCCCTGCGTGATCGGTCGGTCCTGCTCGTGAACTCCGGCCCCCGAGCTCCCTGCCCGACGGGATCCGCCGGGACCGTCTCGAGAGGCGATGCCGCAGCGGATGGCCGACCGGCGGGGGATCGTGGCCGCCTCCGACAATAGGGCGGCCCGAGGAAGCAGAGCGTGACGCGCCTCACGCTCGGAGGGCGAGTCAGGCGGCGGTATCGGCGGGCGCGGCGGTGGTGGGCGCCGCGGCGGCGAGGGCGGCGTCGATCGTGGCCACGACGTTCTCCGCGCCGAGCTCCGCCCCGAGCGCCGAGCGCTCGACGGCCAGCCGCGGCTGGGCCCGCAGCTCGGCCAGGATCACCCGGGCGCCGTCCTGCCGGCTCCGGCGCACGAGGTCGGTGAGGGTGCGGAGCCCCGTGGCGTCGATCGCCGGCACGTGGCGCATGCGGATGACGAGCACCTTGGGCTGCCGCGCCACCCGCTTCACGGCGTCCTTGAAGATCTCGGCGGCGCCGAAGAAGAAGGGCCCGTTGATCTCGTAGACCTCGACGCCGGGCGGCACGCGGCGGCGGTAGATCGCGTCCGCGTCGCTCGCGCGCTCGGCCGCCGTGCCGCGCTCGAAGGCGAGCTCGTCGGTGACGACGTCCACGTTCGTCACGTCGGCCATGCGCTTGATGAAGAGGAACGAGGCGAGCACCATCCCGACGCCGATGGCCACCGTGAGGTCCACGAGCACGGTGAGGAGGAAGGTGGTGAGCATCACGGCCGCGTCGCTCTTCGGCGCCCGGAGCTCGCGGCGGAAGACGTGCCACTCGCCCATGTGCCAGGCGACGAGGAGCAGGATGCCGGCGAGGGTGGCGAGCGGAATCAGCGCCGCCCAGCGCCCGAAGAAGAGCGTGATGCCGAGGAGCGTGAGCGCGTGCACCATGCCGGCCACCGGGGTGCGACCGCCCGCCTTGATGTTGGTCGCCGTGCGCGCGATGGCGCCGGTGGCCGGGATGCCGCCCACGAGCGGGCTCGCCAGGTTCGCCACCCCCTGCGCGACGAGCTCCATGTCGGAGCGGTGGCGCCCGCCGATCATGCCGTCCGAGACGACGGCCGAGAGCAGCGACTCGATCGCGCCGAGCGCGGCGATGGTGAAGGCGGGGCCGATGAGCGCCCGCACCTCGGCCAGCGTGAGCGACGGCATGACCGGATGCGGCACGCCGGCGTTGATCGCGCCGAAGCGGCTCCCGATCGTCTCCACGGGCAGCTGGAAGAGCTGCACCACGGCGGTGGTCGCGAGGAGCGCGACGAACGGCGCGGGTACCCGCTTGCTCAGCCGCGGCCAGAGCAGGAGGATGAGCAGCGTCGCCCCGCAGACGCCCGCGGCCCAGGGGTTCACCGTGTCGAGGACCTGCCCGTAGGCGTGCATCCGCTCGAGGAACTCGGCCGGGACCTTGGTCATCCGGAGCCCGAGCGCGTCGCGGAACTGCTGCACGCCGATGATGATCGCGATCCCTGCCGTGAAGCCCAGCACCACCGGATAGGGCACGAACTTCATCAGCGCGCCGAGGCGCGCGAAGCCCATCACGACGAGGATGATCCCCGCGAGGAAGGTCGCCGCGATCAGCCCGTCCACTCCGTACTGCTGGACGATGCCGTAGACGATCACGACGAAGGCGCCGGTGGGTCCGCCCACCTGGACCCGCGAGCCGCCGAGGGCGGAGATGACGAAGCCGGCGACGATGCCGGTCCACAGTCCGCGCCCCGGCGTGACGCCGCTGGCGATGGCGAAGGCGATGCAGAGCGGGAGGGCGACGATACCGACGATGACGCCGGCGGTGCAGTCGGCGGCGAGCTGCCGGCGGTCGTAGCCGCGCAGCGTGGTGAACAGCTTGGGGACGAGCATCCTGGAGGTGACTTCCGGCGACGAGAGCGCCCGCGGGGGCACGGGCAAACGAACGGCCGCCGGAATTTTAACGTGCTTTCGTGAAGCCAGCCCAAAGATTTCGTGAAGCCGGCCCCCGCCCGGCGCGGCCCCCGTGGGGGTCAGCGCCGGGTCGCCACCCCGTAGCGCTGGAGGATCCGCTGGACCTCCGGGAGCGGCAGCGCCTCGACGGTGACGCCCTTGGCGCGCACCGTGGTGGCCATGAACATCGAGTTGTAGACCGCCTCCTCGGTCGCCTCGACCGCGGCCTCGAAGAGGTCGGACATGGCGTCGTTGCCGAGCTCGGTGGTGGCGAGCCGCTGCACGCCGTAGGGGCGGCGCACCGAGGGATGCGTCGAGAAGGCGATGACGTAGTCGCCCGAGCCGTTGTCCATCGCTGACCCGGTGCGGCCGATCCCGAGCAGCGCACGGGTGGCGAGCCGCCGGAGGCCGCGGTCGGACAGCGGCGCGTCGGTCGCGACCACGATCATCACCGAGCCCTTGGCGCCCTGGTCGCCGCGCACCACGCCGCGCCGGCCCAGCTCGCGGCCCACCGGCGCGCCGAGGACCCGGAAGTCGCCGCCGTAGTTCGACTGCACGAGCACGCCCACGGTCCAGCGCTCCCGGTCGGGCTTCGTGCCGTCGGGGAGCGTGTCCGCCGCGGCGGGCACGACGCGCGAGCTGGTGCCGATGCCGCCCTTCCAGCCGAAGGCCACCGTGCCCGTGCCCGCCCCCACGCTCCCCTCGGCCACCGGCCCCGCGCTCGCGCTCTCGAGCGCGCGGCGCACGTCGGCCTCGGTGATCGGGCGGGTGCGGATCGCGTTCAGCGCGTAGCCGTCGTTGGTCTCGCCGACGACCGGGTTGATGGACTTGACCGACTCCATCCCGGGCCGCTCGAGCATCCAGGCGGCGAGCGCGTCGGCCGCCTTCCAGACGCAGAGCGTGCAGGTGAGGAGCACCGGCGTCTCGAGCTCGCCCAGCTCCTGCACCTGGGTCACGCCCACCAGCTTGCCGAAGCCGTTCCCCACCTGGATCGCCGCCGGCACCCGCTCGGCGAAGAGGTTGCCCTCGTGCGGGAGAATCGCGGTGACGCCGGTGTGCACCGAGTCGCCCCGGACCACCGTCGTCTGCCCCACGCGCACGCCGGGCACGTCGGTGATCGCGTTGTTGGCGCCGGTGGGGAGCGCGCCGGGGGCGACGCCCAGGTCGCGGGCGCGCATGCGACCCTGGGACTCCGCACGATGCATGGGCTTCACCTGGGCGGTGAGAGTGGAGGCGAGCGCGAGGGAGAGGGAGAGCGGGAGCAGGAGCGGGATCGACCACCGGGTGGCGGAGCGCATCAGAACGGGAATCCTCCCTGGACGTAGAAGTACGTGCCTTCGGCGCCGCGCGCCGCCGTGACGCTCAGCGTGGCGTCGCGGTCCCACGGCGCGAGCCAGACGCCGCCGCCGAACGCGGTGTGCCAGTCGTCCGCCCCGGGTGCCGCCTCGCCGCGGAGGCGGACGCGGCCCGCGTCGGCGAGGCCGTGCACGCCGACCTCGCCCGGCAGGATCGCCGGCAGGCCGAAGAGCCGGAGCCGCAGCTCGGCGCCGCCGTAGACCATGGCGTCCCCGGCGAAGCGGTCGCGCGCCCAGCCCCGCAGCGTGCCCGCGCCGCCGAGCCAGGCGGCGTCGACGAGCGCGTACGGACCCCAGACGCGGCGGCCGCCGGCGCGGAGCACGAGCACGGGTGTGAACGGGACGGACGCCGAAAGATACGTCGTTCCGCTCGCCTCCACCGCCCCCACCGTTCCGGTGGCGTCCCAGAGCGCCGGGAAGAGCTCCGCGCCGAGCGCGAGGTGGGCGCCGCGCCGCGGATTCGACGCGACGTCGCGCGTGTCCATCACGCCTCGGAGCCGCAGCCCCAGCTCGCCGTAGGAGCCGAAGCCCCGCGGCGCGGGCGTGCCGCCCGGGATGCCGACGGCGTTGGAATCGAGCGCGGTGCGCGCGTAGCGCAGGAGCGGCCCCAGCATCAGAGTGCCGCGCGGCAGGCGCACGCCCAGGGCGAGCGCCGCCTCGTAGCGGCGGTGGTCGAGGTCGTGGCTGCCCGCCGGTCCCGCGCCGGGCGTCGCGTTGCCGAGGCCGTAGAAGTGGAAGCGCTCGAGGTCCGAGGCGAGGCCCGAGAGCGACAGGTAGAGCGGACTCGCCTCGCGCTGCCATTCACCCCGCAACTCGAGGCGGGTGCGGCCCGGGCCCGTGGCGTGGTCGCCGCGCAGCGCGAGCCGGCTCGCGTAGGGCGCGCGGCGGAACCCGTAGCGCACGACGCCCACCTCGACGCCCATGGCGAGCCCCACGTCGGAGTCGTAACGTGCGAACGCCCCCGGCGCCCCCGCGACGCCGCGGTCGGGCGGCGGCGGCCGGCGCGCCTCGCCGCGGCCGAGCCACGGCCGCCGGTCGAGCGCGGCCTCGGTGAGGGGACGCTCGCCATAGGCGTCGGTCGGCTCGGGCGGCCCGAACGCTTCGGCGCGTCCCCTGCCGGCGTCGTAGAGCCGCGTCGGGCGCGCCGCGCCCCCGACGCGCGACGAGTCCACGAGCACGTTCGTCCCGGCGCCGCCGATGATCCGCACGAGCACGCTGTGCCGGCTCGTGCCGCGCACGATCGCACGGTCGTCGCCGCCGTGCAGGTAGAGGCGCACCTCGTCGGTCTCGCCGCGCAGGAACCGGCGTCGGAACCACGGCGCGTCCTCCGCCGGATCCGCCCCGGCCGCGAAGAGCCGCACCTCCACCGTGTCCCCCGCGCGCGTGACGACGGCGAACTCGGCCGCGTCGGTGGCGTGCACGTCCACCACCTCCGCGAGCCGTGCGTACCACTCCGCGGCCACCGCCGGCAGCCGGTCGCGCCGCGCGCGCAGGCGGCGCGCGAGCGCGCCCGTCGAGTCGTCCCGGTACGCGGCCGGCATCCGCGCGAGCGCGCGGTCGATCACCGTGTCGGTGATCCGCGCCCGCAGCCCCGTCGCGACCGAGTCCCAGACGGCGCGCTCGAGGCCGGCGAAGAGCCGGGCGTCGAGCTCGCGCTCGCTGCGCGTGAGACCGGGCAGGCTGTAGGTCGAATCGAAGGTGACGAGCCGGGGATCGGCGAGCCGCCCGAGCGCCGGGAGCAGGCCGCCATAGGCGATGAAGACCTGGTCGCGGTCCCCCGGGATCGGCGTCCACGTGCGCGCCTCACCGGCCGCGGCGCCCTCCTCGCCGTCGCGGAGCCCCCAGTCCCACTGTCCCACGTGTCGGTCGAGGTCGTTGACGAGCAGGTCCACGAGCCGCGCGGCGAGATAGACGCGGGCATCCACCCGGTCCGCCGGGCTCGCGTTGAGCCGCTCGGCGAGCTTCGCCGTGCCGATCACGCGATCGAAGCCGAGGAAGCCGGGCCCGTCGTCGTCGGCGCTGTCGGGGTCCTCCTCGATCGTGCCGAGGAGCCCGCCGAACTCCGCGCGGAACTCGCCGAGCCGCGCGTCGTCGGGCAGCACGACGAGCACCGGAGTCGCGTGGGGGACGCGCGCCGCCGCGAGCAGTTCCGAGGCCGCGAGGCTGCCGCCCGGATGGAGCGCGCTGATCGCGTCCTGCCAGAGCGCGGCGATCGCCGAGCGGCGCCGGTCGGGCGGGAAGTTGGCCGAGGGGTCCTTGTCGAGGGAGCGGAACTTGAAGACGCGGCCGTCGGCGGCGCGCAGCTTGAGACCGCGCGTCTGCATGCCGCCGCTCTTCTTGAGCGGCGTGAGGCCGCCGGCGAAGCCCGCGAGGTCGAGCACCGGCACCCGGATGGGCGCGGCCCAGAGCGGCCGGTAGCGATCGCCCAGCAGGAGCCGGCGCATCCAGCCGGCGCGGTAGCGCGCGCCGGCCACGACCTCCCGCGTGCCCGCGCTCGCCGGACGGGCGGCGGACGCGTCGCGGGCCGCCGGTGCCGTGCGGCTCGAGTCCCCGCTGTCGGCCAGCACGGCGGAGCGCTCCTGGGCGTGCGCCGACGCCGGGCAGGGCCCCCGCAGCCCGCCCCAGAGCAGCGCGGCCGCAACCGCCGCGCCTCGATCCCACGCCCTCAGGCCCCGCGAGTTCCGCACCTCCATGCTCCCCCGTCCGTTCCGAGTGGCGCCCGAGTGCCGCGCGTGCCGCAAATCGTGTCGCTTGACGGAGATAGCATACGCACGACGGCGACGGGGGAGCGGTGATCGTACTCACCGCTCCCCCGTCGCCGTGGTCCGAGCCGGGCGGGTGCTCAGCGCATGCGCGCCTCCGGCAGGCTCCACGCCTCGACCGCCTCCCAGACGGCGCGCGTCACGGTGACACCGCTCGGCACGTGCAGGAGGAAGTCGGTGCGGAAGTGCGCCTGGTGCTGCGCGAGGTAGCGGTCGAGGTCCGCCCGTCGCGCCGCGCGGTAGCGGGTGCGGAAGCGCAGCATCCCCCCGCCCTCCCGGTCCGCCTGTCGCTCGAACCGGATCTCGGCGAAGCACCCGGTCGCGAGGATTTCGGGGATGTGGGTCGCGCGCATGTAACGCTCGACCGCCGCCGCCACGGCGGGATCGACGTCGAGCGTGACCTCATAGGTGACCATACGCAGGGGCTAGGGGCTAGGGACTAGGGGCTAGGGTGCTGTCGAGGGGCTTGGGACACGGGCGCCGGCGTAGGCACGGCGCCTGCTAGTCCCTAGTCCCTCGCCCCTAGTCCCTGATCAGTAGGCCGGCGAGTCGCTCGCCGGGAACGACTCGATCGAGCTCTCGGTGGCCTTGCGCTGCGCGTTGCTCGGCTCGCCGACGAGGGTCGAGGCCGACGCCAGGCCGCCCGAGACCGCCTCGGGCTTCTCGCGTCCCAGGAGGAGCTGGCGGAGCACGTAGCGCAGGATCCCGCCGTGCCGGTAGTAGAGCACCTCCTGCGGGGTGTCGATGCGGACGACGACGCGGAACTCCCGCGTCTGCCCCGCCTCGTCGGTCGCGTGGACCGTGATCTCGCGGCCGCCCGCGAAGCAGGTGGCGATCGCCTTGCGCACGCCGTGCACGGCGAAGGTCTCCCGCCCGGTCAGGCCCAGCGACGCGGCCGACTCGCCCGGCAGGAACTGCAGCGGCAGGATCCCCATGCCGACGAGGTTCGAGCGGTGGATGCGCTCGAAGCTCTCGGCGATCACGAACCGGATCCCCTGCAGCGCCGGGCCCTTGGCGGCCCAGTCGCGGCTCGAGCCCGAGCCGTACTCCTTGCCGGCGAGCACGCAGAGCGGCGTCCCCTCGCGCTCGTAGCGCATGGCGGCGTCGTAGATCGACATCACCTCGCCGGTGGGCAGATAGGTCGTCACGCCGCCCTCGGTGCCGGGCGCGAGCTGGTTGCGGATGCGGATGTTGGCGAACGTGCCGCGCACCATCACCTCGTGGTTGCCGCGGCGGCTGCCGTAGGAGTTGAAGTCGCGCACCGGCACGCCGTGCTCGAGCAGATAGCGGCCGGCCGGCGAGTCGCGCTTGATCGAGCCCGCGGGCGAGATGTGGTCGGTCGTCACGCTGTCGCCCAGCATGGCGATGGCGCGCGCGTCGCGGATGTCGTCCACCATCGAGGGCGCCTGGCGCGGCATGCCGTCGAAGTAGGGCGGCCGCCGCACGTAGGTCGAGTCGCCGAGCCAGGCGAAGCGGTCGCCGCCGGGCACCTCGAGCTCGCGCCAGCGGGCGTCGCCCGCGAAGACCTCGGCGTAGCTCTTCCGGTACATCGACGAGCTGATCGCCTCCTGGATCGCGCGCTCGATCTCGTGCTGCGAGGGCCAGATGTCGGCGAGGAAGACGGGCTTGCCGTCCGCCCCGGTGGCGAGCGGCTCGTTGTGCAGGTCGATGTCGATCCGCCCCGCGATGGCGAAGGCCACCACGAGGGGCGGCGACATCAGGTAGTTGGCCCGCACGTCGGAGTTGATGCGGCCCTCGAAGTTGCGGTTGCCCGAGAGCACCGAGCAGGCGACCAGGTCGCGGCGCTGGATCTCCTCGCTGATCTCCTGCGGCAGCGGCCCCGAGTTGCCGATGCAGGTGGTGCAGCCGTAGCCGACCACGTTGAAGCCGAGCTGCTCGAGGTACGGCAGGAGCCCGGCCCGCTCGTAGTACTGCGTCACCACCTTCGAGCCCGGCGCGAGGCTGGTCTTCACCCACGGCTTGCGCGCGAGCCCCTTCTCGACCGCCTTCCGGGCGAGGAGCCCGGCGGCCATCATCACGCTCGGATTCGACGTGTTGGTGCAGCTCGTGATCGCCGCGATGACGACCGAGCCGTGGCGCAGCCGGTCGGGCTCGAGGTCGTTGGTGGACCCCGCCTGCGCCGCCGGTGACGCGGGCGAGCCCTCCCCCCAGACGCCCAGCGTGCGCGGGCCGGCCGACTGCTCGCCCTCGGCCGAGTCCTTCTGCGTCTTCGACTTGGTCGGCATCAGCGACTCGAGCGAGGCCTCGAAGGCCCGCTTCGCGTCGCGCAGCCGGATGCGGTCCTGCGGCCGGCGCGGCCCCGCGATGCTCGGCTCGACGCTGTCGAGATCGAGCTCGAGGGTGTCGGTGTAGACGGGCTCCGGGCTGTCGGCGGTGTGGAAGAGACCCTGCTCCTTCATGTACGCCTCGACCAGCGCCACCCGCTCCTCCGGGCGGCCGGTGAAGCGGAGGTAGTCGAGCGTGACCTGGTCGACCGGGAAGATCGCGCAGGTCGCGCCGTACTCGGGGCTCATGTTGCCGATCGTGGCGCGGTCGGCGAGCGCGAGACTCGACACCCCGGGCCCGTAGAACTCGACGAACTTGCCCACGACCCCCTTCTTGCGGAGCATCTCGGTCACCGTGAGCACGAGGTCGGTGGCCGTGGCGCCCTCGGGCAGCCTCCCCGCGAGGCGGAAGCCGATCACCTCGGGGAGCAGCATCGAGACCGGCTGGCCCAGCATCGCCGCCTCGGCCTCGATCCCGCCGACGCCCCAGCCCAGCACGCCGAGCCCGTTGATCATGGTGGTGTGGCTGTCGGTGCCGACGAGGGTGTCGGGATAGGCCTGCGGCCGCTCCGACGGCGGCGCCGCCGCGTTCTCGTCGCTCGTGAAGACGACGCGTGCGAGGTACTCGAGGTTGACCTGGTGGACGATGCCCGTGTTCGGCGGGACGACCTTGAAGTTCTGGAAGGCCTGCTGGCCCCAGCGCAGGAAGGCGTAGCGCTCGCGGTTGCGCTCGTAGTCCATCTCCTCGTTGATGTGGAACGCCTGCGGCGTGCCGAAGGCGTCCACCTGCACCGAGTGGTCGATGACGAGCTCGACGGGCTGCAGCGGGTTGATGCGCGCGGGATCGCCGCCCAGGTCGGCCATCGCGTCGCGCATCGCGGCGAGGTCCACCACGCAGGGCACGCCGGTGAAGTCCTGCAGCACCACGCGCGCCGGGGTGAAGGCGATCTCGATCGCCGGCACCTTGCGGGGATCGCAGCCGGCGAGCGCCTCGATCTCCTGGCGCGTCACGGTGACGCCGTCCTCCGTGCGCAGCAGGTTCTCGAGCAGGATGCGCAGCGAATACGGGAGCCGATCCACGTCGAAGCCCCGCTCCCGCAGCGCCTGCAGGCGGAAGATCTCGTACTCACGCGCACCGACCCGGAGGGTCGAACGGGCGCCGAAGCTGTCCATGGTCTCTCCTTAGGCGTTGGCCCGGCCGCAGGGTATAGCCGCAACATACAGGGCCGGGCACACGACACAATGCCGCCGTCCGCGCCCTCGCGCGGGGGATGCCGCGAACGCGGCGCAAGCATGGACAATCCGGGGACGACGCCGTAGCATGCTCGTGTGCTGGGATCGGCGCGCGCGTGAGCCAGATCACATTCGCGCGCCCCGCTCGCGCGACACCCGCGCGCGATGCGGGGGCGCCGCCGACTGAACTTCCACGGTCGCTCAAGGCAGTCATGGCCGAGCAACTGATCGTTTCGCCCGCCGAGGCTTCGGCGGCGCAGTGTCTGGTGGTGGACGACGAGCCGTCGGTGCGGCGCTCGATCGTCCGGATTCTCGCCAGCCAGGGTTTCCGCTGCCTCGAGGCCGGCAACGGCGTCGAGGGGCTCGAGCAGCTCGAGCGGGCCCCCGACCTCCCGCTGATCATCTCCGATCTGCGCATGCCGGAGATGGACGGCCTCGCCTTCCTCCGCGCCGTGCGGCTCCGCTCGCCCGACACCTCGGTGATCATGCTGAGCGGCCAGGCCGACACCGAGGTCGCCGTCGAATGCCTGCGCGAGGGCGCCGCCGACTTCCTCCTCAAGCCGCTCTCCGTGGCCGAGGTGCAGACGCGCGTCACGCGCACCCTCGAGCGCCGGGCGCTCCTGCTGCAGAACCGCTACTACCAGCAGCACCTCGAGCAGCGGGTGCGCGAGCAGGCGCAGCGCATCGAGGAGCTCTTCCTCGAGGGCGTCCAGATGCTCGCGCGCGCGCTCGAGGCGAAGGACTCCTACACCGCCGGCCACTCGATCCGCGTCAGCCACTACTCGGTCGAGACCGCCATCCGGCTGGGCTTCGCCGGCGAGGCGCTCGACAGCATCCGCCTGGGCGGCGAGCTGCACGACATCGGCAAGATCGGCACCCGCGAGGCGGTGCTGCACAAGCCGGGGCAGCTCACCGACGAGGAGTTCCGGCAGATCACCGAGCACCCCGCCCTGGGCGAGCGGATGCTCTCGCCGCTCGCGCGCGAGCGGCCCGCGGTGCTCCGGATCGTGCGCTCGCACCACGAGCGGCTCGACGGGCGCGGCTTCCCCGACGGCCTCATCGGCGAGGACATCCCGGTCGAGGCGCGCATCGTCGCCGTCGCCGACAGCTTCGACGCGATGACCACCCGCCGCCCCTACCGCAACCCGCTCCGCCCGGCCGACGCGCTGCAGGAGCTCCGGCGCGTCGCCGGCACCCAGCTCGACCGCGACGCCGTCGAAGCCTTCGCCGCGGCGTTCCCGGATCTGGCGACGCTGCCGCTGTCCGCGTAGGCGGGACGGCGGGACCGCGGGAGGGCCCGATGTGAGACGAGCCTCCGGTGATGACACCGGAGGCTCGCGCGTTTGCTGAGTGTCCCGCCGTCCCGCCGTCCCGTCGTCCCGCCTACACCGTCTCCCGCAGGATCGTCCGCATCCGGATCGCCAGCGCCTCGATCTCGCGGAGGCTCGTCACCGTCTCGGCGTCGAGCTTGCCCTCGTTGAGCAGCAGCAGCTGCGTCTCGGCGAGCAGGGCGGAGAGCGGGTTGCTGAGATCGTGGCGCAGCTTGCTGATGCGCTCGCGGTCGGACGCGTCGGTCATGAGGGCTCGGGATTGCGGGTGGTGGCGTGGTGCGGCGGCGGTCGATGGGCACGCTGCGGGAGCGGGCGGATGCGGTGCGTTACCCGAGCGAGCGGTAGAGGTCGCGGAGATGGTGATCGCGGAGGCCGAAGACCGATTGCCAGAGCTCCTGCTCCGTCGCCGCGCAGAAGATCTCCGCCGTCTCCCGCCCGCGCGCGGGATCTTCGGCGGCGAAGTGCAGCCGGCCGCGCCAGCCGCCGTACTCGTCCTGCCGCACCGAGATCCGCACGAGCACCGGCGGCGAGACGCCCCGCAGCGGCTCGAGATCGTGGACGGCGGGCTCCCGCTGCTCGCGGGTCACGGCACGAAGGGTCGGGACGGGCATCGGCAATCCTCGGGGTCGGAGGCCGGATCGTGGTCCCAGTCTGGTCGGGGGGAGTGACGTCCTAAGATACGGACGGGGACGCGTTGCGCAATAGAACGGCACCCCGCCCGTCGCCTCAGATGCGGAACGGCACCGGCACGAACGTCAGCGCGAAGACCAGCGCACAGAGCCAGCCGAGCCAGCGGCGCGCGCCGGTGACGGGACGGTCGGGCACCACGACCGAGGGGTGACTCCAGCGGCCGCCACCGATCAGGAGCGCGAGCACCACCCAGACGTACCAGCTCCAGTTGAGCTGCGCGAGGAGGAGGAGCCCCACGACGGCGAGGAGCGCCACGGTGCGCTGGCGGGGGCCGAGCACGGCGTAGAGGACGTGCCCGCCGTCGAGCTGGCTGAGCGGCAGCAGGTTGAGCCCGGTGATGAACGCGCCGACCCAGCCCGCGAAGGCGGGCGCGCTGAGGTGGAGCGCCGGCGCGCCGGGGGCCACGAGGTGGCGGAGCGCGAGGGTGAGCAGCGAGTCGCCGAGCGGCAGCACCTGGCCGGCGAGGAGGACGTAGGGACCGTGCAGGTCGTGCCACGCCGCTCCCGCGTACGCGGGCACGCGCGATGTCGCATAGCCCCAGACGAGCACGCCGAAGGCGACGACGAAGCCGGCGAGCGGCCCGGCGGCGCCGATGTCGAGCAGCTGGCGGCGGTCGAGCACCGGCGAGCGCAGCCGCAGGAATGCGCCCAGGCTGCCGATCGGCGAGAGCGTGGGCGGGAGCGGCAGGAAGAAGGGCGGCGAGGCGTCCACCGCGTAGCGTCGCGCGGTGAAGTAGTGCCCCAGCTCGTGGACGAGGAGAATGGCGAGGAGCGGCACGGCGAACGTCCACCCCGCCAGCATCGCCCGCCAACCGCCGGCGGCCGCGGTCACGAAGAAGCGGAGCCCGTCGGCGAGCGCGCCGAGAAAGGCACCGACGACGGGCCAGGCGGTCGCGCTGCCCGGCGAGACCGTCACCCATGGGTCCCAGCGGCCGAGCAGCGCGGCGCCGGCCCCCAGGGTGCAGAGCACGGTGAGGAGAAAGAGCAGGGTGTGCAGGCCCCAGCGCTCCCGGCGGCCGGCGGCGAGCGGGCGGATGAGGACGAGGTGCCCGCGGTCGGCGTCGGCCCAGTAATGGGCGCCCGGCCAGGCCGCGAGCGCGGCCGCCAGCGCCGGCGAGGCCGTCCCGCCGCGCGCCCGATGCCCCGGGGCCACCAGCGCGTCGATCACTTCCCGGCCGCCGATCTCGCGCACCTCCCAGTGATCCAGCACGGGGACCAGCGCGACGAACGCCTCAAGCATCGTAACGCCCCCGCGCCGGCATCCCCCGGCTCTTGACGCTCCCGCCGGGCCGCTCTAGTATTAAGTGCTTCTTGGCCTTAGGCACTCCCCGACCTCTCGGCCCCCCGGCGCACCGCCCGGGCCCGCTTCCTGATCGACGACTCCCTGATCGCGAAATCCTGACCCCAGCCGGACCGATCACCGCAATTGGATCTCCCCATCTTCCTTATATCCCTGCCGCGCGCGCGGTCAGGGCACCCTGCCCGGAGCCGTACCTGTGGATATCGCTGAACTGAAGCAGAAGTCCGTCGCGGAGCTGCACGCGCTGGCCGAAGAGCTGAACATCTCCAACTACTCCGGCCTCCGCAAGCAGGACCTCATCTTCCGCATCGAGCAGTCGCTGCTCGACAAGGACACGATCATCCGCGGCGAGGGCGTCCTCGAGATCCTCCCCGAAGGCTACGGCTTTCTCCGCAGCCAGGACTGGAACTATCTCTACGGTCCCGACGACATCTACGTCAGTCCGAGCCAGATCAAGCGCTTCGATCTGCGCACGGGCGACACGGTCTCGGGCCAGGTGCGGCCGCCGAAGGAAGGCGAGCGCTACCTCGCGCTCCTCAAGGTGGAGAGCGTCAACTACGAGGAGCCGGAGAAGACCAAGCACCGGATCGCCTTCGACAACCTCAAGCCGCGCTATCCCGACCAGCGCATCCGGCTCGAGCGCAAGTCGGGCGATCTGTCGATGCGGGTCGTCGACCTGCTCTCGCCGATCGGCAAGGGCCAGCGCGGCCTGATCGTCGCCCCGCCGAAGGCGGGCAAGACGATCCTGATGCAGAAGCTGGCCAACGCGATCAGCGAGAACCATCCGGAGATCGTCCTCATCGTGCTGCTCATCGACGAGCGGCCCGAGGAGGTGACCGACATGGAGGAGAACGTCAAGGCGGAGGTCATCAGCTCCACCTTCGACGAGCCGGCCGACCGCCACGTGCAGGTGGCCGACATGGTCATCGAGAAGGCCAAGCGCCTCGTCGAGCACGGGCGCGACGTGGTCATCCTCCTGGACTCGATCACCCGTCTCGCGCGCGCGCACAACGTCGTCGTGCCGCACTCGGGCAAGATCCTCTCGGGCGGTGTGGACGCCAACGCGCTCCAGAAGCCGAAGCGCTTCTTCGGCGCGGCGCGCAACATCGACAAGGGCGGCAGCCTCACGATCATCGCCACGGCGCTCATCGACACCGGCAGCCGCATGGACGAGGTGATCTTCGAGGAGTTCAAGGGCACCGGCAACATGGAGCTCGTCCTCGACCGCCGTCTCGCCGACCGCCGCATCTACCCGGCGATCGACATCCAGCGCACCTCGACGCGCAAGGAAGAGCTCCTCATGGACAAGGACGAGCTCAACCGCGTCTACCTCCTGCGCAACTTCCTGGCGGACATGCCGCCGGTGGAGTCGCTCGAGTTCCTCCT
>DASTSO010000014.1:0-38004 GCA_035760645.1 Gemmatimonadales bacterium
CTACAGCTCCGTCGCCCGCCACATGTACCAGCTGCCCACACTGCGGTAGGGGCGCCAGCGCTCGGCCCGCTCGCGGAGCTCGTCGGGGGTGGGGAGCTCGTCGAGGCCGTAGGTGAGCTGGAAGCCCTTGCGGACGCCGAGGTCGCCCAGCGGCAGGACGTCGGGGCGGCCGAGGCGGAACATCAGCAGCATCTCCACCGTCCAGCGGCCGATGCCGCGGACCGTGGTGAGGCGCTCGATGATCTCCTCGTCGTCGAGGCGGCGGAGCCGGGGCATCGTGGGCACCGTGCCGTCGAGCGTCTTCCGCGCGAGGTCCTGCAGCGCCGCGAGCTTGGCGGCGGAGAGGCCGGCGCCGCGGAGCGACTCGTCCGGGAGGGCGAGCAGCGCCGCGGGCTCGAGGCGGCCGTCGGGGAAGAGCGCCTGCACGCGGCCGTGAATCGTCGCGGCGGCGCGGCCGGCGAGCTGCTGGTAGACGATCGAGCGCGCGAGCGCCTGGAAGAGACTCTGCGTCGGCTCGGGGCGCAGGGTGAAGCCGCCCACCCGCGCGATGAGGCGCCGCAGCCTGGCGTCGCGCGTGCCGAGATGGCGCACCGCCTCCTCGGGGTCGAAGGCGAGCCGGCCGGCACGCGCCCGGGCGCCGGGGCTCACGCCTCGTGCTCCGCGCCGCGCTCGGGGCCGTGGTCCGGGCCGTGGTCCGGGCCGTGGTCCTCGCCGTGCGCGAGCGCGAGGAGCCGGTCCTCGAGCACCGGCCACGCGCGTTCGATGTCGTCGAGGCGCGCGCGCAGCTCGCCGGCGAGCTGCCCGGTGAGCTCGGTGGCGAGGTCGAGCGCGTGCTCGGCGTCGCCCGCGACGCGGGCGGGGTCGGTGGCGAGCACGGCGTCGAGCAGCACCCGCGCCTCGTCCATCGCCGAGAGCGCGCTCGCGAGCCCGGTCGCGAGCGTGGTCCGCGCGTCGTCGTCGCCCAGATCGATCCGGTCGAGCCAGTCCGAGGTCCGCTCCGCGAGCCGGAACCGCTCGAGCTCGGGGTCGGGGGGAGGGGATGGGGGAGTCATGGCGGGAAATTAACCGCCTATTTTCCCCCCATGAACTCCGACGACTTCCGCCGCCACGCGCACGAGCTGGTGGACTGGATGGCCGACTACCTCGCCGACGTGGGCGAGCGCCGGATCGTGCCCGACGTCCGCCCCGGCGACGTGCGCCACCAGCTTCCCGCCCATCCGCCCGAGACGGGCGAGCCGTTCGAGCGGGTCTTCGCCGACTTCCGCTCGGTGATCCTGCCCGGGATGACGCACTGGAACCACCCCGGCTGGTTCGCCTACTTCCCGGCCAACAACAGCCCGCCCTCGATCCTCGCCGAGATGCTCACCGCGACCCTCGGCGCGCAGTGCATGTCGTGGCAGACCTCGCCCGCGGCGACCGAGCTCGAGCAGGTCGTCATGGCGTGGCTGCGCGAGCTGCTCGCGCTGCCCGAGGGCTTCACCGGCGTCATCCAGGACACGAGCTCGACGGCGACGCTCGTCGCCCTCCTCACCGCGCGCGAGCGGGCGACGGCGTTCCGCGCCGGCACCGACGGCCTCGGCGCCGCCGGCGATCCGGCCCTCACCGTCTACGCCTCGACCGAGGCGCACAGCTCGGTGCCGAAGGGGGTGAAGCTCGCCGGCTACGGCCTCGAGCGCCTCCGGCTCATCGGCACCGACGGGGCCTACGCGATGCGGCCCGACCGCCTCGCCGAGGCGATGGCGGCCGACGTCGCCGCGGGGCGGCGGCCGGCCTGCGTCGTCGCGACCCTGGGCACGACCAGCTCGACGGCGGTGGACCCGCTGCGCCCGATCGGCGAGCTCTGCCGCCGCCACGGCGCGTGGCTCCACGTGGACGCCTCCTACGCCGGCGCCGCCGCCATGCTCCCCGAGCGCCGCGCCATGCTCGACGGGATCGAGTACGTGGACAGCTTCGTCTTCAACCCGCACAAGTGGCTGCTGACGAACTTCGACTGCTCGGCCTACTTCGTGCGCGACGTGGAGGCGCTGCTCCGCACCTTCCAGGCGAGCCCCGAGTACCTGAAGACGGCCTACGATCCCGAGGTCGTCAACTTCCGCGACTGGGGTATCCAGCTCGGCCGCCGCTTCCGCGCCCTCAAGCTCTGGTTCGTCATCCGCAGCTACGGCGCCGAGGGGCTCCGCGCGATGCTGCGGCGGCACATCGCGCTCGCCGCGGAGTTCCGCGCCCGGGTCGAGGCCGAGCCCGACTTCGAGGTCGTGGCGCCGAGCCCCTTCGGGCTGGTCTGCTTCCGGTACCACCCGGCGGGCGTGGACGACCCGGCCGCACTCGACGACCTCAACCGCGCCCTCCTCGCCGCGGTGAACCGCGACGGCTCGGTGTACCTCACCCACACCGCGCTCGGCGGGCGCTACGTGCTGCGGATGTCGATCGGGCAGTGGCAGACCGGGGAGGCGGACGTGGCGCGGGCGTGGCGGCTCCTGCGTGCGGCCGCTGCGCGGCTCGCTGCCCGGTCTGACGTGGCCCCGACGGGCATCTGACGTCGAGGCCGGCGGCCCCGACCGCCGAGTCATGCGCGCGCTGACGCGCGCATGACTCGGCGGTTTCTAGCCTCTCTCCTCACGGAACGGCCCCCAGCCGCGTTCTGGCTCCCGCTGACGCTCGCAGTTCTCTCCGATCGCCTCGCCCGACCTCCACGCGACCCACCGTTCCCGCCCACCGCCCTGTCGGGTGGTGTGGGCCAGGCATTCCCCACGAACATCGCGAGTGCAGTACGACCGGTAGGAGGATCGTCTGCAGTTCCGTCATCGTCTCCCGCGAATCCCACTCCCACCGTCGCAACCTCACCTGCGCCGCGGGTGGCCGATCGCCGGGACGGCTCGATGTCCGCCCCTTCCGGGGGCATTGTTGCTCCCCGGTCGGGCCGCGCGCCCGCCGCCTCCGTGGCTCGCATCCCGCTCAGGTGCCCGGCGCCCGCAAGCGGCCCGGGAATCCGAGCCAACCGATCCTCAAAGATGCGATGTGTCTGGAGGGAATCATGTCGGACAACTCCTTTGACGCGCTGAGCAAGCTGGCCGCCCGTTCGGTCACTCGGCGCCAGACGCTGGGCGGGCTCGCCGCCATGCTCGGGGGCGCGTTCCTGGCCTCCGTGACCGGCGGCCGGGCGTTCGCCGCGGCTCCGCAGACCTGCGTGACCTGTACGTGCGGCGTGGGCAACCCGTGTAATGCCAGGCTGGAGTGCTGCGCCGTGCTGGGTAAGCAGTTCCCGACCGCCCAGGACGCCTGCAGCAACAAGTGCAGCGAGCACGGCTTCAAGTTCTGCGGAAGCGGCTCGGAGTTCCACTGCCCGCGCGGGTGCCCGTCGCCGGCGTGCACGAGCCTGCGGTAATGCATCACGCAGTCGCTCCGGACTCCAGGCATCGCGGCATGTTGGTGCGATGCCGTCGGGGCCGGGGGCGGCTCGGGAGGGGAGGGTCGTGCACCCTCCCCTTCTTCGCCGCACCGCCGCTTCACCGCACCACCGCTTCGAGCAAATCCGCGGGTCGCCGCGATCACCGCCGGCGTCCCGGACACCTACCACGGTGAGACTCGTCATGGATTGGATCGCCCTCGTTGCCAGGCTGCTGCTGGCTGCCGTGTTCCTGGTCGCTGCCGTAGGCAAGCTGACCGATGCCCGAGGGTCGCGGCAGGCGCTCGAGGACTTCGGTGTGCCGAGCGGCCTGACCGCCCCCCTGGGGCTCGCGCTACCGCTGGTGGAACTGGGGATCGCCGCCCTCCTGCTGTTCGGCGCCTCCGCCCGCTGGGGGGCCGTGGCCGCGCTGGGCCTGCTGGGGCTCTTCACCCTCGGGATCGTCGGCACCCTCGTCCGGGGGCGGCGGCCGGACTGTCACTGCTTCGGCCAACTGCACTCGGCCCCGGTCGGCTGGTCAACGGTGGGGCGGAACGGCGCGCTGGCAGCCATCGCCGCCGTCGTGCTCGGGTGGGGCGGCCGGTCCTCGGAGATCACGGGCCTCGGGGGCGTCGGCCTGGGCGTGGCGACCGGGGTCGCGCTGGGGACTGCCGTCCTCGGCCTGGGGGTCGCGCTGATCGAGGGCTGGCTCCTCCTCAACATGCTGCGGCAGCAGGGCCGCCTCCTGCTGCGGCTCGAGCGGGCCGAGAAGGTGCTCCACCTCGCCGAGGGCAGCGGGCTGCTGGTGGGCGAGTCGGCGCCCGACTTCGAGCTGCCCACGCTCGACGGCGACCGGCTGAGTCTGGCGAGCCTGCGCTTGGCGGGGCGGCCGGTCCTGCTGTTCTTCATGGACCCGCGCTGCGGTCCCTGCGAACTCGTCCTGCCGGACGTGGCGCGCTGGCAGCGCGAGCACGTCGGTCGGGTCACCATCGCGGCGATCAGCGATGGCACGCCCGAGGCCAATCGTGCCAAGGTGGAGCAGCACGATCTGCGCAGGCTCCTCCTGGACGACGACCAGGAGGTCAAGCGAGCCTATGACATCAACGCCACACCGGCCGCCGTGCTGATCGGCGCCGACGGCACGATCGCAGGCCGCAACGCCTACTTCGTGGTCGGCGTCGAAGGACTCCTGCAGCAAGCCCTCACCGGGGTGCCGTACGATCCCCAGGCGGACGCGCTGCGACCGACGCCGGCGAGCGGGGGCGACGGGCAGCCGCCGCCGTCCGAGCCGCACGCGCCGGCGCCGCCCCTCGGGCAGCCCGCCCCGGCGTTCATGCTCCCGGATCTCGACGGGCGGACGACCGCGCTCGGCGACTTCGCCGGGACCGCGACGCTCGTGCTCTTCTGGAGTCCGACCTGCGGCTACTGCCGGCAGATGCTTCCCGAACTGATGAAATGGGAGCGGCGGCGGCCGGTCGGGTCGCCCGAGCTGCTGCTCGTTTCGAGCGGGACGGTGGAGGCCAACCGCACCATGGGCCTCTCGTCCCGGATCGTCCTCGACGAGGCGGGCGCGACGATGCGCGCCTTCGGCGCCACAGGTACTCCGATGGCCGTCCTGGTGGACGGCGACGGCAGGATCGCCTCCCGGCTGGTCGTCGGCGCGCAGGAGGTGATGGCGTTGGCCAGGACCCGTCGAAGGGAGCGGGAAGCGGCGGTGGGGTGAGGGAGCAGCCGTGGGTCGTCGCCACGCCGTTACCGCCGTCACGGCCGCGCCCGCCGCGCTGGTGGCATGCGCCCTGGCGCTTGGAGTTCCAAGCGCCAGGGCGCAGCAGGTTCAGGTCCCCCGCGGGACCGATCCCGCCGACTCGGCGGCGCTCGCGACTCGGCTGAGCCGGTACTACGCCGCCTACTGGAGCTCGCGGGTCGCCGCCGAGGAGGGCAGGGGGCCACCGGTGCTCGAGCTGTTCCGGGGGCGGGCGGGGATCGGCGAGTCCTCGGCGCGTGGCCTCGCGCTGCGCGGCCGCACCGCGCTGCCACCGCTGCCCCCGCCACCGCTGCCCCCGCCACCCCCGCCGCCCGTAGTGGCGCCCGCGGGACGGGCGGCGGCGCGCGTGTTCCTCGAGTGCGACTCCCCCGCCTGCGACTACGATTATCTCCGCACCACGCTCGACTTCGTCAATCACGTGCGCGACCGCCAGAGTGCGCAGGTCCTCGTTCTGGTGACCACGCAGGAGACGGCCGCCGGCGGCACGGCGTTCACCCTGGACTTCATCGGCCAGCAGGAGTTCCGCGGGGTCGACGATTCCCTGCAGTACATGGCGAGGCCCGCGGCGTCCCGCGAGCGGATCCGCGAGGAGCTCGCCGAGGTCCTCAAGCGCGGGTTGGTCCGCTACGTCAATCACACCACGCTCGGCGAGCGGCTCCGCATCTCCTACGCCCCGCCGGCGGGCCCGCAGGCCACCCCTGCCGGCGCCGTCCGCGACCCGTGGAACGCCTGGACCTTCGGGACCACTCTCAACGGCTCGGTGAACGGGGAGGAGTCCTTTCGCTTCGTGAGCCTCAACGCGTCGCTGGCGGCCAACCGCACGACGCCGGCCTGGAAGATCAACGCCTCCGTCCAGGGCCGCTACAGCCAGAGCCGGGTGGACGTGAGCGACACCGCGACGGTCACGACGGTCTCGCGCGACTACGCCTTCGACGCGCTGGTCGTGAAAGGCCTCGGCGACCACTGGTCGATCGGCGTGGAGGGGACCCTCAGTGCGTCGACCTTCCTGAACCAGTCGCTGGCACTGCGGCTGGCACCTGCGGTGGAGTACAACGTCTTCCCCTATTCCCAGTCGACGCGGCGGCAGTTCACCATCCAGTACTCCACCGGCGCGACGGCGTACGACTACGCCGAGGAGACCATCTTCGGCAAGACCGCCGAGACCCTGCTCGACCAGCGGCTGGTCGCCTCGCTCAGCCTGCGGCAACCCTGGGGCTCGGTCGCCACGTCGCTGGAGGGTTCCTACTACCTGCAGGATCCTAGCAAGCGGCACGGCCTCCTCGTCAGCAACCTCGACCTGCATCTCTTCGGCGGGTTCTCGCTCCTGCTCATGGGCGGGGTGGAGCTGGTGCGCGATCAACTCTATCTCGCGCGCGAGGGCGTCACGGAGGCGGAGATCCTGCTGCAGCAGCGCCAGCTCGCCACTTCCTTCCGCTACTGGAGCTCGATCGGCTTCGGCTTCACCTTCGGCTCACCCTTCGCCAACACGGTGAACCCCCGGTTCGGCGGGTCGAGCGGGGGCATGCCCATCATTCGATGAGTACACCCGATGAGCACACCGCGGCCGTCATCCGCTGCCAGGGGCCGTGCCCTGGCTGCCCGACCTCCCGTCAGGTACTTACCCGGAACGCGAATTCCGGTTTCTACACCTGCACCAGGTCGGGCGAGCCGACGGTCACCCACGTGACCGCCGACAACAAGGAGTTCTACGTGAATCCGGGCTACACCTGCACGAAGCAGTAGCGGCCGCTCCGAGCGGCCGCGGCGAGTTGGGCGAGACCACGCCCCGATCCTCCGGAGGATCGGGGCGTGGTCGTCGCTGGGGACGCCACGTCGCGCGGAAGGCGGGACGCGGGCGGTCGGGAGGCGCAACGAGCCCCCTCGCCTCTCGCCGAGACCGGTCTAGATTGGGTTCATGGACCGTCTCCTGATCGTCGCCAACCGACTCCCCGTCACCGTCACCGCGGGCGAGGGGGGCTTCGACATTCAGCGCAGCGCGGGCGGGCTCGCCACCGGGCTCGCGGGGCCGCACGAGCGCTCCGGGGGGCTCTGGATCGGCTGGCCCGGCGTCGCCGGACCGCTGCCGACCGCGCAGCAGGCCGAGCTGGAGCGCCGGCTCGAGGAGCAGCGGCTCGTCCCCGTCGAGCTCTCGGGCGAGGAGGTGCGCCGCTTCTACGAGGGCGTCTCGAACGGGGTGCTCTGGCCCGTCTTCCACTACCTGGTGGACCAGATCCCGCTGCAGGTGGAAGACTGGGGAGTGTACGAGGCGGCGAACCGCCGCTTCGCCGAGTGCGTCGCGAGCCACTGGCGCCCGGGCGACATGGTCTGGGTGCACGACTACCAGCTGCTGCTCGTCCCCGGCTTCCTGCGCGAGCTCGTGCCCGAGGCGCGCATCGGCTTCTTCCTCCACATCCCGTTCCCCTCGTCGGAGGTCTTCCGCGCGCTCCCCGAGCGCGAGGCGATCCTGCGCGGGCTCCTGGGCGCCGACCTCATCGGCTTCCACACCGCCGGCTACCTGCGCCACTTCGTCAGCTCGCTCACCCACCTCCTCGGCCTCGACGTCGGACTCAGCAGCCTCTCCTACGACGGACGCGAGGTGCGGCTCGGCGTCTTCCCGATGGGCGTGGATGCGCACGCCTACGCCGCCCTCGGCGAGGACCCGGCGGTCCAGGTCGAGGCGAGCTCGTACCGCGCGGGCACGGACGGTGGAGGCGACGTGCAGCTCCTCGTCGGCATCGACCGGCTCGACTACACGAAGGGGATCCCGCGCCGGCTGCTCGCCTACGAGCACCTGCTGAAGACCCATCCCGAGCTCTGCGAGCGCGTGCGGCTGGTGCAGGTCGCGGTGCCGTCGCGCACGGGGGTGGAGGCGTATCAGGAGTTCCGCGACGTGGTGGACGCGCTCATGGGGCGCATCCAGGGCGCCTTCGCGACGCCGCGCTGGTCGCCGATCCACTACATCTACCGCAGCCTCGCCGACACCGACGTCGCGGCGCTCTACCGTGCGGCCGACGCGCTCCTCTGCACGCCGATCCGCGACGGGATGAACCTCGTGGCGAAGGAGTTCGTCGCCACCCGCACCGACGGGGACGGCGTGCTGCTCCTCAGCGAGTTCGCGGGCGCCGCCTCCGAGATGGCGGAGGCGATCCACGTGAACCCCTACGACGTCGAGCGCACCGCGGCCGGGATCTACGAGGCGCTGCGGATGCCCGCCGAGGAGCGGCGCACGCGCATGGCGGCGCTCCGCAAGCGGGTCGAGCGCTACGACGTGCACTGGTGGGTGCGGACCTTCCTCGAGCAGCTCGCGCAGACGGGCCGCGGCCGCGGCCGGGTGCGCTGGTCGGGCCCCTCCGAGGTCGCGTCGGTGCCGGTGGACCGCATCGTCGAGGCGCCGTACCTGATCCTCCTGCTCGACTACGACGGCACGCTCGCGCCGATCCGCCCCCGACCCGAGCTCGCGGCGCCCGATCCGGATCTCCTCGATCTCCTGGGGCGCCTCGCCGCGCGGCCGAACACGGAGGTGCACATCGTCACCGGCCGCACCCGCGAGGACATCGAGGAGTGGCTGGGCGGCCTGCCGGTCGGCCTGCACGCGGAGCACGGGCTCTGGTCGCGCTTCTCGGTGGAGGAGCGCTGGGTCGGCGGGCCCACGGGGGACGAGCGCTGGCGCGAGCCGGTGCGCGCGATGCTCGAGGACGTCACGGCCCGCACGCCGGGGTCGTTCATCGAGGAGAAGACGGCGGGTTTCGCCTGGCACTTCCGGCTCGCCGATCCCACCTTCGGCGCGATCCAGGCGAACGAGCTGCGCGTGCACCTGAGCCAGCTGCTCAGCAACGAGCCGCTCGAGATCCTCACCGGGCACAAGGTGATCGAGGTGCGCCCGCACGGAATCAACAAGGGCCGCATCGTGGCCGAGGTGCTGCGGCGCCCGCGGCCCGCGGCGCCCGGGGCCCCGACCGTCGTGGCGATCGGCGACGACGTGACGGACGAGGACCTCTTCGCCGCGCTGCCGGAGGAGGCGGTCTCGATCCGGGTGGGGATGGTGCGGAGCCGCGCCCGGCACCGGCTCGCCACGGTGGGCGACGTGCGGGCGCTACTGCGGGTGCTGCTGGACTAGCGGCGCCGCCTCGGCGCGGCCGCGCTGTGCGAGGGCGGGCAGGAGCATCGCGCCGAGGATGAGCAGGGCGCCGAGCCACTGGGCGGGGCCGAGCCGCTCACCGAGGACCACGAAGCTCGTGAGCGCGGCGAAGACCGGCTCGAGCGCGAAGATGAGCGCCGTCTCCGACGGGCTCACGACCTGCTGCGCGCGGAGCTGGAAGCCGAAGGTGGCCACGGCCGAGACGGCGAGGAAGGCCAGGAGCGCCGCGCGCGTCACGGTGAGCTCGAAGCGCGGCGTCTCGAAGCGCGGCGCCAGCGCGAGCGAGAGGAGGCCGGTGAGCGCCACCTCGACGGCGAGGAGCCGGCGCGGGTCCACCTGCCGCGCGAAATGGCCGCCCGCGACGATCTGCCCCGCGAAGGCCACGGCGCAGCCGAGCGTGAGGAGATCGCCGCGATTGACGCTCGCGCCCGCGTCGGGGCGGGTGATGAAGTAGAGCCCGGCGACGGCGAGGGCGGCGGCGGCGAGCGTCGGCAGATGCGGCCGCGCGCGGTGCGCGACGTAGAAGACGAGCGGCGTGAGCGGCACGCTGAGCCCGGTCACGAACGCCGAGCGGCTCGGCGTCGTCCAGGCGAGTCCCGTGGTCTGGAAGACGAAGCCGATCCAGAAGAGCAGCCCCACCACGGCGCCCGCGCCCAGCTCGCGGCGCCCGATCCCCCGGAAGAACGGCAGCACCAGCAGCGTGGCGAGCAGGAAGCGCGCCGCGAGCAGCATCATCGGCGTGAGCCCCGCCAGCACCTCCTTGATCATCGTGAACGAGCAGCCCCAGACGGCCGCCACGACCACGAGCCCGACGACCGCGCGGCGGTGGGTCATCGCGGCGTCATCGCGGCGTCATCCCGCGGCGGGCGAGGCGGCCGGGGCCGCCGCCGGCGGCGCGAGCAGCGGCCGCAGGTAGCGGCCGGTGTGGCTCGCCTCGACCTGCGCCACCGCCTCGGGCGTTCCCTGCGCCACCACGCGGCCGCCGCCCGAGCCCGCCTCGGGCCCCATGTCGACGACCCAGTCCGCCCGCTTGATCACGTCGAGGTGGTGCTCGATGACGAGCACCGTGTGCCCGGCGTCCACCAGCCGGTCGAGCACCTGCAGCAGCACGCGCACGTCCTCGAGGTGGAGGCCCGTCGTCGGCTCGTCGAGGATGTAGAGCTTGCGCCCGGTCTTCCGGCCCGCGCTCACCAGCTCGCGCGCGATCTTGAGCCGCTGCGCCTCGCCGCCCGAGAGCGTGGTGGCGGGCTGACCCAGCCGCAGGTAGCCCAGCCCCACCTGCTGCAGATGCCACAGCGCGGTGCCGAGCTTCGGCTGGTGACGGAAGCGCCCGATCGCCTCGGCCACGGTCCACTGGAGCACGTCGTGGATCGAGAAGCCGTTGATGCGGACGTCGAGCACGTCGCGCTTGTAGCGGGTGCCGCCGCAGACCTCGCAGGGGACGAAGACGTCGGCGAGGAAGACCATCTCCACCTGCACGTGCCCCGCGCCCTCGCACGCCTCGCAGCGGCCGCCCGGCATGTTGAACGAGAAGGTCGAGGGCGTGTACTTCCGCTGGCGCGCCAAGGGCTGCTGGGCGAAGAGCTCGCGGATCTCGTCGAACGCCTTGATGAAGGTGATCGGGTTCGAGCGCGGGCTGCGGCCGATCGGCGACTGGTCGATGAGGACGACGTCGTCGATCCCCTCCCACCCGGTGATCGCCTCGACGAGCCCCACCTCCTCGCCGAGGTGCGACTTGGCGCTGTGCCCGCCGTGCAGGAGCCCCTCGAGGTGCCGGTAGAGGACGTCGTGCACCAGGGTGGACTTGCCCGAGCCGGAGACGCCCGTGACGGCGACGAGCGTGCCCAGCGGGATGTCCACGTCCACGTCCTGCAGGTTGTGCAGCTCGGCCCCGCGGATCTTCAGCCACTGCGGGCCCGCCGGCCGCCGGCCGCTCGGCACCCCGATCCGCTTCTGGCCGCTCAGGTACTGCCCGGTGAGCGAGTCGGGCGGCGTCGTGATCGGCCCGGCGTGCACCAGCCGGCCGCCGTGCTCGCCGGCGCCGGGGCCCAGCTCGACCATGAAGTCGGCCTGCTGGATCGCGGCGAGGTCGTGCTCGACGACGAGCACCGTGTTGCCGCCGTCCCGCAGCCGGCGCAGGAGCGCAAGCAGCCGGTCGGTGTCGCGCGGGTGCAGCCCGATGCTCGGCTCGTCGAGGACGTAGAGCGTGTCCACCAGCTTCGAGCCCAGCGCGTTGGAGAGCGAGATCCGCTGCGCCTCGCCGCCCGAGAGGGTGCGCGTCTGCCGGTCGAGCGTGAGATAGCCGAGCCCCACGTCGCGCAGGAAGCCGATCCGGCTCCCGAGCTGCTCGAAGAGGAGCTCGCCGATGGCGCGCTCGGTCTCGCTGAGCTCGAGCCCCGCGAGCCAGGCGTGCACGCCGTCCACCGACATCGCCGCGACCTCCGCGATCGTGCGGCCGGCGAGCCTGACGCTCAGCGCGTCGGGGTTGAGCCGGGTGCCGTGGCAGTCGGGGCAGGGCTTGGCGAGCTGGTACTGCCGCAGGAAGACGCGGATGTACTGCTTGTAGCGCTTCTCCTCGAGGTCCTTGAGGAAGGGGAAGATGCCGACGTAGCGGCCCTGGCGTCCGTGGAGGAGCTCGCGGCGCTGCGCCGCCTTGAGCGTGCGCCACGGCGCGTCGGGGTCGGCGCCGAGCTTCCGCGCGAACTCGAGGAGCAGCTTCCGGCGCGTCTCGTAGCGCGGCTTGGTCCACGGGTCGATCGCCCCGTCGGCCAGCGAGCGCTCCGCGTCGGGGATGATGAGGGACTCGTCGTACTCGAGCGTCGCGCCGAAGCCGTTGCAGGTGGGGCAGGCGCCGCGCGGGTTGTTGAAGGAGAAGAGCACGGGGGTGACCACCGGCGCGGGGGTGTCGCAGACGCTGCAGGCCGGGAACTCGGTGAACCGCAGCCGTCCCGCCTCGTGCAGCACGGTCGCGACGCCCTCACCCTCGCCGAAGGCGGTGGCGATCGCCTCGGTGATGCGGCCGCGCTGCGCCGGGTCGGCGGTGAGCCGGTCCACCACGACGAGCAGCTCCGGCGCCTGCGTCAGGTCGAGCCCCGCCGGGAGCTCGTCGAGATGGTACGGCGTCCCGTCGGCAAGGAGCCGCACGAAGCCCATCGCGCGGAGGTTCTCGACGATCGCCTGGTGGCTGTGGCGCGCGGCGGCCGGCAGGGGGAAGGCGACCTGCAGCCGCCCCGTCACGCCGGCCAGCACGTCCTCGGCCGCCAGCTCCGGCGTGTCGCGCCGGACCGGGGCGCCGCAGACGCGGCAGAAGGTCTTGCCGAGCCGCGCCCAGAGGAGCCGCAGGTAGTCGTAGAGCTCGGTCGCGGTGCCGACCGTGGAGCGGCTCGACACCGTGGGGTTCTGCTGCTCGATCGCCACCGCGGGCGCCAGCCCCTCGAGCCGGTCCACCTGCGGCTTCGGCATCCGGTCGAGGAACTGCTTGGCGTAGGTCGACAGCGACTCGATATAGCGCCGCTGCCCCTCGGCGTAGATCGTGTCGAAGGCCAGCGACGACTTGCCCGAGCCCGAGGGCCCGGTGACGACGACCAGCGCCCGGTGGGGCAGGTCCACCGTGACGCCGCGAAGGTTGTGCTGCCGCGCGTTGACCACGCGGATGACGTTCGGCTCGCTCACGAGGGGAAAGATAAGGGGGTTCGGGGTGTGTTCGGGAGGCGGGACGGCGGGAAGGGCGGGACGGCGGGAGGGCGCCTCGGTGGCGGCGCCGCGGCGAGCACGGCGGCCCCTCCCGCCTCTCCCGCCATCCCGCCGTCCCGCCTAGCTTTCTCCCCCTCATGTCCAAGCTCCTCACGCCGAAGCTCCTCCTGCGCGGCTTCGAGATCTTCCTCGTCGTCTCGCTCGCCGGATGGGTCGCGACGCTCGTCTACGGCAACAACCTGCCGGCCTTCCTGAGCTCGCTGGGCCGCGTCCACGTCGGCTGGCTCCTCGTCGGGCTCGGCCTCGCCTCGATGGACTGGCTGGGCGGGGGGCTGCGGCTCTGGGTGCTGGCGCGCGAGGTCACGCCGAGGCCCTCGCTCAAGGGGATGATCCTCGCCGGCGGGATGGGCGCCTGGGCGGCCTACGTGACGCCGCTCAACTCGGGCTCGGGCCCGATGATCATGTACACGATGCGCCGCTACGGCGTGCCGCTGCCGGTGGCGGTGATGACGACGCTGATGAGCTTCGTCGCCACGGTGGTGTTCTTCGCCATCGCGGGGCCGGCGGCGATCCTCGCGGGCGCCGGCAAGTCGCTCGGCGCGCACGGGGTGGTGCTCGGGCTCTCGCTCTACGACCTCTTTCTCGGCAGCCTCGCCATCTTCGCCGTGCTCGGCGTGGTGCTGCTCGTGCTCATGGTCTTCCCGCGGGTCGTGCTCGACGGCGTCCACCGCCTGGCGCGCGCGGTGGGCCGCCGGAGCCGGCGCCTGGCGCGCCGGGTGGTGCAGCTCAGCGCGGGGATCGACCAGGCCCACGAGAGCATGGTCGCCTTCAACACCCCGCGCGGCTGGCTCGCCCTCTTCTGGGCCACCCTCCTCAGCGGCCCCTCGCACGCCAACAAGCTCCTCGCCGGCTACGTCACGCTGCGCGCCCTCGGCATCGAGGTGAACTTCGTCGACGTGCTCCTGCTGCAGACCCTCATCACCTTCCTGCTCTACTTCGCCCCCACGCCCGGCGGCGCCGGCATCGCCGAGCTGACGAGCGCGGGGGTGATGAGCGTCTACCTGCCGCGCGAGCTCACGCCGATCTACATCCTGATCTGGCGCATGATCCTGAGCTACTACACGATCGGCTTCGGCTTCCTGGTCTTCTCGCACTGGGTGCGGCAGGGGCTCAAGGGGATCGCCGTCGAGGACGCGCCCCCGCTCGCGGGCGCCGCCGGAGGCGACCCCGACGATCGGATCGAGCGGGAGGCGGTCGGGGCCTGATGGGCCGGGGGGCGGCCGCGCGGCCATGACCGACCACGACGACGCCCCGCAGGGTGCCTACGACGCCGGGCTCTTCCGGCGGATGCTGGGGCTCCTGGGCCCCTACCGGGGCCGCACGGCCCTCGCAGTTCTGCTCCTCCTGGGCAGCGCGCTCCTCGCCCTCGTCGGCCCGGCGCTCACGCGTCGCGCGCTCGACGTCGCGATTCCCCGGCACGACCTCGGCCTCCTCGGCCTCCTCGCCGTCGTCTACCTCGGCGCGCTCGCCGTCGAGTTCGCCCTGGAGTACGCGCAGGCGGTGCTCACGGCGCTGATCGGCCAGCGCGTGATGTACGACCTCCGGCTCCGGCTCTTCGAGCACCTCCAGCGGCTCAGCATCCCGTACTTCGACCGGCATCCGGTCGGCCAGCTCATGACGCGGGTCACGTCGGACGTCGAAACGCTCAACGAGCTCTTCTCGAGCGGGCTCGTCACCGTGTTCGGCGACCTCTTCACGCTCGTCGTCATCATGGGCTACATGCTCGCGACCGACTGGCGGCTCGCCCTGGTGGCGTTCACCGTCATTCCGGTCGTGTGGGTCGCGGCGACGCTCTTCCGCACCCACGTGCGCGATGCGTTCCGCGACATCCGCACCCGGCTCAGCGCCCTGAACGCGTTCCTGCAGGAGCGGCTCTCGGGGATGCGCGTCGTGCAGCTCTTCGGCCGCGAGCGCGCGACGGCCGAGCGGTTCGACGCGCTCAACGCGACGCACCTCGAGGCGCACCTGCGCTCGATCACGATCTACGCGCTCTTCTTCCCCGTGATCGAGTTCCTCACCGCCGTGGCCCTCGCCCTCCTCCTCTGGTACGGCGGCGTGCGGACCCTGGGCGGGACGCTCACCGTGGGCGTCCTCGCCGCGTTCGTCCAGCTCACCCGGCGCTTCTTCCAGCCGCTGCAGGACCTCTCGGAGAAGTTCAACATCGTCCAGCAGGCGCTGGCGAGCGGGGAGCGGGTCTTCCGGCTGCTCGACGAGCCCGTCACGGTGCCCGAGCCCGCCCATCCGGTGCGCCTGCCGCGGCCGGTGCGCGGCGAGGTGCGGTTCGAGCACGTCTGGTTCCGCTACTCGGCCGACGGCCCCTGGGTGCTGCGCGACGTGAGCTTCACGGCGCGACCCGGCGAGACGGTGGCGTTCGTGGGGCACACCGGGGCCGGGAAGACGACCATCATCAACCTGCTGTTGCGCTTCTACGACGTGGACCGCGGCCGGGTGACGATCGACGGCCTGGACATCCGCGAGCTCGACCTGGGCGAGCTGCGGGAGCTGGTGGGACTGGTGCAGCAGGACCTCTTCCTCTTCAGCGGCGACGTGCTCCGCAACCTGGTCCTCGATGCGCCGATCCCGCCCGAGCGCGCCCGCGAGGCGGCCCGCCGGGTCGGCGCCGACCGCTTCATCGAGCGGCTTCCCGAGGGCTACGCCCACCGCCTGGGCGAGCGGGGTCGCAGTCTCAGCGTCGGCGAGCGGCAGCTCCTGAGCTTCGCGCGGGCGCTCGCGCGCGACCCGCGGATTCTCATCCTCGACGAGGCGACCAGCTCGGTGGACACCGAGAGCGAGGCGATGATCCAGGCCGCCATCGCCGAGCTGATGGCCGGCCGCACCAGCCTCGTCGTGGCCCACCGCCTGAGCACCATCCTGCATGCCGACGAGATCCTGGTCCTGCACCAGGGCGAGATCCGCGAGCGCGGCACCCACCGGGAGCTGCTGGCCCAGCACGGGCTGTACGAGCGGCTGTACGAGCTGCAGATGGCGGGAGGGCGGGACGGCGGGTCGGCGGGAGTGCGGGCCGGCGGGACGGCGGGAGGTCCCCCCGAGGAGATCCCGGCGCCGGCCGAGGACTCCGCGGTGGGACCGGAGCTCGCGTGAATCGCCCCTCCCGCCGTCCCGCCGTTCCGTCCTCCCGCCCCAAATTGCTTGCGCCCGTCCCATCCGCCCGGGTACGTTTGACCGTCTCGTGACTATCCCAGGAAGCGGTCGATGATGGAACTGGAGCTCAGCGGCCAGCGGTTTGCCGTGCCTGCCGGCGAGACGGTGGTCGGATCCGCGCCCGACGCGGGGATCCGGCTCACCGGCGCCGGGGTCGCGCCGCGCCATCTCGTCGTGCGGGGGCTCCCCGACGGGACGGTGGCGGTGGGCCGGGGCGCGCCCGACGCGGAGGCGCTGGTCAACGGGATCCGCCTGGGCGACGATCCCACCGTGCTGCTGCACGGCGACAAGCTCCAGGTCGGCGCGCACGAGCTCGTCGCGGTGGACGCCGAGCGGGCGGGCTCGACCCGCACGATCGACGCGTCGAAGCTCGCGGCCATCACCCCGCTGCCGCGCGCCGGCGCCGCGCGGGTGGTCGGCACGACGAACGGCCGCCTCGTCTGCCTCACCGACGGGCGCGAGTACCAGGTGGGCGAGGGGCTCGTCTTCGGTCGCGATGCGGGCTCCGACGTCGTGGTCACCGGCGGCGACGTGTCCCGCCAGCACGCCGAGCTGCGGCCGGGGCCCGAGGGTTACGTGCTCGCCGACCTGAGCGCCAACGGCACGCTGGTCAACGACGAGCGGATCGAGGGACCCCGCGTCCTCGCCCGCGGCGACGTGATCGGGATCGGGGCCGACGAGTTCCGCTTCTACGCCGACGCGCCGGCGGAGCCGCTCGTGCCTCCGCCGGGGGCGGAGCAGCGGCTCAACGACACGCTGATGGGGATCCCGGTGAGCGAGGTGCGGGCGATGGCCGCCACCGGCGGCGCCGGCGGCGCCGGCGGCACCCCAGCGCCTGCCGCGCAGCCGGCCCCGGCGCCGCTCGCCTCGTTCCTGGTCCGCAGCGGCGCGCTCAAGGGCGAGCGGCTGGCGGTGCGCGCCCCGGTGGTCAACATCGGGCGTGCCGACTACAATGACATCGTACTACCCGAGCCGAGCGTGAGCGCGTCGCACGCCCGGCTGCAGCGGCGCGACGGGATCTGGACCGTCGCCGATCTCGGCTCGACCAACGGCACCACGGTCGACGGCGAGCCGGTGGAGGACGAGCCCTATCCGCTCGGGCCCGGCGCCACCATCCGCTTCGGCGAGGTGGGCGTGCTCTTCGAGCCGTTCGACGTCGCCGAGCCCGTGAGGGCGGGGCCGCCGGCGCGCGCCGCGGGCGGTGCGGGTGCGGGGCCGGGCGAGACGGGGGCCGAGCGGCCGCCGGTGGTCGAGCGCATCCGGCCGCCGCGCATCGTGCCGCCGGAGCCGGAAGGCAGGGGAACGCGGTGGCTCCTGGCGGGCCTCGTCGTCGTGGCGGCCGTGGTGGTCGCCTACCTGCTGCTGAACGCGTGAGTAGGGCGGGACGGTAGGTCGGTCAGGTCGTCAGACGAGACAGCCAGCGGAGCCCCGTGCACTTCACCTGCGCAGCTCGCACCGATGTCGGCATCGTCCGCTCGGGCAACGAGGACAATTACCTGATGCTCTCCGACCGCGGCGTCTTCATCGTCGCGGACGGGATGGGCGGCCACGCGGCGGGCGAGGTCGCGAGCGAGATGGCGGTGCGCATCATCTCGCGCGAGCTGGGCAGTCTGCGGGGCCTGAGCGTCGAGCAGGCGGGCGAGCGGCTGCGCGAGGCGATCCGGCTCGCCAACGACGCCATCTTCGAGCGCACGCTGAGCGAGCACGACAAGCGCGGGATGGGGACCACCGCCACCGCGCTGGTGCTCCTGCCGCAGCGCTATCTCATCGGCCAGGTCGGCGACAGCCGCGCCTATCTCCTGCGCGACGGCGAGCTGGCGCAGCTCACCAAGGACCACTCCTACGTGCAGGAGCAGGTCGACGCCGGGCTCCTCACCCCCGAGCAGGCGCGGGTCCATCCCTACAGCAACGTCATCACCCGCTGCGTCGGCGCGAGCGTGGACGTCGTGGCCGATATCTACTACGGCTCGCTGCGCGAGGGCGACATCCTGCTGCTCGCCTCGGACGGGCTCACCGGCATGCTGGAGGACGAGCAGCTCGTGCGCATCCTCCAGGATCAGGGGGGCCCCGAGAAGTGGGTGGACCGCATGATCGCCGAGGCGAACCGGCGCGGCGGCCTCGACAACATCACCGCAATCGTCGTGCGGATCGACAGCATCGACACCCCGGCGGCCCCGGACACGGCGGGCTCCGCCGACACCGCGACCGCGTCCTGACGGGCTCTCCCCTCCGCATGCGATTCTTCTCTCTGGCCGCGCTCACGCTGGGCGCGGCTCTCGTCGGCTGCGCCGACGGCCAGGGTCCCGCGGCCGACGTCCCCCTCGCGCTCGCGCCGGTGGACAGCGGCTACGACTTCGCCACGATGGTCGCCGCCCCGCCGGGCGACACGGCGCGGCTCTTCGTCGTCGAGCGCGGCGGCCGCGTCTGGCTCCGCAAACACGACGCGCGGCCCGCCGCCCCCGTCCTCGACTTCTCGCCCGAGGTCGGCGAGGGCGTGGACGGGCTCCTCGGCATCGCGTTCCATCCGCAGTACGCCGCGAACCGCCGGCTCTTCCTCTACGTCGTCGGCGCCGACGCGCAGGGGCGCATCCTCGAGTACCGCGCCACCGCCGACGGCGACGGGATCGAGCCGGCGCCGGTGCGCACCGTGATCACGATTCCCTACACGCGCGGCTCCTTCCACAACGGCGGCACCCTCGCCTTCGGCCCCGACGGCAAGCTCTACCTCGCCACCGGCGACAACGGCGACGAGAAGGGCGCACCGCCCCTGACGGCGCAGGACAGCACCAATCTCCTCGGCAAGATGCTGCGCCTCGACGTGGACGCCGGCGCGCCGTACGTCGTCCCGCAGGACAATCCCTTCGCCGGCCGCGCGGGATGGCGCGGGGAGATCTGGCTCCTCGGCATGCGCAACCCGTTCCGGTGGAGCTTCGACGCGCCGACCAAGGAGCTCTGGCTCGGCGACGTGGGCGAGGACGACGTCGAGGAGGTGGACCGCATCCGCGACGGCCAGCGCGCGCGCAACCTCGGCTGGCCGGTCATGGAGGGCGACCGCTGCATGGACGGGAGCGCCACGTGCGATCCGACGGCGGCGCTCGCGCGCCCCGTCGCCACCTACACGCACGCCGAAGGGTGCTCGGTCGTCGGCGGCGTCGTCTACCGCGGTCGCGCGATGCCCGAGCTGCGGGGGACCTACTTCTACAGCGACTTCTGCAAGGGCTGGATCCGCCGCCTTCGCGCCACGAAGACCGGCGCCGAGCCCGCCGGCGCCGAGATTCCTGCGCCGCTCGTCGCCGGCCGCAACGACAACGCCGTCGGCTTCGGCACCGACGGCCGCGGCGAGGTGTACGTGGTGTATGCGTCGGGACGGGTGTATCGGATCGTGGGCGGCAAGTAGGAGGCGGTCGCCGGCGGTCGGGAACCGCAGCGACAAGCCCTCCGGTGCTCGGGAAGAGCACCGGAGGGCTTCGTATTCGAGGGGATCACCGACCGCCGTCGACCGCCCTCGACCGCCTGACCGCCTGCCCGTCGGGCATCACCCCCGCCCACCGCGCCACCCGCCCGCGCTCGCCGACCGCCCAGCCGGCCGTGGGAGAGGCGAAGCCGACGGCGTTGAAGCCGACGGTGTCCGCGGTGAGCCAGGCGTCGCCACCGTCCACCGAGACGTCCGTGCCGGTCGGGCCCACGGCGACGAGGGTGCCGGCGCGCGTGCCCGGCACCACGGCCACGGCCGAGCGGTAGCCGGCGGGACGGCGGCCGGCGGCGGGCGTCCAGGTGCGGCCGCCGTCGGCCGTGACGGCGACGTTGGCGCTGTCGTCCTTGGGCCGCTGGTAGTCGCCGCCCACGGCGACGCCGTGGAGCGCGTCGCGGAAGGCGAGGGAGAAGATCCCGGCGCCGGGCCGGCCGGCGACGACCGGCGTCTCGGCGGCCTGCCAGGTGCGCCCCCCGTCGCTCGAGCGGAGCACGCGGGCGCGGTCGCCGCCGCCCGTGGCGATCCAGACGCGGCCGCCCGGCTCCAGGACGATGCCGCTCCCGCTCGCCGCGAACGACGCCTCGCGCGGGAGCGGCGCGGGGAGCGCGGCGCGCGGCACCGGCGTCCAGGTGCGCCCGCCGTCGGCCGTGGTGAGGACGAGGAAGCTCCCGTTCACCGGGTCGCTGTAGACCATCCCGCGCCGCGCGTCCCAGAAGCGGAGCCCGTCGAAGAACGCCGCCGTGTCGGGCGATTCGTATACCTTCGTCCAGCTCCGCCCGCCGTCGGTCGTGCGGTAGAGCCGCGCCGGCTGGCCCGCACTCGCCACCACCGCGGTGCGCGCGTCCACGGCGTGCACGCTGCGGAAGTCGAGACTGTCGGCCCCGGCCACCGGGGTCACCTGCCAGGTGCGGCCGCCGTCCTCGGTGTGCAGCACGGTGCCGCGCGAGCCGCTCGCCCAGACGACCGTGGGGCTCACGACGTGGAGGCCGCGGAGGCTCGCCGAGGTGCCGCTCGCCTGCGGCGTCCAGCGCTGCGCGGCGGCGGGGTGGGGGAGGAGCGCGAGGGCCGCGGCGAGGAGCGCGGGCGCGACGGTGCCGCGTCGGTGTGGGATCATCGAGGTCCGGGGCGGAGGTTTCGGGCGGAGGTCTCAGTCGTCGAGGAGCGCGTCGAGCTCCCCGGCCGGCGTCGTGAGGAGCGGCATGAGGGACTCGGGCAGCCGTGCCAGCGGCCGCGCGGTGAAGACCCGGAGCCGCCGCGCGCTCCGGTAGAGCTCGGCGGCGACCCGCGGCAGGCCGAGCTGGCCGGCGCGGCCCGCGTCGGTGAGGCGGTCCACCGTGCCGCCGCGCGTGCGGAGCGGGAGGTCCACGGCGAGCATCGTCGAGCGCGCGGGGAAGTCGAGCAGGAGCTCGCCCGGGGCGAGCCCCGCTTCGCAGGCGAGCCGGTCCTCGACGCGCTCGGCGAGGGCGGGGTCGTTCCAGAGCCAGGGCTGCACGTCCCCCGGCACGTCGCTCGCCGGCAGGTCGAGGGCGCGCTTGTAGAGCCGTCGGGCGCGGAGCGCGCGCGCGAGCCCCAGCGGATCGTGCGCGAGGAGCTGCTCCATGAGCCCGTCGTCGGTCGCCTCGGACACCGCGCCGAGGGCGAGCGTGCCCGCGGCCACGGCGACCCGCACGGCGCGCTTGAACATGCAGGTGGCCGAGCGCACCGCGTGGTGCCAGTAGACGTTGCGGTACATCTGGTACTTCGCGAAGAGCAGCGACTCGAGCGCGCTGATCCCCTTCTCCTCGACCCCGATCTCCCAGCGCCCCGGCGCCGTCTCCGCGAGCGCGATGGTGGCGAGGAGCCGGTCCACGTCGATCACGCCGTAGGGCACGCCGCACATCCGCGCGTCGCGGCTCAGGTAGTCGATCTTGTCGAGGTCGAGCGAGCCCGAGATGAGCCCGGCGAGCGGGCTCGCGCTCTGGGCGGTGACGAGCGCGCCGACGCGGGCCGGGAAGTCGGCGCCGCCGATGTCGCGCAGGTGGTCGCCGAGCTCGCCGCCCGAGAGCTTCCGGACGCCGATGTCCTCGTGGTGCGGGAAGCCCGCCTCCTCGAGCGCGTGGCTGAACGGGTAGTGGCCGATGTCGTGCAGCAGTGCCGCGAGCCGCACCGCGCCGCAGTCCTCCTCCGCCACCCCGTCGAGCTCGCCGCGCTCCTCGAGCGACGCCAGCGCGCGCTTGGTGAGGTGATACGCCCCCAGCGCGTGCTCGAAGCGCGTGTGCGTCGCGCCCGGATAGACGAGGAACGCGTGCCCCAGCTGCCGCACGTAGCGCAGCCGCTGCACCGCCGCCGTGTCCAGCGCGAGCTGCGCCGCCCGGTCGAGGCGGATGTTGTCCCAGAGCGGGTCGCGGATGACTTCGTGGTCGGTGGGGGGCATGGGGGGAATGTGCGGGGGGACTGGAGGCAGGGGAAGGGCGGGACGGCGGGCGAGGCGGGACGGCGGGAGGTGGCTCCGATGTACAACGAGCCTCCGGTGAAGTCACCGGAGGCTCGCTCGCGAGATGGGCTTCCCGCTGTCCCGAATCAGATCTTCGGCCCCGCCTGCCGCACCGCCTCCGGCACCTCGGCCTCGAAGGGCTTGAAGTTCTCGCGGAACATGGCGGCGAGCTTCTTGGCCTGGGCGTCGTAGGCCGCGGGGTCGCTCCAGGTGCCGCGCGGGTTCAGCACCTCGCTCGGGACGCCGGGGACGGCGGTGGGGACCCGGAAGCCGAAGACGGGCTCCGTCGTGTACTCGGCCTTGTCGAGCTCGCCCGAGAGCGCGGCGTTCACCATCGCGCGGGTGTAGGCGAGCTTCATGCGGCTGCCGACGCCGTAGGGGCCGCCGGTCCAGCCGGTGTTGACGAGCCAGACGTTGACGCCGTGCTGGCGGATCTTCTCGCCCAGCATCTTCGAGTACACCGCCGGGTGCAGCGGCAGGAAGGGCGCGCCGAAGCAGGCCGAGAACGTCGCCGAGGGCTCGGTGACGCCGCGCTCGGTGCCGGCCACCTTCGCCGTGTAGCCGGCGAGGAACTGGTAGCGCGCCTGCTCCTCGGTGAGCTTCGCGATCGGCGGCATCACGCCGTAGGCGTCGGCGGTGAGCAGGACGATGTTCTTCGGGATCCCGCCCTGGCCGTCGGGCCGGTGGTTCGGGATGTAGTCGATCGGGTAGCAGGCGCGCGTGTTCTCGGTGATCGTCGTCGAGTCGTAGTCCACGGCCCGCGTCGCCGGGTCGAGCTCGACGTTCTCGAGCACGGTGCCGAACATCTGCGTCGCGCCGTAGATCTCGGGCTCGGTGTCGGGGCGCAGCTTGATGACCTTCGCGTAGCAGCCGCCCTCGAAGTTGAACACGCCGTGGTCGCTCCAGCCGTGCTCGTCGTCGCCGACGAGCGAGCGCGACGGGTCGGCCGAGAGCGTCGTCTTGCCGGTGCCCGAGAGGCCGAAGAAGACCGCCGTGTCGCCCTTGGGGCCGACGTTGGCCGAGCAGTGCATCGGCAGCACGCCCTGCTGCGGCAGCAGGTAGTTGAGCACCGTGAAGATCGACTTCTTCATCTCGCCCGCGTAGCGGGTGCCGGCGATGATGATGAGCCGCTTCTCGAAGTTGAGCGCGATGACCGTGCCCGTGCGGGTGCCGTGCCGCGCCGGGTCCGCCTGAAACTCGGGGGCGTGCAGCACGGTGAACTGCGGCGCGAAGGTGGCGAGGTCGGCGGCCTCGGGGCGGATGAACATGTTTCGCACGAAGAGCGCGTGCCACGCGTTCGGCGTCACGAAGCGCACCGGGAGCCGGTAGGCCGGGTCGGCGCCGCCGAAGAGGTCCTGGACGAAGACCTCCTGGCCGTTGAGATAGCCCTTCACGTCCGCGTGCAGCCGGTCGAAGGCCGCGGCCTCCATCTTCTGGTTCTTCTCCCACCAGATCTGGCCGCTGCAGGAGCCCTCGTCCACCACGAACTTGTCCCTGGGGCTGCGCCCCGTGTGCGGGCTCGTCACCACCGCGACGGCGCCGTGGTCGGTGAACGTGATCTCGCCGCGCCGGGCCGCCTCCTCGATGAGGGCGGGGGCGATCAGGTTCGAGTAGATCTTCTTCGGGCTCAGCCCTTCGGCCGCGAGCGTGACGGGCTCGCGTTCGACGGCGGCGGTGGAGTCAGTGGCCATGGGGTTCCAGGAGATTCCGGAAGACGGGAAAAGGGGATGTGTCACCGCCGCCGGTCCGCCGCGCGCCGCTTCCGCTGCTGCGCGTCGACCGCCGCGATGACCGCCATGTTGACGATGTCGTCGACGTCGCTGTCCCGCTCCAGGATGTGGATCGGGGCCGCCATGCCGACGAGAATGGGGCCGATCGCCTGCGCCCCGCCCAGCCTGCCCAGCAGCTTATAGCAGATGTTCGCCGCGTTCAAGTCCGGAAAGATCAACACGTTGGCGGGCCCCTGCAAGCGGTTGAACGGGTAGTTCCGCAGCAGGAGCTGCTCGACGACCGCCGTGTCGGCCTGCATCTCGCCGTCCACCTTGAGCTCGGGCCGGAAGGCGTGCAGCCGGCTAACCGCTTCGGCCACCTTGGCTTGGGAGGGATGCCGCACCGAGCCGAAGTTGCTGAACGAGAGCATCCCCACCCGCGGCTCGATTCCCAGGCTCCGCACGAAGCCCGCGGCCGCGATCGCGATCTCCGCCAGCCGGGTGGCGTCGGGGTCGATGTTCACCGTGGTGTCGGCGAAGAAATAGGTGTCGTTCTGGAACACCATCATGTAGATCCCCGCCACCGTGCGGTCGGGGATCCCGCCGATCGTCTCGAGCGCCGGCCGGAGGGCGCGCGGGTAGTGGAGGTTCTGCCCCACCACGGCGGCGTCGGCGTCGCCCGAGAGGACCATCATCGGCGCGAAGTACTCGGGCTGGCCCATCCGGCGGCGGGCCTCGAGCTCGGTGACGCCGCGCCGCCGGCGGCGCTCGTAGAGCACCTGCGCGTACGTCTCGCAGCGCTCGCTGGTGGCGGGGTCCACGATCTCGAGCCCGGCGAGCGAGAGGTGGAGCCCCGCGGCGGCGGCCTCGATCTCGGCGCGGTGGCCCACGAGGATCGGCTGCGCGCTCCCCTCGTCGGCGAGGATCCGGGCGGCGCGCAGCACGCGCGGGTCCTGTGCGTCGGTCAGCGCCAGGCGCTGCGGCTCGGTGGCGGCGCGGTTGCTGAGCGCGCGCATGACCGCGCGCCCGCGGCTCTGGCGGCTCTCGAGCTTCTCGCGGTACTCGTCGAGGTCGATCGCCTCCTGGGCGACGCCGCTGGCGATCGCGGCCCACGCGACCGCGGGCGCGACCCAGAGCAGCACGCGCGGGTCGTACGGCTTCGGGATGAGGTACTCGCGCCCGAACTCGAGGGCGCCGACGTCGTAGGCCCGCAGCACGATCTCCGGCACGCCCTCCTTGGCGAGCGCGGCCAGGGCGCGCGTCGCGGCCATCTTCATCTCCTCGTTGATCGTGCGCGCCCGGACGTCGAGCGCGCCGCGGAAGATGAAGGGGAAGCCGAGGACGTTGTTGACCTGGTTGGGGAAGTCGCTCCGCCCGGTGGCGATCACGGCGTCGGGGCGCACGGCGCGCACCTCGTCGGGCATGATCTCGGGCGTCGGGTTGGCGAGCGCGAAGACGATCGGGTCCGGCGCCATCGCGGCGATCATCTCCGGCGTCACCGACTTCGCGCCGCTGAGGCCGACGAAGACGTCCGCGCCCTGGAAGGCGTCGGCCGGCGTCCGCCACGGCGTCGCGCGCGCGAACCTCGCGCGGTAGGGGTCGAGGTCGGTCCGCTCCGACTGCACGACGCCCTGCTTGTCGCAGAGCGTGATGTGCTCGCGCTTCACGCCGAGGCGCACGTAGTGCTCGGCCGTCGCGAGGGCCGCGGCGCCGGCGCCCATGAAGACGCAGCGCACCTCGGCGATGTCCTTGCCGACGACCTCGAGCGCGTTGAGGAGCGCCGCGCCCGAGATGATGGCCGTGCCGTGCTGGTCGTCGTGGAAGACCGGGATCGAGAGCGTCTCGACCAGCCGCCGCTCGATCTCGAAGCACTCGGGCGCCCGGATGTCCTCGAGGTTGATGCCGCCCACCGTGGGCTCGAGCATCTGGCAGAAGCGCACCACGTCGTCCGGCGTCGAGGCGTTGATCTCGAGGTCGAAGACGTCGATGTCGGCGAAGGTCTTGAAGAGGAGCCCCTTGCCCTCCATCACCGGCTTCGAGGCGAGCGGCCCGATGTTGCCGAGGCCCAGCACCGCGGTGCCGTTCGAGACCACGGCGACGAGGTTGCCCTTGGTGGTGTAGCGGTAGGCGTCCTCGGGGCGCGCCTCGATCCGCAGACACGGCTCCGCCACGCCCGGCGTGTAGGCGAGCGAGAGGTCGCGCTGGTTCTGCGTCGGCTTGGTCGGGAGGACCTGGATCTTGCCCGGGCGCCCCTCTTCGTGGTAGCGCAGCGCGGCGTCGCGCCGATCCGGCGGCGGCGTCGTCACTGCGGCGTCCCGCTCCGCACCGCCGTCAGCCCCGACGCGTCCCGATACAGGAAGTACGCCGTGGCGCGGTCGTGCAGGGTGGGCTCGGCCGTCGTGGGCAGCCGGTACATCACGTCCTCCGCGTTCGGGCTGTGCTGGAAGAGCCCGAGCGTGTGCCCGATCTCGTGCGTCGTGGTGGCGTCGAGGCAGGCGCGCACGTCGGGCGCCGCCGGATCGGCGGAGGTGAAGACGTAGACGCGGAGCGGGCGCTGGATGGTGCGCTGCGCCGGGTCGAGGAAGACGTCGGCCGCGCCCTCGCACGAGGTCGCCAGGGCGTGCAGCCGCGTCACCGCGAACTCGGCCACCGGCGGCTGCGCGACGTGGACGATGATGTCGGCGGTCGTCGAGTCGCCGACGAGCGTGCCGCGGAACTTGCCCGAGCCGATCGTGGCGCCCCAGCGGTCGAGCGCCTTCTGCACGAGCGCCGGGACGCCGGCGGCGTCCTCGACCCAGACCTTCACCGGCAGGTCGGCCGAGGTCCAGTGGAAGGCGACCGAGTCGACGCCGCCCTTGGCGCCGGGCACGGCGACCTTGTAGTCGTAGGCGTCCATCTGGAGCGGCGCGGTGGCGTCGTTGCAGGCGAGCGCGAGGCCGCCGAGGGCGAGCACGGCGGCGAGCGCCGCGAGCGGGGCGCGGCGCGGGTGGGAACGGGGTCGTGTCATGGTCCGAAGATGGCGGCGTGGGGCCGCGCGGGTCAACGCGCGGCGGGAGCGGCGGCGGGCGCCGCCGCGGGCGGGACGTACCCGCGCAGCCGGGCGAGCATCCGGCGGTCGGTCGCGGTGGCGTCGTCGCCCTTGGGGGTCTCGAGCAGCTTCACGGCGTGCGCGAAGCGGGGATCGGTCATGAGCCGGCGGAACGGGGCCTCGCCCAGCGAGCCCTCGGCGATCAGCTCGTGCCGGTCGCGCCGCGAGGCGAAGGGCGTCTTCGAGTCGTTGAGGTGCAGCACCCGGAGCGCGTCGAGGCCCAGCAGGCGGTCCCACGCCTCCCACACCCTGTCGAAGTCGCCGACCAGGTCGTAGCCGGCCGAGTAGAGGTGGCAGGTGTCGGCGCAGAAGGCGACGCGCCCCTGGAGCGCGGGCGGGAGCCCCTCGCGCAGCCGCGCCAGCTCCTCGAACGAGCGGCCCAGGGCGGTGCCGGCGCCGGCGGTGGTCTCGAGGCAGACGGTCACCGCGCCCGGCACCCGCTCGAGCGCCGCGGCGATCCCGCGCACGTTGCGCGCGAGGCCGGCGTCGCGGTCGTCGATGAAGTTGCCCGGATGCGAGACGACGTAGGGGAGCCCGAGCGCCGCGCAGCGCTCGAGCTCGCGCGTGAAGGAGTCGAGCGAGCGCTCCCAGAGCGCCGGATCCGGCGACGCGAGGTTGATGAGATAGGAGTCGTGCGACACGGCGCAGCGCAGCCCGCTCGCCGCGAGCGCGGCGCGGAAGCTCGCCGCGAGCTCCGGCCCCACGACCGGCTCCTTCCACTGGTTCGGCGTCTTGGTGAAGAGCTGGATCGCCGTCGCCCCGATCTCCGCGCCGCGCGGCGGCGCGCGATCGACGCCGCCCTGCGTCGAGACGTGGGCGCCCAGGAGCTCGCCGCTCATCGGCGTCGCAGCCACTGCGCCGGGTCCAGCGCCTGCTGGTTCTCGCCGCGGATCTCGAAGTGGAGGTGCGAGCCGTAGTCGGAGTTCTCGCCGCCCACGGTGGCGATCGTCTGGCCGCGCGTCACCGCGTCGCCCAGCTTGACGGCGGCGTCCTGCAGGTGCGAATACACCGAGTAGTAGCCGTTGCCGTGCTCGAGCACGATCGTGAGCCCGTAGGTGCCGAACTGCCCGACGAGCCGCACGCGCCCCGCCTCGACCGAGCGCACCGGCGTGCCCACCGCCGCCTGGATGCCGATGCCGTTCCAGCGGATCACCCCGCCACTCGGCAGCGTGTCGCGGCCGAAGCGGTAGACGATCGTGCCCTGCACCGGCCAGTCGAGCCGGCCGAGGTCGGCGGTCGTGATCGAGCCGGCAGCGGGGGCGGGCGGCGCGGCGGGGGGCGTGGCCGCCCCCGACCGCCCCGGCGTGGCGGCACGCGCCGCGTTGGCGCGCGCGGCGGCTCGGGCGGCGCGTGCCGCCTCCTCGCGCCGGGCGCGCTCGAGCGCGGCGAGGAGGCCGTTGAGCCGGCCCTCGTCGCGCTGCAGCGCGGCGAGCCGCGCCTGCGTACGCTGCTGCGAGCGCTGCAGGTCGGCCAGCCGCGAGCTGCGCTGGTCGGCGAGCTGGCTGTAGCGCTGCAGCTCGGCCTCGCGCTCCTCGCGCGTGTGGTCGAGCTGGTTCTTCACGTGGAGGATCTCGTTGCGCTGCTGCTGCACCCGGTTGCGCAGCCCCTCCACCTCGCCCATCAGCGCGCGGTCCTGCCGGCTCGTGAGATAGAGGTACTTGTAGCGGCTCAGCAGGTCGCCGAAGGACGAGCTGGTGAGCATCACCTGGAAGGCGTAGAGCGGGCCGCGCTTGTAGATGTCCACCAGCCGGCGCTCGAGCACTGCGCGCCGCTCGGCGAGGTTGTCCTGCGCCAGGATCAGCTCGGCCGTCGAGCGCTCGAGCTGGCTCGAGAGCCCGCCGATCTGGCGCTCGATCTCCTCGACGATGCGGTTGGTCGACTCGCGCTGGCGCTCGAGATTGGTGAGCTCGTCCCGCACGTCGTGCACCTGGCCCCGGAGCCGCTGCTGCTGCTGCTCGAGCCGGCTCCGCTCGGCCCGGATCTCCTCGAGCCGCCGGCGGCTGGCGTCGAGGTCGGCGGAGGGCCGGGACTGGGCGGGAAGGCGGGAGGGCAGGACGGCGGGCAGGAGGAGCAGGACGAGCGCCAGCCGCCACCGTACGACGCGGCTCACGCGCCCGCCGTCCCGCCGTCCCGCGGTCCCGCCCCGGCCAGCAGGAGCGCGCGCCGCCCGGCCCGGCCCCGCCGCCGCTCCATCCGCCCGCCCACCTCGCGCAGATGCCGGCCGACGCTCACGAGGCTGCCGCCCAGGCCGAGGAGGATGCCGAAGAGCAGGAGCAGCGCCATGTGCTCGGCGTCGAAGAAGCTGAGGCCGGTGAAGGTGCCGCCGGTGTTGTCGCGGAAGAGGAGGAAGGCGAGCCAGCAGAGCAGGACCGAGAGCAGGCCGCCCAGGGCGCCCTTGAGCATCCCTTCGAGGAGGAAGGGACCGCGGATGAAGCCGTCGGTGGCGCCCACGAGCCGCATGATGGCGATCTCGCGCGCGCGCTGCAGGATGGTGAGCCGGATCGTGACGCCGATGATCACCACCGCCACCGCCGCGAAGGCGAGCCCGATGACGAAGCCCACGATCCCGAAGACGTTCCGGAGGTGGTCGAGCCGCTCGATCCAGTCGCGCCCGTAGCGGATGTCGTCGACGAAGCGGAAGCCCTTGAGCCGCTCGGCCACCGCGGCCACGTGCCGGGCGTCGCGGTAGCCCGGCTTGAGGTGGATCTCGAGCGAGGCGGGCAGCGGATTCGTCGCGAGGTCGCGGTAGGCGTCGCGGAACTCGACGAGCTCCTTCCGGGCCCGCGCGAGCGCCTGGTCTTCGCTCACGTAGGTCACCGCCGCCACCTCGGGAAACGCCTGGATGTCCTGCGCCGCGAGCGTGACCGTCTCGGGCGGCGTGCCGCGCATGACGAACGCCACGACCTCCACCCGCTCCTCGATCGAGCGGAGCGCCTCGCGCAGGTTCAGCGCCACCAGGCCGAAGAGCCCGACGGTGAAGAGCGAGAAGGCGATGGAGGTGATCGAGAGCGCCGAGAGGAGGGGCGCGCGGCGGAAGGCGAAGAGCGCCTCGCGGTACATCAGCTTCACCGCGGATCCTCCTCGGCGCTGTCGTAGACGATCTGCCCCTCGCGCAGCTCGAGCGTGCGGTAGGGCGTCTGGCGGACGAGGTCGAGGTCGTGCGTGGCCATGACCACCACCGTCCCGGCGGCGTTGATCTCCCGCAGGAGCTGGAAGACGCCGCGCGTGGCGCGCTCGTCGAGGTTGCCGGTGGGCTCGTCGGCGAGGAGAATCGCGGGGTCGTTCACCAGCGCGCGGGCGATGGCCACGCGCTGCTGCTCGCCGCCCGAGAGCTCGCGCGGATAGGCGCGCGCCTTGGTGGCGAGGCCCACCTGCGTGAGCACGCGGGTGACGCGCGCGGGGATCGTGTCGGCGCGCGCCCCCGTCACCTCGAGCGCGAAGGCCACGTTCTCCGCCGCCGTGCGGTCCTCGAGGAGCCGGAAGTCCTGGAACACGACGCCGAGCCGGCGGCGCAGCCGCGGCACCTCGCTCCCCGAGAGCTCGGGGACCGAGTACCCGGACACGCGCACGTCGCCCGACGTCGGCCGCTGCTCGGCGAAGAGCAGCTTCATGATCGTGGACTTGCCGGCCCCGGAGTGCCCGGTGAGGAAGACGAACTCGCCCTTCGGGACGTGGAACGACACGTCCTTGAGCGCGAGCGCGCCGTTGGGATAGGCCTTGTAGACGCTGGTGAATCGGATCACGGCCGGGGAAGATAACTAGCGGGACAGCGCCTGCTCCAGATCCCCGATGAGGTCGGCCGCGTCCTCGATGCCGCAGCTGAGGCGCAGGAAGCCGTCGGGGATGCCGATCGCCGCGCGGCCCTCGGGCCCGAGCGCCTTGTGGCTCGTGAGCCGCGGCTCGCTCACCAGGCTCTCCACCCCCGCGAGACTCGGCGCGTGCGTGATCACCCGCAGCTTCTTGAGCGCCCGCTCGGCGGCGCGCCCGCCGCCCCGGAGCTCGAGCCCCACCATCCCGCCGAAACCGTCGAGCACCTCGGCGGCGTGGGCGTGGTCGGGGTGCGCGGGGAGGCCGGGGTAGTGCACGCGGGCGATCCCGGCGTGGCCCTCGGCCCACTGCGCCACCGCGAGCCCGTTGGCGTTGTGCCGGTCCATGCGCACGGCCAGCGTGCTCAGGCCGCGCTCGGTGAGCCAGGCGGCGAACGGGTCGATCGCCTGGCCCCAGAGGCGCATCAGGCGCGTCACCTCGTCGATCACCGCCGTGCTGCCGGCGATCGCCCCGGCGATGACGTCGCTGTGGCCGTTGAGGTACTTCGTCGCGCTGGTGATGACGATGTCGGCGCCGTGCTCGAGCGGCCGGAAGTTGATCGGGCTCGCGAAGGTCGCGTCCACCAGGAGGGCGAGCCCCGCCTCCCGCGCCACCGTGGCGATGGGACTCAGGTCGATCACCCGCATCAGCGGATTGGTGGGCGTCTCGACGAAGATGGCGCGCGTCGTCTTCCGCAGCGAGCGGCGCCAGAGGCGCGGCTGCGCCGGGTCCACGTAGGTGACCTCGATCCCGAACCGGCCGAACTCCTCGTCGAACAGCGCGCGGGTGCCGCCGTAGATCCAGGCGCTCGAGAGGAGATGGTCGCCCGGGCGCAGCACGGCCAGGTGGGCGAGCGCCGTGGCGCCCATCCCGCTCGCCACGAAGATCGCGGCCTCCGAGCCCTCGAGCAGCGCGTACTTCTGCCCGAGCGCGAGCTGGTTCGGGTTGTTGCCGTAGCGCGTGTAGAGCACCTCCTCGGCGCTCCCCACCGGATTGACGAAGGTGCTCGTCTGCTGGAGCGCCGGACGGACCGGGGCCCAGTCGGGCTTGCGGTGCGGGGTGCCGTGGACCGCCGTCGTGCTGGGACCGTAGCGGCGCGTGCTCATGGCCGGGCGCTCACAGAAGGGGGAGGGACAGGGGACGATACCCGTCGGCCGCCGCGCGCACGACCCGGTGCCGGGCGAGGGTGGCGAGCGCGTCGGCGGCCCGCGCGACGGGCCACTCGAGCATCGCCGCCAGCGCGGAGACGACCACCGGGCCCGCCGTCGCACAGACGGCGTCGAAGGCGCGCCGCAGGTCGTCGGTCGCCCAGCCCAGGAGCGCGGGGCGGTCGGTCTCGGGCAGCAGCGCCGCCACCGCGAGCCGCTGCTGGGCGAGCACGTGGTCGATCGCCTCGCGCTGGTTGTCGCAGAGGCCGCGCAGGACGACGTAGCGCCGCGCCATCGTGTCGGTGGCGAGGAGCTTGACGACGACCTCGTCGGCGCAGCTCAGGTCGATGAGCTCGATCGCGCTGAAGTCGAGGAGCGCCGTCTCGCACTCGCTCCCGTCGAGCGCGGCCTGGATGCGGCCCCGCACCGCGGCGCCCGTGGGCCGGGTGACGAGCATGCGGTAGGGCGACGTGACCGCCTCCTGCAGGAGCTGATCGATCCGGATCGTGGCGACCATCAGTCGGCCGCCCCCTGCGCCGGGATGATGATCTGCACCTGCGAGCCGGGGAACTGGGGCAGCCCCTCGGCCAGCGGCGGGTCGTCGTCCCAGGCCGGCACGATGGCGAGGCGCGCGGTGCCGCTCCGGATCGCGATCTTGCCCTGCCACTGCCCCAGGAAGCGCTTGATGAAGGCGAGCCCCTGGCCGCGGCCGGGATCGCGGAAGCGGCTCACGCCCTGGATCAGCGCGGCCTCGAGCGCCGCCCCGTCGCCCCAGCGCTCGCCGAAGCGCTTCGCCTGCGCGCTCTCGAGCGTCTGGCGGAAGCCGACCCCCGCGTCGCTCACGGCGATCGTCACGACCCGCCGCCCCAGCCGGCGCCGCCAGGTGTAGGCCTGCACCGCGACCCAGCCGCCGGTGCCCGCGTGCTCGACGATGTTCTGGCACGCCTCCGAGAGCGCCATGCCGAAGCGCATCGTGGCGCCCTTCTCGAGCCCCAGCTCGCCGTGGAGGATGCGGATCGAGCCCTCCTGAATGCGGCCCACCGCGTCGTGCACGTCGTCGGCGGCGCGGATCGGCGTCACGCCGAGGAGGACGTCGGAGCCGTCGCTCGGGCGGATGCGCGGCACCTTGCCGTGGATCTCGAAGTATTCGGCCGCGTACTTGAAGAACCCCGCGCGCGCCCAGTAGCTCTTCACGTCCTCGTGGTCGGGCACCACGAGGAGCGGCCGCTCGCGCCGCGCCTCCACCAGGGCCTGGCCCGCCGTGAGGATGCCGAGGAGCCCGTAGGGCGAGGCCCACTGCGCGCCGCGCGCGTCCACCAGCACGCGCGCCTCCGGCAGCGCCCCCTCGCCCTGCGTGAACGCCTGGGCGAACTGGTCGAACGAGCGGTCGTCGAAGTGCGCCGGGACGGCAACCACACGGGTCATAGGAGGACGAGTTCTCCGCGAAGGTGGCGCGCCAGGCCGCCGGCGCCGCGATAGGCCGCGTTGCGCGCGGCCATCCGGTTGGCGTGCGCGAGGGCTGCCTCGACCGCATCGCCCGCCACCAGGCGCGAGGCGAGCGAGGCGCCGAAGACGTCGCCGCAGCCGGTGGGGTCCAGGGCGTCGACGGCCGGGGCGGGGATGCGGGCCGTCCGGACGGCGGCGGGCGGGCCGGCGGGAGGGGCGGGACGGCGGGAGGCGGCTCCGTGCGCCGGCGCTCCTCCGCTCACCGGAGCCGCGGTCCCGCCGTCCCGCCGTTCCGCGGTCCCGCCGAACCCGTCGAACCCCGGCTCCGCTACGTACACCGCGCCCCGCGGCCCCAGCGTCACGACCAGGAGCTTCACCCCCTCGGCGAGCGCGGTGGCGGCGAGGCCCAGCGGGTCGGGCGAGAGCTGGCGCATCTCGTCCTCGTTGAGCTGCACTACGTCGAAGCAGCGGAACCAGGACGGCGCCTCGGGCAGGGGGCGGAGCACCCGCACCCCGTCGTGCTGCATGCCGAGAAAGAGACTGTGGAGATCGGCGAAGATGGGCCCGGCGAAGCCCTGGCGCAACGCCTGCGCGGTGCCGAGGCACAGCTCGAAGCCGGAGATGAAGTTGATATACAGCGCATCGAGGTCCTGCACCATCGGCCCCAGCTCGGCCCAGGTCCAGCCCGGCACGCCGCCACTCATTCGCTCGCAGCGCCGCTCGCTCGACTGGTAGTGCAGGGTGACGCGGTTGTTGGGCGCGTCCACCTCGACGAAGCGCGCACCGGCGGTGGCGCGCGGCAGCGTGCGCAGGAACTCCGCCGCCCGCGCGCTCAGATCGCGGCCGACCTTGATGAGCGGGACGAATTCCCACTCGGGCGGCAGCGAGGCGTCGAGCCCCGCGAGGGCGTAGGCGATGCCGCCCCACTCCTCGACCGGAGCCGCGGCGGGGTCCCGACCGTAGATGAGGTCCCAGACGAGGGACCCGACGATGCCGATCCGGGGCATGGGAACGGGAAGTCGAAGAGGCGCTCAGGCCGGCGCGCCGAGCCGGGCCGGGGCGGCACCGTGCGCGTCGAGGAAGACGCGCGCGGCGCCGTAGACGCCGGCCGCGCCATCCAGCTCGCCGGGCACGATGCGGCACGCCTGCACCGCGGGGCGGAAGGCGCGCTGCGCCACCACGCGCCGGAGCGGCTCGAAGAGCGCGTCCCCCGCCCGGGTCACGCCGCCGCAGACGACGACGACCTCGGGGTTGAAGATGTTGAGGAGATTGGCGAGCCCGGCGCCGAGGAACTGTGCCGTCTCGTGCACCACCTCGAGCGCGAGCGGATCGCCCGCCGCCGCGGCCTCGTAGACCGTCTGCGCGGTGACGCGAGCGAGGTCGCCGCCGGCGAGGCGGCTCAGGAGCGAGTCGCCGTCGGCCCCGATCGCCTCGACCGCGCGCCGAGCGATCGCCGGGCCCGAGGCGTAGGCCTCGAGGCACCCGTAGTTGCCGCACTTGCAGAGCCGGCCCGTGGCGTCGATCGTCGCGTGGCCGATCTCGCCCGCGCAGTCGCTGGCGCCGTGGAAGAGGCGCCCGTCCACGATGATCCCGCCGCCGATCCCGGTCCCCAGCGTGAGCCCGAGCGCGTGCCGCGCCCCGCGCGCCGCGCCCATCCACCACTCGCCCAGCACGGCGCAGTTGGCGTCGTTGTCGAGCGCCGCCGGCAGGCCGAGCGCCGCGGCGAGCCGGTCGCGGAGCGGGAAGTTCACCCACCCCAGGTTCGGCGTGAGGAGCACGAGCCCGCGCCGGGTGTCGAGCGGGCCGGGCGAGCCGATCCCCACGCCGACGAACTCCGCCGCCGGCACCTCCGCGCACGTCGCCTCCATGGCCCCGCGGGCGAGCGCGACGAGCCGCGCCAGCACGTCGTCCGCGCCGCCTTCGGGCCGCGTCGGCTCGCTCCGGAGCGCATGCAGCGCCCGCCCGTCCTCGGCCACGCTGCCGACGACGAGATTGGTGCCGCCGATGTCGATCCCCAGGACGAACCGCACGCGCGCCTCCTTAAGGCCGTTTCCCGCCGTCCCGCCGTCCCGCCCTACTCCACCTGGAGCACCGCCAGGAACGCCTCCTGCGGGATCTCCACGCTGCCGACCTGCTTCATGCGCTTCTTCCCCTCCTTCTGCTTCTCGAGGAGCTTGCGCTTGCGCGTGATGTCGCCGCCGTAGCACTTGGCGAGCACGTCCTTGCGGAAGGCGCTGATCGTCTCGCGCGCGATCACCTTGTTGCCGATCGCCGCCTGAATCGCCACGGTGTAGAGCTGGCGCGGGATGAGCTCCTTGAGCTTCTCGGCCACCTTGCGCCCGTACTCCTGCGCCTTGTCGTGGTGGATGATCACGCTGAAGGCGTCGATCGGATCGCCGTTGATCAGCATGTCGAGCTTGACGAGGTCCGACTCGCGGTAGCCCGCCATCTCGTAGTCGAAGGAGGCGTAGCCGCGGCTGACGCTCTTGAGCCGGTCGTAGAAGTCGAGCACGATCTCGCCGAGCGGGAACTCCCAGTCGAACTCGACGCGCGCCGTGTCGATGTAGTGCATGCCGTTGTAGACGCCGCGGCGCTCCTGGCCCAGCTTCATGATCGCGCCGATGTAGTCGGCGGGCGCCATGATGCGCGCCTTCACGTAGGGCTCCTCGATCCGGGCGATCTCGGCGCGGTCGGGCAGCGCGCTCGGATTCTCGATCAGGAGCTCGCTGCCGTCGGTCCGGTACACGTGGTACTCCACCGTCGGCACGGTGCTGATGAGGTCGAGGTCGAACTCCCGCTCGAGCCGCTCCTGCACGATCTCCATGTGCAGCAGTCCGAGAAAGCCGCAGCGGAAGCCGAAGCCCAGCGCCGTCGAGCTCTCGGGCTCGAAGTGGAGCGCGGCGTCGTTGAGCACCAGCCGCTCGAGCGCGTCGCGCAGCTCCTCGTACTGGTCGGAGTTCGTCGGGTAGAGCCCGGCGAAGACCATGCTCTTGGCCTCGCGATAGCCCGGCAGCAGCTCGCCCGCCCGGTGCGCCGCGTCGAGGATCGTGTCGCCCACCGCCGCGTCGCGCACCTGGCGCAGGCTCGCCACCACGTAGCCCACCTCGCCCGCCTCGAGCGCCGGGGCCGGCCGCTGGCCCAGCTGCAGGTAGCCGACCTCGTCCACCCGGTACACGTCGCCGGGGTGCGAGCCGAAGGCGATCTCCATCCCCGCCCGGAGCGTCCCGTCCACCACCCGGATGCTCGGGATCGCCCCGCGGTAGCGGTCGAAGTAGCTGTCGAAGATGAGCGCCCGGAGCGGCGCGTCCTCCCGCCCCGACGGCGGCGGTACCCGCGCGACCACCGCCTCGAGGAGCTCGGGCACGCCGGTCCCGTCCTTGGCGCTCACGGCCAGGATCTCCTCGCGCTTCGCCCCGATCAGGTCCATGATCTCCTGCGCCCGCCGCTCGGGCTCGGCGCCGGGGAGGTCGATCTTGTTGAGGACCGGGATGATCTCGAGCCCCGCGTCCATCGCGAGGAAGAGGTTGGAGAGGGTCTGCGCCTGGATGCCCTGCGAGGCGTCCACCACGAGAATCGCCCCCTCGCACGCGGCGAGCGAGCGGGAGACCTCGTAGGTGAAGTCCACGTGCCCCGGGGTGTCGATCAGGTTGAGCTCGTACTCCTGCCCGTCGCGGGCGGTGTAGAGCATGCGCACGGCGTTGAGCTTGATCGTGATGCCGCGCTCGCGCTCCAGATCCAGCTGGTCGGTGATCTGCTCGCGCATCTGCCGCTTCTCGACGGTGCGCGTGAGCTCGATCAGCCGGTCGGCGAGGGTCGACTTGCCGTGGTCGATGTGGGCGACGATGCAGAAGTTACGAATACGGGCCTGAGACATGGGGGCAAATATAACGGGCGCGACAGGCCGGCGGACGGGGCGGGACGGCGGGAGGTGACCCCGGTGGTTACCTTGTCCGCATGACCAGCGCCGTCCGGGCCGAAGCGCCCGCCGTCCCGCCGTCCCGCCGTCCCGCCCTCTCGGCCCAGGACGGCGCCCTCCTCCTCGTCTCGCTCATCTGGGGCGCCAACTTCGCCGTCATGAAGCTGGCGCTGGACCACCTCCCGCCGCTGGCCTTTTCGGCCCTGCGCTTCGCGAGCGCCACGGCGGTCCTGTGGGCCATCGTCTGGTGGCGCGAGGGGCCGGCCCGGCTCCCGAAGGGGGCGCTCTGGCCGCTCCTCTGGCTCGGGGTCGTCGGCAACACCCTCTACCAGCTCGGCTTCATCCTGGGCCTGGCCCGCAGCACGGCCACCAACACGGCGCTCATCATCGCCGGGGTGCCGGCGGTGGTGGCGGTGCTCGGCTCCCTCCTCGGCATCGAGGGGACCACCGCGCGCCAGCGCTGGGGGATCGCGCTCGGGATCGCCGGCGTCGCCCTCGTGGTGCTCGCCAAGGGGCGCCTCAGGCTGGGCGCCGGCACGCTGGGCGGCGACCTCTTCACCTTCGGCGCGATGCTCTGCTGGTCGTGCTACACCCTGGGGCTCCGCAGCCTGCCCGAGGGAATCACCCCGCTGCGCGTGACCGCCTGGACGATGCTCACCGGGACCCCGGGGCTCGTCCTGGTCGGACTCCCCGAGCTGACCCACCTCGCCTGGGGCGCCGTGCCGCTCACCGCCTGGGCCGC
>DASTSO010000015.1:0-1399 GCA_035760645.1 Gemmatimonadales bacterium
CACCGCGCCGGGCACCGCGCCGCTCGAGTTCGCGCGCGCCATCTTCGTCCAGCTCGAGCTCTACCCGCCGGCGGTGCTCGACGCCTGGTACGGGCTCTTCGCCACGCGCCGGCCGGAGTACTTCGCCGCTCTCATGGCGGCAGCGGGGGAGGCGGCGGGGGGCTGAGGCGCCGGCGTCCGTTTCATTGGGTACATCCTTCAGGAGGCACCCATGATCCTCGTCCGCAACGTCTTCCGTCTCCAGTTCGGCCGGGCCCGCGACGCCACGGCGCTGTTCCGCGAAGGGCGGGAGCTGATGCAGAAGACCGGCTTCGGCACCGGCTCGGCCCGGCTGCTCACCGACCTGGTCGCGCCGTTCTACACCCTGGTGCTCGAGATGACGTTCGAGTCGCTCGCCGAGTACGAGCAGAAGGCGCGCGAGATGATGGGGCGCGAGGAGTGGAAGAGCTGGTACGCGAAGGTGCCGCCGCTGGCGCGCGACGGCTATCGCGAGATCTTCACGATCGTCGAGTAGCGTTTCTCTACCGCAGGAGCCCGCCATGCCGTCCGTCCTCGGCCTCCACCACGTCACCGCGATCGCGAGCGACCCGCAGCGAAACCTCGATTTCTACGCCGGCGTCCTCGGTCTCCGGCTCGTCAAGCGCACCGTCAACTTCGACGACCCGCAGACCTACCACTTCTATTTCGGCGACGAGGTCGGCACGCCGGGCAGCATCATGACCTTCTTCCCCTGGCCCGGCGCGCGGCGCGGCGCCCAGGGGTCGGGACAGGTGGCGGTGACGGCGTTCGCGATCGCGCCGGCCGCGGTGGGCTTCTGGGTGGAGCGGCTGCTGCGCCACGGCATCCCCTACGAGGGCCCGACGAAGCGCGACCACGGCACGGGCACGGAACAGGTGCTCGCCTTCCGCGACCCCGACGGCCTCCTCCTCGAGCTCGTCGGGCATCCGGGTGCCGAGGCGCGGCCCGCCTGGGGCGGCGCCCCCGGAATCCCGGCGGAGCACGCGATCCACGGCTTCCACGGCGTGACGCTCTGGGTGGAGCAGGGGGAGGCGACCGAGCGCGTGCTCGTGGACACGCTCGGCTTCCGCGCCGCGGGCGAGAGCGGGAGCACGCGGCGCTACGTGGCGGGCGAGGGCGGGCCGGGCCGCATCGTGGACGTGCGCACGATCGGCGGCTTCGGCCGCGCGGCGAGCGGCGCCGGGACGGTGCACCACGTCGCGTTCGCGGTGGCGGACGACGCGGTGCAGCTCGAGGTGCGCGAGCGCGTCGCCGCCGCCGGTCTCCACCCGACGCCGGTGATCGACCGCAACTACTTCCACTCGGTCTACTTCCGCGAGCCGGGCGGCGTGCTCTACGAGCTCGCCACCAACCCGCCGGGCTTCGCGATCGACGAGCCGGT
>DASTSO010000016.1:0-6521 GCA_035760645.1 Gemmatimonadales bacterium
GGGCGGGGCGATCGACCTCGTCCTCACCGACGTCATGATGCCCTTCAGCGGGGTGGCGCTGGGCCAGGAGATCCGGGCCCGCTGGCCCGAGCAGCGGGTGCTCTACATGTCGGCCTATCCGGCCGAATCGCTCCAGGCGGAGGGGCTGCGCCGGGTGGACGGGCCGTTCCTCGCCAAGCCCTTCACGGCCGAGGAGCTCTTGAGCGCGGTGTGGGCGGCGCTGGAGGAGCCGCCGCGCGATGCGGCCGCCGGCCGGTCAGCCTCCGGCGTGCCGGCGGGCGGGGCCGTAGAGCGGGAGGCCGGGACTGCCCCCGCTCCCCAGATTGGGCGTCCCGAGGAGTGACCCCACCTCCAGCATGAGGCGCCCGGGGGCGAGCGGCCGGATCAGCCAGCTCACCCAGGCGAGCGCCGGGTCCTCGACGACTTCGCGCGGGGGGAGGGCGCGGGCGAGGCAGACGGCGGGGAGCTCGGGCCGGTAGAGCCGCAGCACCCGGAGCAGCTCGATCCCGGAGATGGCAGGCAGGTCGGCGTCGGCGATGACGAGGTCGAGCCCGCGGGCGCCGGGGCCGGCGAGCAGGAGCGCCAGCGGCACGGTGGCGGCCTCGAGCACGGTGTGGCCGGCCGCGACGAGGTCGCGCCCGACGGTGCGGCGCTCCGAGGGGTCGCCCTCGGCCAGCAGGATCAGCCGCGACATGGGCACTCCGATCAGTGGGGCGCTGGGATGCTACGGGGATGCTATAGCGTAACGGCCGCCGGGCGGCGCGTCAAATCGCGCAGGGACGGCCGCCTCCATCGCCCGCCTCCGTCGCCCGCCTCCGGGACGCGCATCACAGTCCACCATCCCGCAACGACTTACCCTTCCCGTACGAGCAGCACCCGGCCGCCAGGGGGCGGCCGGACCAGGACCCGGGAGGAGACCCCTCATGCGCCGACCCATGCGCCGCCGCCACGTGCTCGCCCTCGCCGCCACCCTCGCCGCCGGCACCGGCGGCCTCGTCGCCGCCTGCGCCACCAACCCCGTCACGGGGAAGAGCCAGATCTCGCTCGTCTCGGAGCAGCAGGAGATCCAGATGGGGCAGGAGGCGGCCCAGCAGGTCAAGGCCACGATGGGCTTCGTGCAGGACCCGGCGCTGCAGGACTACGTCTCGCGGATCGGCATGACGATGGCCAAGGCGAGCGAGCGGCCCAACCTCCCGTGGGAGTTCCACGTGGTGGACGACCCCTCGCCCAACGCCTTCGCGCTGCCGGGCGGGTTCATCTACGTCACCCGCGGGCTGCTGACCGACATCACCAACGAGGCGCAGCTCGCCACCGTGGTGGGCCACGAGATCGGGCACGTCACCAACCGCCACTCGGTCAACCAGATCAGCAAGCAGCAGCTCGCCACGCTGGGGCTCGGGATCGGGAGCATCCTGTCGCCCACGGTGGCGCGCTTCGGGCAGCTCGCGAGCGCGGGGCTCCAGCTCCTCTTCCTCAAGTACTCGCGCGACGACGAGACCGAGGCCGACAAGGCCGGCTTCCGCTACGCGCTCAAGGACGGCTACGACGTGCGGCAGATGCCGGCGGTGTTCGAGATGCTGAAGGAGGTGAGCCAGCTCCAGGGCGGCGGCGGCGTCCCGTCGTGGCTGCAGACGCACCCCACCGAGGAGGCGCGCATCCAGGACATCCGCCAGAAGCTCGACACGCTGCACGCCAACCTCGCCAACGCGAAGGTCGGGCGCGACGCGTACCTGCAGCGCATCCAGGGGCTCGTCTTCGGCGACGACCCGCGGCAGGGCTACTTCGAGAACGGCGTCTTCTACCACCCGGAGCTGCGCTTCCAGCTCGCCTTCCCGCAGGGGTGGCAGACGCAGAACACCCCGCAGGCGGTCGCGGCGATCAGCCCCAACCAGGACGCGATCCTCCAGATGACGCTCGCGCAGGGCGGGGCGCAGCAGGCGGCGCAGCAGTTCTTCGCGCAGCAGGGGATCCAGTCGCAGAACGTGCAGACGACGAGCGTCAACGGGCTGCCGGCGGTGAGCGGCTACTTCCAGGCGCAGACCGACCAGGGCGCGGTGGCCGGGCTCGTCACCTTCCTCACCTACGGCCAGGCCACCTACCAGATCCTGGGCTACACCGCGGCCGCCAACCTGAGCGCCTACGACGCCACCTTCCGCCAGGTGACGGGCAGCTTCCGGCAGCTCACCGACCCGTCGAAGATCAACGTCCAGCCGAAGAAGATCGAGCTGGTGAAGCTCCCGCGCGCGATGACGATCGAGGAGTTCAACCAGCAGTACCCCTCGAGCATCCCGGTCGAGATGCTGGCGATCATCAACGAGGTGCAGCCGGGGGTGCGGATGGACGCGGGAGTGACGGTGAAGCGAGTGAGGTAGGGGCTAGGGGCTAGGGGCTAGGGACTAGGGCTTCGAAACGACGCGGCCCTCCGATAGAGGAAATCGGAGGGCCGCGCTCCATCGGGACCCCCTAGTCCCTAGCCCCTAGCCCCTAGCCCTATCTCTCCAGCGCCGTCCAATCCACATCCCCCCGCACGCCTTCCCAGACCTCGACGGGGCCGGCGAGGATCTGGGTGTCGACGCTGTTGCCCTGGATGAGGACGCGGAAGCGCTGGGTGGTGGGGACGGCGGCCTCGGAGTGGTAGAGGGGGCGGCCGGCGGCGGCGAAGCCGCAGGTGCCGTCGGGGAAGATCTGGATGCGGATGGCGTACCAGCCGCCGTCGGGGGTGGCCTGGTCGGCGGGGACGCGGCGCTGGAGGCCGGCGCTCGAGAGGAGGAAGCGCTCGCGGGTGGAGGGGCCGTCGCCGCCGGGATAGCTGACGGCGCAGGCGACCTGCTCGGCGTAGGGCGTCTTCGGCAGCAGCCCGCCGCCGGTGCGGAGATCCATCACGGCGAGGGTGGCGGAGTCGAGCGCGGCGGTGAGGCCGACGCGGATGAACTGCCGCTGGGGCGCGGTGATCGGGGTCGAGAGCCGCACCTCGAGGCCGAGGCCGCGGTGGGCGTCGAAGACCTCGCGGCTGTAGACGCCGCTCGTGAAGGTGCCGTCGCCGTTGTTGGCGAGGGCGGGCTGCCGGCCGGGGCCGAGGACGACCGAGGGGGCGGGGTCGCCGAAGAGCACCCAGCGCCGGGCCGCGCCGTCGAGCCAGTTCTCGGCGAGGCGGACGCGCGAGCCGGGGGCGCCGATGAGGACGTTGGCGGAGTCCTCGCGCCAGCCGCCGGCGCTGACCAGGAGGAGCGCCGCGCCGGCGCGGCGCGGGTGCAGGGCGCCGGTGACGGAGTCGATGGTGGCGATCGTCGTGTCCACCGAGCGCCAGCGCAGCGTGGTGGGCGGGATGGGGATCGGGTCGCCGTTCTCGTCGCGCCCCTCGACGCGGAGGCGGTAGGCGGCGTCCACCGGGATGGAGTCGCGCGGGGCGAGGATCCGGATCCGGTCCACGAACGGCGGCCGCCGCGCGCGCCCGCCCCAGCCCAGCGAGAAGCGGCCGTCGCCGCCGCTGCGGGTAAGGCGGCGGGCGTGGTCGGGATCGGCGAGCGGGTAGACGTACCAGGCGGGGACCGCGGCGTCGCCGCCGCGCTGGCAGAAGCAGGCGATCCACTGGCCGTCCTCGCTCAGCGTCGCCTGGTTCACCGGGCCGGGGTCCACGACGCGGGTGAGGCCGCGGTCCATGTCCACGGTGAGCAGGAGCTGGCGGTCCACGCTGTCCACCACCGCGGCGACGTGGGCCTCGTCGGTCCAGCCGAGGATGGAGACCACCTCGTAGCCGGGCGGGGCGAAGCAGCGGCCGGCACGGCCGTCCACCCCGGTCCAGCAGAACTGGCTGGGCCAGAGGGTGAAGTGGCGCCGCGCGAAGGCGATCCGGGTGCCGTCGGGCGACCAGTGGGGGTCGAAGTCGTAGGGCCGGCCGCTGGTGAGCTGCCGGACCCGGCGGGTGGCGGGGTCCATGACGGCGAGGTCGGCGTCGTCGGCGCCGCGGGGCGCCCAGCGGCTAGTGGTGAGGACGATGTGCCGGCCGTCGGGGGACCAGTCGGGCTGGTTGTCCTCGCGCGGGGCGACGGTGAGGCGTTCGGGCGCGCGGTCCACCGGCTGGACGAAGACGTCCACCACGCCCGAGTCGGGGGTGCTGAGGGCGTAGGCGAGCTGCTTCCCGTCGGGGCTGGTCGCCACCGGGCTCAGGAAGCGCGACCAGTGCGGCAGCCGCGCCGTCTCCTGCGCCGTGGCGACGTCGATCGGGCCCGACTCCTCGAGCACGTTGCGGTCGATCGGGAGGGAGGCGACGACGGCGGTGTCGCCGGGGCCGGCGTAGAAGGCGAGGAGCCGCGCGTCGGGGAGACTCCCCCTCGGCAGATAGAGCCCGCCGACGCCGACCACGCCGACGAGGATCGCCGCCGCGGCGGCCCAGGCCGCCCGCTGGCTCGGCGCCATGGCGCGGCGCCAGAGCGGGAGCGATTTGACCAGCCGGTCCACCCGCGCCGGCGACGAGTGCTCGCCGAGGAGCTCGGAGGCGAGGGCGGCGGGGTCGCGCCGGTCGCCGCGGCGCTCGCTCACGGCGACCCAGCGGGCGTAGACGGGGCCCAGCTCGTCGTCGCGCTCGGCGGCCGCGAGGTGGTGGCCCGCGCGCGGCAGCAGGAGCGGCTCCGCCTCGGCGTCTTCCGCGAGCACGCGGCCGAGCGCGAGGTGCATCGCGCGGCGCTCCTCGATGCTCGCGAGGTCGAGCGCGATCTCGGCGATCTGGTCGTGCACCGGCTCCCAGTCGGCGCCCGAGCGCATCACGAAGCCGCGCCGCTCGAGGGTCGTGAGCTCGCCCTCCAGCTCCTCGGCCGAGCGGTCCATCACGCGCGCGAGGCGCGCGAGACTGAGCGGCGCGCCGGCGGTGGCGAGGGCGAGGAGCAGGCGGCGGTCGGCGGGGTCGAGCTGCGCGATGCGGTGCCGGAGCGCGCCGCCCGCCTGGAGCTCGGTGATGAGATAGAGCGGGTCGTCGCTCTGCCACCCCTCGGCGCCCAGCAGCAGCGAGCCGCGCTCAAGGGCGAGCTGGAGCGTCTCGAGCACGAGCAGCGGCACCCCGCCGCTCGTCGTGTGGAGCGCCTGGGTGAGCGAGTTCGTCCAGTCCTCGCGCGGGAGCGCGCCGAGGCTGGCGAGCAGCTCGCCGACCTGCACCACCGAGAGCGGGGCGAGGGTGAGGTGCTCGGTGGTCATCGCCTCGGGGAGGCCGCCGCGGGTGGGGCGGGCGGCGGTGACGAGGAGGACGTGGCTGCCCTGGAGCCGCTCGAGCACGCCGGCGAGGAGCTGCTGGCTCGAGGGGTCGGCCCAGTGGAGGTCGTCCACGAGGAGGGCGAGCGGGGCCTCGTCGGAGACGGCGGCGAGCACCTCGCTCATCGCCATCGTGCGGCGGCGGAGCGCCTCGTCGTCGGTGCTCTGGTCCATCGCCCCGGCGAACTGGGAGGAGAGCCCCGGGTGCATCGCGATCAGCGCGCTCGCCGCCGCGGGCGAGATGGCGGCGGCGCCGGGCAGCGTCCCCACCGCGCGCGCGAGCTCGCCGGCGAGGGCGTAGCCGACGCGCCGGTCGCCCGGGCTCGCGCGGAGCGAGACGACCGTGGCGCCGCCGGCGCGGAGGCGGCCGTAGACGTCCGAGAGGAGGCGGGTCTTGCCGAGCCCCGCGGCGCCGGAGATGTGCACGTGGCGGGCGAGCCCGCGGCGGGCCTCGTCCCAGGCGCGGATGATCGCCGAGAACTCGCGCTCGCGCCCCACCAGCTCGGCGATGAGCCCGCGGCCGCGGCCCTCCTGGGGGGCGGCGTCGTCGTGGTCCTGCTGGGGCCGCTGGCGGGCGAGGCGGAGACTGGCGCGGGTGGCGGGCTCGGGCTCGCGGCCTTCGGCCTGGAGGAGGGTGGTGAGGGCGTCGGCCTCGATGGTGGCGGCGAGGTGGTCGTGCGCGGAGACCAGGGTTTCGATCAGGAGGCGCCAGCCGGCCTCGTTGAGGGGGTCCTCGTCGCGGACCCGGCGGGCGAGGCGCTGCGCCTCGCGGAAGCTGCTCGTCGAGAGCCGCCTTCGGGCGAGCGTCTCGGCGGCGCGCAGGAAGGTGGCCCGCAGCCGCTCGCGCTCGAGGTCGGCCCAGTGCTCGAACTCCGCCCCGCCCGGCGAGGCGAAGCCGGGCAGGAAGGGCCCGGTGTAGAGGGCGACCGTGCACTCGAGGTCGCCCGACTCCATCGCCTCGAGGAAGCGCTCGCGGTCGGTCTCGACGGGGAGCAGGAGCTCGAGCTCGCCCTGGCGGCCGTGGAGCGCCTTCTCGCCGAGGTGGTGGCGGAGGAAGTAGGCCGTCTGCCGCAGCGCGTGCTTGCCGCGCTCGGGCTCGAGGTCGGACCAGAGCAGGTCGATCAGGTGCTCGCGGCTGGCGGTGCGCCCGGGCGAGAAGGCGAGGTAGACCAGCAGCGCGAGCGGCTTGCCGGCACCGAGGAGGAGGACCGACTGCCCGTCGGGCGTGGTGTAGCCGAGCTGGGCGCCGCCCAGGGTGGTGAGCCGCAGGGTCGCGCCAG
>DASTSO010000017.1:0-48202 GCA_035760645.1 Gemmatimonadales bacterium
CCCGTCTGGAACGACGCCCCGTGGCGCGGCTTCGCGCCGCTCGCGGGCGACACGGAGGCCGACGTCTGCGTCGTCGGCCTCGGCGGGTCGGGGCTCGCGGCGGTGCGCGAGCTCCTTGCGCGCGGGCAGCGGGTGGTGGGCCTCGACGCGGGCGAGGTGGGCGGCGGCGCGGCGGGGCGGAACGGCGGCTTTCTCCTCGCGGGCGTGATGCGGTTTCATCACGACGCGGTCGCGGCGTACGGCCGTGTCGCCGCGCGCGCGCTCTACGCGCGCACGCTCGCCGAGGTGGAGCGCATGGCGCGGGAGACGCCCGCCGCGGTGCGGCGCACGGGCTCGCTGCGGATCGCGCTCTCGGACGCCGAGCGCGCGGACTGCGCGCGGCAGCTCGAGGCGATGCGCGCGGACGCGCTGCCGGTCGAGCCGTACGAGGGGCCCGAGGGCGTGGGGCTGCTCTTCCCGCACGACTGCGCGCTGCAGCCGCTGCGCCGCTGCCGCACCCTCGCCGAGCGCGCGGCGGCAACGGGCGCGCGCCTCTTCGAGCACACCGCGGCGCTCGGCTTCGACGACGCGGCCGATGGCGGCGTCGTGGTGCGCACGGCCTCGGGCGCGGTGCGCTGCCGGGCGGCGGTCGTGGCGGTGGACGGCGGGCTCGAGCGCCTGCTGCCCGAGCTCGCCGCGCGCGTGCGCACGGCGCGGCTCCAGATGCTCGCCACGGCGCCCACCGACGAGGTGCGCGTTCCGCGGCCGGTGTACGCGCGCTGGGGCTACGAGTACTGGCAGCAGCTCGAGGACGGCCGCCTCGCGCTCGGCGGCTTCCGCGACCTGGGCGGCGACGCCGAGTGGACCGCGGAGGCGACGCCGACGGCGGCGGTGCAGGCGGCGCTCGAGCGGTTCCTCCGCGAGCACCTCCGCGTGCGGGCGCCGGTGACGCATCGCTGGGCCGCGTCGGTCGCCTACACGGCGGACGGGCTGCCGGTGCTCGACGAGGTGCGCCCGCGGGTCTGGGCCGCGGGCGCCTACAGCGGCACCGGCAACGTCGTCGGCGCACTCTGCGGCTCGGCGCTCGCGCGGCTCGCGTGCGGCGACGCAGACGCAGCAGATGAAGACGCGGCGCTGCCGGCGCTCCTCGCCGGCGCGCGCGCCCACGCTCACACTCTCACACCCGGATGACCGTGTCCCGTCCCCGTCCCCTCTCGCGCTCGCTCGTTCCCACGCTCCTCGTCGCCACCGGGCTCAGTCTCGCGCTCGCCTGCCACGAGCGGGCCACCGCGAAGGGCGGGCCGCTCGCCGCCGTGGTGGAGGAGGCCCGCCACGGCCGCGCCGAGCTGCCGTGCCTGCCGATCGCGCCGGCCGAACGCGCGGGGCTCGCCGTCGGCCGGCACGTGCCGGTCGAGTCGTGCCGCTGGACCGACGGCGACACCACCACGGTCACGCTGCACACCGCCGACGGCACGGTGATGTCGGTGATCCGCACCTGGGTGCCGCCCGAGATCGGCCCGATGAGCCGCAGCTATCTCGCGGTCGCGGAGCGGGTCGAGCGCCAGTGGGGCGCGGGCCAGGGCTGCCCGCAGAACGACCAGAAGGGCGTCGCCGGCGACCGCTTCTGGACGAAGGGCGAGGCGTCGGTGCGGCTCTACGTGCAGCTCCCCGACCGCTTCGTGCTGGACTACGAGCTCGCGCCGGGCGCGTGCCGTCCCGAGCAGCAGGCGACCCGGCCGGCGCCCGCCGACTCCACGGCATCGCCGGGCCGGTGACGCGGCCGCGGCCGACGCGCGCCGAGCTGCTCGCGGCGCAGGACCGCCCGGTCCCCGATCTCGTGGCGCCGGACCTCAAGGTGCTCTTCTGCGGGATCAACCCGGGGCTCTACACCGCGGCGGTGGGCCACCACTTCGCGGGGCCGAGCAACCGGTTCTGGAAGGTGATCCACCTCGCGGGATTCGTGGAGCAGCCGATCACCGCGTTCGAAGAGGCGGTGCTGCTGCCGCGCGGCTACGGCATCACGAACGTCGTGCCGCGCGCCACGGCGCGGGCCGACGAGCTCGCGCCCGCGGAGTTCGTCGCCGGCGGCCGCCGCCTCGCCGCGCAGGTGCGCCGCTGGCGCCCGCGCATCCTCGCCGTGCTCGGCGTCGGCGCCTATCGCACGGCGTTCGCCCGGCCCAAGGCGGTGGTGGGCCCGCAGGACGAGCGCCTCGGCGCCACGCGGCTCTGGGTGCTGCCGAACCCGAGCGGGCTCAACGCCAACTACCAGCTGCCCGACCTCGTGCGGCTCTTCACCGAGCTGCGGCTCGCGGGAGACGCGCTCACGCCGTAGCTTCTCTCTCCGACCTCATCCGGAGAGCCGATGCGATTCCTCCCCCTTGGCACGGGCGCGCTGCTCCTCGCGCTGGCGACGCCCGCCGTGTTCGTCACCCCCCTCCTCGCGCAACAGAGCTCCGCCGCCGACTCCGTCGCCTTCACGCGGCAGGAGGTGATGATTCCGATGCGCGACGGGACGCGGCTCTTCACCGTCGTCCTCGCGCCGGCGCGCCCCGGGACCGCGGCCCGGCCGCTGCCGATGCTCCTCCAGCGCACCCCGTACAGCGCGAGCAACCTGAACGACTCGCCGCGCTTCCGGCGCGCGCAGGCCGAGCTCCTGCGCGACGGCTACATCTTCGTCGCGCAGGACATCCGCGGGCGCTTCAAGAGCGAAGGCCAGTTCGTGATGAACCGCCCTCCGCTCGACAGCGCCACCGCCGCGCGCGACCCGAAGGCGACCGACGAGAGCAGCGACACGTACGACACGATCGACTGGCTCGTCCGGCACGTGCCGGACAACAACGGCCGGGTCGGCGTCCTGGGGATCAGCTACCCCGGCTGGACCGCCGCCATGGCGGGGCTGCGGCCCCATCCCGCGCTCAGGGCGATCAGCCCGCAGGCGCCGCTCGCCGACGGATGGATGGGCGACGACTTCTTCCACCAGGGCGCGTTCCGCCAGTCGTACGGCGTCGAGTACGTCTGGAGCATGGAGGCGTCGAAGGACATGAGCGCCCCGCCGAAGCCGTCGCGCTTCGACCTCTACGACTGGTACCGCTCGTTCCCCACGCTCGACTCCCTCGCCCGCGCGATCGGCGCGAGCGAGTGGCCCACCTGGCGCAACTTCGCCGAGCATCCGGCGTACGACTCGGTGTGGCAGCGCCGCGCGCTCCCGCTCTCGATCCCGCGCACCGTGGTGCCGACGCTCGTCGTCGGCGGGTGGTGGGACCAGGAGGACGCCTACGGGCCGCAGATCGTCTACCGCACGTGGGAAAAGCACGACAGCGCGGGGCTCAACTACTTCGTCGCTGGCCCCTGGTACCATGGCCAGTGGGCGGGCGACAGCGGCACGGCGCTCGGCAACCTGCGCGTGAACACGCCGACCGGCGTCGAGTACCGCGCGCTGCAGGCGCGGTGGCTCGCGCACTGGCTGCACGGCACGGGCGACGGGACGTTCGCCGAGGCGACCGTGTACGACGCGGGCCGGAGCGAGTGGCGCACCTTCGACCGCTGGCCCGCGCCGGGGGTGACGAAGCGGAGCCTCTACTTCCTCGCCGACGGCCGGCTCGGCTTCGAGCCGCCGACCGCGAATGCGCGCACCGACGCCCGCGCCTTCGACGCGTACGTCTCCGACCCCGCGCACCCGGTCCCCTACCGGCCGCGCCCCGTGGAGCTCACCTACTCCGAGGGCTCGCGCTGGCGGCGCTGGGAGACGGAGGACCAGCGCTTCGTGGACGGCCGCCCCGACGTGCGCACCTGGCAGACCGCGCCCCTCGCGGAGGACGTCACCGTCGCCGGCGACATCACGGCGCGACTCTTCGCCTCGACCACCGGGAGCGACGCCGACTGGGTGGTGAAGCTCATCGACGTCTACCCCGACTCGGGCGCCGGGGCGACGCCGCAGATGAACGGCTACCAGCTGATGGTCGCGGGCGACGTCCTGCGCGGCCGCTACCGCGAGAGCTTCGAGCGCGCGAGCCCGATCCCGCCGAACGCGGTCGAGCCCTACACGGTGGACCTGCACCAGCAGATGTACACCTTCCGACGGGGGCACCGGATCATGGTGCAGGTGCAGAGCACCTGGTTCCCGCTCTACGACCGCAACCCCCAGACGTTCGTGCCCAACATCTTCCGGGCGAAGCCCGAGGACTTCCGCGCGCAGACCCACCGGATCTGGCGCACCGCCCGCTATCCCTCGCGCGTGGAGCTGGACGTGCTCGCGCACTGACGACCGAAGGGAAGCGTGCACAGGGGGAGGGCCCCCAGGGAGCGTTGGCCACCGCCTCCGCTCGCTGGGGCGTGGAAGCCAGGGGTCTCGTGGTCGGCGGGGAGCCGCATGCGGCGGCGCGGGTTTCTCCCGCGGCGGGCGGTGGGTAACTTGCGAACGTGACCGCCGCCCGCACCGTCTTCCGCACCCTCCTGCTCGCCGCCCTGCCGCTGGCCGCCTGCCGCGGCGGCGCCGACGCGGGGCGTGCCCCCGCCCGGACCGCCGCGGCCGACACCGTGGGCGCCGACGCGCCGCCGGTGGCGCTGGGCGGCGTGACGCCCGTGGAGTACCCGCGCGCCCTCTGGCGCCGCGGCGTCGAGGGCACCGTCGTCCTCCGGCTCGTGGTGGACAGCACCGGCGCCGTCCCGGCCGACTCGGCCCGCGTGGCGGAGTCGAGCGGGTCGGCGCGACTCGATTCGGCGGCGCTCGCCGCCGCGCCGCGGCTCCGCTTCGCCCCGGCGCTGCGACAGGGCCGCCCGGTCGCAGCCGCCGTGCTGCAGCCGGTCGAGTTCCGGCGGCCGTGACGCCCTCCTTTCATCCTCCTCTCCCGCAGACGCCGATGACCGCACCACTCTCCGACAAGGCCGCCAATCACCTGCAGCCCTACGACTCCGTCCTCGAGACGGTGGGCTGGACGCCGCTCGTCCGGCTCGGCCGCATCGGCGCGGGGATCCGTACGCCGATCTACGGCAAGGCGGAGTACGCCAACCCCGGCGGCAGCGTGAAGGACCGCATCGGGCTCGCCATCATCGAGGACGCCGAGCGGCGCGGCGAGCTCAAGCCGGGCGGGACGGTGGTCGAGGGGACGAGCGGCAACACCGGCGTCGGCCTCGCGATCGCGGCCGCGCTCAAGGGCTATCGCTGCATCTTCACGATGCCCGACAAGATGAGCCAGGAGAAGGTGCGGCTCCTCAAGGCCTACGGCGCCGAAGTCGTCATCACGCCGACCGCGGTGCCGGCCGATCACCCCGACAACTACGTGATGAAGGCGAAGCAGATCGTGCACGACACGCCGGGCGCGATCCTCGCCAACCAGTTCTACAATCAGGTGAACCCCGACTGTCACTACCGCACCACGGGGCCCGAGATCTGGGAGCAGACGCGCGGGCGAGTGACGCACTACGTCGCCTCGGCCGGCACCGGCGGCACGGTGAGCGGCGCCGGGAAGTTCCTCAAGGAGCAGAACCCGAAGATCCGCGTCATCTCGGGCGACCCGGTCGGCTCGCTCTACACCGGCTACGGCCGCACCGGCAAGCTCGGCGAAGGCCACCCCTACAAGGTCGAGGGCGTCGGCGGCGACAAGGTGCCCTCGACGGTGTGGTGGGACGTCGTCGACGAGTGGCGCCAGGTGAGCGACAAGGACGCGATGCTCATGGCGCGCCGCATCGCGCGCGAGGAGGGCATGCTCGTCGGCGGCAGCGCGGGGCTCAACGTGCACCTCGCCCTCGAGCTCGCGCGCGAGCTCGACGACCCCGAGGCGTGCGTCGTCACCATTCTCTGCGACACCGGCGAGCGCTACCTCTCGAAGCTCTTCAACGACGAGTGGATGGAGGAGAACCAGCTCCTGGAGAAGCCGACGGTGACGGTCGAGCAGCTCCTCGCCTCGCGCCGCTCGGCCGACGCGCCGCCGCTGGTGAGCGTCGCCCCGGCCTCGGCGGTGCGCCAGGCGCTCACGCTGATGAGCACGTATCAGGTGAGCCAGCTCCCGGTGCTGGAGGACGGCCGCTGCGTCGGCTCGCTCGTCGAGAGCACGCTCATGACCAAGGCCCTCGCGCAGCCCGCGCTCCTCGACCGCCCGGTGCGCGAGGTGATGGAGCCCGCCTTCCCGGTGGTCGAGGCCACCCAGCCGGTGGAGCGCGTCGCCCAGATGCTCACCCGCGAGAGCCCGGCCACGCTCGTGCAGAAAGAGGGGCGGCTCATCGGGATCGTGAGCCGGTACGACATCCTGCAGCAGATGATCGGGACGCGGTGAGCTTGCTGTTGGATATGTGAAGATCGCGTTGGGCGTCGAAGGTGGGGGTGGGGCCGCAGGGGACGGAGGCGGTGGCCAACGCCCCTCCGGGGGCACCCCCGACCAGTCCCACGACCCTCCGCGTTGTCCATTACGGTTCTCGTGCGTCGAAGGTGGGGGTGGGGCCGCAGGGGCGTTGGCCACCGCCTCCAGCCCCGGAGGGGGCACCCCCGACCAGTCCCAGGTACATCGGAATTCCGCCACACACCAACGAACCCCAGGAGACCCCGCAGTGAAGGTCACCGTTCTCACCGGCGGAACCAGCAGCGAGCGCGACGTGGCGCTGGCGAGCGCGGTGCAGGTCGTCGCGGCGCTCCGGCAGGTCGGCCACGCGGTGGCGGTGGTGGACACCGCCCGCGGCTACATCCCCGAGTCGGACGAGCCGACGATGCTGGCCGGCGGGGTCGGCACCGCCCCGCCCTCGATCGAGCACCTGCGGGAGCTCGAGCGCGGGATCCTGCTCTCGGGCCTCTCGGCAATTCCCGTGGTACGGGAGGCGGACGTCGTCTTCCTCTGCCTCCACGGCGGCCGGGGCGAGGACGGCTCGATCCAGACGCTGCTCGAGATGGTCGGGGTCCCCTACACCGGGAGCGGCCGGCTCGGGAGCGGGATGGCGATGGACAAGGACGTCTCCAAGCGGCTCTTCCGGCAGGCGGGGGTCCCGACCGCCGATTGGGTGATGGCGCCCGCAGCGCCGGAGCTGGTCGAGGCCCAGCTTGGGTGGCCGGCGGTGGTGAAGCCCTCGAAGGAGGGCTCGACGGTGGGGCTCACCGTGGTGAAGCGGCCCGGGGACTACGCGGCCGCCCTCGCCGAGGCCGGGCGCTACGACGACGAGATCATGATCGAGCGCTTCGTGCCGGGGCGGGAGCTCACGGTGGGCATTCTCGAGGGCCGGGCGCTCGCGGTGGGGGAGATCATCCCGTCGAAGGAGATCTTCGACTACGAGTGCAAGTACACGCCGGGGATGAGCCAGGAGATCTTCCCGGCCGACCTCGCCCCCGCCCTCACCGCCGAATGCCAGCGCCTGGGCGTGCTGGCCCACGAGGCGCTCAAGTTGGGGGGGTATTCGCGCGTCGACTTTCGCTTGACAGCCGCCGGCGAATTCTTCTGTTTAGAGGTGAACACGTTGCCCGGCATGACCGCCACGAGCCTGCTCCCGCAGAGCGCGCGCGCGGTGGGCATCGAGTTTCCCGAGCTGTGCGACCGCATCTGCCGCTCGGCCCGCGCCGCCACCCACCACGGCCCGGGATCCCGGAGCGGCCGATAGCACCGAGCGGGCGGGGAACCCCGGCAGGGGCAGCTGAGCGTTACGTAGAGATGCAGGGCGCAGTGGCTGCGCCCGTCGCAGTGAGGGCGCCCGACCGATGAACATGCTGCCAGTTCCCCGTCTGACCCCCTGGGTCGGCCGTCTCATCGCCGCCAACGCCGTCGTGCTGCTGCTGTCGCTGACGATCTTCACGCCAGCGTCGGTGGCCGGCCTCGGCGCGTTCGATCCGGCCGTCGGGCTCGCCCGGCCGTGGACCGTGCTCACCTACATGTTCGTCCACGGGGGCATCCTGCACCTGGCGGGCAACATGCTCGCGCTCTTCATGTTCGGCTCGCCGGTGGAGAGCCGGATGGGGAGCCGCCAGTTCCTCCTCTTCTACCTCTATTGCGGCCTGGGTGCCGCGCTCTTCGCCCTGGGGCTGGCCCAGCTCACGCACGTCGGCCCGTTCATCGGCGCCTCGGGCGCCGTGCTGGGCGTCGCCGTCGCCTTCGCGATGTTCTGGCCCGAGGCCGAGGTGCTGGTCTTCCCGATTCCCATCCCGCTCAAGGCCAAGACGCTGGTGGCGCTGCTCGTCGCCTTCGACTTCGTGGCCGGGCTGGTCGGCTGGGCGCCGGGTGTGGCGCACGTGGCGCACATCGGCGGCGCGATCGCGGGCTACCTCTTCTTCCGGCTCCAGAGCATCTCGCAGCGCGGCCCCGTCGTCGCCACCCCGGGCAGCGGCACCGTCGAGCGGGTCGTCATGGTCCAGACCGGCGCCCGCGACCCCGAGCCCGCCCGCGTCACCCCGGTCACCCCGATGCGCCCCCGCCGCCGCATCGACGCCGATCCGGTGGCCGCCGAGGTGGACCGGGTCCTCGACAAGATCAGCGAAAAGGGCATCGCCTCGCTCACCCCCGCCGAACGGCGCTTCCTCGACGAGGTCAGCCGGCGGAAGAAGGGCGAAGCCCATTAGGGGCTAGGGGCTAGGGGCTAGGGTGTCCCGATGTGGAGCGGCCCTCCGATCGCCGGGATCGGAGGGGCGCAATATTTCGGAGCCCCTAGCCCCTAGCCCCTAGCCCCTAGCCCCTAGCACCTAACACCTAGCACCTGCGACCTGTTATTCTCCCCCGCACCCGCAGCCCTCCCCCGGGCCGGGCCTCGCACCCCGCGTCCATGCCTTCACACCTTCGCAGCCTTCCGCGCGCCGCCGGACTCCGGCTCGGCGCGGCCCTCGCGCTCGCCCCCCTCGGGGCGTGCGGCCGGGAGTTCCCGCGCCAACCCGCCGACTCGCCGACGGTGCGCGTGGGCGTGGCCGAGCCGGTGAGCAGCTTCCGGCTGGTGGACGCGGCGTCGCTGAGCGTGGCGCGCTTCGCGGACCTGGTCTACGAGGGGCTCACGCAGGCCGACCCCGCCGGCAACATCCGGCCGATGCTCGCGACCCACTGGGACATCAGCGCCGACGCACGCACCTTCCGCTTCCACCTGCGGCGGGGCGTGCGCTTTCACGACGGCACTCCCTTCGGCGCGGCCGACGTGGTGCGCGCGTGGGAGGCGGCGCTGCGCGAGCCGCCCGGCGCGGAGACGCATCCCTACATGCTCGACCCGATCGAAGGCGCGGAGGCCTTCTCCCGCGGCAAGGCGCCGCGGGTGACGGGGCTGCGCGTGGTGGACGACTCGACGCTCGAGGTGCGGCTCACCCAGCCGCTGGTGCTCTTCCCCGCCCTCCTGTCGCTGCAGTCCACCTTCGTCGGCGCGCGCGCGGCCGACGCCGGGCATCCGCTCGGCACCGGCCCCTGGCGCTGGGTGCGCGGGCGGCCAAACACCGACGACGAGATCTGGCTCGCGCGCCACGACGGCTACTGGGGCGCGCCGCCACGCCTCGACTCGGTCGTCATGCGCGCCGTGCCCGACAGTCTCCAGCTCGCGGCGTTCCGCACGCATTGGCTCGACTTCGCCAACCCGGTCGCGGTCCAGGCACAGGCGGCGGTCGCCGCGAGCGGCGACGTGGGCTATCTCAGCGGGTCGGGCCACGGGCTCACGCGGCTGGTCATCAACCTGCGCGAGCCGGTCTTCCGCGACGTGCGCGTGCGGCGCGCGCTCAACCACGCGATCGACGTCGAGCGGCTCGTGCGCACCTTCCCCGAGCGCGCCCTCGCTCCCGCGACCGGCGCGATCCCGCCGCAGCTCCCGGGCGGCGCGGGCCTCGACAGCCTCACCGGTGCCGCCGCGGGCGCGGCGCGCGCGCCCTACGGCTTCGACCCCGCGCTCGCCCGGCGGCTCCTCGCCGAGGGCGGCTATCCGCTGCACCGGCCCCTCCGGCTCTACGCGCTCGCCCCCCGGCGCGGCGTCTATCGCTCGCAGCTCGGCCGGCTGATCCGCGACTACTTCACCGCCGTCGGGCTCACGGTCGAGTACCACGAGGCGTCCGACGCCGCGGCCGCGCTGGCCGACGGGCGCGCCGATCTCGTGCTGGAGAACTGGGCCGCCGACTACGCCGACGGCGACGCCATGCTCCACCCGCTCTACTACGGCGCCACCGCGGGCGCGGCCGGCAACTCGGGCGGCTTCCGGGACCCGGTGGCGGACAGTCTCATCGATCTCGAGCGCCGCGAGGCCGATCCCGCGCGCCGCGCGGCGCTGCTGCGCGAGGCCGACGCGCGTGTCTTCGACCAGGCGGCCAACGTCTTCATCTGGTTCACGCGCAGCACGACGGCCTACAGCCTCCGCCTGCGCGGCTGGCAGCCGACCACCTACACGACGCGCTACCAGCGGCTGGAGCTCGCGGGCGCCGACGCCGACGCGGACGCCGACGCGGACGCGCAGGCGAGTCGCCGCTGACGCGGGCCACCTTGCGTCCGCCGCCGCGCGCGCGATATTCTGCCGCGTGCTGATCAACCTGATTCCGGAATTCCTCGCGGTGCTGCGCGACAGCGATCGCGAGCGCGCCTACCGGCAGTATCACGAGAGCCATCGCGCCATCCTCGACGCCTACTGGCGCAACTACGTGCTCGATCCGGAGAGCTCGCACGCGGCGGAGGTCGTCGCCAACGCGCTGCGCGCCGACCGGAGCGATCTCGAGGCGCTCGTGAAGGCGGTGGACCTCGTGCCGCTGGTCGAGGACGCGATCGGCCGCGCGCACGAGGTGCTGCAGCTCGACCGGCCCACCGACACCTACCTCATGGTCGGCATGGGCGGCGCGAACGCCGGCGAGCTGGTCGTCGGCGGCCGCGGCGTCGCGTTCGTCTGCATCGAGCACTTCACGGGGCGGGTGAATCCGGAGACCTACGGCATGGGCCTGAGCCACGAGCTCATCCCGCTCTGGGTCGCGCACGAGCTCGCGCACACGGTGCGCTACACGAGCGGCGAAAGCCAGAGCGATCTGCGCCGGCTCGTGGCCGAGCACGCCGGCTACTACGACTACTGGGCGACCGGCAGCCGCGCCTCGCTGCGCGAGTTGCTCCTCAACGAGGGGCTCGCGGTGCACGCCGCCATGGCGGTCGCGCCGGGACACGATCCGGCCGACTACTTCGGCTACCCGCGTCGCCAGTACCACCGGCTCCGCGAGATGGAGAGCTTCCTCCGCCGCGTCGTCGAGCCCGACCTCGACAGCGCGGGCCTGGGGCTCCGGCTCCGCTACCTCTCGGGCGGAATGAGCCCGAGCGCCCGGCTCGTCGCCGGCCGGGTGATCCCCGAGCGCGCCGGCTACTACCTGGGCTACCGCATGGCCGAGCCGCTGGTGGCCGAGCGCGGGATCGCGGCCGCGCTGCGCGCGCCGGTGCAGGATTTCCAGAGCGCCGAGTCGGCGGCGGTGGGAATCCAGACGGCCTGAGCTGGACCACAGGAGCGACAGACACGCGACACGATGTCGCCAGCACGGCACCATCACCCCTGCTCCAGCCCCGCTCGCCCCGGTCCCCCACGACGCCGGGGCCTTTTGTATCCTGCGGTTTCCCAAACCCTTGCATTGCGTCACCTCACGTAGCTACTGAGGTCACGTGAGGCCAGTCACCACGTCGGTCCCTGCTTCTACTTAGGATCGAGGCAGGCCGGGACCGGGAGGCGGACGTGAGTGCGAGGTGGCTCTGGGCGGGGGTGGCCGCGGGACTCGCGGCCTGCGGGCCGTCGCCGCCGCAGCAGCTCGGCGAGCAGCTCGGCGAGCAGCTCGAGCGGATCGCCTCCGCGACCCGGACCACCGAGCTCACGGCCAGGCAGTGGGGCGACGGAAGTCTCCCCGATGGCTACGCCATCCAGATGAGCCGGATCGCGGGCCAGTCACTCCGGCGCATCGCGCGCCGGCCCATCTGGCAGCACGCCCCGGCAGACATCCGCGACACCGCCCTGGACCACGCCGCCGCCAGCGCCGCCCTCGCCGACCGACTGGGCCAGGCAGCCCGCTCGGGCGACCGCGCCGCGGCGACCGGGCTCGCGAGCCGCTCCGCCCGGCTCGCCGCGGCGACGCGGCGGCTCCGCGAGCGCGTGAGTCCCCGGTGAGCGCCCGGTGACCACGCCGTGAGCGCGCCGTGAGCAGCGGCAAGCCCAGGTGGCTCGAGGTCGCGCTCGGCATCCTCACCGGGATCGGCGGCTTTCTCGAGGCCGGCTCACTCGCCACCGCCGTCCAGGCCGGTGCCTCCTACCGCTTTCAGCTCGGCTGGGCGCTCGTCCTCGGCGCCGTCTGTCTCGCCGCGCTCGCGGAGATGGCAGGGCGGTTCGCCGCGATCAGCCAGCACACCGTCCTCGACGCGATCCGCGACCGGTTCGGTTTCCGCTTCTACGCGCTCCTCGCCGGCATCTCGCTCTTCGTCATCTACCTCGTCCTCGCCTCCGAGCTGGGCGGCGTGGCGCTCGCGCTCCAGCTCGCCACCGGCGCGTCGTTCCGCTGGTGGGCGCTCCTCGTGGCGGTGGTCTCGTGGCTCGCCCTCTGGAAGGGGAGCTTCAGCTTCATCGAGAACGGCGTCGGCGTGCTGGGACTCGTCACCGCCGCCTTTCTCGTCGCCGCCCTCGTGCTGCATCCGCCCTGGGGCGACGTCGCCCGCGGACTCCTGCCGAGCCTGCCGACGGAACAGCCGGCGCACTACTGGTTCACCGCGGTGAGCATCATCGGCGCGTCGATCAGCCCCTACCTCGTCGTCTTCTACTCCTCGGGCGCGATCGAGGGCGGCTGGGACGTGAGCCACCTCGGGATCAACCGCCTCACCGCCGGCGTCGGCATGAGCTTCGGCGCCACCGTCGCGCTCGGCGCGCTCATCGTGGCGGCGATGATCTTCCATCCGCTCGACCTGCAGGTGGACCGCTACGAGCAGATCGCGCTGCTGCTGCCCGAGGTGTTCGGGCGCACGGGGTTCTGGCTCTTCGTCGCCTCGCTCGCCATCGCCTGCTTCGGCGCCGGGCTCGAGCTCGCGCTCTCGGCGGCCTACACCGTGGGCCAGGGACTCGGCTGGCGCTGGAGCAAGGACCAGGCGCCCGCGGCCGACGCGCGCTTCAGCACCGTCTACACGCTCCTCCTCCCGCTCGCGGCGCTGCCCATCGCGCTCGGGCTCGATCCGCTCAAGGTGACGCTCTTCTCGATGGCGCTCACCGCCGCCTCGCTGCCGCTCATCGTGCTCCCCTTCCTCGTGCTCATGAACGACAGGATGTACGTGCGCGAGTACGGCAACGGCTGGGCGGGCAACCTCACCGTCGCGGTGATCACGCTGCTCGCCGGCGTCGTCGCCGTCGTGGCGATCCCGCTCCAGCTCCTCGGAGGAAGCTGACGTGGGAGGGCGCTGACGTGTCGGGCCCCGACGCCGAGCGGCCGCTGCGCCTCGTGCGCGACGTGCTCGACCAGCGCGTCTTCGACCGCGACGTCCACGTGCTGGGCCGGGTGGACGGCCTCGCGCTCGAGCTGCGCGAGGGCGAGCCGCCGCGCGCCGTCTACGTCGAGCTCGGCGCCACCACGCTCGCCGCGCGCCTGAGCGCGCGTCTGGGGCGCTGGGCTCGGCGGCTCGCCGAGCGTTGGGGCGCGGGGCGGCCGGAACCGGTACGGTTCGCGTGGACGAAGGTGCGCCGCATCGACCTCGATCTGCACCTGGATGCGGATCGCGCGGAGTCGCACGTGCTCGATCTGGATCGCTGGCTCTATGCCAGGTTCATCCGGCACCTCCCCGGCGCCGGCGCGCGGAAGGAGGACGAGTGACGGCGCATGGCCACCCCACGACCCGCGAGGTCCGCGTCGAGCTGCTCGCCGGCCGCCGCGTCCGCGACGCCGCCGGCGCGGCCGTCGGCCGGATCGAGGAGATCCACGCCGAACGGCAGGATCTCGAGTGCATCGTGGAGGAATTCGTCGTCGGTCCCGCGGCGCTTCTCGAGCGCCTCGGCGCCTGGGCCGGCGGCACGACGCCGTTCAAGCACCTGGGCGGCCTCGCGAAGCGGCTGCGCTGGGAGTACCGCATCCCCTGGCACCTCGTCGACCTCTCCGACCCCGCCCACCCGCGCGTGCGCTGCCGCCGCGCCGAGCTCGAGCCGTACCGCCGCGCGGGCGACGACGTGTCCGTGTGAGCGGCGCGGCGCCGGCCCCGCCTCACTCCCCGTCCGACTGCGCGCTCGGCGGGCGCTCGGGGCGGACCTGGGCGTAGTTGAGGAGGGCGACGAGGAGGACGCCGCCGATCGCGTTGCCGATCACGGCGGGGACGACGAAGTCGCCGAAGGCGTGGCCCCAGCCGTAGTCACCGGCGCGGAAGGCGCGGTAGAAGGCCTCGACCGAGCCGACCACCGCGTGGCGGAATCCCAGGGCCGAGATCGCCGCCGTGCAGATCCAGATGAGCGTGAGCTGGGCGAAGGTGTCCACCGTGGCGGCCAGCAGCCAGGTGAGGAGCGCGATGAGCCAGCCGGCGAAGACCGCCTTGTAGAGGATGTCGCCGAAGCCGCCCGCGGTGGCGTGCCCGGCGAGCTTCAGGAGCTCGGGATGGAGCTCCGGCGCGAGCGCCGTGGTCCGTGCTACTACCCACGCGTAGATGAAGGTGCCGAGCAGGTTGCCGACGAGGAGGATCCCCCAGAGGCGGAGCATGCCGAGAAAGCTCTGGAGGTCGCGCCGGTCGAGGACGGCGAGCACGGGGGTGAGGGTGTTCTCGGTGAAGAGCTCGCTCCGGCCCATGATGACGAAGATGAACCCGATGGGATAGGCGGCCGCGGCGGCCGCCATTCCCCAGCCGTCGGGCACCAGCGTCATCAGGTAGCCGCCCACGAGGAAGCTGAACCCGATCGCGAGCCCCGAGGCGAGCGAGGAGAAGAAGAGCGAGAACGAGGAGCGCTCCAGCTCCTTCTCCGCCCCCGCGAGCACGTTGTCGTGGATCTGGACCGCCGAGAGCCGGGTGCTGGCTTCGGGCCGGCGGGCGGAGCGGGTAGGGGGTCGGGGAGGCGCCTTGGGTTCGGGGTCGGACACGGGAGCTCCGTGAGGACGGGAGGACGGGAGAACGGCAGGTGTGCTCCGTTACCCACCTCCCGTCCTACCGTCTTCCCGTCCTCCCGTCCATGCTCCCCGTCACTTCCCCACGCAGAAGCTCCCGAACACCCGGTCGAGGATCTGCTCGACGTCGATCGCGCCGACCAGCTCGTCGAGCGCGGTCGCGGCGAGGCGGAGGTGGTGGGATGCCAGGACGGCGTCACCGGTCGCGCCGATGTGGCCGAGCGCGTCGGCGACCTCCGCCCGGGCGGTGGCGAGCGCCTGCCGGTGGCGCTCGTGGGCGACCGCCTGCTCGACGTCCGTGGCCGAGAGCCCGGCTTCGAACACCCGCGCGACGACCGCCGCCCGGAGGTGGGCGAGCCCTTCTGCCGTGACGACCGAAACCGGCACGCCGTTCTGGCCGGCATCGCAGATGTCTCGATGCAGGTCGGCCTTCGTGCGCACCAGCAGCGCGGGGTGGTCGGTGAGGATCGCCGCCTCGTCGGGCGCGAGCGGGCGGCCGGACTCGACGCAGAGGAGCACCAGGTCGGCGGCGGCGAGCCAGCGGCGGCTCACCTCGATGCCCATCCGGTCGATCCGGTCGGGCGAGTCCCAGATGCCGGCGGTATCGGCGAGGCGGACGGGCCAGCCGTCGAAGCTCGTGGCCGCCTCGACCGCGTCGCGGGTGGTGCCGGGGATCTCGGTGACGAGCGCGCGGTCGGTGCCGAGGAGGGCGTTGAAGAGGGAGGACTTCCCGGCGTTGGGCCGCCCGGCGAGGACGACGAGGGCGCCGGCGCGGAGCCGCTCGCCGGCCGGGGCGCTCGCGAGCAGGCGATCGAGCCGGGCGGCGAGCGCCTCGAGCCCGGCGCGGATCGTCGCGGCGGGAACGGGGCCGTCGTCCTCCTCGGGGAAGTCGATCTCGTAGCTCAGGAGTGCCTGGGCTTCGACCAGCGCCTCGCGCAGCTCGGCGAGCCGGCGCGAGAGCCCGCCCTCGAGTCGGGCGAGCGCGGCGCGGGTCTGCCGCGGCGCCGTCGCATCGATCAGGTCGCCCACCGCCTCGGCCTGCACGAGGTCGAGCTTGCCGTTCAGGACGGCGCGGCGGGTGAACTCCCCCGGCGCCGCGGGCCGGGCCCCGGCGGCGTGGAGCGCGGCGAGGAGCTGCCCCACCACGGCGAGCCCGCCGTGGCAGGCCAGCTCGACCAGGTCGTGCCCGGTGTAGCTGTGGGGCGCGGGAAAGACGGTGTAGAGCCCGCGGTCGATCGCCCGGCCCGCGGCGTCGCGGAAGGTGGCGAGCGTGGCGCGCCGCGGCCGGTCGGCGCGGAAGCCGGGGATCACCCGCGCCGCCACCTCGAACGCGCCACGGCCGTCGAGCCGCACCACCGCGAGCGCCGCGCGGCCCGGCCCCGTGGCGAGGGCGGCGATGGAATCGGAGAGCAGGCCTACCTCTTCGCCGCCGCCTTCGTCTTCACCTCCACGATCTGCCGCACGTCGCGCCGCTGGCGCTCCCGGGCCAGCATCCACTGCTGCGGGATGCTCGCGATGTTGCTCACGGCGTAGTAGAGGTTGAGCCCGGCGGCGAAGCGATAGAAGAAGACGAGCATCATGACCGGCATGACGTACGTCATCATCTTCGCCTGCGGGTTCGCCGGCATCCCGATCTGGCCGACCTTGCTCAGGAGGAACATCGAGAGCGCCATCACCACGGGGATGATGTAGAGCGGGTCGGGACGCGAGAGGTCGGGCACCCACAGGAAGGGCGTCCCGCGCAGCTCGATCGAGTACTGGAAGACGAAGAAGAGCGCGAGCAGCACCGGCATCGGCAGGAGCATCGGCCAGCAGCCGCCGAGCGGGTTGACGTTGTGCTCCTTGTAGAGCTTGAACATCTCCTGCTGCTGGCGCTGCGGGTCGGCGGAGTACTTCTCCTGGATCCGCTTCAGCTCGGGCTGGATCGCCTGCATCGCCATCTGGCTGCGCATCGCCTTGGAGTTGAGCGGCCAGAGCAGCACGCGCACCAGGATGCCGAAGACGATCAGGACGAGCCCGTAGGGGAGCGCCAGGTGCTCGTGCATCCAGACGAGCAGCGCGCGCACCGGCACCGCGAAGAAGCGGATGACGGTGCGGAAGCCGGGCCAGCCGTACGGGTTCACGTCGTCGAAGTCGTGGCCGATCTTCGAGAGGATCCCGTACTCCATCGGCCCCGCGTACACCTGGTAGGCGAACTCGCCGCTCGCCATGAGCGGGATCCCGGCGCGCACGTGCACCGCCGTGGGGTGCTTCCCGGCCGAGGCCGGCGCCGTGGCGACGACGCCGCCGATGCGGCCCGGCGCCGGCTTCGCGCTCGTCGTGTCGAAGGCGAGGAGGGCGTTGACGAAGTACTTCGACTTGACCGCCACCCACTCGAAGGGCCCGTCCACCACGCGCCGCTCGCCGGCGTCGAGCTTGGCGAAGTCGGTGCGCTCGGCCCCGCCGTTCTTGGTGACGAAGGCGTAGGCGCGGTGGTTGTCCACCGTGTCCGCCTCGGTGTTGGCCACGCCGTCGCCCAGCGAGACGAGCAGGAGGCCGCCGTCCTGGCCCAGCCCGCTCACGCGGCCCGCGACGCCGATGCGGTAGTCGCCGGGACGGAAGGTGTAGGTGAGCTCGACCCCGATCCCGTTGCGGCTCGCCCGCAGCGTGAGCGACTGCGGTTGCGCCGTGGCGTCGAGCGTGCCGGTGGTCGAGGGCTCGAAGCGCCACGTCTCGAACGCGACGGTGTCGCGCCCGCCCGCGCCCACCACCACCGCCGGCGCCAGCACGTCGTCGCCCCGGCGCACGAGCTCGACCGGCTGGCCGTGCTCGCCCGGCGCCGTCGACTGGTAGTCGTGCATCCGCGCCGCGACGAGCCGCGCGCCCCGCGTGCTCACGGCGTAGGTGTAGAGGCCGGAGCGGACGGTGATCGTGTCTTCCGGGCCGGCGGCCGCCGTCGCGCTGTCCTGGGCGGGCCGGCGGGCCGGCGGGCCGGCGGCAGGGGCGGAAGCGGCGACCGGCGCGCCGGAGTCCGTCCGCGCCAGGGAATCGGCTCCCGCCGTCCCGCCGTCCCGCCGTCCCGCCGAATCCACGACGGCGGCCGCCGGCTTCGCGGCGGGCTTCGCCGGCGGCTTCTTGAGGAAGAACGAGGGGACGACGGCGATCAGCATCATCAGGATGATCGCCCAGATGGCACGACGGTCCATGCGCCTAGCTCACTGAGGGGAGAGGGGAAGTCACGGGACGGGATCCACGCCGCCCGGATTGAACGGATGGCAGCGCGACAGCCGGCGCAGCGCCAGCCAGCCGCCGCGCAGGGCGCCGTGCTTGCGCACCGCCTCGAGGGCGTACTGCGAGCACGACGGATAGAAGCGACAGCTCGGCGGCAGCGCCGGGGAGATGAACTTCTGGTAGCCCCGCACGAGGGCGATGAAGAGGAGGGCGAGCGGAGAGCGCCGCCCGGCGCGAGGCGGAGGCGCGGCGGTCATCGGGCACGCGGCCGGGAGCGCGGCATGGCCCCGTCGCGCCAGGCGAGGACCTCGGCGCGGAGCGCCGGGAAGGAGGCGGCGTACGCCTCGCGCCGGGCGCGGATCAGCAGATCGCCGGCGGGCTGCACCGGCTGGACCTCGCGGCGCCAGAGCTCGCGCAGGCGCCGCCGCAAACGATTGCGGGCCACCGCGGAGTGCCGGAACTTCGGCACGATCAATCCCATGCGCGGATGGCCCACCGAGTTGTCGGCCCAGATCATCTCGAGATGCTCGCTCCGCCGGCGCCGCCCTCGGGCGAGACACCGACGGATGTCCGACGCGCGCGCGAGCCGTCGGGCCCGCGGCAGCCGCTCCGGCGACGCGCCGTCCTGCGGCGCGTCGCCCGGCGGCTCCGAGCCGTGCGGCTCCGGCGGCGTCAGCTCAGCTGCCGCCGTGCTTCGAGGGGAGCGACACCACGAGCCGCTTACGCCCCTTCTTGCGGCGACGCGAAAGAACGGCCCGGCCCCAGCGGGTGGCCATGCGGGCGCGGAACCCGTGCTTGTTGATGCGGCGCCGATTGCGCGGACGATACGACGGCTTCATGACTTGGCTCCTGAAGGGACTCCCGAATGAGCCCGGGAAGCTAGCCGGGGATGCGGGGTTTGGTCAAGAGGGATGAGAAGGTGGTTGAGGGCGGGACGGCGGCCGCCGGGGCCGGCCTCTGGACTTTTCCACACCCCGCCGGTACGTTCTCTCGCCCTTGTAAATCTCCTTCCGTTTTGCGAGATCGATGCAGCTGTCCGCCAAGGAGGCCTGGAAGCGCATTCTGGAGGCTGCGCACCAGGAGCTTTCCGCTCAGACCATCAAGACCTGGCTGGAGCCCGCCGACCCGATCGCCCTCGACGAGGGGCGGCTGGTCGTCGGCGCGCCCGACCAGTTTGCGGTCGAATGGAACGAATCGAAGCACGCCGATCTGCTCTCCCGCCTCGCCGAGCCCATCATGGGGCGGCCGACGAGCGTGGTCTTCCGCGTCCAGGAGGACCGCACCAAGCGGCCCCAGATGGACTTCTTCGTCCAGGCGCCGCCCCCCGCGGCGGGCGCCGGGGGCGACGGGGCGGGCCGGCAGGGTAATTCCCACAGCCAGCCGCTCAACGAGCGCTACACCTTCGACACCTTCGTCATCGGCAAGTCGAACGAGCTGGCTGCGGCCGCGGCACACGCGGCGGCGGTGAGCCCGGGGAAGACCTACAACCCGCTCTTCATCTACGGCCAGACCGGGCTGGGCAAGACCCACCTGATGCAGGCGATCGCCCACGCGGTCCTCGCCCGCGAGCCCAACACGCGGGTGCTCTACATCGGCGCCGAGCAGTTCATCAACGACGTCATCGAGAGCATCCACAGCCGGACGATGCCCGAGTTCCGCCGGCGCTACCGGTCGGACGTCGATCTCTTCCTGGTGGACGACGTGCATTTCCTGGAAGGCAAGGAGATGACGCAGGAGGAGTTCTTTCATACCTTCAACGCGCTCTACGAAGGGAAGAAGCAGATCGTCCTCACCAGCGACCGGCCCCCGAAGGAGATCCCGGGGCTGGAGGACCGGCTCGTCAGCCGGTTCGAGTGGGGGATGGTCTGCGACGTCGGCCAGCCCGACCTCGAGCACCGGATCGCCATTCTCCAGAAGAAGCAGGCGCAGGACCACCTCGAGACGACGATCCCCGACGACGTCCTCCGCTTCATGGCCGAGCACGTGCGGACGAGCGTGCGGGAGCTCGAGGGGTGCATCATCAAGCTCCTGCTCTACGCGAGCCTGAAGCACCGGGAGATCTCGATCGAGCTGGCCCGCGAGGCGCTCTCGGACAAGATCCGCCCCGCCGAGGAGGGCGCCGGCAACGGCCAGCGGGCGCTCCCCACGATTCACCGGGTGCAGGAGGTGGTGGCCCGGCGCTGGGGGGTGACGCCCGAGGGGCTCCGCTCCAAGGCGCGGATCAAGACGCTCACCGTCCCGCGCCAGATCGCCATGTATCTCGCGCGCGACCTCCTGCAGATGCAGCTCGTCGAGATCGGCCAGGCCTTCGGCGGGCGCGACCACTCGACCGTGATCCACTCGGTCGACAAGGTCCAGCAGCAGATGAGCCGCGACCGGCAGTTCCGCGAGCGGGTGGAGCACGCGAAGCAGGAATTGGTGGCGGGTTAGGCCGTTCCTCCACGCGCTTTTCCCCAGGGCGGAAATCCCGATGTGTGGAACGTGCGCGCTCGGGGAAAAGCGGGGAGAAATCGCCGCGGTCTTCCCCACCCTGCACAGGGTGTGAACAGCGGAAAACGCCGTAGTCGGTGGTCGGGGCGCGAGTTGCCGCGCCGGTCCACATTTCCAGAGCCTCTACTACGGCTGCTAGGTATTTCAATTACCGGTTGGTTCTAGTTCAGTAGCTGTGGACGCGCATTGGATCGCACCGCAGATCGGCCGGGCCGATCGGTGGGATCATCACCCGCAGGCAGGAGCGGATCGAGGAGCGGATGAAGTTCACTATCACGCGTGAGCAACTCCAGAAGGGCCTGGTCGCGGTCGCGGCGAGCGTGCCGTCGAAGACCACCCTCCCCGTGCTGTCGAACATCCTGGTCGAGGCGACGCGGGACGGGATCCGCCTCTCGGGCACCGACCTCGACATCGCCGTGAGCACCACGGTCGAGGCCTCGGTGGACCAGGAGGGGGCGATCACGCTGCCGGCGCGCAAGCTCCTCGAGATCGTGCGCGAGCTGCCGAGCGCGGCCATCCGCATCACCGCCGCCGGCGAGCAGCGGGTCACGATCGAGTGCGGCCGGTCGAAGTTCAAGCTCCTGGGGCTGCCGCGCGAGGAGTTCCCCGCCTTCCCCGCCGTCAAGTTCGACGGCGCCTGGCGCTCCACCGCGCAGGACCTCCAGAAGCTCATCGCCCACGTCGCCTTCGCGGCGAGCACCGAAGAGAGCCGCCCGATCCTCAACGGCGTGCTCTGGGAGCTGCGGCCCGACCGGATGCGCATGGTCGCCACCAACGGCCACCGGCTCGCCCGGATGGACGTGCCCGTGACCGCCGGCGCCGGCGCCCAGGCCGACCTCATCGTCCCGCCGAAGGCGCTCGAGCAGATCCGCCGCCTCTTCGAGTCGGGCGAGGAGGTCGAGATCGCCAAGAGCGAGAACCACCTCGGCTTCCGCTCCGCGGCGACCCAGATCTACACCCGGCTCATCGAGGGGCCGTACCCGAACTACGAGCAGGTCATCCCGCGCGAGAACGACAAGCAGGCGACCGCCGACAAGGCGGCCCTCACGTCGGCGCTCCGCCGCATGAGCATCGTCGCCAGCGACCAGACGCACCGCATCCGCATGGCCTTCGCCGGCGGCAACTGCAAGCTCAGCGTCCAGACGCCCGACCTGGGCGAGGCGCAGGAGGAGCTCACCGTCACCTACGACGGCGACCCGCTCGAGATCGGCTTCAACGCCGCCTACCTGCTCGAGATCATGAAGTTCATCCCCACCGACGAGGTCCGGCTGACCTTCAAGGCCCCCGAGCGCGCCGCCACCTGCGAGCCGGTGGGCTGGGACGACCCGGCGAGCTACCTGACGCTGGTGATGCCGCTCCGGCTGGTGGACTGAACGGCAGGTGCTAGGTGCTGGGTGTTGGGTGCTAGGGCGATAGCAGCGAGCCCCCGGGATCCACTCGAGATTCCGGGGGCTCGTCCGTTCAATCCCTGACACCCAAGGTACCGGCACCCAGCTCGGAGGTCGTATGCGTTCCCGTCCTACGCGCCTCGCCGCGCTCGTCCTGCTCACCCTCCCCACCGCCCTCGCCGCCCAGGCAAAGCCGGCCACCTCCCACTCCACGAAGCCCGACCGGAAAGCCGACGCGGCCGCCATCCGCGAGATCGACCGGAAGTGGGTCGCCGCGGTCGCGGCCAGGGATACGGCCTACATCGCTCGCGTGTACGCGGCCGACGCGGTGGCCCTGCCGCCCAACGCGGATAAGGCCGAGGGCCGCGCGGCGATCGCGAAGACCTGGGCGGCGATGGCCACGGCGCCGGGAGTGAAGCTCACCTTCGAGCCGGCCACCATCGACTTCTCCCGGGCGGGTGATCTGGCCTACGAGACCGGCACCTACACCTACGAGCAGGACAACCCGAAGGGCGGCGACAAGATCCGGGACCACGGCAAGTACGTCGTGGTCTGGGCCAAGCAGGACGGCCGCTGGCAGGTCATGCGCGACATCTGGAACAGCGACGTGCCGATGCCGAGCATGTGATCAGCGCAGCGCCACCCCCGCCAGCAGCGACACCAGCCGCGGCACGCTCGGCGTGCCGTCGTAGGCGTCGTACGTGAGATTGAGCCGGGTGCCCAGGGTGAAGGCGACCCGGCCACCCGGCGGGCCCAGCTCGACCCCCAGGCCCAGAGCGGCGAGCGGCAGCAGCGAGGTCGAGCTCGGGAACCGGTCGGGACCGCCGATCATGGTGCCGTCGGGCCGGCGGCGCGTCGCCTCGTCCACGTCGCGCCGCTCGATGACGCCGAGACCGAAGGTGGCGCGCGGGCGGACGACGCCCGCATCGCTGATCCGCCAGCGCAGCGCGAGCGAGGCATCCCACGCCGTGCTCGACTGCTCGGTCGTGATGGTCTGCGGCTCGACGCACCCGTCCTGCGGGCCGCGGCACTCGAAGACGAACGTCTCCTGCCCGAATCGGTGCCACCCCCCCTCGGCGCCGAGATCGAGGCGGGAGCCGATCCGGCGCCAGAGCGCGCCGCGCACCGAGACGATCCCGTCGTCGTCCCAGCGCGCGTCGTAGCCGCGGGCGCTCGACCACCCGGCGGCGAGCCCCGCCGCCCACGGCCGCTGCGCCACGGCGGGCGAGGCTGCGATCGAGAGAAGTAGCAAGACGAACGACGTACGGACCAGATTCCGCATCTCGGCTCCGGGGTGGCGACGAATCAGTCGCAGTTGCAGGTGATGAACGCGATGAAGACGGCGAGAAACGCGGCCGCGCCGACGCCCGCCACCGTGCCGGCCGCCGCGGCGAAGGTGGCGACCGGCCGGAGCCGCCGGACCCGCAGCGAGTCGATCGTCGCGCGCGCGAGGCGGAGCTCGCCGGCGCGGGGGGAATCGACCGCGGCGAGGGGGCGGCCGACGAGAGTATCGCCGAGCCAGCGGGCGCCCTCGAGCTCGGTGCGCCTGCCCGCGTGCCACACGACCACGCGGCTCGGCTTGCGGAGCGCGGCCCCGCCAGCCTCCGCGGCAGCGGCCGGTGCCGGCACGGCCGCCGGGCTCCAGCCCATGCAGCCGGTGAGGCCCGTGAGAAGCGTGGCCGCGAGCAGCGTCGCGGCGAGGGAGCGCATCGGCAGGCGCGGCATCATTGGAGGCGGACTCCCACGGCCTGCGAGAAATAGATCGTCCGCACCCCGGTCCCCAGGTGGCCCGTGAGGCGGCCCCCCGCCAGGAGCGCGACGCGCGGGCCGAGCGGGACCTCGAGGCCCGCGCCCATCACGAGCGCGACGCCGAGCTTGAGGGGGCGATCCTCGTAGACGCTCCCGCCGAAGTCGGGATCTCCGCTGACGACGCTGACGAACCGCGTATGGGCGCGCACGCCGTACGGTCCCATCCCGGTCTCGGCATAGGGCCGCACCACGCCGCGCGTCGCGTGCAGCCGCACGACGCCGAGGAGCTGCAGCTTTCCCGCGACCACGTAGGACTCGCTCCGCTCCTCGATGCAGCCGGGCGAGCCGGGTGTGCAGGGCGGCTGGCAGGTCGGCGCATCGCCGCGGCAGAAGGTGAGCACCCGCTCGTCCGTGCGCGGCCCCGCCTGCTCGTAGGACGCTTCGACGCCGTACTCGAGCGCCGTCCCGGTCCCGTGCAGCAGCGCCGCGCTCCCGCCCAGCGAACGCTCGAGCAGCTCGGCGAACCCCGTCCCCGCGTGCGTCCCCGCGACGTAGCCCATCCAGCCATCGGACGGCCACGCGGCTGCCTGCGCCGCGGCACGCCGGGCCGCCGCGGCGCCGAGGAGCGCGGCGAGGACGGAAGCGACGGCGAGCCGGCGTGCGGTACGATGCATCCAGGGCATGCTCCAAGTTGACGGCGGAGCGTCCTCCAGTCGTGACCTCGGCCGGCCGTGACCTCGACGCTCCGGAAACGCCGACGGCCCGCTCTGCTCGAGCGGGCCGTCGCAATTTCGTCTCCGGCGCGTGAAGCGCACCGGCGCTACCGCGTGAACCGGCCTTCAGGGTGCGCCCGGCGGGTGCTCAGCGCCCCGGCACGCCCACCGGCGTCAGCGTGAAGCTGCCCACCTGCACCGCGGGGACCGACTGCCCCATCGCCGGGACGGTGTAGGTCATCGCGACCGAGTCGCGCCCGGTGGCCTGCAGCAGCCGGCCGTCCACGTCGAGCAGGTGCTCCTGGTGCCGGTTCCCGCTTCCCTGCACCTGCACCGGCTGGCCCGACATCTGGCCGGTGCCGGTCTGCGCGACGGCGACGTCCGCGGTGATGCGGAGCGTCTTCCGGCCCGCCGTCTCGGGCGCCGCGCTCGCGACGTAGGTGCCGGTGGTGGCCTCCTGGAGCGAGAAGCTCGCGGCCTGCACCTGGGTGGTGTCGCGCCGGGTCCACTGCGCCTCGGCCTTCGCACCGCCTGCCGGGAGCGCCGGGAAGAAGTACGTGGCGAGCGTGCTGCCGATCTGCGCCACCGCCTCGTTGGTCTTGTCGGCGGTGAGCCCGCTGAGCTTCCCCGTGCGCGAGAGCGCCGCGGTCCAGTGCGTCCCCTCGGCCATCTGGAAGACCTGCGCGGCGAGCCCGGTCGCGCCGCTGCGAATCGAGTCGAGCGCGATGGCGACGCGGTAGCCGCTGTCGCCCGGCTGGCCGTCGGTGAGGGCGAGGGTGAAGTACATCGTGCGGTCGAGCAGCTGCGACGAGCTCTGCCCGCCCGGGAGCTGGAAGGCGACGCTGTCGTGCCGCTGGACGGCGTAGCGCGTGGCCGGCACGGCGTGGTAGAGGAACGCCGAGCCGCGGCCGGTGTTGCTCGTCGTCACGCCGGGCGCCGCCGCGGCGCCGGCGGCCTGGCCGCTCGCCGGTGCGGGCGACTCCGCGCCGCCGCTCGTCGCGCCGCCGCAGCCGGCAAGGACGCTGCCGAGGCCCGCGAGCGCGAGCGTCGCGGCGGCGGTGAGGACGCGGCCGCTCACGGGAGGCTCGTGATCGTGGTGCTCTGCCGGATGAGCACCTGGATCGGCTCGGGCGCCTGCGACGGCGCCACGGTGAGGTTCGACGTCGAGCGCTCGGTGCCCGAGAGCACCCGGCCGTCGGCGCCGACGACGTAGCTGCCGCTGCCATTGCCGGTGCCCTCGATCGGGGCGCCGCCCTGCGTGCCGCTGAACGACGTGCTGGTCGTCGCGTCCACCTTGAGCCCCTTCGCGCCCGCGCCGGCGGCGGAACCCGTGGCCTTGTAGCTGGTCACGGTGCGGACCGTCATCGTGCCGGCGGGGATGTCGTTGGTCACGTTGGTGGTGTCGGCCCAGGTGTCGCCCGCCTTGGCGCTGCTCTTCGTCGGCAGGAAGAGCGCGTTGAGGAGGCCCCGCGCCTGGGTGATGCTCGCGGTGGTGTCGTCCACCGCCTTCACGGTGGCCACCTTCCCCCGGTTCAGCCAGGCGTGGTAGGTCGCGCCCTTCAGGCTGTCCATCTGGGCGCGCACCTGCGCCGGGAGCTGCGCGCCGCTGTCCACGGTGACCGAGTCGAAGACGACGTGCGCCGTGCGCCCGCCCGCGCTGTCGGCGAGCGTGAGCGTCACGAAGAGCGAGGTGCCGAAGCGGGTGGTCTGCTTGCCGCCGCCCATGGCCGAGAGGTCGACGTCCTGCTCGATCTGCTGCGCGAACCGGTAGCGGGCCACGGTCGGCGCCGCGCCGGGATGGGCCGGGCGGTCGGGGCGGCCGGGGAGAACGAGCACGGCCGCGGCGAGGGCGGCGAAGCTGACGGGACGGACGGACATGTCGGACCTCGGTCGGGGGTTCGAATGGGTGCGGCGGCGCCGCCCAGGAAAGTTTACGGACGGGGCCTGCAAAGAGCGAGCCCCCGGGAGATCGCTCTCCGCGGGGGCTCGCACGCCGGGCGCCGCCGTAAGCCGAGTTCTGTTCCCGCTCCGAAGAGCGGGGATGGTCATCTGTCTGGGACGGCCGTCACCGGCCGCCTCGAGCAGCCTACCCGCGGCTCGCCGGTGGCCCGAAGGCGTCCCGACGCTGGCGGTGCGGGTCGCACCTCGCCGCTTATTTGGCCTTGCTCCGACTGGGGGTTGCCGTGCCGCTCCCGTTGCCGGTCGCGCGGTGGGCTCTTACCCCACCGTTTCACCCTTGCCTGTGCCGGCGGTGAGGCCGGCCATCGGCGGTCTGTTCTCTGTTGCCCTGTCCGTCGCCTCGCGGCGCCCAGGCGTTACCTGGCAGTCTACCCGATGGAGCTCGGACTTTCCTCGAGCGCGCCGGGTCGCCCCGGCTCGCCCGCGACCATCGCGCGGTGCCCGTCGCGCGTGGGAGAATATAACGCCTGGGGCCCGGGCCGCGTTCCGCCCGGGGTGCGCCTAGCCCTGCCCCGTCACCCGGCCGATGCCCTGCTGGGCGCTGCGCACGAAGGGCTCGAGCGCGGGATCGGCGTGCTGCTGCCACTGCGCGAGCGCCTGGCGGTACTCCTCGCGGGCCTCGGCCACGTGGCCCAGCCGCTCGTAGGCCAGCCCGCGCAGCAGGCGCACCCGGCCGAGGATGCCCCAGCGGGGATCGAAGCCGTGACCGTTGATCGCGTCCGGGGTGTAGGGCTCGAGGGCGGCGAGGGTGCGCTCGTAGTCGCCGAGGAGGAAGTAGACCTGGGCCGCGATCGGCCGGCGATAGACCGTGTACGACAGCATGGCGTTCGCCGTGTCGGGCTCGGCCATGATGCGGCGCGCGCCGCTCGAGTCGCGGCGGGCGAGCGCCGCGAGGGCGCGCACCTCGCGCGGCGGCACGTCGCCGGTGAGGGCGTGGAGCTCGTCGAGCGCGCTCGGGTCGGCGGGGACGCCGGCCAGCAGGCCGACGGCGGCGGTCGCACCCGTGTAGGCGAGCTCCTTCTTCTGCGGCGGGGGCGCGGAGCGGCTCGCCTCGGCGGCGCTCTCCCAGACGCGGCGGAGCGAGGCGGCGGGGGCGCCGGCCGCGGCGTAGAGCTCGCCGAGCGCGCGCCGGCGCCACAGCTCGCTCATGGGGCCTCCGCCCTGGGCGTGGATGTCGCGGAAGACGGCGCGGCGCACCTGGTCGGTGAGGTCGATGGCGCGCGCGGCGTTCGTGAGGTCGCCCTGGTAGGCGAAGACGTTGGCCGCGGCGGCGAGGTCGTCGAGCACCGTCGGCGTCTCGTCGGTGGTGCCGAAGTCCTGGGCGCCGACCGTGTCGAGCGCGGCGCGCAGCGTGCGCGCGGCCTCGTCCACCTGCCCCGCGGCGAAGCGGATGCGCGCCTCGACGAACGGGTGCTCCGCGCGCGCCGGCGCCACCTGGCGGAAGCGGCCCACCTCGGCGAGCGCGCCGTCGTAGTCGCCGGCGGCGACGTAGGCGTCCACCAGCGCCGCGTGCGCCCGCGCCGTCGTGGGCTGCGCCGAGACCCAGCCGCGCGCGAGCGCCACCGCCGCCGCGCTCGCGCGCCGCGCCGCGGCGGTGCGCACCGCCGGCTCGAGCCGCGGCCGCCCCGCCGTGTCGAGCGCGCGCGCGAACGAGTCGGCCGCGACGAGCGCCACCGGCGCGCCCGGCCGCGCGGTCATCGTGTACATCATGTTCACGTGGTCGTAGGCCAGCGCGTACTCGGGATCGAGCGCGAGCGTGCGGCGGAACGCGCGCAGCGCCTGCGACCAGTGGGCGATCTCGTTCTGCTTGTTCGTGCCGTCGTGGAACCACGCCTCGCCGAGGCCGTACCAGGCGTCCACGTCGGTCGAGTCGCGGGCGAGGAGCTGCTGATAGAGCGCGCGCGCGTCGGCGTACTGCTGCCGGATGAAGGCGTCGTAGGCGCGGATCACCGTGCGCTCGTGCAGCGGGAGCCGCGTCGAGTTCGCCGCGGCGCGCACCATGGCGTGATCGCTGAGGGAGTCCGGCAGCCCCACGAGCCAGCCGCGCGCGAGCGCGAGCTTGTAGTAGGCGAGCCCGAAGGTGGAGTCCATCGTCGTCGCCTGGCGGAAGCTCCGCTCGGCCGAGACGAGGTCCCAGCGGTTGAGGTGCTCCATCCCGGCGAGGTAGGCGCGGAAGGCCTCGAGGTTGGCCGTCGTCGCCTGCGCGAGGTTGGAGGCGGTGCCGGTCGGGGCGCCCGAGAGGTCGAGGAGCCGCGCGGCGAGCTGGTCGAAGAGGGGGCGCACGTCGTCGCCCGGGGCGCCGTCGACCTGCGCGGTCTCGATGCGCGCCCCCGTGGCCACGTCGTAGAGCCGGGCGACGAGGTGGAGCGAGTCGCCCGCCTGGGTGTACTCGCCGACGACGATCGTCCACACCCCCGCGTCGCGCGCGAGGCGGCGCGCCATGTCGAGCCCGACGTCGTCGCCCACCTTGAGGTCGTGCTTGGCGAAGAGGTCGTGCAGGCGGGCGTGGTCGACGACCGTGAGGTCGTTCCACTGCGAGAGGTTGAGCCCCAGCATGCTGACGCTCGCGTCGCGCAGCCACTCGACGCGCGCGTCCTCGCGCACGTTGGTGAACGGCAGCACGAGGATCGAGTGCCGCGGGTTCACCCCGGGCGGCACCCGGGCCGCCTGCCGGGTGGCGACGGCCACGCCGCCGCCCAGGAGGATCGCGACCGCGGCGGCGAGCCCCGCGAGCCGGGGCCAGCGGCGGGGTCCGCCCCGGCGCGCGGCCGGCAGCGCGAGGGTGTCGGCCGCGGCGGCGGGGAGGCCGTCGGGGGTGGTGCGCGGCGGCACCGGGCGCTCGCCCAGGGCGGCGAGGCGGAACTCCTCCCCGCTCTGCCAGCGGTCGGTCGGGAGCTTCTCGAGCGCGCGGGCGATCGCCGCGGCGAGCGGCGCCGGGGTGTCGGCGCGCACCTGCTCGATCGGCGTGGGCCGCTCGGCGAGGTGCTTGCTGACGACGATGCGGCCCGGCCCCTCGAACGGCGGCCGCCCGGCGAGCATCTCCCAGGCGACGATGCCGAGGCTGTAGAGGTCGCTCCGGTGATCGACCTCTTCGCCGGCGGCCTGCTCGGGGCTCATGTAGGCCGGCGTGCCGATCGCGACGCCGACGCCGGTGGTGGGCCCGGTGCCGTCGCCGATCATCGCGCGGGCGATGCCGAAGTCGGCGAGCATGGCGCGGCCCGAGGCGCTGTCGAGCAGCACGTTCTCGGGCTTGAGGTCGCGGTGCACCACGCCGGCGCGCGCCGCGGCGTCGAGCGCCTGCGCCAGGTCGCTCACGATGCGCGCCACCTCGGCGGGCGGGATCGTGCCCTCGCGCAGGAGCCGCTGCCGGAGGCTCTCGCCCGGCACCTCGTCCATGACGTACCAGAGGAGCCCGTCGGCGTTTCCGGCCGAGTGGACGGCGACGATGTTCGGGTGCCGCAGCCGCGCGATCATGCGCGCCTCGGCGAGGAAGCGCTGCGCGATGGCGGAATGGGCGGCGAGCTCGGGGTGCACCACCTTCACGGCGACCACGCGGTCGAGCGTGGTGTCGACCGCCTGGAAGACCACCCCCATCCCCCCACGGCCGAGCTCGCGCTCGAGGCGGTACGTCGCGCCCAGCGCCCGCTGCAGCGTGGCGAAGAGGTCGGGGGACGGGGTGCTCACACGGAGGCTCCCAGGATCGGCTGTGTCGCGGAGGGTGGGGGAAATCCCCAGCGCAAGATATCATCCGGCTTCCGCCCGCACCACACGCCGCACCCCACGCCGCACCACCCACCCCGCCCCACGGCAGGCGCACCGGATTCTCCGTTGGATGCGCGAGCCGCGGAAATGGTTGCGCCCGTTGTGATTTCGCTCGTCACGCCGTTGACCACGAGTTGAGTGGCGGCCGGTACCCTCACCGTGCCTTCCACCCCCTACGAGGCCACATGTCTCCGAGCTTCGCGTCGTCGTCCGGCGTCACGGCGGCCCCGGGCGCGGCCACCATCGCCGCGGTCCTCCTGCCCGGCGAGCGCTCGCGCGTGGACGCCGCCGGCACCGGCTGCTTCGCCGTGCTGCACCGCGACTCCATCCCCGACGCCGTGCGCGTGGTGCGCGAGCGCCCCGTGGACGCCGTGCTCGTCAGCGTGCACCGCGTGGCGAGCGAGCAGGCCGAGAGTCTCGCGCGCCTGGTGCGCGCCTTTCCCGGCGTGCCCACCGTGGCGCTCGTCTCGCGGCACGATCCCGACGCGAGCGAGGCGCTGCTGCGGCTGGGTGCGAGCGGGGTGCGCCAGGTGGTGGACGTCAGCACGCCGGCGGGCTGGAGCCGGCTGCGCCAGATCGTGGGCCAGCCGACGACGCGCGCGGCGGCACGCATCCAGGGCCCGATCCTGGAGCGGGTGGGGCCCGACGCGCCGGCCGACGCGCGGCTCTTCCTCGAGGTGCTCGTGCGGCTCGCGCCCGAGGCGCCCACGGTGCGGGTGCTCGCGCGCCAGCTCGCCGTGCGGCCCAGCACGCTGATGAGCCGCTTCGCGCGCGCGGGGCTGCCGAGTCCGAAGAGCTATCTCGCCGCGGTGCGGCTGCTCCACGCGGCCCACCTCTTCGACGCCGGCGCGCTCGCCGTGGCCGACGTGGCCTACCGGCTCGAGTACTCGTCGCCCCAGAGCTTCGGCCGCCACGTGCGCGCCATGCTGGGGGTGACGAGCTCGGAGTTCCGCCGCCGCTTCCCCTTCCCCGTCGCGCTGCAGCGCTTCCTGGACGTGATGCTGGTGCCGTACCTGCACACGTGGCGGGAGTTTCGGCCGCTGGTGGGGAGGCGGTAGGCGGGACCGCTGGCGCGGCGGGACGGCGGGAGGGGCCGATGCAGCGCGAGCCTCCGGTGTCCTCACCGGAGGCTCGCGCATGAGACGAGTGTCCCGCCGTCCCGCCCGCCTACGGCGGAGGTCCCTCGTCCGCGGAGGCTCCCGCCTCTCCCGCCGCTCCCGCTTCTCCCGCCACCGCGATCACGTACTCCGCCACCGGCGCCCCGCCCACCAGATGCTCCTGGATGATCCGCTCGAGCACCGGCGGGGTGCAGTGGCGATACCAGACGCCGTCGGGATACACCACGGCGATGGGGCCCTCGGTGCAGACGCGGAGGCAGTTGGCCTTGGTGCGCTGGATGCCGCCGGCGCCCTGGAGGCCGAGCTCCTCGAGCCGGCGCTTCAGGTAGTGCCACGCCTCGAGCCCGGTGTCGCGGTCGCAACACTTGGGCTTCGTCTGGTCGCAGCAGAGAAAGATGTGGCGGCGGGTGCGGGCGAGGCCGAGGTCGTGGACCTTGCGGGCGAGCTTCTCGACGGACACGGCGGGGCTACTTCAATCCGAGATCCGTAGTAGTAAGCAACGTGACTACGCGGTGCCCGGCGGCCTCGAGGGCGGCGCGGCCGCCCTGCTCGCGGTCCACCAGGGCGAAGACGCCGGCGACCCGGCCACCGGCGCGGGTGACGGCCTCGATCGCCTTCAGGGCGGAGCCGCCCGAGGTGATCACGTCCTCCACGACCACCACCGGCGCGTCGGGGGTGAAGTTGCCCTCGATCTGCCGGCCGGTGCCATGCGCCTTCGCCTCCTTGCGCACGCTGAAGGCGTCGAGCACGGGCTCACTCCCCCAGCTCGCCCCGGCGATGGCGTAGGCGACGGGATCGGCGCCCATCGTGAGGCCACCCACGGCACCCACCCCCCACCCCGCCGCTCGGATGGCCGCGTACCCCATGCGGCCGATCAGCACCTGCCCCTCGGCGCTCATCGTCGCCTTGCGGCAGTCGATGTAGTAGCTGGAGCGCTGCCCCGAGGCGAGCACGAAGTCCCCCCGCTCCACCGAGCGCGCGAGCAGGAGTCGAACGAGCGCATCCCGATCCGCCGTCCCGCCCATCACTCGCCGCGATGGAAGAAGTTGGAGAGAAACCCGCCCTTCTTCGGCTTCTCCGCCCGCACCGCCGTGCAGAACTCGGCGGCGAAGGCGTCCACCGTCTTCGTCCGCTTCGCGAGATCGCGCTCGAGCCCGGCCATGACGGCCTGCTCCACGGCCGGCGAGAAGCGCAGGCCCTTCACCGCCTGGTTCAGCGGAATCGGCGCCTGCGAGAGCAGCTGCTGGAAGAGCTCGCGCGGGTTCTTCCCCGTGAACGGCAGCTCGCCGGTGAGGAGCTGGTAGGTGATCGTGGCGAGGCTGTAGACGTCGGCCTGCTCGCCCACCAGCTCGCCCGAGAGCGCCTCGGGAGCGACGTACTGGAGGGTGCCGACGAAGAACCCGGCGCGGGTGAGCCGCTCCTCCTGGCTCTCCGAGTCGCGGGCGATGCCGAAGTCGAGCAGCTTGGCGGTCTGGGTGGCCGGGGCGTACATGATGTTGGCCGGCTTGAGATCGCGGTGGACGATCCCCTGGCCGTGGGCCACGGCGAGCGCGCCCCCGAGCTGCTCGACGATGGTGGCGACGAGGGCGGGGGCGAGGTGCCCCGACTTGGTGAGGAAGGTGGCGAGCGGCTCGCCGTCCACCCACTCGAGGGCGAGATAGTAGAGCCCGTCGTCCTCACCGTAGTCGTAGGTCTGCACGACATTGGGATGGACGACGCGCGTGCCGAACTCCGCCTCGCGGAGGAACCGCTTGACGGCGACCGGGTCCTGCTGGAGACGGGGACGGAGGATCTTGAGGGCGGCGACGCCGCGCTCGGGGTGCTCGGCCCGATAGACGGTCGCGGTACCGCCTTCGCCGACGTGGCGGACGAGACGGTACCCCGCCACCGTCCGGCCGACGAGGTTGTCGAGGCTCATGTGGCCCCCAACCTACTGAATTCCCGAAGCGGCAGCAAGCACACGAACCGGCGTGCGACCGGCGTGCGATCGGCGACCGGCCGAGGGGTGGGCGGGGGGCTGCTGGCGTCCCGCACCGGCCGGTACTAACATGGGATCCGACAGCGACTTTCACGATGCGAAGGGTGCACTCAGCACGCGCACACCGCGGCCGCGGCGCCGCACGAGCCCGAAGGGGAGGCGCATGACGCGTTCGGCTGGCAGACCGGCGGGGCGGGGCGGGGCGCTCGGCGCGCTCGTCCTCGGGGCGGTGGTGGCGACGGCGGGCGTGGCGGGCTGCGGGAGCTGGACACGGGTCGGGAGCCAGGAGCGGGGGCCCGAGCCGGCGCAGCAGCTCACCCAGCTGCTCGACCTGCCCGCCTACTACAAGCGCATCGGCCGGCTGGCCGCCGGCGACCCGCTGCCGTTCGTCGGCAGCATCGCCTTCGCCGAAGGGGCGGGGGACACGGTGATCACCGTGCTGGGCCTCTCGCTCGAGAACCGCGCGCTCAACTTCCAGAAGGAAGGGAACGGCTTCGCCGCGCGCTATCACGTCGACATCGCCTTCGAGCGGCCGGGCACGACGCCCGTCACCGTCTCGCGCGACGAGACGGTGCGGGTCGCCACCTTCCAGGAGACGCAGCGCGCCGACGAGAGCATCCTCTTCCAGCAGGTCTTCAAGCTGCTCCCGGGGCCCTACCACGTGCGCGTCGCGCTGCGCGACCCGGCCACCACCAACGCCTCGCGCGCCGAGCGCGACGTGACCGCCCCCGCGTTCGGCCCCGCCACCACCTCGGCGCCGATCCTCGTCTACCAGGCCACCGGCCGCTCGCAGCCGGGCGATCCGCTGCAGGTCGTGCTCAACAGCCGCGGCACCCTCGCCTACGGCGGCGACACGCTGCTCGCCTACGTCGAGGGCTACCGCTTCACGCAGCCGACTACGGTGCCCTTCGAGGTGCGCACCGAGGACGACAGCGTCGTCTACGCCGACTCGCTGCACTTCCACGGCGGCCGCGCGGTGGAGAGCCAGGTGATCCGCCTCGCCCCCGACAGCATCGCCCTCGGCGAGCTCAAGCTGGCCGTGGGGCACGACTCGACCCGGCAGGTGAGCGCGCTGGTGTCGTTCTCGGCCGGCTGGGTGGTGACCAACTTCGACCAGATGCTCGACTTCCTGCGCTACTTCGGCCAGGACGCCATGATCGCGCGCATGCGCAAGGCGCCGCCGGCGGAGCGGGCGGTGCTGTGGCGGCAGTTCTGGCGCGCCACCGATCCCGATCCCACCACCCCCGAGAACGAGGCGATCAGCGCCTACATCGCGCGGGTGGCGATCGCCAACCAGCGCTTTCGCGACGAGGCGGTGGCCGGCTGGCGCACCGACCGCGGCGAGGTGTTCATCACCCTGGGCGAGCCCGACGAGTCGTTCGAGACCTCGCCCGGCCAGACGCAGCGCGTGGTGCGCTGGAGCTACACCAGCCTGCGCCTCACGCTCCTCTTCGTCGACGAGACCGGCTTCGGCCGCTACCGGCTCACCCCCGCCTCGCGCGCCGAGTACGAGCGGGTGCTGACGCGCGAGCGGGCGCGGGCGCGAAGCTAGGCGGGGGGGCGGGAGCCTCCGTGTCCTGGAGCGTGCCGAGGTAAGCCGGCGGGCCGGCGGGAGGGGCGGGACCTCCCGCCGTCCCGCCGTCCCGCCGTCCCGCCTATCTTCAACCCCATGCCCAACCACACCCCTCCCCGTCTTTTTCTCATCGACGGCTACGCGCTGATCTATCGCGCCTTCTACGCGATGATCTCGCGGCCGCTGCGCACGGCGAAGGGCGAGAACACCTCCGCGGCGTGGGGGGTGGTGAACTTCCTCCTGCGGCTGCGCGAGAAGTACCGGCCCGACTATCTCGCCTGGGTCAACGACGCCGGCACCAGCTTCCGCGAGGAGCGCTACCCCGAGTACAAGTCCACCCGCGAGAAGCTCGACGAGGAGCTGCAGGCCGACTTCGACCGCTCGGTCGAGCGGATCTGCGAGATGCTCGACGCCTTCCGCATCCCGGTCGTCGCCCTCCCCGGCTACGAGGCCGACGACGTGATCGGCACGCTCGCCACCCAGGCCGCCCAGCGCGGGCTCGAGGCGGTGATCGTCTCGGGCGACAAGGACTTCTACCAGCTCATCGGCCCCGGCATCGCGCTGCTCAACCCGGGGCGCGGCGGCCCCGCCGCGGTGGACGAGACGTGGGTCGACACCCTCAACGCCTCCGAGCGTCTCGGCGTCCCGCCGCACCAGGTGATCGACTTCCTCGCCCTCGTCGGCGACGCGAGCGACAACGTCCCCGGCGTGAAGGGCATCGGCGAGAAGGGTGCGCAGAAGCTCCTCGCCGAGTACGGCGATCTCGAGACGATCCTCGCGAAGGCCGCCGAGATCCCGGGGAAGCGCGCGCGCGAGGCGCTGCTGGCGCAGCCCGCCGAGGCGCGGCTCTCGCAGGAGCTCGTCACCATCAAGCGCGACGTCCCCGTCGAGCTCGACGTCGAGGACCTGAAGATCCGCGAGCCCGACGTCGAGGCGGTCGTGCGCGTGCTATCGGAGCTGGAGTTCTACTCGCTGGTGAAGCGGCTGGGCATGGCGGGCGGGACGGCAGGCGGGACGACAGGCGGGACGGCGGGAGAGGCGGGACGGCGGGAGGGGGCCTTGGCGGACGGGGCGGGGGCGTCGAGCGGAGCCGACCTCCCGCCGTCCCGCCGTCCCGCCGTCCCGCCCGACGAGTTCACCGCCGACACCTGGCTCGCCCTCAGCGAGCCCGCCGCGCCGGCGGTCGCGATCGTCACCGATCCGGCGGAGCTGCCGGCGCTGGCGGAGCGGCTGCGGGCGGCGCCGCTGGTGGCGCTCGACACCGAGACGAGCTCGCTCGAGCCGCACGACGCCGAGCTCATCGGGCTCTCGTTCGCGGCGAGCCCGACCGAGGTGTGGTATCTCCCCTTCGGCCACCGGGCGCGCCAGGGCGATCTGCTGGGCGAGCTCGCCGAGGCGGAGGAGCCGGTGGTGAATCTCCCGCCGATCACGAGCGCGGCGCTCGCGCCGATCGCCGCGCTGCTCACCGATCCGGCGGTGCCGAAGGCGGGGCACAACATCAAGTACGACTGGCAGGTGCTGCGGCGCGCGGGCGTCGAGCTCCAGGGCGTGGCGTACGACTCGATGCTCGCGAGCTTCGTGCTCGATCCGGGCCGCCGCTCGCACGCCATCGACGCGCTCTCGCTCGAGCACCTCGGGCGCGCGATGGAGACGTACACCGACCTGACGGGGAAGGGGAAGAGCCAGATCCCCTTCGCCGAGGTGCCGGTGGAGCGCGCGGCGGCCTACTGCGGCGCCGACAGCGCCACGGTGCTCGCGCTGCGCGACGTCTTCGCGCCGCTCCTGGTGGAGACGGGGCTCGCGCCGCTCCTCACGCGGATCGAGATGCCGCTCGTGCCGGTGCTCACCGACATGGAGTGGACCGGCATTCTCCTCGATCGCACCCTCCTCGCCCGTCTCGGCGTCGAGCTCGGGGGCGAGATGGAGCGGCTGCAGCGCCAGATCGCGGGCGTCGCGGGCGAGGAGCTCAACATCAACAGCCCGAAGCAGCTCGCCGCGATCCTCTTCGAGAAGCAGCAGCTCCCGGTGCTGAAGAAGACGAAGACCGGCCCGAGCACCGACGCCGACGTCCTCGACCAGCTCGCCGCGATGGGCCACGAGCTCCCGCGGCTCATCCTCGAGTACCGCAACCTGCAGAAGCTCAAGAGCACCTACGTGGACACGCTGCCCGAGCGGATCAACCGCCACACGGGCCGCGTGCACACGAGCTTCAACCAGACCGGCGCGGCCACGGGGCGGCTCTCGAGCTCCGACCCCAACCTGCAGAACATCCCCGTGCGCACCGCGCGCGGCGAGCAGATCCGCAAGGCGTTCGTGCCGGCGCCGGGATGCAGGTTCCTCGTCGCCGACTACTCGCAGATCGAGCTGCGGCTGATGGCCCACCTCTCGGGCGATCCCGCGTTCATCGAGGCCTTCCAGGCGGGCGGCGACATCCACCGCCAGACGGCGGCGCTCATCTTCGGCGTCCCCGCCGAGCAGGTCACGCCCGAGATGCGCGCGCGGGCGAAGACGATCAACTTCGCCACCATCTACGGCCAGGGCCCCTTCGCGCTCGCCGCCAAGCTCGGCATCGCGCAGGCCGACGCGAAGGCGTTCATCGACCAGTATTTCCAGCGCTTCGCCGGGGTGCGCGCCTTCCTCGACCGCCAGGTGGAGATCGCGAAGGAGCGCGGCTACGTCGAGACGATCTTCGGCCGCCGGCGCTACATCCCCGAGATCCGCGACCGCAACTTCAACATCCGCGCCTACGGCGAGCGCAACGCGCAGAACTCCCCGCTCCAGGGCTCCGCGGCCGACCTCATCAAGGTCGCGATGATCAACATCCACCGCGCGATCCGGGACGAGGGGCTGCTCAGCCGCATGCTCCTCCAGGTGCACGACGAGCTGGTCTTCGAGGTCCCCGAGGCCGAGCTCGCGCGCATGGAGCCCCTGGTGCGCCACCACATGGAGAGTGCCGCCGAGCTGCGCGTGCCGCTGGTGGTGGACATCGGGGTGGGGGAGGATTGGCTGGAAGCCAAGAGCTAGGGACCAGGGACTAGGGGTTAGGGGCTAGGGGTTAGGGGCTAGGGATACGAACGGCAGCGGCCCTCCGATCGCCTGGATCGGAGGGCCGCTCTTCATCGGGACTCCCCAGCCCCTAGCCCCTGGCCCCTGGTCCCTGGTCCCTACTCCAGATGCTTCTTCCTCGACACCCCCGGCCACCAGTTCCAGCGCCCGGCGAGCTGCATGAAGGCGGGGACCAGGACCATGCGGATGATCGTCGCGTCGACCAGCACCGCCACGGCGAGGCCGAAGCCGAGGAACTGCATCACCAGCACCCGCGCGAAGGCGAAGACGCCGAAGACCAGGATCATGATGAGCGCGGCGCTCGTGATCACCGAGGCGGTGGCGCTGAGGCCTTCCATCGTGGCGGCGCGGTTGTGGCCGGTGCGGTCGAAGGCCTCCTTGATGCGGCTGAGGAGGAAGACCTCGTAGTCCATGCTCAGCCCGAAGACGATCGCGAAGACGAGCACGGGGACGACGACGAAGATCGCCGACGTCGGGCCGTCGAGGCCGAAGAGCTGGGCGCCCACGCCGTACTGGAAGACGAGCACGATGAGCCCGAACGTCGCCGACACGCTGAGCGTGTTGAGGATGATCGCCTTGATCGGGATGAGCACCGAGCGGAAGGCGATGGCGAGCCCCACGCCGGTGCCGGCGAGGATGAGCCCGACGAGGAGCGGGAAGTCGGCGAGCAGGTCGCGCTGGAAGTCGAGGCTCGAGGCGGGGTAGCCGCCGACGAGCACCGTCGCGCCCTTGAGGCCGCGGATGTTCGTGTGCCCGAGCTCGCGGGCGCGGTCGACGAAGTCCATCGCCGTCGTGAGGCTCGTCGTGTCGCTCAGGACGACGTCGAGGAGCGCCGTCTGGCCGTCGCGGCTGAGGTAGGCGTCGACGAGATCCGGGTAGCGGGCGCGCGCGCTGTCGAGGTCGCTGTAGAGGATCGAGTACTCGAGGATGGACGTCCCCGGGGCCACGTCCACCAGGCTGCGCACCTCGCGCACGCGCGGGTCGGCCTTGAGCGAGTCGCTGAGCGCCCGGAGGCCGCGGAGCGAGAGCGCGGTGGTGGCGGTCCGTTCCTGCGGGAAGGTGACGAGGACGCGCGTCGGCGTCACGTAGCCGGCCACGCCGAGGCGCTGGAGGACGTCGATCCCCTGGCCGGCCTCGGTGTGCATCGGCCACCAGTTGCGCGCCGGCAGCCCGATGCGGATCCAGAAGGCGGGCAGCGTGAGCAGCGCGATCGCGAGCCCGCCCAGCGTGAGCGCGCGGCGCGGATGCCGCGACAGCGTGCGGGCCCACTTCTCCCAGATCTGCGGCCGGTGGTACCAGGCGAGCCGGCTCGCCAGCCAGCGCGGCCGGTCGATCTCGCGCCCCAGCACGGCGAGGAGGGCGGGGAGGAAGGTGACCGAGAGGAGCACCGCCACCGCCACCACGACGAGCCCGCCGAGGCCGACGCTGCGGGTCTCGACCAGCGGGGTGAGCAGCAGCGCGGCGAAGCCCACGACGACGGTGAGCCCCGAGGTGATGACCGCATGGCCCGCCGTGAGGATGGTGGCCATCGCCGCCTGGCGGCGGTTGAGCCCGCGACTCAGCTCCTCGCGGAAGCGCGTCACCACCAGGAGCGAGTAGTCGATCCCGACGCCCAGGCCCACCATCGTCGTGATGTTGAGCACGAAGATGCTCATCGGCGTCACCTGGGCGAGGAGCCCGATGATCGTCAGCGAGACGGCGATGGCGAGGAAGCCGACGGCGAGCGGCAGCAGCGCGGCGACGAAGGCCCCGAAGGCGAGGAGCAGGATGGCGAAGGTGAGCGGCAGCAGCCGCAGCTCGCCCACCTTGGAGTCCTGGCTGCTCACCGTGCGCACGTCGAGGTCGAGCGCCGAGCGGCCGGTGACGAAGGCGCGGTAGCGCTGCGAGTCGGGGAGCCGCGCCACCGTGCCGTGCACCAGCTCGCGCACCGGCACGACGAGCTTCCCGGCGCTGTCGCCCTCGGTGACGTTGAGGGCGACGAGGAGGAAGGTGGTGCGCCGGTCCTGGCTGATGAACGTGGAGTCGTGCGTGGTGCGCCAGGAGATGACGCCGCGCACCCAGGGCTGGCGGGCGAGTGTCGCCGAGACGCTGTCGAGCGCGGCGCCGGCGGCGGGCTGGTCGAACGGTGCCGGCGCCTCCAGCGTGACGGCGAAGAACTCGCTGATCGGCCGCGCGAACTGGGCGTCGAGGAAGCGATCGGTGCGCGAGGCCTCGGTGATGCGATTGCTGCCCCCGCGGATGTCGAGCACCTCGGGGGTGTGCGGCGCCCGGATCGCCGCCACCGTGCCCACGACCACCCAGACGGCCAGCACGAGCCAGCGCCACCGGACCAATCCCCGCGCGAATGCCCTGAACACCTGTGGTCGCCGCCTCCTCGCTGGCGCATGCGCGCCGTGACCCGTCCCCCGGCGGCGGCCGGAGCTCTCGCTCCGTGTAGCTCGCCGGGGGGCAAAAACGTCCAAACCTAGAAGCCCGGGGGGAGGGACGCCAGCGGCCGGGCGGGTGGCGGCCCGGCGGCGCAGTGCCGCATATTAGGAAACGATCTACCGGGTAGGGACATGCGACTGCTTCTGGCCTGCGTCACGCTGCTCCTGTTCGTGCTCGTCCTGGGCGAGCGCGTGGCGCGCGCCGTGCGACCCGACGCCCTGACCGCCTCGGCCGGCCTCTCGAGCGCCGTCGGCGCCTCGGCCGGCGCGAACGCCGGCCGGCTCGGCACCATCGAGGCCGCCGGCCACGGCGCCAGCCGCAGCGGCGCCCGCAGCGGGGCCCGCAGCGCCACCCCGGCCGGCGGCCCGGGCCTCCGGCCCGCCCCCGTGGCCGGTCCCGGCGCCCCCGCCGTCGCCGGCGGCTCCACCCTCGACCGCCTCGCCCGGCTCGCCGCCCGCCAGCAGCTCCACCGCGCCGCGGGGCAGACCTATCTCGACTCGCTCATGGTCGCCACCGACTCGGTGGTGCGTCGGTGGCCCGACCGTGGCGCCCGGCCGCTCCGGGTCGCCCTGGTGCTGGGCGGCGTCGAGGGGTGGCAGCCGATGATGGCCGACATCGTGCGCGACGCGCTCGCCACCTGGGAGCGCGCCGGCCTCGGCGTCCACTTCGCCCTGGTCCCCGACACCACCGACGCCGACATCACGGTGCGCTGGATCGACCGCTTCGGCTTCGACCGCGCCGGCCAGACCGACCTCACCTGGGACCAGCTCGGCTACGTGCACCACGCCTCCATCTCGCTCGCCCTGCGCACCAACCTCGGCGTGCGGCTGCCGCCCTCGGCGCTCTTGTCGGTCGCGGTCCACGAGGCGGGGCACGCGATCGGGCTGCCGCACTCGGCCGACAGCGCCGACGTGATGTTTCCCGCGACGCGCACCGGGGTCCTCACCGAGCGCGACCGCCGCACGGCGCTCCTCCTCTATCAGCTCCCGCCCGGCCCGGTCCGGGACTCCGCACCGATCCCCCGGCAGTGAAGGGCTGGGCCCTCCGCGGGACCGTGGCCCTCGCGCTCGCCGGCCTCGGCGCGCCGCCGGCGTCGTCGGCCATGGCGCCCCTGGCGCCCGCGTCGTCCGCGCCGCCGACGTTCGCCCAGGTGGACGCCGCCGTGCGGCGGGGGATCACGCGCGGGGTCTATCCCGGCGCCGTCGTCGTCGTGGGCCGGAGCGACCGGATCCTCTATGCCGCGGCCTACGGCCGCACGACCTGGAGCCGCCGCGCGCCGCACCCCACGGTGCGCGGCTCGCTCTGGGACGTCGCGAGCCTCACCAAGGTGGTCGGCACCGCGTCGGCCGCCGCGCGGCTGGTGGACCGCGACTCGCTCGAGCTCGACGCGCCGGTGGCGCGCTACCTGCCGCGCTTCGGCGGCGAGGTCGGCGGGGACAAGGGGCGCGTCACCGTGCGCATGCTGCTCGACCACACGAGCGGGCTGCCGCCCTTCCTGCCGCTCTACCGGATGGCGAAGAGCCGCGACGCCGCGCTCGACCTCGTCTACGCCGAGCCGCTCCGCCGCACCCCGGGCGACTCGGCCCTCTACAGCGACCTCAACGCCATCCTCCTCGGCCTCGTCCTCGAGCAGGTGACGGCGCTGCCGCTCGACACGATCGTCGCGCGCGAGGTGACGCGGCCGCTCGGGATGCGCGACACCCGCTTCCGCCTCCCCGCGCGGCTCGCCGCGCGCGCCGTGCCGTCGGGGATCTTCCACGGTCGCGAGCTGCGCGGCGAGGTGAACGACCTCAACGCCGCAGCGATGGGCGGCGTGGCGGGCCACGCGGGACTCTTCTCCACCGGCGCCGACCTCGCGCGCTTCGCGCAGACCTGGCTCCGGCTGGGCCGGCCGCCGAGGTCGAAGCGGCAATGGGTGGACTCGACCACCCTCCGCCGCTTCCTCACCGGCTCGCCCGGCTCGGGTGCGCGGCTCCTCGGCTGGGACACGCGCGACACGACGCGCACCGAGCCGAGCGTCTTCGGCTCGCTCCTGAGCGCCGAGGCCTACGGGCACACCGGGTGGACGGGGACCGAGCTCTGGATCGACCCGGCGCGCGACCTCTTCCTCGTCTTCCTCACCAACCGTAGCTTCGATCCGCGCACGAAGCAGAACTCGTTCGAGGAGCTGCGCGACGTGCGCGCCGCCGTCTCCGACGCCGCCGTGCGCGCCGCCGACCGGCTCTGCGCCGCGAGCCGTGCGCAGGCGAAGCGCCCGAAGGCGAAACGCCCGAAGGCGAAACCCTCGACGGGAGCGCCGCCGCGATGCTGACGCCTCGTCCCGCGCGCCCGGTGCTCCTCTACGACGGCGCCTGCGGCTTCTGCCTGCGCGCCATCGGATGGCTGCGCCGCTGGGACCGCGCGGGCCGGATCGAGACGCTCCCGATGCAGCGTCGCGCCGAGCGGACCGATCTCCCGCCGATCGCCGACGCCGCACTGGCCCGCGCGATGCACCTCGTCACGCCCGACGGCGCGGTGTACGCCGGCGGGCGCGCCGCGCGCGCGATGCTCCGCTGGCTCCCGGGCGGCGCGCTGCTGCGTCCGCTCTTCCTCATTCCGGGCGTGCCCTGGGTGGTGAACCGCACCTACGAGGGGGTCGCCGCGCGGCGCCACCGGCTCGGCTGCGGCGGCCCCTCGTGCAGCTTCCGGTGAACCGGGTGAGTCGGGTGAACCGGCGCGGGCGCGCCGGGGTTATCTTTGCCGGGCAAGGCAGGACCCCCGCAGACCCGAGCAGGAGCGAGCCGTGACGACCCCGGTGCAGACCCCCGACAGCATTCGCAAGGCGATCCGGGCCGTGAAGGACCCGGAGCTGAACCTCAACATCGTGGACCTCGGTCTCGTCTACGACGTGGACATCAACGAGACCGGCGACGTGCACGTGCAGATGACGCTCACCAGCCCCGGCTGTCCGAGCGGCGCCGAGATCATCGGCAACGTGCAGCAGGTGGTGAGCGACCTCGAGGGCGTCAACTCGGTGGACGTCGAGCTGGTGTGGGAGCCGTTCTGGACGCCCGACCGGATGGATCCGCGGGTGAAGGCGTTCATGGGGTTCTGAGGCCGTAAACGAAACGAGCCCGCCGTCAGGCGGGCTCGCTCGCTTCGGTGGGCTTCGGCGGCTTCGGCGGCTTCGGCGGCCCCTTCACCGCGTCGAGCAGCGCCTTGCCGATCGTGGCCACCTGCCAGCGCCGGATCTCGGGCACCGCATCCAGCTCCTCGAACGTCGTCGGCTCCCGCCGGGCGATCGCCTCGAGGGTGCCGTTGGGACAGAGCACCCCGGGCTGCAGGTCGAGCTCGCCGGCGAGCCGGTTGCGCACCGCCTTGAGCCGGTCCACCCGCTCGTCGAACGCCGGATCGGGCACCCGGCGGGGCGGGCGCTCGACCCTGGGCCACTTGCTCTCGGGCAGGTCGAGCGCGCGCTGGATCACCTTGAGCACCTCCCGCCCGCGCCGCTCGGCGAGATCGTGGCCGATGCCGCGCACCGCCTTGAGCTGCTCCAACTCCGTGGGCGGCGTCTTGGCCATCTCGAGCATCGGCTCGTTGTTCATGATCCGGAACGCCGCCTTGTCCTGCCGCTTCGCCAGCCCCTCGCGCCATTCGTAGAGCTCCCGCAGCACCGCCAGCGAGCGCCCCTTGAGCGCCTTCGCTCCCTTCATCCGGAGGAAGCCGGGCTCCGTGTCGCTCGGCGCCGCCCAGCGCACCTGCTCGAGGTGCTGGAACTCCTCCTCCGCCCACGGCAGCCGCGCCCGCTCATCGAGCTGCCGCTTCAGGATGTCCCGAAGCTCCGGCAGGTAGCGCGTGTCCGCCGCCGCGTAGGCCAGCATCTCGGCCGACAGCGGCCGGGCCGACCAGTCGGCGCGCTGAAAGCGCTTGTCGAGGCGTAGTCCGAGATACTTCTCCAGCAGCGCCGCCAGCCCGATCCCCGGCTCGTTCAGGAGCTGGGAGGCCACCCGGGTGTCGAAGAGGTTGGTGGCGTGGAAGCCGTACTCGTGGTCGAAGAGCCGGAGGTCGTAGTCGGCGTCGTGGAAGAGGATCTCGATCTTGGGGTCCGCGAGCGCCTGGCCCAGGGCGCCGAGGTCCCCGACGGCCAGCGGGTCCACCACGGCGGTGGTGGTGCGGGAGGAGAGCTGGATCAGGTAGATCCGGTCGCGGTACTTGTGGAAGCTCGCCGCCTCGGTGTCCACCGCCAGCAGCGGGTCGCGCCGGAACTCCTTCCGGAGCTCGGCGAAGAGGGCGTCGAAGTCGGCCTGGCTCTGGACGAGCCGGATCTCGGCCGGGGGAACCGGCCGGGCCGCGGAGGCGTCGGTGCGATCGGGAGGCGTCACCCACCTAAGGTGGTCGGATCGGGAGGGGGACGCAACGCCGGCGGCCCGGGGGCCCTCAGCGCTCCGCTTTCGCCACCTGCTCCAGCCCCTGCGCGATCTCTTCGAACGCCTTGGCGAGGGTCTTGTAGAACTCCGCGTCCGGCTGCGGCGTCCCGCCCAGGCCGGCGTCCATCTGGATCTTGCGGGCGAGCCGGGCGGCGTGGCGGATGTAGTCGGTGGCGGGAGGCATCGGCGGAGCTCCGGGTGAAGAGTCGGGGGCTAGGGACTAGGGGCTAGGGCCTAGGGCGTGGTCGAAGGGGCTTGGCGCGAGGACGCCGGCATCGGCACGGCGCTCCCTAGTCCCTAGCCCCTAGCGCCTAGCCCCTGTAATCTATCTCCATGCCCACTCCCGACATCGACCTCACCGTCTACCCCGACGAGTGCGACGCCTTCGGGCACCTCAACCAGGCGTCGTTCCTCACCCTCTTCGAGCGCGCGCGCTGGGAGATGCTGGCGCAGGGGCCGGGGATGGACGTCTTCAGCCGCGCGGGTGCGTGGCCGGCGGTGCGGAAGACGACGATCGACTATCACGCCGCGGCCTACCCGGGCGACGTGCTCCGCTTCCACCAGGCGCTCGTGCATCACGGCCGCACCAGCTTCACCATGCGGCAGACGGCGCGGCGCGTGGGCGACGACGCGCTCATCGCGACCGCCGAGTTCGTCTTCGTGACGATCAACCGCGAGGGGCGGCCGATCCCGGTGCCGCCGGAAGTGGGCCGCTACATGGACACCGCCGGCGCGGCGGCGCACGACGACGCGCAGCGGCACGTGCGGCGCGTGACGGTGAACGGCGTCCGCCTCGCCGTCGAGCAGCGGGGCGAAGACCGCCCGGGCCCGGCGCTCCTCTTCGTGCACGGCTATCCGCTCGACCACACGCTGTGGCGCGCGCCGATGGAGGCGCTCGACGGTTGGCGCCGCATCGCGCCCGATCTGCGCGGCATGGGTCGCAGCGACGCGCCCGATCTCGGCTACAGCATGACGACCTACGCCGAGGACCTCGCCGCGCTGCTCGACACCCTCGGCGTCGAGGACGTGGTGCTCGTCGGGCTCTCGATGGGCGGCTACGTCGTCTTCGAGTTTCTCCGGCGGCATCGCGCGCGGGTGCGCGGGCTCGTGCTGATGGACACGCGCGCCGAAGCCGATACCGCCGACGGCCGGCGCGCGCGCGATGCCGCCGCGGCCGAGGCGCGCGAGGGCGGCGCGCGCGCGATCGCCGATCAGATGCTGGGGAAGCTCCTCGCCGAGGGCGCGTCGAGCGAGGCGGTGGAGCACGCGCGGCGGATGATGGAAGGGACGCCCGTGCCCGGCATCGTCGGTGCCCTCGCCGCGATGCGCGACCGGCCCGACAGCACGCCGCTGCTGCCCACGCTCGGCGACATCCCCACCGTCGTCGTCGTGGGCGAGCACGATGCGATCACCCCGCCCACGGCAGCGCGCGCGATGGCCGAGGCGATCCCGGGGGCGCGCTACGAGGAGGTCGCCGGGGCGGGGCACCTCACCCCGGTCGAGCGGCCCGAGGCCACGGTGCGGGCGCTGCGGGAGTTCCTCGGCGGGATGAAGCGCGGGAGCTGAGCGCCAGACTTTGTTCCGAGTTGAAACCCGATCGCCCCGCGGCTCGTCAGGGCGGACGTCGACCCCCTGACGACCGAACGCGATCGGAGACGTGATGATGCAGCGGCTCGCGCGGCTGATGCTTCTCGTGGGACTCGCCCTGGGCGCCGGCGCCGTCCGTGGCACCCGCGCCTCGGCCCAGCAGGTCCTCCTGCTCGGCACCTTCCACTTCGACAATCCCAATCTCGACCGCTACAAGCAGCGGCATGCGGTGGACATCCTCTCGGCCCAGCGCCAGCGGGAGGTCGAGGCCGTCGTGGCGCGCCTCGCCGCGTTCCGGCCGACGCACGTCGCGGTCGAGTGGCCGCGCGCGAAGCAGGCCGCGCTCGACTCGCTGTATCGCGAGTACCGGGCGGGCCGCTACGCGCTCGGGCCCAGCGAGGTCTTCCAGCTCGGCTTCCGTCTCGCCGCGCGGCTCGGGCACGAGCGGGTGTACGCGGTGGACACGGAGCGCGACGCGTCGTTCATCGCGCTCGCGCGGGCGCGCGAGGCCGAGCTCGAGGCGGCCGATGCGGCGGACACCGTGTGGAACGCGCGCTACCAGCGCCTCTACGCGCACGACGACTCGCTCAAGGCGGTGCAGCCACTCGGCGCGCATCTGCGCCATCTCAACGCACCGGCGCGCATCCGCGAGGGCCACGGCGCCTATCTCGTGCGGCTCTTCCGCGCGGGCGGCGACTCGAGCTACGCGGGGCCCGACTTCACCGCCGGCTGGTACGACCGGAATCTCCGCATCTACCGCAACCTCCAGCGCCTCGGCGCGGCGCCGACGGGGCGGATCGTCGTCGTCTACGGCGCGGGGCACCTCGGCGTGCTGCGGCACCTCGTGGAGAGCTCCCCGGAGTTCGCGCTGGTGGAGGCGGGGCGATACTTGCGGTGAGCTCGGCCTTTCAAGGCCGCCCGAAAAAGCCCCCGTGATCTCGCGTGGATCACGGGGGCTTCGGCTTCCCGGTGGGCGAGGCGCGCCTCAGCGCTGCGGCCGGCCCGGCGGGGTGGCGCTCTCGAAGACGTCGCGATTCTTCGCGATGTAGCTCTGGAGATTCGCCGGCACGTCCTCCTCGGGGTAGATCGCCGTCACCGGGCACTCGGGCTCGCAGGCGCCGCAGTCGATGCACTCGTCGGGGTGGATGTAGAGCTGGTCGGCACCCTCGTAGATGCAGTCCACCGGACACACGTCGACGCAGGACTTGTCTTTGACGTTGATGCAGGCTTCGGTGATCACGTACGGCATGGCAGGCGGGGCTGGCGTCTCGGGCCGGGTACGGTGCGCGGATGGGACGGGCGCGAAAGATACCGGCGCCGAGCGTCTGCCTACAAGCCGTGGCCGCCCAGGTGGCCCCTCGCCGGGCCGCGCCGGGTGGCGCCGGGGCACGACGTGTGACACCGGAACGGGCCGGGTGGTATGGTCGTTGCCCCCGTGCCCCTCATCGCCGCCGCCGGGCGGCCTCGCCGCCGCCTCGGAGCGGCCTCGTAACTCGGGAGATCCCATGCTCGGCCACGCCACCGCGCCAGACGCGCGCCGTCGTGCGTCCGCGCCCGCCACCGCCCTCGCGGCGGCGGGAGCGCTCGCACGCGTCATCCCTCGTGGAGCGGCTCTCGGGGCGCTCGCGGCTCAGGCGCTCTGCGCCGCGCTCCTCGCCACCCTCGCGCCCTCCCCCGCGGCCGCGCAGTACTTCGGGCGCAACAAGGTCAACTACGAGACGTTCGACTTCCGCGTCATCCGCACGCCGACGTTCGACGTCCACTTCTACCCCGCGGAGTCGACGGCCACCGCCGACATG
>DASTSO010000018.1:0-1482 GCA_035760645.1 Gemmatimonadales bacterium
CGACCAGCGGCCGCCCACCGGGCTGCAGATCGCGGGCGGCCCGGGCCGCTGGCTGCTCGGCTTCACCTCGCTCGTCGACAACATCGGGCTCGGCCCGAGCATCGTCGAGGGACTGCGCCCGTCGGGCGCGAAGCGGATGACCGGCACGCAGCGCGTGGTGCTCGCGAACGGCAAGAGCCGCACCTACCGGAAGGTGGCGCAGATCCGGTACACCAATTCGCCGCCGCATCACCACTGGCACCTCATGCGGTTCGACTCCTTCGAGCTGCGCACGCTCGACGGCCGCACGCTCGTGCGCGACCGCAAGAGCGGCTTCTGCCTCGCCGATCACTGGGGCACCGCGCCCGGCCACTGGCCGAACCGGAAGCCGCACTTCCTCGGCGACTGCGAGCAGTTCCGGCCCGACGCGACCCGCGTCCTCATGGGGACGACGCCGGGGTACACCGACCGCTACCCCGCGTTCTTCCACGGCCAGAACGTCGACATCACGGGCGTCCCGGCGGGGATCTACGACCTCGTCCACCGTGTGAACGAGTCGATGCTGCTGCACGAGCTGCGCTACGACAACAACGCGGCGTCGGTGCGTGTCCGGCTGCGGTGGGTCGCCGGCGCCCCGAAGGTCACCGTGCTCCGGAGCTGTACCGCAAGCGAGACCTGCTGACGACCGCGCCCTGCGCATGCCACGCGCCGAGCGCGAGCACGAACATCGCGCCGACCGCGATCAGAAGCGCCTGAGCCGCGACGCCGAAGGCGACCGCCTCCTCGGTGCGGACGCCCGAGGCGACGAGGATCGCCGCGCCGGCCCCCGCCTGCATCGCGGCGCCCGCAGGCGCCACCGGCAGAACCGCCGCTGCCGACGAGGCGCAGACGAATGCGAGAGCGAGCGCGAAGTTCGTGCCCAGCCCGAGAGCTGCAAGGAGGACGAACATCGCGAGCGCGCGGAGCGCCCAGGAGACCGCGACGCCGACCCATGCCCACGCCGCCTCACGCGGCGGGGTCGCGTGCTCGCCGACGAAGCCGCCGACGCGGAAGCGGGCCACGACAGGCAGGCGCGAGAGCCGGGGCAGCGCGAGGACGGCGGCCGCGGCGAGGAAGCCCGCGCCCGCGACGACGAAGAAGCCGGCGCGGAGCCACCCGTCGATGCGCGAGACGCCGAGCGCAACCGACGCCAGCGGCGTCATCGCGGCACTGTCGAGCAGGCCGAGCAGGAAGAGCGACAAGGCGACCGCGCCGATCGAGGCGCGGCGACGCCGACAGCGCCGCACGACCGCGACGCGGATGACCTCGTCGCACCGGCCGGGCAGCGCGAGGCCTCCGACCGATGCGGCGCCGCCCGCGGCTGCGAGCGTCAGGACCGCCGGCCGCTGCTCGTGCCGGAAGAGCCGCTGCCAACCCCACGCCTTCGCCCCGTAGGCGGCGAGCATCACGATCGCCGCGAGAGCCACGAGGCCCAGGTTCGCGTGATGCAGCGGCCACCCCGCG
>DASTSO010000019.1:0-21176 GCA_035760645.1 Gemmatimonadales bacterium
GGCGCGCTCGTGATCGTCGAGTCGCCCACCAAGGCGAAGACGATCGGCAAGTACCTCGGCGCGGGCTTCGACGTGAAGGCCACGGTGGGCCACCTGCGCGACCTCCCCACCCGCAAGCTCGGCGTCGACATCGCCGACGGCGAGTTCCGGCCCGAGTACGTCACGATCAAGGGCAAGACCCAGACGCTCTCGGAGATCAAGAAGGCCGCGAAGTCGGCCCGCGAGGTCTACCTCGCCACCGACCCCGACCGCGAGGGCGAGGCGATCGCCTGGCACGTGGCGAGCCAGCTCGACGACTCCGTGCCCACGCACCGCGTGCTCTTCCACGAGATCACGAAGGACGCGGTGAAGGAGGCGATGGCGCGGCCCCAGACCATCGACGAGCAGAAGGTCAACGCCCAGCAGGCCCGCCGCATCCTCGACCGCCTCGTCGGCTACAAGGCGAGCCCGATCCTCTGGCGCAGCATCAAGACCGGCCTCTCCGCCGGCCGCGTGCAGACGGTGGCGCTCCGGCTCATCGTCGAGCGCGAGCGCGAGATCCGCGCCTTCGTGCCCGAGGAGTACTGGACGATCGAGGCGCGCTGCTTCGCGCACGGGCAGGAGTTCGAGGCGTCGCTGCACAAGGTGGAGGGCCACAAGCCCGAGCTGCGGACGGCCGCCGACGCCCAGGCGGTGGTGGACGCCGCCCGGACGCAGCCGTTCGTCGTCACGAGCGTCGAGAAGAAGCAGCGGCGGAAGAAGCCCGCCGCGCCCTTCACGACGAGCACGCTCCAGCAGGAGGCCGCCAAGAAGCTCGGCTTCTCCTCCCGCCGCACGATGCGTGCGGCGCAGGACCTCTACGAGGGCATGGACGTCGGCGAGGACGGCCCGGTCGGTCTCATCACCTACATGCGGACCGACTCGGTGCGCGTGAGCGACCAGGCCGTGGCCGCCGTGCGCGAGTACATCGGCGAGCAGTACGACGCGCGCTACCTCCCCGAGGCGCCCAACGCGTACAAGACGAACGCCGCGCGCGCCCAGGAGGCGCACGAGGCGATCCGTCCGACCGACGTGCGCCGCCGTCCCGAGCAGGTGCAGCCGTACCTCGAGCCCGACCAGTTCCGGCTCTACCAGCTCATCTGGCAGCGCTTCGTCGCGAGCCAGATGATGCCGGCCGTGTACGACATGACGGTGGTGGACTTCGACCTCGGCCGCTACCTCTTCCGCGCCACCGGCAGCGTGCTCGTCTTCGACGGCTATCACGCCGTCTACATGGAGGGCCGCGAGAAGGAGGAGGGGAAGTCGATGGACGACCTCCCGCCGATCCCGCCGCTCGCCGAAGGGGAGCGGGTCGAGGTGCGCGAGATCCTGCCCAACCAGCACTTCACCGAGCCGCCCCCGCGCTTCTCGGAGGCCAGTCTCGTCAAGGAGCTCGAGCGCCTCGGCATCGGCCGGCCCTCGACCTACAGCGCGATCATCTCGACGCTGGTGCAGCGCGAGTACGTGAAGCTCGAGCAGCGACGCTTCACCCCCACCGAGCTCGGCGAGACGGTCGAGAAGGTGATGGTGCGCCACTTCCCCGCGATCTTCAACGTCGAGTTCACGAGCGAGATGGAGGGCGAGCTCGACCGCGTGGAGGAGGGCGCGCTCGACTGGCAGCGCGTGCTCCACGACTTCTACGGGCCGTTCACGCAGGCGCTCGAGGGCGTGGACCTCAACGCGCTGGTGGCCGAGGCGCACGGGCTCACCCCCGAGCGGCTCGCGTCGGAGCGCTGCCCCAAGTGCGGCAGCGCCGTCGAGCTCAAGACCGGGCGCTTCGGGCCGTACTTCGCCTGCGTCCACTACAAGCAGACCTGCGACTACGTGAAGTCGCTCAAGAAGGACAAGGTCCCCGACCGCCCGAGCGACGAGAAGTGCCACCTCTGCGGCTCGGCCATGGTCATCAAGACCGGCCGCTTCGGCGAATTTCTCGCCTGCACCACCTATCCCGAGTGCAAGGGCACCCGCTCCATCCCGCTCGGCATCAAGTGCCCCAAGTGCATCGAGGGCGACCTCGCCGAGCGGCGCACCAAGCGCGGCAAGTCGTTCTGGGGCTGCGTGCGCTACCCGAACTGCGACTTCTCGACCTGGAACAAGCCGCTGGCCGAGGAGTGCCCGGCGTGCGGCTGGGTCGGCATGGAGAAGAAGGTGAGCAAGGCCGAGGGCGAGACGCGCACCTGCATGAAGTGCCAGCACCGCGTCGTCGTCGCCGAGCCGGACGAGGTGGCGCTGGCGTGAGTGACCGGACCGTTCGTACCGTCACGGTCGTCGGGGGCGGCCTCGCCGGGTGCGAGGCCGCCTTCGCGCTCGCGGAGCGCGGCGTCCGGGTGACGCTCCGCGAGATGCGCCCCGTGGTGAAGACGCCGGCGCACCAGACCGACCGGCTCGCCGAGCTGGTCTGCAGCAACACCTTCAAGTCGGTGGAGCTCACCAACGCGCACGGCCTCCTCAAGGCGGAGCTGCGAGCGCTGGGGAGTCTGCTGCTGCGCTGCGCCGACGAGGCGCGGGTGCCGGGCGGCGCGGCGCTCGCCGTGGACCGCGTCGTCTTCAGCGAGGCGGTGCACGCGCGGGTGACGAGCCACCCGAACGTCACCGTCGAGCGCGGCGAGGCCACCGCGCTGCCGTCGCCGGGGATCGTCGCCACCGGCCCGCTCACGAGCGACGCGCTCGCGCGGACGATCGCCGGGCGCCTCGGCACCGGCTCGCTCGCCTTCTTCGACGCGATCGCCCCCGTCGTCTCGGCCGACAGTCTCGACATGGAGCGGCTCTACGCCCTCAGCCGCTACGGCAAGGGCGAGGGCGACGACTACCTCAACGCCCCGATGACGCGCGAGGAGTACGAGGCGTTCGTCGACGCGCTCCTCGCCGGCGACCAGTTCACGGCGCACGGCTTCGACCAGGTGCCCTATTTCGAGGGCTGCCTGCCGATCGAGGAGATGGCGCGCCGCGGCCGCGAGACGCTCCGCTTCGGGCCGATGAAGCCGGTGGGCCTCCCCGATCCGCGCACCGGGCGCGAGCCGTACGCCGTGGTGCAGCTCCGGCGCGAGGACCGCGCCGGGCAGATGTGGAACCTGGTCGGCTTCCAGACGCGGCTCCGCATTCCCGAGCAGAAGCGCATCTTCGCCATGATCCCGGGGCTCGCCGGGGCGGAGTACCTTCGCTACGGGAGCATCCACCGCAACAGCTATCTCAACAGCCCCGCGAGCCTCACACCCGCGCTCACGGCGACGGACGACCCCTGCCTCTTCTTCGCCGGCCAGCTCACCGGCGTCGAGGGCTACACCGAGTCGCTCGGCACCGGCCTCCTGGCCGGGATCAACCTCGCCCGCGCGCTCGAGGGGCAGGCGCCCGCGCTCCCGCCGCCGACCACGATGCTCGGCGGCCTCTACCGCTACCTCCGCGAGGCGGACCCGAAGCACTTCCAGCCGATGAACGCGAACTTCGGGCTGCTCGAGCCGCTCGAGGGGAAGGTCAAGAAGGACCGCAAGAAGGAGCTCCTGGTCGAGCGGGCGCAGCGGGACTTCGCGGCGTGGAGGGAGACGCTGTGAAGCCCGAGGTCGACGCCTTCCTCCTCCACCTCGAGAAGGAGAAGGGCCAGAGCGAGCACACCGTGAAGGCCTACCGCCGCGACCTCGAGGCGTTCACCGCCTTCTGCGACCGGCACTACGGCGGCGCGTGGGCGTGGGCCACGGTGGACCGGCTGGGGCTGCGCGGCTTCCTGGGCGAGCTGCAGCGGCGGGGGCTCGCGCGCCGGAGCGCGGCGCGCGCGCTGAGCGCGGTGCGGAGCTTCTACCGCTATCTCGACGTCCATCACGGGATCCCGAACGGCATCGCGCGCGCGGCGCGGGTGCCGAAGATCGAGAAGCGGCTCCCGACCTACCTCGAAAAGGGGCAGACCGAGACGCTCTTCGAGTGGGCCGAGATGCGCGCCGGGGACGGCGACTTCGGCGCGGTGCGCGACCTGGCCATCCTCGAGCTCTTCTATTCGACCGGGATGCGTCTCTCGGAGCTCGCCGGGCTCGACCTCGAGCACCTCGACCTCCTCAGCGACCAGGCGAAGGTGCGCGGCAAGGGGCGGAAGGAGCGCATCGTCCCGGTGGGCTCGCGCGCGGTGCGGGCCCTGCGCCGCTATCTTGCCCTCCGGGACCCGCTGGTCGCCCGCACCGGCGGCGACCGGCGCGCGGTGTTCGTCTCGCGGCGGGGCCGGCGGCTCGCGCCGCGCAGCGTGCAGAAGGCGATGCACGCCATGTTCGACGCGGTGGGCGGCGACGCGCTCCGGGTGCACTCGCTCCGGCACACCTTCGCCACCCACCTCCTCGACGCCGGGGCGGATCTCCGCGCCGTGCAGGAGCTGCTGGGCCACGCGAGCCTGAGCACCACGCAGGTCTACACGCACACGAGCATCGAGCGGCTGAAGAAGGTCTACGAGCAGGCGCACCCGAGAGCATAGGAACCCATGAGTTTTCACGGCACGACGATTCTGGCGGTGCGCAAGGACGGCCGCGTCGCCCTCGGCGGCGACGGGCAGGTGAGCATCGGCGAGACGGTCGTCAAGGCGCAGTCGGTCAAGGTGCGCGCGCTCAAGGGCGGCAAGGTGCTCGCCGGCTTCGCGGGCTCGGTGGCCGACGCGCTCACGCTCTACGAGAAGTTCGAGGAGAAGCTCGACCGCTACCCGGGGAACCTCCCGCGCGCCGCCGTCGAGCTCGCCAAGGACTGGCGCAGCGACCGCATCCTGCGCCGCCTCGAGGCGCTCCTCGTCCTGGCCGACCAGGAGCACAGCTTCCTGCTGAGCGGCGGCGGCGAGCTGATCGAGCCCGACGACGGGATCGTCGCCGTGGGCTCGGGCGGCAACTACGCCCTCGCCGCCGCGCGCGCCCTGCTCCCCGAGCCCGGCCGCTCGGCGCGGGAGGTCGTGCAGCGCTCGCTCGAGATCGCCGCCGACATCTGCGTCTTCACGAACCGCAACATCACGGTGCTGGAGCTGTAGTCCCCGCTATGACCGACCTGCATCACGCGCATCCGGCCAAGTCCGACGACGAGGCGCCGCCGCCCTGGCTCGAGGAGCTGCCGCCGCGGCAGATCGTCGCCGAGCTCGACCGCTACATCGTCGGCCAGCAGGCCGCGAAGAAGGCCGTGGCGATCGCCGTGCGGAACCGCTGGCGCCGGGCGCAGGCGCCCGACGACATCCGCGACGAGATCACGCCGTACAACATCATCATGATCGGTCCCACCGGCGTCGGCAAAACCGAGGTCGCGCGCCGGCTCGCGCGGCTCGCGGGGGCGCCGTTCATCAAGGTCGAGGCGTCGAAGTTCACCGAGGTGGGCTACGTCGGCCGGGACGCCGAGTCCATGGTGCGCGACCTCGTGGACGCCGCGATCAACATGGTGCGCACCGAGCGCGAGGACGAGGTCTACCCGCAGGCCGAGCAGCGCGCCGACGAGCGCCTCCTCGACCTGCTGCTCCCGCCGCCGCTGCCGGCCGCGGCGGCGCCGGGCGACGGGGGCACGAGCACGGGCGCGGGCGCCGGCGGCGACTCCCACGTCTTCGTCGTCGGCTCCACGGGCGCGGCGCGCACGGCGGTGCCCGACGAGGAGCGCCGCCAGCGCTCGCGCGAGAAGCTGCGGAAGATGCTCCAGGAGGGCCAGCTCGACGACCGCGAGGTCGAGGTCGAGGTGGCGCCGCAGGGCTTCACCGGGCTCGAGATGCTGCAGCCGCCCGAGGGGATGCAGGGCCCGGACATCAACTTCACCGAGATGCTGCAGGAGATGCTGCCGAAGCGGAAGAAGCGGCGCACGGTGAAGGTGCCCGAGGCGCGGCGCCTCCTGGTGGACGAGGAGCTCAAGAAGCTGGTGGACATGGACGACGTGGTGAACGAGGCGCTCGACCGCGTCGAGAACCACGGCATCATCTTCATCGACGAGATCGACAAGATCGCCGGCGAGCGCTCGCAGATGAGCGGCCCCGACGTCTCGCGCGAGGGAGTGCAGCGCGACCTGCTGCCGATCGTCGAGGGCTCCACGGTGCAGACGCGCTACGGCTACGTCCGCAGCGACCACATCCTCTTCATCGCCGCCGGGGCGTTCCACGTCTCCAAGCCCTCGGACCTGATCCCCGAGCTGCAGGGCCGCTTCCCGATCCGGGTCGAGCTCACGCCGCTCACCGAGCAGGACTTCATCCGGATCATGACCGAGCCGGAGAACTCGCTCGTGAGGCAGTACCAGGCGCTCGTCGCCGCCGAGGGCTTCACGCTCGAGTTCCGCCCCGAGGCGATCGCCGAGGTGGCGCGGGTCGCCTTCCAGGCCAACGACCGCATGGAGAACATCGGCGCGCGCCGCCTCCACACCGTGATGGCCGCGCTGATGGAGGACTTCCTCTTCGACCTTCCCGAGTGGCCCACCAAGCAGATCGTGGTCGACGTCCCCCTCGTCCGCGAGCGGCTGGCGAAGATCGTGAGCGACGACGACCTGCGGAGGTACATCCTCTAGGCGGGACGGCGGGAGACCAAGCGAACGGGCGAGCCTCCGGTGTCGGCACCGGAGGCTCGCATTGCATCGGACCCTCCCGCCGTCCCGCCCCTCCCGCCGTTCCGCCCCTCCCGCCGTTCCGCCCCTCTGGCCCCCCGTGCCCGTTCTTCCTAATGTTCACACCTCCCCGGGCACTGCCAGGCGGAACATGCCGGATACCCTCGAGCGCCTCGATGCCGTCCTGCGGGGACGGTACACGCTCGACCGCGAGGTCGGACGCGGGGGGATGGCCACGGTCTACCTGGCCCACGACCTGCGGCACGGGCGCGAGGTCGCGCTGAAGGTGCTCCGGCCGGAGCTGGCCGCGGCGGTCGGGCCCGAGCGCTTCCTGCGCGAGATCCGCATCCTCGCCCACCTGCAGCATCCTCACATTCTTCCGCTCTACGACTCGGGCACCTTCGAGCTGCCGGCCGGCCCCGGCGGCGGGGCGACGGTGCTGCTGCCGTGGTACGTGATGCCCTACGTCGAGGGCGAGTCGCTGCGCGAGCGCCTCGCGCGCGAGGGGCCGCTGCCCGTGGCCGAGGCGGTGCAGATCGCGCGCGAGGTGGCCGGAGCGCTCGCCTACGCGCACGCGCGCGACGTGGTGCACCGCGACATCACCCCCGGCAACATCCTCCTCGCCGAGGGCGAGGCGATCGTCGCCGACTTCGGCGTGGCGCGCGCCCTCACCGCCGCGGCGGGCGGGAACTCCGAGGGCGGGCTCGTCGTGGGCACGCCCGCCTACATGAGCCCCGAGCAGGCGAGCGGCGCCGCGGTGGACGGCCGCGGCGACGTCTACAGCCTGGGCTGCGTCGTCTACGAGATGCTCACCGGCGAGCCGCCCTTCACCGGGCGCACGGTGCAGGTGATCCTCGCGCGCCAGCAGAGCGAGGCGCCGCGCGCGCTGCGCAGCGTGCGCCCGCAGATCCCGCCGGCGCTCGAAGGGGTGGTGCTCACCGCCCTCGCCAAGCTCCCCGCCGACCGCTTCCGCACGGCCGCCGACTTCGCGCGGGCGCTCGCCGTGGCGGCGCCCGCCTCGGCATCGGGCGAGATCGTGCTCACCCCGGTCGCCGCGCCACCCGCGCCGCCCGCGCCGCCCGCGCGGCCCGCTGCTCCCGGCGCCGTGCGCGCCGCGCGCCGCTGGCTCCGGGGCCACCTGCCGTGGGTCTTCGCGCTCGCCGGGATCGCCGCGCTCGCGAGCGTGCCCGCGGTGCGCTCCTGGCGCGCGTCGCCGCCGCTCGACGCCGGGCTCTACCTGGTCGCGCCCTTCGAGCACCGCGCCGGGGCCGCGCCCGGGCTCCTCACGGGCGACCAGTGCGAGTCGCTCGCCTGGGAGGCCCTCGCGCGGTGGTCGGGGCTGCGGATCGTGGACCCGCTCTGGGTGAGCGACGGCCGCGCGCGGCGCGGGCTCGCGCGCCTGGGACTCGCGGATGCGCTCGCCCTCGCGCGCGAGCGGGGCGCGGGGCGGCTCGTCACCGGCGAGGTGTACACCTACCGCGACACGGTGCGCGTGCGCGCCGCGCTCTACGACGTGCGGCGCCCGGCGACGCCGCTCCGCAGCGCGCGCGTCGCGGTCGCGCCCGACCTCCACGACACCGAGGCGCGGTTCGACGAGCTCGCCCGCCGCCTCGTCGTCGGCACCACCTCGCTCGGCGGCACGGTCGCCCCGGTCGGCGCGGGGGCGACCCGCTCGCTCGCCGCGTGGCGCCGCTTCGACGAGGGCATGCGCGCGTTCCGCGCGTGGGACCTCCCCCGCGCCCGCGCGGCGCTCGCCGACGCGGCCCGGGAGGACGCGGCCTACGCCGAGCCCCGCCTCTGGCTCGCCCAGCTCCTCGTCCTCGAGGGCGACACCGCCGCCGCCTGGCGCGACTACGCCCGCGACGCCGCGCGGCTCGCCGACCACCTGCCGGCGACCGACCGCCGCCGCGCCACCGCGCTCGCCTCGCTGGCGGACGCGCGCTATCCGCAGGCATGTGCCGTCTACGACTCGCTCACCCGCGCCGACAGTCTCGACTTCTTCGCCTGGTACGGGCTCGGCGAGTGCCAGGCGCGCGACCAGCTCGTCGTGCGCGATCCGCAGAGCCCCTCGGGCTGGCGCTTCCGCGCGAGCCTCCACCGGGCACTCGAGGCGTACGGCCGGGCGCTGGAGGTGACGCCCTCGTCGCACCTCCTCTTCCGCGGCGCGGCACTGGACGGCCTCGCGCGGCTCTTCCTCGTGGATCCGTCGGTCTACCGGCCCGGCTACCGCCTCGATCCCGACACCGTGCGCTTCGCCGCCTGGCCCGGCCTCGGCACGGGCGACACGCTCGCGCTCGTGCCGTGGCCCGCGGCCGCCGTCTTCGACGGCAAGCCGGGCACCCGCCCCGCGTCGACCCACCGGGCGCTCGCGCGGAACCGCGAGCGCCTCCTCGCGGTGACCACGGAGTGGCTCCGGACCTTCCCGCGCAGCGCGCCGGCGCTCGAGATGCACGCGCGCGCCCTCGAGCTCGCGGGCCGGCTCGACGGCGCCACGCCCGAGGAGTCCGCGCTGCTGGCCGCGACCACGGCCCAGCGCGTCGCCGGCCTCGCGGTGCCGCGGGCCCGGCTCGCGGCGATGCGCGTGCGGATTCTCGTCAAGCTCGAGCGCTTCCCGGTGGCGCGCTGGCTCGCCGACTCCGCCCTCGCGGCGAACCCCGCGCCGGGCGATTCCGTGGCCGAGCAGCTCGTCGGCCTCGCGGCGCTCACCGGACGGGAACGCCGCGCGCTCGCGCTCGTCCGGCCGCTCGGCGCGCGCTACGAGGGCGCGAGCGACGACGCCACGATCGTGCGACCCCCGCCCGCGCTCGGCACCGCGGCGCTCGAGCTCCTCGTCTGGGCGTCGTTCGCGGCGCCGGCCGAGAGTGCGCGTGCCGCCTACGCGCGGGCCGACCGGCTGGTGACGAGCTGGTATGCGCCGGCCGAGCGGGAGCGCGTGCGCCAGGCGGTGCTGAGCCGCGCCGAGGCGGTCGGATTCTTCGACGCGGGCCTCGTCGCCCGCGCGCGGCCCACGGCGCTCGCGCATCGGCTGCGGCGCGCCGAGTGGGGGCTCGCCCACGGCGACACCGCGGCCGTCCGGCGCGACCTCGCCGCGATGCATCGCACCAACGACGGCCGCGCCGGCGACATCGGGATGCCGGGACTCTACGCGCTGAGCCGGCTGCATCTCGCCCTCGCCGACACGGCCGGGGCGCTGGCGCTCCTCGATCCGGTGCTCGGCGCGCTTCCGACCCTCGATGCGTATCTTCTCCTCGAGGTTCCGGACCCCGTCGCGCTCGTGCGCGCCATGGCGCTCCGGGCCGACCTCGCCGCGGCGCAGCGGGACCGGGAAACGGCGGCGAAGTGGAGCGCCGCGGTGGCGGCGCTGTGGTCGGGCGCGGATCCGGCGCTCCGGCCGGTGGTGAGCAGGATGCAGGCGCTCGCGCGGTGAGAGTCGTTCGTCGTCCTACATCAACCAGGGAGGTCGCATGCGGCTGGGCCCGAAGGGCTGGGGCAGGACTGCGGTGTCGTGGGTGGTCGTGGCGGGGATCGCCGCCGTCGCCGTCGCGGTGGTCGGGTGCAAGCCGCGGGAGCAGGCCGGGACGCGCGGGCCGGACACGACGCGGACGACGCCCGGGCCGCGGCAGGCGCTCGCCGGCGTGGGCGGGACCTGCATCGACACCGCGGCCGTGCGGCGGTTCGGCACGTCCGCGCAGTGGGCGGATCACTCCCAGGGTGAGGAAGGCACGCCCATCAAGGACCGGAAGGTGTGGATCGTCCCGCCGACCTCGACTCCCGCGGATTCCACCCGCCCGCTCACCGAGGGCTGGCTGCTGGCGCGCCTCGAGAACGTCTCGAACGGGGTCGTCCCGCAGGCGGCGCTCGGCGCGGGCGGGCATTCCTATTACTGGGTGCAGGACTGCGGCGCGCAGGGCGGCCGGGTCGCGGCGCTGGTCTCGGCCGAATTGACGGGGTACCGGATCTACCACCTCGAGCTGGCGCAGCCGGACCAGCACGCGCATCCGGTGGGCTGGACGGAGAAGCCCTGGCCGACGCCCGTGGCCAAGGGCGGCTCGCTGACGCCCAAGGGCGCGACCGACACCGTCGCGGTCGAGGACACGACGACCGCGGCGGCGCAAACCTACGTCACCTGCGCCGCCTGCAGCCTGGGCGGCTGGTGTCGTCCTTCCTGACCTTTTCCGGAGCGCAGCATGAGCCACCACGTCTACAAAACGCTTGAGCTCGTCGGCAGCTCGCCGACGGGCATGGAGGACGCGATCCGCACCGCGCTCGCGCGCGCGGCGAGAACGGTGCGCAACATGCGCTGGTTCGAGGTCTGCGAGACCCGCGGCATGATCGAGAACGGCCAGGTGGCGCACTGGCAGGTGCGCCTCAAGGTGGGCTTCACGCTCGAGGAGGAGGGGCAGGGCTGAGGCCCCGCGGGCGCGGGCCGGTGGGCGGCGCGTCGTCTTGCCCCGCCTATCGGCCCCGACTACGTTCCCCTGCCGGCACCGACGCGTCCGGACCCTCCGACCCCCGAGCCATGAGCCCCAGCACCAAGCGCGACTTCCTCGCCATCCCCGACCTCTCGCGCGGCGAGCTTCACCAGGTCTTCGACATCGCCGAGCGCATGAAGCGCGGCGACTACCGGGACACGCCGCTCGCCGGCCGGACGCTGGCGATGATCTTCACCAAGAGCTCCACGCGGACCCGCGTGAGCTTCGAGGTCGGCGCCTTCCAGCTCGGCGGCCACGCGCTCTTCCTGAGCAGCCGCGACATCCAGCTCGGCCGCGGCGAGCCGATCAAGGACACGGCGCGGGTGCTCTCGCGCTACGTGGACATGATCATGATCCGCACCTTCGAGCACGCGGAGGTCGAGGAGCTCGCGCGCTACGCGGCGGTGCCCGTGATCAACGGCCTCACCGACCTGCTGCACCCCTGCCAGATCATGGCCGACCTGCTCACGATCCGCGAGCACCTGGGCGGCTGGGAGGGGAAGACCGTGGCCTGGATCGGCGACGGCAACAACATGGCGAACAGCTGGATCAACGCCGCCGGCTCGCTGGGCTTCACGCTGCGCCTCGCCTGTCCCGAGGGCTATCTCCCGAACCGGGAGATCCTCGAGCGCAACGCGCAGAAGACGACCATCGTCCTCACGCACGATCCGACGGAGGCGGTGCGGGGCGCCGACGTCGTCACCACCGACGTCTGGGCGTCGATGGGCCAGGAGGCGGAGCAGGCGGTGCGCGAGCAGGCGTTCAAGGGCTACATCGTGGACGACGCGCTGATGGGCCGCGCCGCGCAGGACGCGATCTTCCTCCACTGCCTCCCCGCGCATCGCGGCGAGGAGGTCGCGGAGAGCGTCATCGAGGGCCCGCAGTCGCGCGTGTGGGACGAGGCGGAGAACCGCCTCCACGTCCAGAAGGCGATCATGGCATTCCTGATGGGGAAGGCGACGCATGGCTGACACGACCGCGCCCGGCGAGGCGCTGAAGCAGACCCCGCTCACCGAGCGCCACCGCACCCTCGGCGGCAAGATGGTGCCGTTCGCGGGCTACGAGATGCCCGTGCAGTACGCGCCCGGCATCACCGCCGAGCACAACGCGGTGCGCAGCGGCGTCGGCCTGTTCGACGTCTCGCACATGGGCGAGTTCGAGGTCACGGGCCCCGACCGCAACGCCTTCGTCAACCGGATCACGACGAACGACGTCGCCGCGCTCGAGCCGGGCCAGGTGCAGTACTCGGCGCTCCTCACGCCCGAGGGGACGTTCGTCGACGACTGCACGGTCTACCGGTTCGACGACAAGCTGATGCTCGTCGTCAACGCCGCGAACCGCGAGAAGGCCTGGAAGCACATCGTCGCGCAGAAGGGCGGGAAGAACATCCGCCTGCGCGACATCTCGGACGACATCGGGCTGCTCGCGCTGCAGGGCCCGCAGGCGGAGGCGACGCTGCAGCCGCTCACCGACGTGGCCCTCGCCGACCTCGGGTACTATCACTTCACGATGGGCAAGGTGGCGGGCGTCGACTGCTTCGTCTCGCGCACCGGCTACACCGGCGAGGACGGCTTCGAGCTCTACTGCCGCTGGGGCGACACGGGCCAGCTCTGGGACGCGCTCGTCGCCGCCGGCGCGCAGCCGATCGGCCTGGGGGCGCGCGACTCGCTCCGGCTCGAGATGGCCTACGCGCTCTACGGGAACGAGATCGACGACACCATCACGCCGCTCGAGGCGGGCCTCGGCTGGATCGTCAAGCTCGACAAGGGCGCGCCGTTCGTCGGCGCCGACGCGCTCAAGGCGCAGAAGGAGCGCGGCGTCACCCGCCGGCTCGTCGGCTTCCGCCTCCTCGAGCGCGCGTTCCCGCGCCACGGCTATCCGGTCTACTACGATGGCCGGCAGGTGGACATCGTCCGCAGCGGCACCGTGAGCCCCTCGACCAACGAGGCGATCGGCACCACCTATCTCCCGGTCGAGGCCGCGAAGACGGGGACACGGTTCGAGGTCGAGATCCGCGGCAAGCGGGTCCCCGCGGAGGTGGTGGCCAGGCCGTTCTACAAGCAGGGGAGCGCGAAGAAGGCGAAGTGAGGCTCCGCCTCGCCCTCCTCACCATCTCCGACGCCGCCTCCCGCGGCGAGCGCGCGGACCGCTCGGGCGACGCGATCGCCGGGTGGGCGGCGGAGCGGGGATACGAGCTCGTGGCGCGCGCCGTGGTGCCGGACGAGGCGGCGCGCATCAGCGACCAGTTGGCCCGGTGGGCGGACGCCGACCGGGCCGACGTCGTCCTGACGACCGGCGGCACCGGCCTGGCCCCGCGCGACGTCACCCCCGAGGCCACGCGCGCCGTGCTCGAGCGCGAGGCCCCGGGGATCGCCGAGGCGCTGCGGGCGGCCGCGCTCCCGCGCTTCCCGCGCGCCGCCCTCTCGCGCGGAGTGGCGGGGTTGCGCGGCCGCACCCTCGTGGTGAACCTCCCCGGCAGCCCCGGCGGCGTGCGCGACGGCCTCGCCGTCCTCGAGCAGCTCCTCGACCACGCCGTCGACGTCGCCCGCGGCCGCACCGAGCACCCCGACGCCGATCACCGCGTCCCCTAGCCCCTAGTCCCTGGCCCCCAGCCCCTGCCCGATGGCCGAGATTCTCGTCACCCTGGACGACCTGGAGACCGCGGTGCCGCTCAACGCCGCGCTCGAAGCGGCCGGCCACCGCACGGCGATGGTCGCCGCGGTGGACGACGCGCGCCAGGCGCTGCGGCGCGAGAGCCCCGAGCTCGTCATCCTCACCGGCGCGGTGCACGAGCCGCACAACGTCGCCCTCACCACCGCCGCGCGCGAGCGCGAGATCTCGACGCTCGCCCTGCTCGAGCCCACCGACAGCGAGCGCGCCGAGCGCGTCGCGCGGCTCGGCGTCACCGAGGTGCTCACCAAGCCCGCGCGCGCCGACGACGTCGTCGCCACCGCGCAGCGCCTCCTCGACCGGCGGCACCTGCAGCAGCGCACCGGCATCGCCGGCGAGAGCCAGGCGATCCAGGAGGTGCTGGTCAAGATCGAGCAGATGGGCCCGGTCTCGAGCACCGTGCTCATCCAGGGCGAGTCGGGCACCGGCAAGGAGCTCGTCGCCAAGGCGCTGCACGACCTCTCGCCCCGGCGCGCGAAGCCGTTCATCGCCGTCAACTGCGCGGCGCTGCCCGAGACGCTGCTCGAGTCGGAGCTCTTCGGACACGAGAAGGGCGCCTTCACCGGCGCCGCCGAGCGGCGGCTGGGGCGCTTCGAGCTCGCCGACCAGGGGACCATCTTCCTCGACGAGATCGGCGAGATTCCGCTGGCCGTGCAGGTCAAGCTCCTGCGGGTCCTCGAGAGCCGCAGCTTCTTCCGCGTCGGCGGCACCGCGCCGATCAAGGTGGACGTGCGGGTCGTCGCCGCCACCAACCGGAACCTCCGCGAGCAGGTGGCGCTCGGCGAGTTCCGCGACGATCTTTACTACCGTCTCAGCGTCCTCACGATCTATCTGCCGCCGCTGCGGGAACGCCGCGAGGACATCCCGCTCCTCGTCCGGCGCTTCATCCGCGAGTTCGCGCGGCTGCACGACCGCACCTTCCGCGGCATCACCCCCGAGGCGATGCAGCGGCTGGTGAGTGCGCCCTGGCCCGGCAACGTGCGCCAGCTGCGCAACCTGATCGAGTCGATGGTGGTCCTCGCGCCCGGCAGCGAGATCCGCGCGAGCGACATCCCGCGCGACATCCTCGAGGGCGCCCCCACGATGCTGCCGGCGCGCCTGCCCGCGGTGCTCCCGCGGGGCGAGGGCGGGGCGCTCGGGGCGCAGGAGCTGGAGTTCATCCTCCGCAGCCTGGTGGACCTGCGGCTCCAGATCGAGGAGCTCCGCCGGCGGGTGGACGAGGTGCCGCAGCGGGTGCAGGTCATCGACCTCACCGAGGCGCCCACCCTGGCCGACGTGGTGGAGGACGTGGACCACACGCCCCCCGACCAGGTCGTCTACCGCCCTGGCATGACTATGGCAGAGGTCGAGCGCGCCGCCATCGAGGCCGCGCTGCGCGAGTTCCGGGGCAACCGCCGCCGGGCCGCCGAAGTGCTCGGGATCGGCGAGCGGACTCTCTACCGAAAAATCAAAACCTATGGGCTGGACTGAGTTAGCTCCGCCCCGCGGGATCTGAGCACGCGGCGGCTCGCGCCGTAAGTGGTACTGCTTTCACCATTTGGACCACCTCACCTCTTGACACTTCTCAAGTCCGGGCTCCATATTGTGGACCGTTCCCCGGATTCAGGGCGGTCGGCCCACGTGCACTTTGCGATCGACGCCGAGCGGTGTGTCGCCTGCCTCGCGTGCGTCCGGGCCTGCCCGACCGATGCGATCGCCGTGGCGGGTGAGGCGCCGCTGCTGCAGATCGTCGACGAGTTGTGTATCCGGTGCGGCGAGTGCTACCAGGTCTGCCCCCACGAGGCGGTCGCCGCCGGCGGGGAGCTCGGCCGGGCGCTCGCGGTGGCGGGCCAGGGGGACGGAGCGCTGATCCTGAGTCCCGAGGCGGCGGCGCACTTCTTTCCCGCCACCCCCGAGCAGGTCGTCAACGCCTGCTACGCGGCCGGCTTCCGGATGGTGACGCGCGGGGTGATCGGCGACGAGCTGGTCGCGGCGGAGTATCTGCGGCTCCTCCAGGAGGAGGCGTGGGGGACGATGATCCGCTCGACCGACCCGGTCGTGGTGGACGCGATCCGGACGCAGTATCCCGAGCTGGTGCCCTATCTGGCGCCGATCACCGTGCCGGCGGTGGCCGAGGCGCGCTACCTGCGCGCCGCGCGAGTGGCGGAGCTCAAGGTGGTCTTCGCGGGCGTCTGCCTGCCGACCGGGAGCCCCGAGCTCGACGCGGTGATCACCTTCGCCGACCTCGAGCAGCTCTTCCGCATCCGCGGCGTGAGCGTGCTCTCGCAGCCGACCTGGTTCGAGCGGGTCCCGGAGGAGCGGCGGCGGCACCTGAGCGCGGCGGGCGGGCTCCCGCTCGCGCTGCTGGAGGAGGCGGCGCAGTCGAGCCGGCGCTTCCGGAAGCTGCGCGGCCTCGGCGCCCTGAAGTCGCTCGCGCGGGCGGTGACGGTGGACCGGATCGACCTCGGCTTCGTCGATCTGCTCTCGACCGAGGGCACGCTGGGCCATCCGCTCTCGGGGCCGCCGGAGGAGCTCTACTGGCGCCGCGCGCTGGTGGCGAGCACCGAGCCGCCGCGCAGCAAGCAGCCGGTGGTGGATCAGGGGGTGGTGGCGAGCGTCGGCGCGACCTTCGCCATCGCGGCGCGCCCGGCGCAGCCGGCGCCCGAGGCGGTGGACCTCGTCCTCCAGGCGATCGGCCTCGCGCCCGACGGCCGCCCCTGGAACTGCGGGGCCTGCGGCTTCGAGACCTGCCAGCGCTTCGCCGAGATGGCGGCGCTGGGCCGCGCGACGCTGCGGCAGTGCACCCCGTACCTCGAGCGCCGCGCCGAGGAGGCGCAGCGGGCGGCGGCGGTGGACATCCTCACCGGCCTGTCCACCTACCGGGTCCTGCGCGACCGGCTGGCCTTCGAGGTCGAGCGCTCGAAGCGCAACGGCGAGACGTTCGCGGTGTTGTTCATCGACCTCGATCGGTTCAAGGAGGTCAACGACACCTACGGCCACGAGGCGGGGAACGAGATCCTGCGCCACGTGGCCGCCGAGATCCGCAACGCGGTGCGCGCCTCGGACGTGGCGGCCCGCTACGGCGGCGACGAGTTCGTGGTGATCCTCACGCGCACCGATCTGCAGGGCGCGGGCCGCGTGGCCGAGGCGCTGCGCGCGGGGATCGAAGGGGTGGGGCGCCGGCTCGACTATCCGGCCGGCACGGTCACGGTGAGCGTCGGGGTGGCCGAGTTCGACCCCCGCTCGCCCGGCGAGGGCGATCTGCTCGTCGAGGCCGACCGGGCGCTCTACCGCGCGAAATCGGCCGGCAGGAACGCGATCGCCTGACGCGATCGCCGATGCATCCGCATCGCACGAGTCGGCGTCCCGGGGTCGTCGCGGATGCCGTTGCTTCACGACCAGTGGAAGGGTGAGCCCAGCGTGACCGGATCCTTTTCGCCCCGCCAGTCGGGGCCCAGCAGCCAGCCGGGACGGCCGTCGGGGCCGATGACCGGCCTCGACACGATGCCCGACCCCTGGGGGGTGCGGCGGGCGGAGAACCTGCTGACGAGTCTCGAGGGGATCCTCTCGGCGCGGGTCGTCACCACGCCGCTGGGCGAGGTGAGCGAGGTGCACGTGCTGGCGCAGGCGGGACTGCAGGCGAAGCAGTTGGTGCGCAACATCGAGTCGGCGCTGCTGGCGCAGCTGGGGCTCAAGGTGGACCACCGGCGCATCAGCATCGCGCAGACCGCCGAGGTGCGGCCGCTCGAGGTGGTGGACCAGCACGCCGTGCGCGAGCGGGCCAACCAGCGCGCGGTGCTCTTCGAGAACTGCACGGTGGCGCCGGCGCGCCGGCCGCACCGGATCAACATCCAGGTCTCGCTCACCCTCGCCGGTCAGACCGAGACGGCCGAGGAGGAGTCGAGCGACACCCCGCGCAGCCGGGTCGAGGCGGCCGCCAAGGCGGCGATCGCGGTGCTCGACAAGCTGCTGGGCGACAACTCCATCGCGCTCGAGGGGGCGAAGATCGTCGACGCCTTCGACCGCGAGTTCGTCTTCGTGGCGGTGCAGGGGCTGGGGGGGCGCGAGACGCTGCTCCTCACCGGCACCGCGCAGATCAAGGAGAGCGCCGAGCGCTCGGCGGTGTTCGCCGTGCTCGACGCGACCAACCGCTGGACCGAGCTGCGGCGGCCGTCGTAAGGACGGCGCGTCGCATCTCCCCGGGGCCGCACCGGCCCCATCGACCGACCCGACGGTGCCCGCCCGGGCGCCTGGACGATATCGCAGCACGCCGCAGGTAGAGCCGTGGTGCACCCCCGCCGCTCCGGCGCGGGGCGCGAGCGTTCCGGTGGTCGCAGGTCCACCGTCCAACCAGGGAAAGGAAGCAGGGAGGGGACCCCGGTCTTCGTAGGTAGTAGCGGAGACTAGCGGACAGTTGATGAGCGGAGCGTCAGACGGAGCATAGCGGGCTCTGTCCTTTCCGAGGGCACCGGATTCACCCGGTACGCAGTTCCCGAAGGGGGGTGACGCTCAATGATGGAAATCAGCTGGCTCGCGTCGGCGATCAACTTCGTCGCCAAGCTGTTTATGGCCGAAGGTCAAGACTGGATGTAGTGAAGATCCGGGGTCCACCGCCTTCCTCTTCTCGAGTTTATGCGTTCTCTATCGAAGATCGACCTGTATGTCGCCGGGACTGTCGTGCTCACTACAGTTCTGGGTGCCATCTCGTGGGAGATTCGTCTCCCAGTGCCCGGAGTCTGGGAATTCGCCAGCTTCGTACTGGTTGCCTTTCTGCTTCATCAGAGTAGCACAAAGCTCCGCGTTCAAGCGCTAGGATCGACTTCGTTCGTCATTCACATGGCCGCCGGAGTGCTCTTCGGCGGGTTCTGGGGTGCCGGGGTGGCCGCGGTTGCGACCGCACTCAGCATGTTGGCTGTGGGCGCCCCATCCATAAAGCTCCTGTTCAATGTTGCACAACGCGCCCTCTCAGTAATGGTAGCCGTCCTGGTCTACCAGATTCTTGGTGGGCGTATGCCGCCATCATATTTGCAGATGGCCGGCCGCATTGACACTCAGTTCCTGCAGGTTGACCTGCTGCTCTTCTTCGTGTACGCAGGCGTTTATGTGGCTGTGAACTCGCTTTCTGTGAGTGGTGCAGTAACCCTTACAACGGGCCGACGTTTTCGTGATGTTTGGAGTCTGAATACGCGCGGCGTGTTGGGCTATGACATCGGTGCAAGCACCATTGCTCTCTTCATCGCGTATTTGTATGCGAAGTCACAGGCGCTGTTCGGACTCGGATCCCTCGGGCTCCTCGGAGTGATCATCCCGATCATTGTGGTTCGCCACATTTATGGCCTCTACTATCAGTTGCAGGATAGCGGGCAAGAGTTGCTCCAAGTGATGGTGAAAGCTATCGAGGCGCGAGACCCATACACTTCGGGTCACTCGCTTCGTGTGAGCGAGTTGTCGCGGATGATTGCGACCGAACTAGGGCTGTCAGCGAGAGAGGTCGAGCAGGTCGAGACCGCAGCGTTGCTTCATGATGTTGGGAAAATTCATGAAGAGTTCGCGCCGCTCCTCCGGAAGGAGTCTCGCCTCACGGACGAGGAAACGGCGCTCATGCAAACGCACTCTACCAAGAGTGCGGAGCTTGTGGGTATCATCTCAAAGTTCCGTGGCTTTATCCAGGAATCCGTCCGGCACCACCATGAGAGGTGGGATGGGAAGGGGTATCCTGCCGGGCTTTCAGGTGCCGAGATCCCACTCGGTTCACGTATTATCCTCATTTCCGACACGATCGACGCGATGACGACCGATCGGCCGTATCGGAAGCGCCTGCCCCTAGAGGTCGTTACGGCTGAGCTCCAGAAGTGCAAGGGAACACAGTTCGATCCCGATCTCGTAGACGTGGTCGTTTCATCGGTTGCTGTTCGTCGCCTCATCGTCGGTCCTTCCCGTGAGGGCGAGTTGGGGGAGCTTGTGCCTGGGCGCTCCAAGCGAGTGAGTTGGCCGACGGGCACTCTGTGGCGCTCGCGGCGAGCATAGCGTAGACTCAGCGTCCGGCGGCGACGCGATTGGCTCGGTCAGGTTCGCGTCGAGATCTCATGTAATTCCGACAAAGCTCGCAGGATCTCATCCTGGTCAACTCTGTCGTATCGCTCGATTTCACTTGCTAAGGTCGCAATCTTGGTCATTGCGTTCTGATCGCGAGTGATCGTTGCGGTGCGCGCCAGCCAGCGCGCATATAGGCCAGCGAAGTTGGTGGAATGTAAATGTAGGTGCTTTCCTGTAACTCCCCGCCGTCCATGTCGTATGGCATCGCCGCGTCTCCCGAGCAATTCAAAGACCTCCGCGCAGTAGAGATGTCTGGCTTGATCCACATATGCTGGTGCAAATTCAAGTGGCTCCGCGGCCAGGGCGGTCAGGGCGTCAACGGCTTCCGTCGTATGTCCCAGCCTCGCATGGCCATGCGCCACCGAGTACAGTCCCTGTACACGCAAATAGGGGTTTTCTGGGTGCCCTCGCTGGACAGTTAGTGTGCCCCACTCCACCTGTGCGCGGTAATCGCCTGTCCTCCCGAAGCAAATGGCGAGGTTCCCTGCTGTCAGGATGAGGAGCCAGTCATTTCCCATTCGTTTAGCCAGCGCTACCGCACGCAGGAGGTGTTCGATACCTGCTTGATAGCGGCCGGTTGCCGCGTGAATCACCCCGTAGCCGACGAGGATGTCCCCCGCAAGTTGGCTTGGGCTCGTGTCCAATTGCAGTACCCTAGAGGCGTGGTTCAATGCCTCGAGGCCGTGGGCGTAATCGCAGCAACAGAAGTGGAGTAGAGCTCGGCTCAGAAGCAGGAGCCCGGATTCATACATTGGCCAAGATTCGATCGAGAATCTCGCAAAATCTTCCAGTAGTGTGACAGCCAAGACTTGGTCTCGTGTGATCGAGGCCATGTTCGCACATGCGCGTGCGGCTAAAGATATTGTCCGAGGGTCTGTGGTGCCCCGAAGTGCTCGGCATAGATCAAGTGCAGTGCCGCTGAGATCACTCGTGGGTATCGATCCGAGCTTAACGCGAGCCGCAGTCGTTAAGACCGTTCGCTTCTCGCGGAAGTAATTGCTCGGTCCCGATGGCACTTCAGGGAAGTCCATCAGCTCAAGCGCATTGAGCGATTCCTGCCATCGCGCCTGCCCCTGCAGTACCTCGCTCAGAAGCAAGAGCGCCCTAATTCTGAAGTCCCCGTCCAGAAGCTTCAAGGCGCTGCTCAACCCCAACTCCGCCTCATGCAGCGCGCCCCGCTCGATGCACGCCTGCGCCCCGCTGATGATCCGCGGGCGCGCCTCCTCCACCCGGCCCGACCGCACGCAGTGCCACGCCGTCTCCAGCTCGTCCGCGTCGGCCGGGTCGGCGAGCAGCAGGTTCGCGATGCTGCCGTGCAGGCTCTTCCGGAGCGACTTCGGCGTCGCGGTGTAGACCTGCCCCCGCACCAGCTCGTTCACGAACTCCAGCCCGTGCGCCCCGTCGCGCAGGAGCCGCAGA
>DASTSO010000020.1:0-45471 GCA_035760645.1 Gemmatimonadales bacterium
CCGCGATCCCGGGCGACTTGTGCGTCTTCACGTGCGGCCGGAGGGCGAGGCCGTGCCCCGCCGCATACGCCGCGGCGCGGTCGAGGTTCCGCTCCATGCGGTCGAGGTCCACCACGAGCGCGGGGGTCTCGAGCGCCGCCGACGATGCCGGCATGGCGGACTCCCTGCGCGCTTCGCTGGCCGGCGCGTGGATCATCAGGCCTCGGGGTCGGGGTTCCACCAGCAGGGACCCTTGTCGCGCCGCGCCTCGACGGCCCGGCGGCGGACCTCCGCCATCCGCTCGGCCGACAGCGGCCGGAAGCTCCGCGCGGCGGCGAAGGCGGCCTCCTGCTCGTTCGGATAGCTCAGCCCCAGCAGCGCGACGTCGGGGTCGAGCGTCAGGGTGTAGTGCACGCACTCCTCGACATCGAGCCGCGGAAGCGCGGCGGTCGCGGTCGCCGTGTCCGCGCCGCCCGAGGAGAACTTGCCGCGCGGCCGGAGCTGCAGCGGCTGGTTGTAGCCCGAGGTGTCGCCGAGGAGCTTGCCGGCGCCGAACGTCTTGAAGCCGACGGTGCCGACGCCCCGCGCGCGGGCGAGCGGGAGGATCTCGTCGACGTAGCGCGCGTCGACGAACGGCCCCACCGGGAACATGACGAGATCGCAGAGGTCCGCCGCGATCGCGGCGCGCAGCACGTCGGGGTGGTGCGACGAGATGCCGCGGAAGCGCGCCTGGCCCAGTGCGACGCACTCGGCGAGCTGGTCGAAGCCGCCGCCGGGCGCGGCGAGCGCCTCGAGGCGCGCCAGCGACGAGAGATTGTGGAAGACGAACGCGTCGGCGTGCGCGAGGCCGAGTCGCCCGAGCGACTCGCGCACCTGCGGCGCCACCGGGGCGTCGAGCGCGTCGATCTTGTCGATGACGAAGACCCGGTCGCGCCGGTCGCGCACCGCGGCGCCCACCACCTCCTCCGAGTAGCCGTCCTCGTAGCCGGGCGCGGTGTCGATCACGTTGAGGCCCGCGTCGAGCGCGCGCCGGGCGGTCGCGACGCACACGTCGAACGGCACGCTGCGGTCGGCCAGGTCGCCGATGCCGAGCAGGGTGGCCTGGAAGCCGGTCCGGCCGAGCGGCCGGCGGGGAAGGAAGGCGGGGGAGTCGGACATCGTCGAAGCGCCTCGTGCGTCGGTCGCCGGACGGCGTGCCCGGCGGGTGCCTGCCCGGGGCGGCCCTGGGGCCGCCCCGGGCCGGACGTGCAGGATACCACCGCCCCGCCCCGTGGCGCGAGCGCCGGGCGCCGGCATATTCCACGGGCCATGACGCACACCGCCGCCCCGTCCCCCGCCTTCCGCCTTCGCGGCGTGTCGCAGGAGCGCGGGGGCCGGGTGGTGCTCGAGGACGTCACGCTCGACCTCCCGGCCGGCGCGATCACCGCCCTCGTGGGCCCCTCCGGCGCGGGGAAGACGTCGCTCCTCCGGCTCCTCAACCGGCTCGACGATCCCATCACGGGCACGGTCGAGTTCGCGGGCCGCCCGCTCGCGGCGTGGCCCGTGCGCGAACTGCGCCGCCGGGCCGGCTTCGTCTTCCAGGCCCCGACGATGCTTCCCGGCACCGTCGCCGACAACCTGCGGCTCGCGCACGCGCTCGGCCCGCAGCGCGAAGGGACCGCCCCGCTCGCCGCGGTCGACCTGGCGCGGGTGCTCGAGGCGGTGGAGCTCGACCCGTCGGATGCCGCGCGCGACGCGGCGCGCCTCTCGGGCGGCGAGCAGCAGCGCGTGGCGCTCGCCCGCGCCCTCGTCACCCGCCCCGATGCGCTCCTCCTCGACGAGCCCACCGCGGCGCTCGATCCCGAGGTGGCCGAACGCCTGCTCGCCACGATCCGCCGGATCGGCGCGCGCGGCCACACGGTGGTCATGGTGACGCACCGCCTGAGCGAGGCGCGCGAGGCGAGCACGCACACGGTGCTGCTCGAGCGCGGCCGCGTCGTCGAGGCGGGCCCCACCGAGCGGCTCTTCACCCACCCCGCCGAGGCGCGCACCCGCGCATATCTCGGCGTCGCGCGGTAGCGCCTGCATGCCGCTCGCCGCGCCCGAGACCGCCCCCACGCTCGACGTCTCCTGGATCCAGCTCGCCTGGGCCTCGGTGCTCGTGCTCGTCGCCCTCGCGCTGAGCCGCTGGCAGCGGCTGGGCCTCGGACGCAGCCTCGCGGTCGGCGCGCTCCGCGCCTTCGTGCAGCTCGCCCTCGTCGGGCACGTGCTCCTCTGGCTCTTCGCCCGGCAGCGCTGGTACCTCGTGCTCACGGCGCTCCTCGTCATGCTCCTCGCCGCGACGAAGGCCGCGACCGACCGCCAGCCCACCGCGCGCCGCACGCTCTTTCCGATCGCCGGGCTCGCGATGCTGGTCGGCACCGGGCTCACCCTCGCCTACGTCACGGTGCTCGTCGTGCGGGTGCATCCGTGGTACGACGCGCGCTACCTGATCCCCCTCTTCGGCATGATCGTCGGCAACGCCCTGAACGGCGCGGCGCTCGCGGCCGAGCGGCTCACGTCGGAGATGGCGGCGCGGCGCGCGGAGGTGGAGCTCTACCTCGCGCTGGGCGCCTCGCCCGCGCGCGCCTCGGCCGGCGCGGTGCGGCGCGCCCTCGGCGCGGCGCTCATCCCCACCATCAACGCCCTCACCGTCGTCGGCCTCGTCTCGCTGCCGGGGATGATGACCGGCCAGATCCTCGCCGGCGCCTCGCCGCTCCTCGCCGTGCGCTACCAGATCGTGGTGATGTTCATGCTCACCGGCGCCACGGCGATCACCGCCGCGGGCGTCGTGCTCTGGTACCGCCGCACCTTCTTCACCGCCGCCGAACAGCTCGCGACGCGCGTCGAGGTGTGAGCCGGCGGCCCTCAGAACCCCGCCGTGGTCGTCCCCAGCCCCGCGCCCAGCGTGTCGCGCAGCCCGCGCAGCCGGACGCCCAGCGCGATGAGCGCCGCCCCGTAGAGGATCGCGAACCAGCCGATCAGGAGCGCGAGGGTGACGAGCCCCGCGATCGGATAGACGAAGAGCAGCACGCCGAAGACGATCGCGAGCACGCCGGCGAGGCCCAGCAGCCACTCCCCCTGGATCACCTTGCGGAACTGGATGGCGGCGGCGACCTGCGCGATGCCCGCCACGATCGCCCACGCGGCGACGACCCAGAGCAGGGCGAACTGCGTGAGGCCGGGATAGATGAAGGTGAAGATCCCGGCGAGGATCCCGAGCACCCCTTCGATCACGAGCCAGGCGCGACCCTCGACGTCGCGGCCCGCGATCGCCACGGCGAGCGCGATGAGGCCGTTGACGAAGAGCGCCGCGCCGACCCAGATCACCAGCACGGCGAGGGTGATCCCGGGCCAGAACAGGGCGGCGAGGCCGAGGAGCAGGAGCAGCAGGCCGCGCAGCGCGACCAGCCACCAGTTGCGGGTGAGCGAGAGCATGGGAGACCTCCTGTCGGAACGGGGCCCGCCTGATCTTCCACCTGAGCCCCGGCGGGGGGATGGGAGAAACGACCCACCGGGAGGCGCTCACCGCCGCGCCGTGACGGCGGCCCCGCCGCGCCGGCGGCGCACCTCGTAGATTGCGCGTCAGGCGGGAGCAGGAGCGCAGCACGATGGGGCCGGACGAGATGCGGGACACCAGCGACGTCAGTGGCGCGCGCAGCGCGCGCGAGGACCTCGAAAGCCTCGGCGCGATGGGCGCGATGGGCGCCATGAACGGGATCGGCGGGATCGGCGGCTGGTTCGCCGAGCGCGAGTCGAGCCCGCGCGAGGAGCTCGCCAACTGCGTGAGCCACGGCCTCGGCCTCCTCGGCGCGTTCGTCGCGACGCCGTTCCTGCTCGACGCGGCGCGGCCGCGCGGGCCGTGGAGTCTCGCCGGCGCCACCGTGTTCGCCGTGAGCGTCATCGTCCTCTATCTCGCGTCCACCCTCTACCACGCCGCCGTCGCCCCCGCGACGCGCCGGCGCCTCCAGCGGCTCGATCACGCCGCGATCTTCGTCCTCATCGCGGGCACCTACACGCCCTTCCTGTTGGGCGCGCTGCGCGGGATGCTGGGGTGGGCGCTGCTGTTCGTGGTGTGGACCATCGCGGTGGCCGGGATGACGCTCAAGGCCTGCGGCCGGCTCACGCGGCGCGGCCCCTCGCTCGCGATGTACCTCGCCCTGGGCTGGCTCGCCGTGGTCGCGATCCGGCCCTTCGCGCTCGCGGTACCCGTCCCCGGCCTGCTGCTCCTCGTCGCGGGTGGGCTCGCCTACACGACGGGTGTCGCCTTCTTCGCCCTCGAACGCCTGCGCTACGGGCACCTCGTCTGGCATCTCTGCGTGCTCGCGGGCACGGGGTGCCACTTCGCGGCGGTGCTCTGGTACGCGCGCTGAGGCCGGCACGCGCCCCGCCGAGCGCCGGCTTGCAGACCCGGCCGCGGGGGCGTAACATACCGGGGAGTAGACTAGCGAGCCGGCCCCTGACGCGGCGCCCGGCGCTCCCGCACCACGCCCCATCCTACTCCGGAGTACGCCCTGCCCCGCACCAAGCGTCCGACGCCCTCGCCCCGCCCCGCACGTCCCGCCCGCTGGTCCCGCCGACCGGAGGTGCGCCCGCAGGAGCTCATGAGCGCCGCGCTGCGGGTCTTCGTCGAGCGCGGCTACCGGGCCACCCGGCTCGAGGAGGTGGCGGAGGCCGCGGGCGTCACCAAGGGTGCGCTCTACCACTACTTCGACAGCAAGCAGGACCTCCTCGCCCAGGCGCTGGCGCAGTGGGTCGCGGCGAGCGAGGCGGAGTTCGAGCGGCTCGTCGCGGAGGAGCTCCACGGCTCGGCCTCCGTGAAGCTGCGCACCGTGGCGCGCACCACGCTGCGGCGCTGGCTGGAGCCCGAGCGCGGGCGGATCATGCACTTCCTCGCGGGCGAGGTCGCCGTCGAGGCCCCGGCGATCCACCGCGCCTGGTACGCCGGCGTCGTCGCGCGCGGGTGGCAGGTGTTCGCCGGGCTCATCCGCGAAGGGCAGGTGCGCGGCGAGTTCCGCCGCGACGCCGACGCCGAGGCGATCGCGCGCGTCTTCGTCTCGGGCTTCGTCCACCAGTTCCTCGCCCGGCACTCGCGGCGGCACGACGGCGCCCAGGGCGAGCCGTTCGACATGGAGCGCCTCCTCGACGCGGGACTCGACTTCCTGCTGCACGGCCTCCGCCCGTTCGTCGTCGTGGCCGCGCCGCCGGCCTCCGATCCTTCCACCTCCGACCCGTGAGCCCCATGGATTCCCTGCGGCACATCCGCACCCTCGGCGTCGTCGGCGCCGGCACGATGGGCGGCGGCATCGCGGCCCTCGCCGCCTCGGCCGGCGTACCCGTCGTGCTGCTCGACGTCCCCGGCGCGCCCGGCGCGCCCGACCGCAGCGGCCCCGCCCGCCAGGGTCTCGAGCGCCAGCTCAAGGCGAAGCCCGCCGCGTTCATGGATCCCGCGCGCGCGACGCTCGTCCGCACCGGCAACACCGAGGACGACCTCGCGCTCCTCGCCGGCTGCGACTGGGTGATCGAGGCGATCATCGAGCAGCCGCGCCCCAAGCAGGAGCTCTTCGCCAAGCTCGAGCAGGTGCTCGCCCCGACCGCGATCGTCGCGTCGAACACCTCGGGGATCCCGATGCACGTCCTCGTCGAGGGCCGCTCGCCGGCATTCCGGCGCCGCTTCCTCGGCACCCATTTCTTCAGCCCGGTGCGCTACATGCACCTGCTGGAGCTGATCCCCACCGACGAGACCGCGCCCGCAGCGATCGCCGCGGTGCGCGCCTTCGCCGAGCGGGTGCTGGGCAAGGGGACCGTCGTGGCCAAGGACGCACCGGGCTTCGTCGCCAACCGGCTCGGCGTGAAGGCCCTGGCCGACACGATGCGCGCGATGGCCGAGCACGGCCTCACGATCGACGAGGTGGACGCGCTCACGGGGCCCCTCCTCGGCCGTCCCAACTCCGCCACCTTCCGCACCGGCGACATCACCGGGCTCGACGTCCTCGCCCACGTCACCAGCGGCCTCGCGCAGACGACGGGCGAGGACTTCGCGCTCCCCGCGTGGACGCAGGAGCTGATCGACCGCAAGCAGCTCGGCGACAAGACCGGCGGCGGCTTCTACCAGAAGCGCGGGAAGGAGATCTTCACCTTCGACCCCGCGAGCGGCGAGTATCGCCCGCAGCGGAAGCCCGCGGATCCCGAGCTCCAGCGGCTCGCGAAGCTCCCGCTCGCCGAGCGCGTGCGGGCCATCGCCGCCATGCACGGGAAGTACGGCGATTTCCTCCGCCGCCTCCTCTTCACCGGCTTCCACTACACGCTCGAGAAGGCGCCGGCGCTCGCCTACGATCCCGTGGCGGTGGACCGCGCGATGGAATGGGGCTACGGGCACGAGGCGGGCCCGTTCCGGCTGATGGACATGCTGGGGACGGACGCGCTCAGGCAGGGCTTCCGGGACCTGGGCCTCGGCGAGCCCGCGCTCCTCGCGCAGGCGACGGAGGGCTTCTACCGCGAGACGCCGCGAGGCCGCGAATACTTCGGGTTCGACGGCGCGTGGCACGTCGTCCCGCCCGTGGCCGAGGGTGCGATTCGCCTCGCCACCCTCGCGCGCGCACCCGGCCGCGTGCTCGAGAAGAACGCCGGCGCGCGCCTCCTCGACCTGGGCGACGGCGTCGCCTGCCTCGAGTTCCGCTCGAAGATGAACACGCTCGGCAGCGACGTCCTCGCGCTCCTCGACTCGGCGCTCACGCGCGTTGAGCGGGACGGGCTCGCGGGGCTCGTCGTCGGCAACGACGACCCGCGCGCCTTCTCCGCCGGCGCCAACCTCGCCGAATCGGCGGGCGCGCTGCAGAGCGGCGACTGGAAGGCGCTCGATGCCGCGGTGCGCCGCTTCCAGGACGCGGTGCAGCGGGTGCGCCGCGCACCCTTTCCCGTCGTCGTGGCGCCGCATGGTCTCGCGCTGGGCGGCGGCTGCGAGCTCACGCTCCATGCCGACGCCGTGCAGGCCGCGGCCGAGCTCTACATGGGGCTCGTCGAGGTCGGCGTCGGGCTCATTCCGGCGGGCGGCGGCACGACCGAGCTCCTCTTCCGCTTCACGGAGGCGCTCGCCCCCTATCCCGAGGCCGATCCGTTCGAGGCGGTGAAGCGCGCCTTCAATCTCATCGCGACCGCGGCGACGAGCACGAGCGCGCTCGACGCGCGCGCCAGGGGCCTCCTGCGCGACCGCGACCGGATCACGATGAACCGCGATCTGCTCATCGCCGACGCGAAGCGGCAGGTGCTCGCCCTCGCCCCCGGCTACACCCCGCCGGTACCGCGCACGATCCGCGCGCTCGGCAAGGAGGGGATGGGCAACCTCGACTACGCGCTCTTCGCCTTCGCCGAGGCGGGCCAGGCCACCGCGCACGACGTGCGCATCGGCCACGCGCTCGCCTACGTCCTCTGCGGCGGCGACGGGCCGCCGCGCCTGGTCGGCGAACAGGACATCCTCGACCTCGAGCGCGAGGCGTTCCTCCAGCTCCTCGGCACGAAGGAGACGCAGGAGCGCATCACCCACATGCTCGCGACCGGCAAGCCGCTCCGCAACTGACGCGAAGCGTCCAGGAGACATCCATGTCCGAAGCAGTCATCGTGTCCGCCGTGCGGAGCGCCGTCGCGAAGGGGAAGCCCGACGGGGCGCTCGCCGCGGCCGGCGTGACCCCGATCGATCTCGCCGCCACCGTCATCTCGGCGGCGCTCGCGCGCGCCGGCGTGGACCGCGGCGCGGTGGACGACGTCGTCCTCGGCTGCGCCATGCCGGAGGGCTCGCAGGGCCTCAACGTCGCGCGCCAGGCGCTGCTGTGCGCCGGCCTGCCGGTCGAGACCTCGGCCGCCACCGTCAACCGCTTCTGCTCCTCCGGACTGCAGAGCATCGCGCAGGCGGCGCAGGCGGTCATGAGCGGGATGCAGGACGTCGTGGTCGCGGGCGGGGTCGAGATGATGAGCCAGGTGCCGATGTCGGGCTACCACACCCGCCTGCACCCCGGGCTCACCGAGAGCTACATCGGCATGGGCTTCACCGCCGAGCGGGTGGCGGCGCGCTACGGCATCACGCGCGAGGTGCAGGACGAGTTCGCGCTCGAGAGCCAGCGGCGCGCCGCGGCGGCGCTGGCGCGCGACGCCTTCGCCGAGGAGATCGTGCCCGTCAGCGCCCCCCGGGTGCGTTGGCGGGGGACGGAGAAGCTCGTCGAGGCGCACGCCTTCGCGCGCGACGAGCTGCCGCGGCCCGACACCACGTTGGAGGGCCTCGCGAAGCTCAAGCCCGCGTTCAAGGTCGGCGGCACCGTCACCGCCGGCAACGCGAGCCCCTACTCCGACGGCGCCGCGGCGCTCGTCGTGATGAGCCGCGAGCGGGCGGAGGCGGCCGGCCTCGTGCCGCTCGCACGGCTCGTCACCTACGCCGTGGGCGGCGTCGAGCCGGACGTGATGGGCATCGGCCCCGTCGTCGCGATCCCGAAGGCGCTCCGGCGCGCCGGCCTCACGCTCGAGCAGCTCGACCTCGTCGAGCTCAACGAGGCCTTCGCCGCGCAGGCGGTCGCCGTCATCCGGGAAGTCGGACTCGACCCGGCGAAGGTGAACGTGAACGGCGGCGCCATCGCGCTCGGCCACCCGTTGGGTGCCACGGGCTCGAAGCTCACGACCCAGCTCATCCACGAGCTCCGCCGCCGCGGCGGCGGGCTCGGGATGGTGACCATGTGCGTCGGCGGCGGAATGGGCGCGGCGGGGATCTTCGAGGTGTACGGGGGGTGAGCCCCTAGTGATACACCGGCGCGTCCGTCGGCGCCGGGCGCTGGGCCGAGCGGCGCCGGTCACCCAGGGCGCGCGGGAGGATGCGCGCGAGTGCATCGGGCGAGAACGGCTTCGAGAGCACCAGCGTGCGCGGCGGCAGGATCGCCGGCCCGCCCAGCTCCTCGAGGGTGTAGTCGGAGAGGATCAGCACGCGCTGGTGCACGTAGCGGTCCGGCGCGCAGTGGCTCGCGAGCTGGCGGGTGCGGTCGGCCTGATCGGGGTCGCAGATGACCAGGCGGATCCGCCCGTCGCGCTCGCGGAGGGCGCGCGAGGCGGCCTCGTCGGTCGCCGCCGGATGCGCCTCGGCGCCCAGCATCTCGAGGGCGCGGACCAGGTAGTTGCGCACCGCGTCCGAGGGGACGTGGACCAGCACCTCGGGCGGATGGCGCCGGCGGTCGGCCTTCCGGCGCCGGTCGGTCGGGGGCCGGCTCTGCTGCGCGCCGCCGGCGGAGCGATTCGACATGAGCACCTCCGGGTCGATCGTCCCAGGCCACTCGGCCCGGGTCTTCCTGCCAACCTACAGCCGGGGGCCGGGCGCCGGGTACGACCCGCATCACAAAACCGGCAGGTCCCCCAGACGAAAGCGCCGCCCCGGTCGGGGCGGCGCTTTCGTCTGGCCCAAGGCGGCCACGGGTCGTGGGACTACTTTCCCGCGTCCCGCAGCACCCCGTAGGATTGCACCCGCGCCGGTGTCGTCGAGGTGTCGACCAGGACCCATACCTTGGCGCCCGCGAGCCGCGCGAGCGTCCCCTGCGGGTCGGCGAGCACGAGCCCGGCGCCGCCGGCGGCCGTCGCGGCCCCGGCCGAGTCGGCCGGCAGGAGCCGCACGCTGCCGGCCTCGACCGCGAGGACACCGACCTCCGGGCGCCGGCCGTCCACCCCCAGCACCTCGTAGCCGGTGACGGCGATGCCGTCGCCGGGTCCGGTGCGGTCGGTCGGGCCGTGCACGCGCACGGTGGCGCCGCCGAGCCGCCGGAGCTCGGGGCTCAGCGGCCCCGCGAGCCGCAGCGGGGCGCCGCCGTCGGCCGGCTGGAGCTGCACGAACACCCCCGGCTCGCTCCCCGCGACCTGCACCGCGCCCTCGACCAGCCGCACCCGGCCCCCGGGCGCGACGCGGGCTTCGGCGCTTCCGCCGTCCTGCGCGTGCCGGCAGGCCGCCGCCGGCACGAGCGCCAGGAGGAGCGCCGCCGCGACCATCCGCGGGGCGCGCACTAGCGGAGCCTCACGACGAAGACCTGCATCACGGCCGGGAGCGGCGCGTCGGCGTTGCCGCGCACCTTGACGGCCGTGGCCGGCCGGTTCGTGCCGCTCACGCGGAAGTAGGCCGTCGAGCCGCCGCGCACCTTGCCGGTCTCGGTGAAGTCGCCGAAGCCGCGCGAGGTGGGCACCAGCCGGGCCGACTCGACGAGGTTCCCGTCGAAGATGTCGTACAGGTTCCAGGTCGCCATCGTGAGCGACGCGTCGGCCCCGGGGACGCGGTCGTCCACGTAGAGCGCCGCCGCCCAGCGCGCCAGCAGTGTCCGGATCGGCACGCCGACCACGTTGCTGATGTTGGCGTAGCCCACGCCGTCGCTGTCGATCAGCTTCTGCTGCAGCCCGGCCTCGCCGCCCGGGAAGTCCGGGCCGTACTGGTCGGTCAGCCAGCGCAGGAACGACCAGGGCACCCCGTAGACGTCGCGCCCGCCCTGGCAGGGGCTGGTCGCCGGGGCCTCGTCGAGCCACGAGCACTCGCCCGGGGCGCCCGGGAACTTCGACGTCCCGTCCTTGAAGCCGAAGTACATCGCCAGGTCGCCGAAACGGTCGGAGTACCAGTCGATCGAGGCCGGGTCGTCGGCGTTGAAGGCCGGCTGGAAGCCCAGGTTCGTCCGCGTGGCGTGCCCCTCGACGGCGAAGCCCACCACCTCCTCGGCGAGGGTGGCCTGCCCCTCGCCGGTCCAGCGCGCCATGACCGGACGCTGCGCGCCCGGCGTCGGCCAGCCCGGGTAGAGCCGGCGGCTGAACTGGATGATGTGCGTGAACTCGTGCGCGATGAGGAACGGCGCGTCCGCCTTGGCCTTCTCGAGCGTGTACTTGCCGAGCGCGTACTGGCCCGTGAGATCGGGCACGGCACCGTAGAAGATCTCGCCCTCGTTGCTCGAGGCGCACGCCGACTTCGCCACCAGGTCGGTGGTGGAGACGAAGCCGAGGACGCCCCCCTGCTTGTTCACTTCCTTGGTGAGCAGGACGAGGATCTTGCCGTTGCCGTCGAGATCCGTCGGCGCACCGAACTCGCCGACGCTCGTGTTGTAGATGTAGCCGTCGAGCTGGTCGCTCAGGCCCTGGATGTCGCTCGTGGTGTAGCCCGGGGGATTGCTCTGGTCGACGAGCCAGATCCCCTTCGCGCCGACCACCTTCACCTGCGCCGTGACGGCGATGGCGTTGCAGCCGTTGCCGCTGGCGTAGTTGGGGAGCGTCAGCGCCACCACGTCGCCCACGCCCGGGGCCACGGTGTAGCCGCCGCGCTCGTAGCGGAACGCCGTCCCGCCCGCGGCGCGCGCGACGAGCGGGAAGGCGGCGTAGCCGTTGCCGTCGAACAGCCGCCGCTCGGCGTCGCGGATCCGCATCTCGCTGCGCGCGCGCTCGGTCCAGCGGCGGGCCCGGTCGCCGTCGACGAGCGTGGTGCGGGTGGCGTAGCCGGCGAGCCGCCCGCGGCTCAGCGCCGGCAGCGGCGTGACCGCCGCGCCGCTCGCGCTGCCGGTGACGGTGATCGGCGTGACGCTCGAGACCAGCTCCGAGGTGGACTGCACGCCGATGAGATAGTCCTCGCTCGCCGCCGAGGCGCCGAACTGGATGCAGTGGGTCGCGGGATCGGTGAGGACGACCTGCTTGCCCACGTCGAGCGCCAGCGTCGCGGCCGGCGCGACGGGCGCCGAGAAGGCGGCGCTCTGCGAGAGCCCGTTGGCCGCCCGCACCGCGCCGGTGCGCGCCGGCTTGCAGACCACCGGCACGGTGATCGCGAGCGTGGTGGCGCTGGCCGAGGTGACGGTGGCGGGAACGCCGTCCACCGTCACCGTGGTCGTCGCGGTGAAGCCGGTGCCGGTGAGCGTGGCCGCCTGGCCCTCCACCAGCGGGCTCGGCGAGACGCCCGTGACGACCGGCGCGTCGGCCGCCGTGATGGTGGCCGTGAAGCTCACCGGCGAGCCGGTCGCGCCGCTCAGCGAGGCGGTCGCGGTCTGCGAGCCGGGCGTCGCCCCCGGCGTCCAGGTGACCGAGGCGCGGCCGTCGGCGCCGGTCTTCGTGGTCGCGCTCGAGAAGGTGCCGCCGTGCGGGGTGGCCCAGGTGACGTTGACGCCGCCGAGCGGGCTGCCGTCGCCGTCGCTCACCTGCACCACGAGCGGCTCGGCCAGCGGCACGCCCGGCGCGCCATCCTGCGGGGAGCCGCTCACGCGTTCGATCGTCGGAGGATCGTTCTGCTGCGTTTCACCACCGCCACAGGCGGCGAGACCCAGCACGAGAACCAGCGAGCCGGACCACACCGCCCAACGCCCGATACGGCGCATCGACACCTCACACGGGTGAGCCCCCGGGCCCGGGGCCCGGCGGGAACTGAGAACAGGGAACGACGAGGGAAAGGAAGGACGGCCGGCGCGCCTCGGGGCCGGACGTCCGGCCCCGAGGCGATCCACCGGCTGCAAATTATCGCGAATTGCAACCGTTCGCTACTGCGGAATGCGACTCGGGGGCAGGCTCAGCCGTGCAGCAGGGCCCGCACCTCCGCCGGCTCGATCGCGCCGAAGTACTCCTCGAGATCCACGCCCTCGAGCGCCGCGGCGACCGACGGCGCGTCGTAGCGCACCCCGACGAGGCGCTCCTCGAGCTCCGTCACCTCGCGCCGGCCGATGTAGTCGCCGAGGAAGCGGACGGCGGCGATGCGGCCCTCCTGCACGTCGATGCGGACGTCGATCTCGCCGGCCGGGAAGCGGCGGGCGCGCTGCACGTTGCAGGCGGGCGACTTCCCGTAGTTCCACTCCCACGTCCCGTACTTCGTGCGCACGAGCTCTGCGACCGCCGCCCAGTCCCCCTCGTCGAGCGCGAGCGTCGGCACCTCGGCGTAGTCGGCGAAGATGCGGGCGACGAGGCGCCGGCGGAGCTCGTCCACGCCCAGCGGCTCGGGGAGGAACTCGCGGATGTTCGCGACGCGGCTCCGCACCGACTTGTGGCCCTTCGACTCCACCTTCCCCGGCTTCGGCGTGAGCGCCGCCGCGACGGCGTCGAGGTCGGTGTCGTAGAGGAGCGTGCCGTGGCTGAACATCCGCCCCGCGGTGGTGAACTGCGCGTTGCCCGAGATCTTCCGCCCGTCGGCCACGACATCGTTGCGCCCGCCCAGCTCCGCCGGCACGCCCAGCGCGCGCAGCTCGGCGATCACGGGGCCCAGGAAGTGGTCGTACCGGTTGAAGCGATCGGGGGCGTAGGCGGTGATGAAGCTGAAGTTGAGGTTGCCGAGGTCGTGGTAGACCGCCCCGCCCCCCGAGACGCGGCGCACGACGTGGATCCCGCGCGCGCGCACCGTCGCCTCGTTCACCTCCTCGACCGTGTTCTGGTTACGGCCGATGATGATCGCGGGCGCGTTGACGTAGAAGAGCAGACAGTCCTCGCCTGGGAAGCGGTGGCGCAGGACGTACTCCTCGAGCGCGAGGTTGACGTGCGGGTCGGTGATCCCGCGATTGTCCACGTAGAGCATGCGTGGGCTCCGGTTGGTGTAGATTCCGGTCATGACCGATCCAGCCCGGGTGGCCGAGCTGTTGCGGCGGCTGCCGCTCTTCGCCGAGCTCGACGCCGCCGTGCTCGAGCGCCTCGCCGCGCGCAGCGTCGTGCGGCACGTGTCCGCCGGCACCGTGCTCTTCACCGCCGGCGAGGCGTGCCGCGGGCTGTACGTGATCGGTCGCGGACGGGTGAGAATCTACCGGGTGAGCCCCGAGGGACGGGAGCAGGTGCTCCACGTCGAGGGCCCGGGCCGGCCGGTCGGCGAGGTCCCGCTCTTCGACGGCGGCCCCTACCCCGCCTCCGGCGTCACCCTCGACGACAGCGAGCTCGTCTTCCTGCCGCGCGAGGAGTTCGAGCGCGCCTACCGGGAGAGCCCCGAGGCCGCCCAGATCATCATCCGCACCCTCGGCCGCCGGCTGCGCCACATGGTGCAGCTCACCGAGACGCTCGCCTTCCGCGACGTCGCGGCGCGGCTCGCGCTCCTGCTCGCCGGCTACGCCGACCGGCTCGGCCGCCCCACCGAGCGCGGAGTCGAGCTGCACCTCGTGCGCACCCAGGAGGAGCTCTCCTACGAGATCGGCACCGCGCGCGAGTCCGTCTCCCGCGCCTTCCGCCGCCTCGAGCGCAAGGGGCTCCTGCAGCGCCTCGATACCACCCACCTCCTGATCCCCGACCCGGCGCGGCTGCGGGCCTTCGCCCGCAGCTGACTGCCGTCCCGCCGTCCCGCCTGAGACATCCGTCACACCTCCCGCCCGCCGGATCGGCGATTCTCCATTCCATGACAACCGATTCGTTCACCGGGACGCGCCGCCCATGAGACGCGCGCCCCTTCGCAGCCTCCGGCTCTCACGCATGCGGCACCCGGGCCGCGCCGGAGGATCGCCCGCAGCCGGGGAGGAGAGTAATCCCGAGATGAGTGTCCTGATCGAGTGGACCGTCGACGCCGTGGTGAAGAACGTTCCCGAAGCCGTGCCGGTGCTCGCCGGCCTGGGCATCGACCCGCAGGAGGACGGCGAGCTCGTCCTGCGCGAGGCGACGCTCGAGCACGGCCACACGACCGACGAGCTGCTGGCGGCGCTGCTGCCGGCGCTGGCGGCGGCCTGAGCGCCGGCCGACGCACCGGCCACCGACCGACGGGCCGCTTCACCTTCGTGAAGCGGCCTTCATGCTTTCTTCCGCCCGCCTTGCGCCGCGCGCGGTACACTCCTCTCCGGCAGTCTCCCGTTCCTCACACTCCGGGTACCGGAACCGAATGAGCACCCTGGCACTCCCCGCCGTCATCCAGGGCGGCATGGGCATCGGCGTCTCCAACTGGCGCCTCGCCCGCGCCGTCGCGCTCCGCGGCCAGCTCGGCGTGGTGTCGGGCACGGCGGTGGACACCCTCTTCGTGCGGCGCCTGCAGGACGGCGATGCGGGCGGTCACCTGCGCCGCGCGATGGCGCACTTCCCGCTCCCCGGCGTCGCGTCCGACGCGCTGAAGAAGTTCTTTCTCCCCGCGGGCCGGCCGGCGGGTGCGCCCTACCGGATGCTCACGATGTATCGCAAGGGGGCGAGCCGCGCCCGCGAGCAGCTCACCATGCTCGCCAACTTCGTCGAGGTCTGGCTCGCCAAGGAGGGCCACGACGGCCGGGTCGGTATCAACCTCCTCACCAAGGTGCAGCTCCCCAACCTCGCCTCGCTCTACGGAGCGATGCTCGCCGGGGTGGACTGCGTGCTGATGGGTGCGGGGATCCCGAAGGACATTCCCGCCGCGCTCGACGCCTTCGCCGAGGGCCGGGCGGCCTCGATGCGGCTCGAGGTGGAGGAGCTGCCGGCGGGGCGCGAGGAGCGGGTGACGCTCGATCCGGCCGACTACTGGGAGGGCGCGCCGCCCGCGCTGCGGCGCCCGGCGTTCCTCGCCATCGTCTCGAGCCACTCGCTCGCCACCATGCTCGCGCGCAAGGCGAGCGGGCGGGTGGACGGCTTCGTCGTCGAGGGGCCCACCGCCGGCGGGCACAACGCGCCCCCGCGCGGTGGCGGCACCCTGAACGCGCGCGGCGAGCCCGTCTACGGCGAGCGCGACGCGGTGGACCTCGCGCAGCTGCGGGCGCTCGAGCGGCCCTTCTGGCTCGCCGGCGGCACCGGCTCGCCCGAGGGGCTCCGGCAGGCCCTCGCCGCAGGCGCGGCGGGGATCCAGGTCGGCACGCTCTTCGCCTACGCCGACGAGTCGGGGCTCGACGCGGCGAACAAGCGCTCCGTGCTCGCCGCCGCGCTCCGCGGCGAGGTGGACGTGCTCACCGACCCGCGCGCCTCGCCCACCGGGTATCCGTTCAAGCTGGTGCGCTGGCCCGAGGATCCCGCCGCCGACGCCTACGAGACCCGCGAGCGGGTCTGCGACATCGGCGGGCTCCGGGTGCCCTATGTGCGCCCCGACGGGAAGCTGGGCTACCGCTGCCCGGCCGAGCCGGTGGCGGCGTACGTCGAGAAGGGCGGGCGCGTGGAGGACACGGTGGGCCGCCGCTGCCTCTGCAACGCGCTCATGGCCGACGTCGGCCACCCGCAGCTGCGCGACGGTGGCTACGAGGAGCCCACGCTCGTCACCAGCGGCGACGACCTCGTCGGGATGGCCGGATTCCTGGCGGGACGGACGAGCTACACGGCGGACGAGGTGCTGGACTACTTGGGCGTGTGAGGCGCCGCCAGGCGGCGGCGACGCGGGGGATTGCAGACGCAGGGGCGACCGGTCGGTCGCCCCTGCGTCGTTGGGGGTGCCCGCTACCGCGCCCCGGGCCGCGGCGTGATGACGGCGGTGAGCACGAATTCGTCGCGGTCGGCCCGCATCCCGTGCGGCTCGCGCGGGGCGAAGGCGACGAGGTCGCCGGGGACGACGGCGCGCTCGCCCTCGCCGCCGGTGACGTAGCCGGTGCCCGAGACGACCGACAGGAAGACGCTCGAGGTGCTGGTGTGCGTCGCCACCTGCTGGCCGGGCCCGAGGCGGAAGACGACGACGCGCGCGTCGTCGTGATCGTGCACCAGTGCGACCGCCGGCCGATCGGCCGCGGCCGAGACGGCACCCTGGGCCACGCCGGCGGGATCGTAGAGGTTCACGCGGCCTCCAGCATCGGGGCGAGCTTCGCGAGGAGCTCGCTCGTCGGGATGCCGGCGGACTGCGCGGCCTCGGCGAGCGAGAGGCCGCCGCCGCAGCAGGTGTCGATGCCGAGGGCGTTGAGCACGGGCGCCGCCGTCGGCGCGCGGCGCAGCAGGTCGTTCACGGTCGTGGTCGGAAGCACGGGGGACGTGGTCATCTCGCGGAACTCGCTGGTCAGAAGCGTGAGGGCGGGGCGCGGCGCGCCGGTGAGCAGGTCGGCGACGGTCAGCTCGGCGAAGAAGGCGCGCGTCACGTCCTTCACCTGCCGCCAGCGCCAGTGCGCGCCGCAGGGCGCGCGGTCGCTGCACACGGCGTGACCCATGATGCAGCGGTGCTCCACCTCCGGCAGGAACGGCTCGACGATCGCGAGGAGCCGGAGCTCGGCCGGCGGGACCGCGAGGCGGTAGCCGCCCTGCGCTCCGCGCACCGAGCGCAGCACGCCGAGGGTGCGGAGCTGGTGGAGCGTCTTGGAGAGATAGTTCGCCGGCGCGCCCAGGGCATCGGCGACCGCCGGCCCCGGGATGGGGCCGGCGGTCTCGTGCTCGGCGATGTAGCACACCGCGCGGAGGGCGTATTCGGCGGTCTGGGGCAGCGTGAGCATCGCAGTGGTCTCGTGCCGCCCTCAGTGGGCCGCGGCCATGGTCTTCGGCTGCCCGACCTGGATCACCCCGACCGCGCCCTTGGTGGCGTCGGCGAAGGCGTGGGTGACGAAGGCGTAGTGCCCTTCCCCGCTCTGGCCCTTCTCGAAGCTGGTCTCGAAGACCGCCCCGCCGCCGGCCGGCACCATCTGGGTCTGGATCCCGTGCAGCGCGGCCTTCGGGTTGCCGTCCACGTACACGTTGTCGAAGATCGCGCCCACGATGTGGAAGTCGCTGTCGCGGTTCGGGCCGGCGTTGATCACGAAGAACCGGACCTTGTCGCCCTCGTCCACCTGGAGCGGCGCGCTCTTGTACTGGTCGGCGCGGCCGTTGAAGACCACGTAGCTCGCCTTGTTCTCCAGCATCGCGTCCCAGTCACCCTCCTTGACCGTGCTGTCCGTGGCCGAGGCCTTCGGGTAGAACTCGCTCTGGATGAGGACGAACTCCTTGTCCGCCTTCGTCGGCCAGCCGCCCTTCGGGTCGACGATGATCGGCAGGTACATCCCCTGGGCGATGTGCATCAGGACCGGCGGGGTGCCGCAGTGGACCATGAAGGCGCCCGGGGTGGTGGCCGTGAACTCGAAGCTGAGCGAGTCGCCCGGCATGATCGACTTCATCGCGTGGTCCATCGGGATCCGCGAGGCGTGGAAATCGATCGAGTGCGGCATGCCCTTCGCCTCGTTCACCAGCGTGATGCGCACCAGGTCGCCCTCGCGCACCCGAAGCACCGGGCCCGGCACGGTGCCGCCGAAGGTCCAGCCGACGTACTTGACGCCCTTGGCGATCTCGATCGTGTCGTGCGTCATCGGGATCCGGAACTCCTTCACCCCGGCGTCCGACACCGGCTTCACCCGGGCGTCCCACGCCGGCGTGGTCGCCGTCTTCGTCACGCCGAAGTCCACCCGCTCGATCTCGGCCGAGCGGCGGGCGCCGGTGGTGAAGAGCCAGCCCCCACCCAGGGCGGCGGCGGTCATGGCGGTCAGGGTCAGCTTCGTCGCGGTCAGCATCGTCGGGCTCCTCGGTCCGCAGTGGCGGAGGTTCGTGGCGCCGGGTCCCGAAGTGGGGGGCGCCGATCAACTGCGAGGAGGATACCGGTCGGCTGCCTAAAGAAATCGTAAAGCGGGGTGAAAGAATCTTCATTTGAAGGTGATGATTGCCGGCCCGGGTGTCCACGCTCACGGACGGCCCGGGACGCCGGGGCCTAGCGTGGGGCCCGATGCACTCTCTCGAGCTGGTCGTCGCCCTCGCCGCGGCGGTCGTGGCGATGGACCTCCTGGCCCGCCGGGTGGCGACCCCCCGCCCCGTGGTCCTGGCGGCCGGCGGGCTCCTGCTGGGGCTCCTCTGGTCGGTGGTGCCGCTGCCCGGGTTCACCATCGAGCCCGACCTGGTGCTCGCCCTCCTCCTCCCGCCGCTGCTCGCCGCCGGGGCCTTCCGGGTGCCGCTCGGCGCCTTCCGGGCGAGTCTCGGGGCCATCACCCTCCTCGCCGTGGGCCTGGTGCTGGCCACGATGGTGGCCGTGGCGGCGGTGGCCCACGCGGTGGTGCCGGGGCTCGCCTGGAGCGCGGCGCTCGTCCTCGGCGCCATCGTGGCGCCGCCCGACGCGGTCGCGGCGACGACCGTGGCGGCCCGCATGGGGCTGCGCAACCGCCTGGTCACCATTCTCGAGGGTGAGGGGCTGGTCAACGACGCCACCGCGCTCGTCGCCTACGAGCTCGCCGTCGTCGCCCTGGTGACGGGGCACGTCTCGGGGACCGCGGTCGCGCTCGCCGCGGTGCGCGACGCGCCGCTCGGCGTCCTCGTGGGGCTCGTCGTCGGCTGGCTCACGGCCGCGATCCGGCGCCGGGTGGACGACCCGATGATCGAGACCGCGGTGTCGCTCCTCGTCCCCTACGTCGCCTACCTCGCCGCGCTGCGGGTGGGGGGCTCGGGGATCCTCGCGGTCGTCGCCTTCGGCTTCTACATCCGCCGCCGCGCCACCGAGATCGGCGCGCCCGCCACCCGGCTCGTCAGCCGCACCGTCTGGAGCGCGGTGGACTTCGTCACCGGCGGTCTCGTCTTCGTGCTCGTCGGGATCGAGCTCGGGCGGGTCGTCGCGCGGGGCCTGCGCCCGGCGCTGGTGGGCGAGACGGCGCTCGTCGCGGCCACGGCGATCGCGGTGCGGCTCGTCTGGATGTACGTGGTGCCGCAGGCGACGCGGCTCCTCCCGGGCACGCGGGACCACCCGCGCCCCTCGTGGGGCGAGCTCACCGTGCTCGGCTGGGCGGGGATGCGCGGCGTGGTGTCGCTCGCGCTCGCCATCGCGCTGCCGGGAGCGACGGCGGCGGGCACGCCCTTCGCCGCGCGCGGCGACGTGGTGGTCCTCGCGCTCGGCGTCGTGCTCGCCACGCTCCTGGGCCAGGGGCTCACCCTCGCGCCGCTCATCCGGCTGTTGGGGGTGGGCGATCCCGGCGCCGCCGCGCGCGAGGAGCACGCCGCGCGGCTCGCGGCGGTCGCGGCCGGCCGCGCGCGGCTCGCCCAGCTCGCCGCCGAGCGGGCGGTCTCCGACGCCGACCGCGCCGCTCTCCTCCTGCGCCTCGGGGAGGACCTCGGGCTCGCCGCCGGCGACGGCCGGGCCCGCGCCGCGGCGCTGCCGGGCGGCGAGGACGGCATCCGGCTGCTCGCCGCCGCCCTCGCCGCCGAGCGCGCCGTGGTGCTGCGCCGCCGCGACGCGGGCCGGCTCGACGAGCGCAGCGCCACCCGGCTCGAGGCCGCGCTCGACCTCGACGAGATCGCACTCCGCGGCGCGGCGGGAGAGCTCACGGGGGAGTAGCCGCGCGCTGCGACTCCCCCGGCGATTCGCTCGCCACCTCCCGCGCGGCTTCGTCGGGCTCGGCCAGCTCGAGGTGCAGCCGCCGCCCCGCCTCGCCCGCGGCGGCGACGACGAGGACGCCGACCACGATCATCAGCGCGCTGTGCAGCGTGGCGGGGAAGGAGCCCAGGGCGACGAGCATCGTCGTCGCCGCCGCGGGCGCGTGATGCGCATGGAGCCGCATTTCGAGGTAGGTCCCGAGCGCGACGGCCAGGACCGCGGCGCCGACGCGGCCCGCGCTCACCGCGTGCGCCGCGAAGACCGAGGGCGCGTCGGCCACCCCGAAAAGCCACACCGCGAAGAACGCCGCCGCCATCCCCACGACGTGACTCACGATGATGTTGTAGTAGCGCGCCGAGGGGTGCGCCGGCGCGTGCGCCTGCAGCACCGCCGTGGGCGCGAGCGACGGAAAGAGGAGCAGCTGGCCGGTGGCGAGCGCGGCGAGCCCCGGCGCGAGGAGCACGAGGGCGACGACGCCGGCCTGCCGCAGCGCGCGGAAGCGGGGGGCGTCCGGGCGGGCGCTCAGCGGAGCCCTTCGAGGTAGCGCGTGATCGCCCGCAGCTCGGCGCCGTCGAAGTGCGGGAGCGAAGGCATGAGGGCGCCCGGCTTGAACGCCTGCGCGTCGGTCACCCACGCCTCGAGATAGCCGGGCGTGTTGGGGATCGTGCCCGCGGCGAGCGTCTGCCGGCTCATCAGGTGGGTGAGATCGGGCCCGATGGTGCCGCGCGCCGGGGTGCCGCGGATCGTGTGGCAGCTCGCGCACACGCCCGCGGTGACGAGCGTGCGCCCGGCGCGCGCGAGCGAGTCGGCGGGCTCGCGCGCCCCGCCCCGCTCCGCCGCGAGCCAGCGCTGGAACGCCGCCGGCGGCTCGGCCACCACGGCGAACGCCATGTGCGCGTGCTGCAGCCCGCAGTACTCGGCGCAGCGGCCCATGTAGCGCCCCGGCCGCTCGGCGCTGAGGCGCAGGTCGTTCACGTGCCCCGGATTGAGATCCATCTTGCCCTGGAGCCGCGGGACCCAGAAGCTGTGGATCACGTCGTCGGTGGTGAGCAGGAGCCGCACCGTGCGGCCCACCGGGACGTGCAGCTCGTTGGCCGTGACCACCGGCCCGCCACCTGCGCCGCCCGCGCCGTCGGCCCCACCCGCCCCGCCCTCGTAGCGGATCTCCCACCACCATCGATGCCCGGTGACGTGCACGACGAGGTCCCGGTCGTCCGGCGGCGCCGGGAAGCGGCCGAGCCCGACGAGGGCGACGACGAAGATCGCGCCGAGGACGGCGCCGGGCATCACCGCACCGCCCCAGACGACCCACCCCTTGCTGCGAGGCGCCAGGTCCACCGCGAGCGGATCGCGCGCTCGATGGTGCCGCACGGCGAGCACGAGGAGCACGCAGACGAGCGCGAAGATCGCCACGGAGAGCCAGATCATGAACCAGCCGAGCCGCGCGACGCGGTCGGCCGGCGCGCTCGCCGTGCCGAGGGTGGACATCGGGCCGTGGCAGGCGGCGACGAGCGGCAGGACGAGCGGCAGCGCGAGGAGGGCGAGCCGGCGCATCACCGGCGCGTGTAAAGGTACGCCGCGACGTCGCGCGCCGTCTGCTCGTCGACGCCGAGATTGGGCATCGCGGTCGTGGGCTCGATCGCCTGCGGGTCGCGGAGCCAGCGCACGAGGTTGGCCGGCGTGTTCGGCACCTCCCCGGCGATCATGGTGCGGAGGCCGAAGTCGCTGAGCGGCGGCCCCACCCGTCCGCGCGCCTCGCGCACGCCGTCGACCGCGTGGCACGCGCCGCAGCCCAGCGCGACGAACGCGGCCCGGCCCCGCTCGACGTCGCCCCCGGGCACGAGCGGGCCGGCTTCGGCCGCCCCCGGCTCGCAGGCGCCGAGCGCGATGGTGGCGAGCGCGCCGAGCAGCGCGAAGCAGCCGACGGGGGCGGGATGCGCGCGCATCGTCAGTGCGCCTTCGCGCAGGCCTGCACCAGCAGCGCCGGGAGGCCGAAGAGGAGGATACCGAGGAGGAAGAGCCCGCTCGTGAACATCCCGCCGTAGGCGAGGAAGCGAGCGCGGCCGAGCGCCGCCGAACGCGCGAACGTGGCGGGGTCGGTCGTGCGCGGATCGGGCGCGGCCGGCGTCGCGGCGGCGGCGGGCCCCGTCACCCCCTGCCAGCTCGCGCGCGCCACGGCGAACGCCGCGCCGCCCGCCGCAAGGCCGAGCACGGTGAGCGCGACGAGAATCGCCGGCGCGTGCGGCACCGCCCACGCGCGCAGCCCCGAGCCGCCCCACGCGCAGTTGCGGGCGACGAGGAAGTAGCCGACGGCCTCGATCAGCACCCACGCGAGGGGGGCCGCGAGGATGCCGAACCAGAGCCGCCGGGACGGGATGGGCGGGGCCGCCATGCGCGCACTCCTCCGCTCAGTAGAAATGCGGCGAGACGTAGAGACTCGTCACGATGACGAGCCACACGCCGTCGACGAAGTGCCAGTAGAGCCCGACCGTCGTCACCCCCTGGTGCCGCGCGGCCGTGAAGTGGCCCCGCAGGGCCCGCAGCCCGGTGTAGAGCAGCATCAGGACGCCGAAGGCGACGTGCGCGCCGTGGAAGCCGGTGATCGTGTAGAAGAGCGCGCCGTAGGCGTGCGTCGTCGGGCCGAAGTGCCGGAGCTTGTCGCCGTACTCGTGGAGTTGCAGCAGCAGAAAGCCGATCCCGAGCAGCGCGGCGAGCGCGAGCCCGAGCCGGAGCCGCCGCGCGTCGCCCCGCGCGATGCCCCGCTCCCCCCACCAGAAGGCGCCGCTGCTCGCGAGCAGGAGGGCGGTCATGAGGAGCGGGAGCCCGAGCGCCGGGTCGGCGATCCCCGCCGGCGGCCAGTGCGCGTTGGCCGGCACGAGGGCGAGATAGAAGTAGCTCCCGATGAGCGAGGCGAAGAGGGAGGCCTCGGTGGCGCAGAGGAGCGCCATGCCCCACCAGCCCACGTCGCGGGTGGCGCGGCGCGCGTCGGGGGCGCGCGGCAGCGCGTCGAGCGGAACCGCGGTCACGGCCTCATACCTCCGTTTCCTCGACGTGCGCCGGGTGCGGCCAGAACCAGCGTGCGAGCGAACCGAGCGTCAGGAGCCCCGCCGCCACCGCCACCCACCACGCGCCGAGGAGCAGCCCGACGAAGACGCCGAGCACGGCGAACGAGATGACGAGCGTCCAGAGGTTCTGCTCCGGCAGCACGATCGGCGCCTCCACGTCGGCGTCGAGCGTCGAGGTGCGCAGCGTCTGCCGCCCGTCGGTCAGCGCGGGCCCCGGCGCGACCCCGCCGTCCCACAGCGGGTCGCGGCTCGCGACGACGGGGATGTGCGTGAAGTTCCAGTCCTCGGGCGGCGAGTGCGTCGCCCACTCGAGCGTGTTGGCGCGCCAGGGGTCGGCGCCGGCCTCGGCGCCGTGCCGGCGGCTGCGGAGCACGTTCGCGACGGTGAGCAGCACGCCCAGCCCGAAGAGCCAGGCGCCGATCGTCTCCAGCAGGTTGTCGGCCGTCCAGCCGAGGCCGGCGGGATAGGTGTAGACCCGCCGCGGCATCCCCGCGAGCCCGACGAGGTGCATGGGGAAGAAGCCGAGATTGAAGCCGACGACCATGGTCCAGAAGCTCCAGAGCCCGAGCCGGCGGTCGAGCAGGCGGCCGGTCATCTTCGGGTACCAGTAGTAGATCGCCGCGAAGACGGCGAACATCGAGCTCCCGGCGAGCACGTAGTGCAGGTGCGCGACGACGAAGTAGGTGTCGGTCACCTGCCAGTCGAAGGGGATCGCCGCGGTCATCACCCCGCTGATCCCGCCGATCGTGAACTGCAGGATGAAGGCGAGGGCGAAGAGCATCGGCAGGCGGAGCACCACGCGGCCGTGCCACATCGTGCCGAGCCAGGCGAAGATCTGCACCGCGCTCGGGATCGCCACCGTCATGCTGGCGGCGCTGAAGAAGCTGATCGAGAGCTGCGGCAGCCCGGTGGCGAACATGTGGTGGACCCAGACGCCGAAGCCCACCAGCCCCGTGGCCACCGTGGCCAGGGCGACGAAGGTGTGGCCCACCATCGGCCGGCGCGAGAAGGTGGGGATGATCATCGAGAGCATCCCCGTCGCGGGCAGGAAGAGGATGTAGACCCAGGGGTGGCCGAAGAACCAGAAGAGGTGCTGCCAGAGCAGCGGGTCGCCGCCCAGACGGGGCTCGTAGAAGACGAAGTGCCAGCGCCGCTCCAGCTCGAGGAAGACGAGGGCGGCGGTGAGCGGGGGCATCGCGAACACCACCGAGAGCGACATCGTCAGCGAGCTCCACATGAACAGCGGCATCCGGTCGAGTGACATCCCGGGGGCGCGCAGCTTGAGGATCGTGACGATGGAATTGATCGAGCCCGCGGTGGTGGAGATTCCGAGGAAGACGAGCCCGAGGGTGTAGTAGTCGAGGTTGATCCCCGGCGCGAAGCGCGCGCTCGTGAGCGGCGTGTAGGCGAACCACCCGCCGTCGGGCGCGTGCCAGCCCAGGAAGCTCGCCGTGAGGAAGCAGCCGGCGAAGAGAAAGGCGAAGTAGCTGAACGCGTTGAGCCGCGGAAAGGCGAGCTCGCGCGCGCCGATCAGGAGGGGGGTGAGATAGAAGCTGAACCCCGACAGCATCGGCTGCACGACGAGGAACATCATCGTCGTGCCGTGCATGGTGAAGAGCTGGTTGAACGCTTCGGGGGTGAGGAGGTGCAGGTCGGCGCGGGCGAGCTGGAGGCGGAGGATCAGGGCCTCGAGGCCTCCGAGGAGGAAGAAGACGAAGGCGGTGACGATGTAGCGGACGCCCAGCTTCTTGTGGTCCACCGTGGTGAGCCAGGCGAGCAGGGTCGGCGGCGTCTCCCAGAGGCCCCGCAGCCGCTCCGTCACCGCGCGCTCCCGTCCGGGAGCGCCGACCTCGACCCCTAGCGTCACGTCCCCCTCCGGGACCACCGGGCGAATCCGTGGGACGGCCCGCGACCGCGGCCATCCCCGGGCCGGATGTGTATGGGCTCACCATCGGGTTTTCGGTGAGCATGCTCACACGCGTGCCTCGCACACGCCACAGGCGTGCTGCGCACGGCGCGCCGCACGACGCGCCGCACGGGGCGTGCGGATGCGTTATACTGTCGAGAGAAGCATTCGAAAGCAGTGTTGCCGGAAGAAGTTGCGGGCTCACGCCGCGGCCACGCCGCGGCCACGCCGAGGAGGCATGGTGGCCAGGAGGGAAGCGCCGAGTGGAGGGCAGGTCATCCGCGCGGGAACGCCCGTGGCGCTCGCGGTCGCGTCCGCCCTGGCCCTCGCGCTCGGGGCCTGCGAGCCGGGCGGCGACGTGGGCGGCAGGCCGGGTGGCGAGGGCCGGCACGCCGCAGCTCGCCCGGCGGCCGAGTCGGTCACCTCGGCCGGCGCCACGGCCCAGCCGGTGACTTCCGACTCCACCGCGCGCGCCACCTCGGCGGTGCTGGAACAGCTCCTCTTCAGCCAGGCCGCGCCGCCCGAGCTGCCGCAGAGTCACTGGAACCTGATTCGCCGCCTCTACGACGCGCGCCGCTACGCGCCGCTCTGGGCCGGCCCCACCGTCGCCACCGACACGGGCCGCGCCCGTCAGGCCCTCCTCTGCCGCGCCGCGCGCGAGGGGGTCGCGGTCCCGCCCGAGGCCCCGGAGTCGCTCGCCCAGCGCGACCTGCGCCTCACGACGGCGCTCCTGCGCTATCTCGAGACGCTCGCCCACGGCGAGCGCGCCCCGGCGACGGTCGGCGCCGCCTGGCGGGTGCCCGCTCCCGCCGCCCCCGACGACAGCACGCTCGCCGCGGCGGTGCGGATGCCCGACGCCGCGGCGCTCGCCCGGCTGGAGCCGGCGGGTGCGCAGCCGCGGCGGCTCGGCGACGCGCTGGCGCGGCTCCTCGCCGTCGAGGCCGCCGGCGGCTGGCCCCGGCTCCCCGATTCGGCGCGCCTCCGGCCCGGCGCCCGCGATTCCGCCGTTCCCGTCCTGCGCCGCCGCCTCGTCCTCAGCGGCGACCTCCCCGCGGCCGACTCCGCCGGCGGCCTTTACGACGCCACGGTGCGCGCCGCCGTGCGGCGCTTCCAGATCCGCCTCGGCCTCGCGCCCGACGGGCGGATCGGGGCCGAGACGCGCCACGCCCTGGCGGTCCCCGCCGCCGAGCGGGCGCGTACCGTCGCCGCCAACCTCGAGCGCTACCGCTGGCTCCCGCGGGCGCCGCAGCAGCCGACGCTGCTCTTCGACCTGGGCGAGGGCGCGGCGCAACTCTGGCGCGGCGGTGCGCCCGTGCTCAGCCTCCCCGTCCGCGCGACGCCCGCCTGCCGGGCGCTGCCGCCGGTCCTCGCCGACACCCTCGCCGGGGCGCGCGGGGATTCCGCCACCCTGACGCTCGCCCTCCGGGGCGGCGCGACGCTGACGCTGCGCGCCGGGCATCCCGCGGCCCGCCCGCGCGCCACGCCCGCCCGTGCCGACGGCGCCTGTCTCGTGACCGACGACCTCGCCGGGCTCCGTGCCGCGCTCGGCGGCGGGGCGGATGCCGCGGGCGTCCCCCCGTCGCCGCTGCTCGTGTACTACATCTTCCCCACCGTCCTCGTGCGCGACGATACGGGCCTCGTCTTCCGGCGCGATACGACCGGCGCCGACGCGGGGCTCACGCAGGCGCTCCCCGCGCCGAGGCCCGCACCGGCGGCGTGTGCGGCGGGCACGAGCCCTCCCGCCTCGGGCACGTTCTGAGACCGCGGGCTCCGGGACTCGTCCCTCCGCTCAGGATGACCCGGGCGCGGAGAGCCGAGAGTCGTCAGGCTCCGGTGTCGCCGCCGCTCCCGGCACGTACTCCCCGCTCGCCACCAGCGCCCGCCGGAACAGCACCGCGCCCACGCTCTCGTTGAGGGCGATGAGCGCGAGCAGCATGCTCCGCAGTCCCTCGCCGAAGCCGGGGAAGACCTCGGCCACGATCGCCGCGAGGCCGATCGCCACACCGGCCTGCGAGACCAAGCCCATCCACAGCCAGCGCCGCTCCTCCTGCGGCAGGTGCGCCCAGCGGCCGCCCAGCCGGGTGCCGGCCCAGATCGCGCCCACGCGCACCAGGGCGAGCGGGACGAGCAGCGGCAGCAGGCGCACGACGGTCATCACGTCGATCTCCGCCCCCGAGAGCGCGAAGAAGACGACGAAGACCGGCGCCGCCGAGCGCTCCATCGCGTGCCGGAGCGCCTGGCCACGCGCCGGGGGCGAGAAGTTCTCGGCGATGAAGCCCGCGGTGAGGAGCGTGAGGAGCGTCTCCACGTGCGTGAGCCGCGCGACCTCGGCGCCGAGGAACGCCACGAGAAGGGCGAAGAGGAAGAGCTCCTCGGCCACGAAGCGCAGGTAGAGCGCGATCCCCGCACCCAGCACCCCGCCCACGATCAGCGCGCCCGAGATCTCCCACACGATGGCGAGCACCCCGGGGCCCGCCGCCCCGCTCACGGGCACGAGCGAGCGCACCAGCGCGAGCGCCCCGCTGAAGAGCATCACCACCACGACGTCCGAGATGAGCACGACGCCGAGCGTGGTGCGCGCCACGGGGCCGTGCGCGCGCGTTTCGGTGAGGAGCGCCATCGTCACCGCCGGCGAGTGCACGATGGCGATCGAGGCGACGAGCACCGCGACCGCGACGAGCTCGACCGTCGTGGCGTCCCGGAGGAAGGGGATGTAGGGCCCGGCGAGGAAGAGCGTGAGGCCGAGCGCGAGGGCGCTCAGCGCGAGCTCGGTGCCCGTCACCTTGAGCAGCGCGGCCCAGCGCTCGCGCACCTCCTCCCACCGGAGCTCCGCGCCGGCGAGGAAGGCGATGAGCGCCACCGCCAACGCGCTGACGGGCTGGAGCCGCACCACCGTCTCGTGGCTCAGCGCCTCGAGTCCGACGGGGCCGAAGATGACGCCCGCGGCCATGTAGCCCACGATCGCGGGCGCGTGGATCGACTTCGCGATCTCGCCCACGGTGTAGGCGGCGAGCACCAGGAAGCCGAAGGCGAGCAGCGCCTGGGCCCCGTAGCCCGAGGAGCCGAGCGGGCGGACGAGGTCGACGAGCGCGAAGACGACGAGCAGGATGACGGCGCGACGCATACCGCGGCGCGGCTCCTAGGCCGCCTCGGCCTGCCGGCGCCGGTGCCGCTGCACCGCGCCGCGGACGAGCCGGGCCGAGAGGAAGTCGGTCAGGAGCACCGAGGCGATCGCCGCGGTGAAGACGAGGTGCGGCAGCGACGAGCTGTCGAAGATCCGGTAGTTGAGCGCGATGGCGACGGCGAGACTGCCCTGCCCGATGAGCGCCTGGCCCCAGTCGGGGCCGAGTTCGCGGCCGGTGCCGCTCAGCCGGCCCGCGAGCCGCGCGGCGCCGAGCTTGGCGACCGGCCGCACGAAAAGATAGATGAGGATCGGCCAGACCCACCCCTGCGCGCTCGGCCGCCAGGCCGCGCCGGCGAAGAGGAGCAGCACGAGGTAGAGTGGCCGCTGCACCCGGTGCAGCACGTCCGCGATCGGCGCGCGGTTGCGGGTGGTGTTGATGAGGATCGCGCCGATCAGCATCGTCGGCAGCAGCGGCGAGAGGCGCGCGTAGACGGCCGTCCCGCTCGCCAGCGCGATCGCCGCGGCGAGGGCGATGAAGAGCCGGTCGGGATTCTGCTCGCCGCCCAGGAAGAGATGATAGAGGATGCCGCCCACCACCCCGATCGCGATCGTGATGACGGCCCACTCGGTGGGCGTCGGCGGACGGATGGTGCTGGGCGGCGCGGGATGCGTGAGGCAGAGCAGCAGCGTAAAGGTGACGATCGCGACGACCGCGTCCATGCCGCCGGTGATCTGCAGCTGTCGGAGCAGCGGGGTGCGCGCCGCGCCCTCGCGCGCGAGGCGCCGCACGGCGAGCGCGATGCCCGATGACGAGGTGGTCACGGCGATCGTGCCGAGGACGAGCGCCGGCGCGACCGCCGCCTGCTGCGGGACGTCGAGGAGCCAGACGAGGGCGAGCAGCATCGCGCCCGCGACGACCGCGGTGGTGAGGAGCGCCTCGAGGAAGGCGGTCTGGTAGGTGGCGCCCCGCACGCGCAGGAGCTGCGGCAGGTGGAATTCGGCCCCGATCACCGCGCCCATCCACCCGATGGCGAGCGTGATGAAGGGCCCGAAGCTGTCCACCACGTTGGAGCTGATGAGCCCGGAGACCTGGGGCCCGAGCAGGATGCCGAGCAGCAGATACTCGGCCCCGGCCACGATGAGGTAGCGCCGGGCCAGGTAGCCCACCGCGAGGCGGGCGGCGAGATAGCCGCCCGCCACGATGAGGACGAGCAGGAGACCGGAGCTCAAACGTCCCCGGCCCGACCGGTGTGATTGGCCATCACCTATCCTACGCCCGGCCGGCGGGCCGGCACAACCCGACGCGCGCGCCCGCGCCGCGACGTGTGGTCAGGGGCCGCGGCGTCGCTGGAGCGCGAGCAGCTCGCGGGTGACGTGCCAGGCGTGGCCGGTGAGCGCCATCCGTAGCGGCTGGCGCTCGCCGAGGGCGACGGGCCGGCTCTGGCGGAGCCAGATCCGGCCCGCCTCGGCCGTGGGAAAGGTGGTGTCGAGCTGCTCGAGGAGGGCCTGCAGCTCGGCCGCGAGCCGGCTCGCGCGCTGCGTCACGAGCGACGGGGCGCAGCGCGTCGTTTCACGGAGGAACCCGCGGAAGAGCGCGCGCTCGGGGAGCGTGAGCTCCAGCGCGCGCTCGACCCGGGGGCCGATCGCGTCGAGCGGGGGCATCATGCGCGCCGTCATGCGCGCCACCGCCGACCGGTTCAATCCTGCGCGGCGAGCTCGCCCGCGCTCACGGTGAACTCGGCGCGACGATTCGCCGCCCACGCGCTCTCGTCGTGCCCCTCGACGGCCGGCCGCTCCTCGCCGAAGCTCTCGGTCGCCAGGCGCGCGGCGTCGACCCCGCGGTTCACGAGGTAGCGCTTCGCCGCCGCGGCGCGGCGGTTGCCCAGGGCGAGATTGTACTCGTCCGAGCCGCGCTCGTCGGTGTGGCCGCCGATGGCGAGCTGCACGTCGGCGTAGCTGCGCAGCGCGTCGGCCTTGCGGTCGAGCGTGGCCTGCGCATCGGCCGAGAGGTCGGCGCGGTCGTACCCGAAGCGGATCACCTCGGCGAGCGTGGCGCGCGCGGCGGCCCGCCGGGCCGCGGCCTCACGCGCCGCCGCGTCGTCGGTGCTCGCGCCGCTGCCCGCGCCGGCGCCGGGCGCGGGCGTCGCCGTCGCGACGGGGGTGGGCGTCTCCGGCTCCGGCTTGTGGCCGCAGGCCGCGGCGGTGAGCGTCAGCAGGCCCATCCCGGCGGCGGTCAGCCACGTGCGCATCGGCGTACGCATCTGCATCATCGTCACTCCACGCATTGGTTTCGTCGGTGAATTCGTCGGTGCACGGCCGCCCACCCCGTCCGGGGTGTCCCGCGGCCGCGCGCTCAGCGCCCGCTCCGGAGGCAACGCCCGTGCCGCGCCGCGGACCGGGCGGCGGCGTGCCCGGACCCGAAACGTCGCGGCGGCGCCGGGGCATCCCGCCCCAGCGCCGCCCATTCCCGCCTCCCGCCGGCCCGCCGGCCCGCCGCCCCTTCGGCCCGCCCTCCAGCCACAGCTACAGCTACAGCTACAGCTCCAGCTCCGGATGCTCCGCCCGATACTCCTCGAGCTTCCGGTAGAGCGTCTTGCGGTCGAGATCGAGGATCTCGGCGGCGCGCGAGCGATTGCCGCCCGTGTGGCGCAGCACCTCGAGGATGTAGAGGCGCTCGACCTCGTGCAGCGTCACCTGGCGGCGCGAGGCGGCGGCGATGAGCGAGGCAACCTGGCCCGCCTGCCGGATCCGCGGCGGCAGATCGTCGGGCGTCACCTCGTCGCCGCTGGCGAGCGTGGCGGCGCGCTGGATCGCGTTCCGGAGCTCGCGCACGTTGCCGGGCCACGGATAGGCGGTGAGCAGCGACATCGTCTCCCGGCTGATGCGACGCGGGCCCACGACGCCGTCGGTGGCGCGCGCGAGAAAGTGCTCCGCGAGCGGCGGGATGTCGGGCACGCGCTCCCGCAGCGGCGGCACGTGAAGCTGCAGCACGTTGAGGCGCCAGAAGAGGTCGTCGCGGAAGCGGCCCTGCTCGACCTCCTGCTCGAGGTCGCGGTTGGTGGCGGCGAGCACCCGCACGTCCACCGCCTGCGGCTGGGTGGCGCCCAGGCGGCGGATCTCCGCCTGCTCGAGGGCGCGCAGCAGCTTGGGCTGGAGCGTGAGCGGCAGCTCGCCGATCTCGTCGAGGAAGAGCGTGCCGCCGTGCGCCACCTCGAAGAGCCCCTGCTTGGCGCGGTCGGCGCCGGTGAAGGCGCCGCGCTCGTGGCCGAAGAGCTCGCTCTCGAGCAGCGTCTCGGGGAGCGCGCCGCAGTTGACGGTGACGAACGCCCCGCGCCCCGACACGTCGTGCAGCGCCCGCGCGACGAGCTCCTTGCCCGTGCCGCTCTCGCCGGTGACGAGCACCGGGTGGGTCGCGCGGCCGGCGCGGCGGATCAGCTCGTAGACCGCCTGCATCGGCCGGCTCGCGCCGACGAAGCCCGGCGGCGGCGGCACCGTCGCGCTCCGGGCGGCGCGGGCGTGCTCGCGCCGGGGACGGCTGTCCTGCAGCGCGCGCTCGACCGAGAGGAGCAGGTCGTTGGTGCCGAGCGGCTTGGTGAGGTAGTCGTAGGCGCCGGCCTTCACGAGCTCGATGGCCGAGTCGATGGAGCCGAAGGCCGTCATGATGATGACGTGCAGCTCCGGCCGGCTCGCGCGGAGGGCCGTGAGCAGCTCCTCGCCGGTGCGCCCCGGCATGATGAGGTCGGAGAGGACGAGGTCGGCCGGCGCGCCGCCCTGGAGCGCGGCGAGCGCCGCGTCGGCCGTCGGATACGGCACGACCTCGTGCCCCGCCTCCTGCAGGACCTCGGTGAGAAACTCCCGCAGCTCCCGGTCGTCCTCCACGACGACGATGCGGTCGGACACGCGATCAGGCACGCGCTCAGGCATGACTCTCCTCGTGCGAAGCCGGGGACGGGACGCCCGGCGCGTCGGCGGCCGGCAGCCGCACCTCGAAGATGGCGCCCCGCCCCGCCGCGCCGTTGCGCGCACGGAGCTCGCCGCCGTGCTCCTGGACGATCCGTCGCGCGACGACGAGCCCGAGCCCGGTGCCGCGCGCCTTGGTCGTCACGAACGGGTCGAAGATGGTGTCGAGGATCTCGGGATCGATCCCCGGTCCCGTGTCCTCGACCACGGCCACGACGGCGGCGCCGTCCGCCCCCGCCGCCTCGGTCGCGACCCGTACGACGAGCCGCCGCGGGCCGGGCTCGGTCGCCATCGCCTGCACGGCGTTGAGATAGAGGTTGACGAAGACCTGGTGCAGCAGGTCCGGGTCGCCTTCGACCCGGGCCGCCCCGGTCCCCGCGTAGGCGAGCGTCACCTCGGCGCGCGCGAGCTCCTGCTCGAGCAGCTCCTCCACCCCATGGAGCACCGTGGCGAGGTCGAGGCGCCGGTGCTGCGGCTCGCGCGGCCGCGCGAAGTCGAGGAGGTTGCGCACGATCCCCGTGATGCGGGTGATCTGCTGCACGATGATCCGGAGCTGGCGCTCGCGGTCGCCGGGTCCCGGGTCGCGCTTGAGGAGCATCTCCGCCCGGCCCGAGATGACGTTGAGCGGGGCGGCGATCTCGTGGGCGAGCCCCGCGGCGAGGTTGCCGATCGCGGCCAGCTTCTCCGTCTCGCGCAGGCGGTGCTCGAGGGCGAAGCGCTCCTCGGCCTCGCGCGCCACCGCGGCCTGCGTCTGCTCGAGGCTCGCGGCCATCCCGTTGAAGGCGCGCGCCACCTGGCCCAGCTCGCCCGGCGCCGCGCGCGGCTCGAGCCGGTAGCCCAGGTCGCCGCTCCCCAACGCCTCGGAGGCGGCGACGAGCCGGCCGAGGGGCCGGGTGATCGTCCGCCGCACGATGCCGAGCGTCACCAGCGTGATCGCCACGAGGAGCGTCAGGGTCGTGAGCATCCAGCGGCGCTGCGTGCCCGCCACCTCCGCCTCGATCGGCGCGAGCGGCTGCGCCACCTCGAGCGCCCCGGCGATCGCGCGGCGCGGGCCGTGGATGGCCCGCAGCACGGAGAGCACGCGCTGGCCCTCGATCCGCCGCTCGAACGTCGCCTGCCCGCCCTCCTTTAGCACCTGCGCGAGCGCCCCGGCCGGCGCGGAGCCGGGCCGGTGCTGCGGCGTCGAGGTGAAGAGCGGCGTCCCGGCCCGGTCGTAGACGACGATGCCGTAGATCGTCGGCACCTCGGTGACCTGGTTGATGATCTCCTGGATGTCCTGCCGCCGGCCGCTGCGGATCGCGTAGTCGAGCGCCACGGCGAGCGCCCGCGCGTACGCCTGCGTCTCCAGCCGCGTGTCCTCGACCAGGGTGGCCTGGCGGCTCCGCAGCGACAGCATGGTGAAGACGGTCATGATGCCCAGCACCGTGGGCAGCAGGAGCAGCAGGAGGCGGGTGCCGAGCCTCATTCCGGGCGTCGTCCTCGGGTTCGGGAAGTGGAGGGCCGCTCGCGCGACCGCAGGAATGATGCCCGCGTGCTTGCCTCCCGGGCACCCCCGGGTAAAATCAGGGGATCCACCCTCTCCCAAGGTGCTCCATGCCCAGACTCTCCGGCGTCCTCACCGCTGCGACGGCGCTCGCGCTCGTCGGCGGCCCGGTGGCCGCGCCCGCGCCGCTCCGGGCCCAGGCCCGGCCGGCCCAGGCGCGGTCCGCCGCCGCCCCGGCACGCGCGGCGGTGCCCGACATCCCGTACACGCACTTCGTCCTCCCGAACGGGCTCACGCTGCTCGTGCACGAGGACCACAAGGCGCCGATCGTCGCGTTCAACATCTGGTACCACGTCGGCTCGGGGATGGAGCCGCAGGGGAAGTCGGGCTTCGCCCACCTCTTCGAGCACCTGATGTTCAACGGGAGCGAGCACTACGACGACGACTACTTCAAGGCGATCGAGCCCGTCGGCGCGACCGACCTGAACGGCACCACCAACACCGACCGCACCAACTACTTCGAGAACGTCCCCACCCCGGCGCTCGACCGGGTGCTCTTCCTCGAGTCCGACCGCATGGGCTGGCTCCTGGGCGCGGTGGACACCGCCAAGCTCAACGAGCAGCGCGGCGTGGTGCAGAACGAGAAGCGGCAGGGCGAGAACCAGCCCTACGGCCGCGTCTGGGAGAACATCGCCACCCACACCTATCCGGTGGGGCATCCCTACCACCACACGACGATCGGCTCGATGGAGGACCTGAATGCGGCCTCCCTCGACGACGTCCGCGAGTGGTTCCGCAACTACTACGGCCCCAACAACGCCGTCGTCGTGATCGCGGGCGACATCACCCCCGCGGCCGCGAAGCAGAAGGTGGAGCACTGGTTCGGCAACATCCCGCCGGTGCCGCCGATCGCGCGGCCCGCGCGGAACGTCGCGAAGATGACGACGCCGAGCCGCGGGTGGATGCAGGACCGCGTGCCGCAGGCGCGCGTCTACAAGGTCTGGAACGTGCCCGGCTTCGGCACGGCGGAGGCCGACCACCTCACGCTCGCCGCCGACGTGCTCGCCAGCGGCAAGAACTCGTGGCTCTACAAGCGGCTCGTCTACGACGACCAGATCGCCACCGACGTCGTCGCGTTCATGGACGCCAACGAGTTCGGCGGCCAGTTCTACGTCTGGGCCACCGCGAAGCCCGGCGGCGACCTCGCTGCCGTGGAGCGCGCCGTGAACGAGGAAGTGGCGCGCTTCCGCCGCACCGGTCCCACCGCGAGCGAGCTCAGCCGCGCGCAGGCCGACGAGCGCGCCGGCTTCCTGCGCGGCATCGAGCGGATCGGCGGCTTCGGCGGCAAGTCCGACGTGCTCGCCTCGAACTTCACCTACACCGGCGACCCCGCGCACTACAAGGTGAGCCAGCAGCGCCTCGCCACGGCCACGCCGGCCCAGGTGGCCGCGGCGGCGCGCACCTGGCTCGACGACGGCGTCTACACCCTCGAGGTGCACCCCTACCCCGACGTGGCCGCGGCGACCGCCGACAGCGCGAACCGCAGCCAGCTGCCCGGCCCGGGCCAGCCGCCGGCACCGAAGTTCCCCGACTTCGCCACCGACACGCTCGCCAACGGGCTCCGCGTGCTGGTGGCGACCCGCCCCGGCGTGCCGCTCGTCAACCTGGAGCTGCTGGTGGACGCGGGCTACGCCGCCGACCAGGGCGGCATTCCCGGCACCGCGAGCCTCACGGCGAGCATGCTCGACGAGGGCACGACGACGCGCTCCGCGCTCGCGATCAGCGACCAGCTCCAGCGCCTCGGCGCCACCCTGGGCAGCGGCGCGAACGTGGACATGAACGTCGTCTCGATGTCCCTGCTCAAGGAGCGGATGGACTCCTCGCTCGCGCTCTTCGCCGACGTGGTGCTGCACCCGAGCTTCCCCGCGGCCGACTTCAAGCGGCTCCAGCAGCAGCAGCTCGCCCGCATCCAGCGCGAGAAGGTGACGCCGGTGCAGATCGCGCTGCGCGTGATGCCCGAGCTCCTCTACGGCGCGGGGCACGCGTACGCGCAGCCGCTCACCGGCTCGGGCACCGAGGCGAGCGTGCAGCGCCTCACCCCCGCGGCGCTCGCCCAGTTCCACCGGACCTGGTTCAAGCCGAACCACGCCACCCTCGTCGTCGTGGGCGCCACGACGCTGCAGGAGCTCAAGCCGAAGCTCGAGCGCGCCTTTGCCGGCTGGGCGCCGGGCCCGGTGCCGGCGAAGAACATCGCGACCGTGCCGCCGAAGGGCGGGCACCAGGTCTACCTCATCGACCGCCCGGGCTCGCAGCAGTCCATCATCTTCGCCGGCGAGCTCGCGCCGCCGAAGCGGAACCCGCAGGAGATCGCGATCGGGGCGCTGAACGACATCATGGGCGGGAGCTTCACGTCGCGCATCAACATGAACCTGCGCGAGGCGAAGCACTGGTCCTACGGGGCGTTCACGATCCTCTTCGACGCGCGCGGCCAGCGGCCGTTCGTCGTCTACGCGCCGGTGCAGACCGACAAGACGAAGGAGTCGATCGCCGAGGTGGTGCAGGAGCTGAAGGGGATCGTCGCCGACCGGCCGGTGACGGCGGAGGAGCTGGCGCGCGCCCAGGCCGACCTCACGCTCACCCTGCCGGGGCAGTGGGAGACGAACGCCGCGGTCGCCGGCTCGCTCGGCGAGATCGTGCGCTTCGGCCTCCCGCACGACTACTTCGACAAGTACGCCACCGCCGTGCGCGCGCTCCAGCTCGCCGACCTGCGCTCGGTGGCGGGCACGCTCGTGCACCCCGACCGCACCGTCTGGGTCATCGTCGGCGACCGCGCGAAGATCGAGCCCGGGGTGAAGGAGGTGCTCGGCGACGTGCAGCTCCTCGACGCCGACGGCAGGCCCGCGGGCGGGAAGCCGAAGGAGACGTCGCTGCAGCCGGCTCGGCCTTGAGGCGGCCTTTCAGGGCCGGGCCGCCCCGCCCACCCCGATCGCCGATGCGTAGGGGCCCACCTCGATCACCCGCCGCACCGTGCGGGTCGCCGCGTCGATGACGACGAGGGTGCCGTTCGCGCGCTCGCCCGACATGTAGTGCGACGTCATGGACATCGTGCCGGCTCCCGCCCCGCCCGGCACCCGCCCGTGACTCGAGACGAACACCGTACGCCCGTCGGGCGAGAGCGCCACCCCGTGCGGCTCGGCAAAGGCCGGGTCGCGCACGACGCCGGCGACGCGCCAGGTGCGCGCGTCCACCTCGGTCACGTCGTCGCCGTGCTGGTTCCCGAACCACACCGCGCGGCCGTCGGGACTGTAGGCGGCGTCGTAGGGCCACGGGTCCACCGCCACCTCGGCGATCTGCTTCAGGCCGGCGGGATCGCCGGTATCGAAGACGAGGAGCCGGTTCGTGAGCTGGGTGGTGCTCACGAGTCGGCTGCCGTCGGGCGAGATGGCGAAGCCGACGAAGGTGTGCGGCGGGCCCGCGACGTTCGTCACGCGCACCCGCTCCGTTGCCGGATCGTAGGCGGCGATCTGGTTGGCGCTGAGGCTCCCGGTGTAGACCCGCCCGCTCACCGTGTCCACCGCGAGCGCGTGCGGCCGGGGCGCGACGACGTCCACCTCGTCGAGCAGCGCCAGGTCGGAGGCGCGGAAGACCCCGAGACTCGCGGGCGGATTGACCGCGTTGAGTGCCCGGCTCACGTAGAGGCGGTCGCGGCGGGGATCGAGCACCACCATCCCGGGCCAGGCGAGCCGCGTCCTGGCGACGAGCCGGTTGGCGCGATCGAACTTCAGCACCCATCCGTCGCCGGCGAGGGTGAGATACCACGCCGAGCCGTCGGGCGCGGCGGTGGCATGATGCGGCATCGCGCCGGGCGAGAAGCCGAGGTCGGTGAGGCGGATCGTGGTGTCCACCCGCCCCGCGGCCGCGTCGACCACGGAGACGGTGGCGTTCATCATGTTCGGCACGTAGACGCGCAGCGGCGCCGTGGCGGCTGCGGGCGGCGGCGCGGGCGCGGGCGCGGCGGCGGCGGCGGCGCCTTCCCGCGATCCGCGCGCACAGCCGAAGCACGCGAGGGCGAGCGCCAGCGTGAAGGCCCCGGGCTGCCCCGGGCGGGGCCCGCGTCGGCGCGCGCGCTCAGGCATCCTTGCGCCGCGACTGCTTCAGCTCGCGCTTCGCCGTCTCCGCCCAGGCACGGATGCCCTCCGCGCTCGCCGCGGCGACGTCGGCCGTCTCGCCGGCCACCTGCGCGGCCGCCGATGCCTCCGCCGCCGTCGACTGCACGTCCTGCAGGGTGGTTTCCACCTCCGTGCCGTCGAGCTGCGCCTGGCGCGCCCCGGCGTCGCCGCCGTCGAGTCCCTGCGCGCGGGCGCGCGCGGCGAGGCGGTCGTAGGCCGCCTTCACCCGCGCGAGATCCTCGTCCGTCAGATCCTCGAGCGAGAGCGCGGCATCCTCCGCCCCCTTCATCGCGCGGATCAGCTCGTCGAGCTTGAGCTGCATCGCCGTCGCGTCGCGGTTCTGCGTGTTCTGGATCAGGAAGACCATCAGGAAGGTGACGATCGTCGTCCCGGTGTTGATGACGAGCTGCCAGGTGTCGCTGTAGTGGAACATCGGCCCCGTCACCGCCCAGGCGAGGACGACGAGCGCCGCGAGGGCGAAGGTCGTCGGCCGCCCGGTGGCCCGGGACGTCGCCTTGGCGAAGTTGGAGAACCAGTCGGAGAACGCCACGCTACCCTCCTGCGCCCGGGGAACGCCGGTGGAATGCCCGCGGCCGGCACGATCCATGGTTTTCCCAAGTTTCGTGCCGGCCAGACGTTCCGCCGTGTGGAGGGTCACCTTCGGCCCCGCTTCCGGCCTCAGGGCGCGAAGACGAGGTCCGCGTGTACCGCGATGTGCTCGTTCATCCGGAGCACGCCCAGCATCTTCGTGAGCCCGCCGATGCCGTAGTCCTTCAGGTTCACGGGAAAGTCGCTGCGCACCCGGACCGTGTCGCCGGCGAAGCGGAGCCGGGCGGGGACCGCCACCGCCTTCCGCACGCCGTGCAGCGTCAGCGCGCCCTCGAGCATCGCGCCGAGCTCGGCGCCCGCGCGGGGGACGGCGGCGGGGTCGTCGGGCACGACGCGCGCGAGCTCGAAGCGCATCGTCGGATAGCGGTCGGTCTCCATCGAGCTCCGCAGGTCGCGGTCACGGTGCCCGTTGCCGGTCGCGAGCGTCGCGACGTCGCCCTCGACCCAGCCGTGCACGTCGGCGAGCCGCGCGCCGCCGCTGTGCTCGCCCTTGACGGCGTGGGTGGTGCCGACGAAGTCGCCCACGGTGGCGTGGCCGTCGAACGAGAGCGTCCCCGCGCGCACCTGGCCGGGCGGGATCGCCGGCGCGCCGCCCGCCGGCGCCCCGGCCGTCTGCGCACCCAGCGACGCCGCGCGCGCGAGCACGCCGAGCAGGGCGAGCAGGGCGAGCGCGGCGGCCCCGACGCGCGGTGTCACTGGACGATCACCGTGCCGTGCATCCCGGCGCCCGGTGACCCGTGCACCTGGCAGTAGTAGTCGTACGTGCCGGGCGCGGTGAAGGTGACCTGATAGCTGGAGGGCGCGCTGGAGATCGTCGGATCGTTCGGCACGCTGCCCGCCGTGTTGGGGACGATGTTGTGCTCGAGGGCGTTCGCGCTCCAGGTCCAGGTCACCGTCGTGCCGACCGGGACCGTGATCACCTGCGGCGAGAAGACGTTGTTCTGCACGCTCACCTGGTCGGTCGCGGTGCCGCCCCCGCCACCGCCGCCGGGGGCCGCCGCCGTGGCCGTGAAGGTGAGCGGCGAGCCCTGCGCGCCCTGGAGCGCGGCGCTCGCGGTCTGGTTACCCACCGTCGCGCCCAGGGTCCAGGTCGCGCTCGCGATGCCGTCGCTGCCGGTCGGGCCCGTCGGCGCCAGCGCCCCGCCGCCCGTCCCCGCCGCCCAGGTGATGGTGGCGCCGCTCATCGGGCTTCCGTCCTGGGTCACGAGCACCCGCAGCGGCGCGGGGAGCGCCTGGCCGGCGGTCCCGGGCTGCTGGTCGCCGCCGGCTTTCTGGATGCTGACGGTCGGCGTCGGCCCTGCACCGCTGTCGTTGCTGCTGCAGGCGGCGGCGAGCGCGAGGGTGCCGAGGAGGGCGAGGCGCATTCGGGGGGCAAAGTGGGTCTGCATGGAGACCTCCGGCTGACGGGCCATCTGGGAAGGTGTGACCTGCGGATGGCCAAGGTAGGAAACGTGGATTATTTTCGCAATATCCCAATTGATTTCTTGACTTTTCCGTGACGTGGCCGCATGTTCTCCGGGTGCCAGCGGTCGTTCGTCCCTCTCACTCCCTGAGCCATGACTGCCACCGCCTATTCCCGGAACCTCCCCGCGGCGCCCGCCTCCCCCGTCGCCTCCGCCCCCGTCGCGCTGGTCCCCTCGTCCGAGCCCCCGGCCGGCCGGCCCGAAGACTCCATCGCCGGCGCGATGCACCGGGTTCTGCTCGCCCTGGGCGAGGATCCCGCGCGCTCCGGACTGATGAAGACGCCCGAGCGGGTCGAGGCCGCACTCCGCTTCCTCACCCGCGGCTACGGCCAGGACCCGGCCGCGGTGGTGGGTGACGCGCTCTTCGAGGAGCCGCACGACTCGATGATCCTGGTGCGCGACATCGAGCTCTACTCGCTCTGCGAGCACCACCTGCTCCCGTTCTTCGGCCGCGCCCACATCGCCTACATCCCCGACGGGCGGATCGTCGGGCTCTCGAAGGTGGCGCGCCTCGTGGACGTCTTCGCCCGCCGGCTCCAGGTGCAGGAGCGGCTCACGGACCAGATCGCCGACGCGCTGATGGACATCCTGCGCCCCCGCGGCGTCGGCGTCGTCATCGAGGCGGCGCACTTCTGCATGATGATGCGCGGGGTGGAAAAGCAGAACAGCCGCACCGTCACGAGCGCGGTGCGCGGCGTCTTCCGCGACGACTCGAGGACGCGCGAGGAGTTCATGCGCCTGGCGCAGGACCGGGCGCCGGCCTGACGTCAGTCCTTGTACGGATCGAACTCGTCGGCGCCGGCCATCACGACGACGAGCGGCCGCAGCGTGTGCAGCACCTCGATCGTGCCGCCCTGCGCGGCGAGCACCGCGGGGAGCCGGCGGTAGACGTGCGGGCTCTCGTCGAGTCCGCCGCCGCGCAGCACGACGCCCTTCCGCGTCACCCACTCGCGCATCATCGCCGGGGTGACGCGGCCCGGGCTCAGCACCTTCCCGGTGCGGCGGTTGCGCTTCCCCGCGGCCTGCGTGCGCGACATGACCCGGCCCGCGCCGTGCACCGTCGAGAAGAGCGCCGCGCGCTGCAGCTCGGCCGTCGCCGGCTCCGCCGGTGCGGCGCCCTGCACGATCACGGCGTCGTCGCCCATCGACCCGCCGATGAAGCCCGTCTGGCCCGGGAAGGCCGGCGTCGCGCCCTTGCGCACGACGATCACCTCCTCGGTGCGCCCGTCCACCTCGTGCGTCTCCCGCCAGGCGAAGTTGTGGTGGTTGTGCACGAGCTCGAGCTCGCGCGCGCCGAGGAGCGCGACGACCTTCCGCGCCACCCACTCGCGGCCCGCGTAGGCGTAGCGGCCGGCGAGGTTCATCAGGTGCCAGTAGGCGTCGCCCACGGGATCGTGGAGGTCGAGGAGCACCTCGCGCTCCGGGACGCGCTCGCCCCACGCCCGGCCCTGGCCGAGCGCGAGGAAACTGGACGCGACGGTGTGCCCGAAGCCGCGGCTGCCGAAGTGCACGCCGACCCAGAGCGCACCGGTCTCGTCGGCCAAGACGTCCACGTAGTGGTTCCCGCTCCCCACGGTGCCGAGCTGCTGGCGCGCCTTCGTGCGGAGGGAGTGCCGGTGCGCCGCGGGCACGGCGTCCCACGCGGGGTCGTCGAAGAGCGGATCGTCGGTGGGCGCGTCGTCCGCCTGGTTCTTCCGTCCCACGCCGAAGCTCACCGTCGCGGCGATGCGGTCGGCGAGGCGCTCGAGCTGCTGCTGCGCGCGGCCCGGCTTCGCCCCGAGGTCGGCGAGGGTGGCGTCGGTGCGAATCGCGGCGTTGCCGCACGCGATGTCGACCCCGACGCCCACGACCGACACCGCGTCGGCATAGGCCGCCACGCCGCCGATCGGCATGACGTAGCCGACGTGACCGTCCGCCATCAGCGCGACGCGTCGGGCGTGCTCGGCCACCTGCGCGAGCTGCGCGCGCGTGGCGTCGTCGTGGGTGCCGAAGATTTGCATCCCTGTACGATACGCGCCGGCTCAGTCGAGTCGCAGGACGGCCCAGGTGCGCGGGTCCCGCGTCGCCTCGCGCGGGTAGAAGTACGGGCCGCCCGCGGTGCCCGGGAAGAAGCCGACCTCGACCCACAGCCGCCACTCGCGACCGCCGAAGCGGGAGCGGCGGATCTGGAACTCGGTCACATCGCCCGGGAAGAGCCGGCTGCTGAAGGTGCCCGTCGCCGGCCGGTGCTCGTCCAGCTTCGCCTCGTTCGCCGTCCAGTCCACGCGATTGCCCCAGTGCCAGGCCGGCACCTCGTCGCGCCACACCGTGTCGCCGCGGACCCGCTCGCCGAGCTGCATCGACGCGTGGAGCTGGGTGATCCGGCCGCTCGCGTCCTGCAGGTAGAGATCGATCGGCCGGCCCACGGGCGCGCCGCTGGTGACGGCGACGAAGACCTGGCCGCCCACCTGCTTCAGCAGCAGCCGCACCGAGTCGGCGACGGGCACCACGGCTGCGTCGTCCCACTCGCCCGGCGCGAGCCAGCCGTCGAGGAGCACCGGTATCGGCCGGCCCGTGGGCACGCGGATCGACTGCTGGGCGGCGAGCCCGCGGGTCGAGAGAAGCAGGGCGCAGGGAACGAGCAGGGCGGACAGGCGCACGACGGAGCCTCCGAATGGGAGTGGACGGAACCCGCTGGTGCGGAATCCTACGGCGGCGGCGCCCACGGGTTTCGGCGCCGCCGCGACCGGAATGAAATCCCCGGCACCACGTGCGACCACACCCACGATGCAGCCACGCCGATCACGCCGAGAGCCACGGCGGGGGCGATGGGCCGTCGCGGACGGCTCGACGCCTCGCATCCGGATTCCTCAGGAGATCGGCTCGATCATGGGGTCGGCCCGCCCCCGGCCAGCAGCGCGAGCACGGCGTCCTGCACCGCCCGGTGGTTCATCATGAAGGTGTGGGTGATCGGAAACGTCCGCACCGCGTCGCCGGGACGCACGCGCACCTCGCTCAGCGCGACGATCCCGTCGTTCGGCTCGTCGCCGAAGGGGCTCAGCCGCCCACTCACGCCACGCGTGCCCGCGAGCAGCGTGTAGGCGTGCGTCGGTGCCGGCAGCCGGGCGTAGAACTCCGCCGAGGCGAGCTGCCTCCCGCTCTCGCCCGTGAGCCAGCGAAACGGCGCGACGCGCACGGCCCGGCGCGCGAGCCGGGGCGGCTGGTTCGGCGTGCCGAGCATGACGAGGTGCGCGAGGTGCCGGGGCGCGACGTCGGCGATCGCCAGCCGGAGCAGCAGCCCGCCCAGCGAGTGGCCCACGGCGGCCCACGGCGCACCCGTCGCGTCGAGCGCCCGCACCCGCGCGGCGAGGCGCCCGACGATGCGCGCGTGGCGCTCGGCCCAGGGCGCGTAGCCGAAGTAGCGGGGCTCGTGACCCGCCCGCCGCAGGCGCCGGCCGAGCAGGCGCATCGAGAACGGGGTGCGGCCGAGGCCGTGGACGAGCAGGACGGTCATGGGCGGAAGGTAGCGCCCGGCGACGCCCCCGCGCTCTTGACGCCGTGGGGGCGCATTCGCAGTATCGCTATCGGTGGCCTCGAGCCCGGCAGGGATCGCGGCGACGCGCATCGAGGGCGATTGCGCAGACGGCGGAGGTGCGCCATGACGACTCGGGAAGCCGCAGGTTGGGAGAGGATCCACGGTCCGATCCGGGTCGGAAGGCGCAGGGCGAGGTCACCGGCCCGGGTCGCGCTGGGCCTGCTCACCCTCGCCGCGCTCGCCTGCGGCGAGCGCCGCCGGACGGCCGAGCCGCCGCCCACCGAGGCGTCTCGGGCGGCGCCGACGGCCCGGGCGGCGGCGACGGCGCGTCCGGCCGGAGCGACGCTCACGCCGACCGAGCAGGTCGGCAAGCTGATCTTCTTCGATTCCACCCTCTCGGTCAACCGCAACCAGTCGTGCGCCGCGTGCCACGCCGCCGCCTGGGGATTCAAGGGCCCCGACCCCGAGATCAACGCGCACGGTGGGGTCTACGAGGGATCCATCCCCAGTCGCTTCGGCAACCGGGCCCCGCCCACGTCCGCCTACGCCACACTCTCGCCCGTGTTTCGCGCTCCGGCCGGTGGCCTGCCCACCGGCGGCAGTTTCTGGGATGGCCGGGCGACGGGGCGGCAGCTTGGCAGTGCCGCGGCCGAGCAGGCGCGGGGCCCGTTCCTCAATCCCAAGGAGATGGCGCTGACCGACCTGGCGTGCGTCGTCTACCGGGTGTCCACCGCGGAGTACGCGCCGCGGTACCGGGCGGTGTGGGGGAACGACATCGCGAGCGTCCGCTTCCCCGCGACCACCGACCGGCTCTGCGCCATCGAGGGCGACAGCGTCCCCCTCACCCAGCAGGACCGCGCGAAGGCCGTCGCCGAATTCGACCGCATCGCGCGCAGCGTCGCCGCCTTCGAGGGCTCGGCCGAGATGAGCCCCTTCGACTCGAAGTTCGACGCCTTCCGGAAGGGGCAGGCGCAGCTCACGGCGCAGGAGACGCTCGGGATGAATCTCTTCATGGGATCGGCCCGGTGCGCGACGTGCCACACGATCAGCGGCGACCGGCCCGCGTTCACCGACCAGACCTACCGCAACGTCGGCACTCCCGCGAATCCGGAAAATCCCGTCTATCGCGAGAACCCGCGCTTCGTGGACCTCGGGCTCGGCGGCCCCGGGGGCGCCGCCCCGGGCCAGAAGCACTACGGCTTGATGAAGGTGCCCACGCTGCGCAACGTGGCCGCGGTCGGCCAACCCGGCGCCCTCAAGAGCTACATGCACAACGGCGCCCTCAAGACGCTGAAGGAAGTGGTCCACTTCTACAACACGCGCGACGTCCTCCCCGCCTGCCGCGCGCGCGCCCCGCGGGCGGACTGGGGCCGGACCTGCTGGCCGGCGGCCGAGGTGCCCGCCACGATGGATCGCGCCGCCGTGGGCCGGCTGGGCCTGACCGCGGCGCAGGAGGACGCGATCGTCGCGTTCCTCGGCACGCTGAGCGACGGCTGGCGGCGCTGAACCGATCCGGCCGGCGCCGGCGGGACTCCTCGCGACCCGAAAGCCGAAGAGCTCTCCGACTCGGAAGTCGGAGAGCTCTCTCGGGTGCTTCAGTGGGCCTGGGTAGAGTTGAACTACCGACCTCACGCTTATCAGTCGAATCCCGAGGGAAGGAAAGTAGGTCGAGACCACACATAACTCTATGGTGGACCGCGCAATCCGACCTAGTTTGCTTTCTCCGCGAACCGCTCAAGCCCTACCCGACCGACAGTCAAACCGACAGTAGTTCCCCGGTCGTCCCGGCGGCTCTCCCGCCGGGGCCGGGGCTGTGCCCGCTGGGCTGTGACGCGGCAATTGGCCCTCGTCTAGTCCCGTCCCCGTTTGCATATTTCCTCAACGGATGACTCATACCCTTGCCAAAGCGTGATATGGGCCGTTTCAGCGTGGTAAGTCTGTTCGCCGGGTGTGGTGGAAAGGATCTCGGATTCCGGCGCGCTGGGTTCGACATCGTGTGGGCGAACGATGT
>DASTSO010000021.1:0-68717 GCA_035760645.1 Gemmatimonadales bacterium
CACGAGCACCAGCAGGGCGAGGACGCCCGCGAGGAGAACGAGGTAGCGCAGACCCGAGTGTGCGTGGAAGAGCGCGGTCATGGTGGGGCATCTCCGGTGGAGGTGCGGGGCGGCTCGCTCAGGGATGCGGGATCCTAGCCCCGTGGACCGGGGATTACAACGGCCGATGAGCGCATCTGGTCGCGGCCTTCACGCTCGTCTCATGCGCGAGGGTGTAGCATTGGCGGACACTCCATCCCGGAGGCACCGATGCGGATCGCCCTCGCCGTCCTGATGCTGCTGCACGGCCTCGCGCACCTGCCCGGCGTCGTCGGCTCCTGGCGTCTCGCGCCGCTGGAAGGGATGCCCTACAAGACGACGCTCCTCGCGGGCCACGTCGACGTCGGCGACGCGGGGATGCGCGTCATGGGGCTCGTCTGGCTGCTCACCGCGCTGGGTTTCGTGGCGAGCGCCGCCGGCGCGTTCGCCGACCGGTCGTGGTGGACCTCGGCCGCGGTCGCACTCGCGCTCGTCTCGCTCACGGTGAGCGCGCTGGAGTGGCCGGCGGCGCGGATCGGCGTCTTCGTGAATCTCGCGCTCCTGGCCGCGCTCCTGCTGGGCGCGCGATTCGGCTGGCTGGGGTCGGCCGCGTGAGGCGCGCGCTCGGCGCCGGCGCGATGCTCGCGGGTGCGCTCGCCGGGGCCGCCGTCACGGCGACGCTCCGCGGGCGGCGGCGCTGGTCGCGCGAAAGCGAGCGCGCGGTGGAGCGGCTGCGGCGGGAGACGACCCGAGCCGCGGAGCCCGCGACGGACTCCGCGCCGGAGCTCGCGTCGCCGCCGCGGACATTCGACGCCGCCGAGCTCGCCGGGCTGCCCGCGCCGGCCGCGCGCTTCTTCCGCTACGCGCTCACCCCCGGCCAGCCGCTGTATCGCACCGCCCGTCTCGAGCACGCGGGCGAGTTCGCGCTCACGCCCGGCGCGTGGCGGCAGCTGCGCTCCGTGCAGCACGTCGCGCTCGCGCCGCCGGGCTTCGTCTGGGACGCGACGATCCGCTTCGCGCCCGGCGTGGTCGTGCGGGTGCGCGACGGCTACTCGCGCGGCGCCGCCTCGATGTACGGCGCGCTGCTGGGACTCGTGCCCGTCGTGGACCGGCGCGACACGCCGGGCCTCGCCGAAGGGGCGCTGCTGCGCTGGCTGGGCGAAGCCGCGGCGTATCCCACGGCTCTACTGCCGAGCGCGGGAGTGCGCTGGTCGCCGCTCGACGATCGGTCGGCCCGCGCGACGTTCGCCGACGCCGGGCTCACGGTGAGCATGGACGTGCACTTCGCCGCCGAGGGCGGGATCGCGCGCATCGCCGCGCTGCGCCAGCGCGACGTGAACGGCCGCGGCGTGCCGACGCCGTTCGAGGGGCGGTGGGCCGAGTATCGGCGGATCGGCGGGATGATGCTCCCGACCCGCGGCGAGGCGACGTGGCTCCTGCCCGGCGGGCCTCACACCTTCTGGCGCGCACGCCTCGTGGAGGCCGTCTACGCCGGTTGAGTCCGCTCCGCCTCGCGGCGGACGAGGCCGAGCGAGGCGCGCCGGATGAGGCGGATGCCGGGCGACACGACCGCCCAGTAGCGGCGGAACCGCCGCCGGGCGGTCGGATCGGTCGTGCACACGCGCGTGCGCGTGACGAAGCGCGAGCGCGCCGGGCCCAACGGCTCGGCCTCGAGCGTCCAGACGATCCGGGCGTAACCCGGCTCGGCGAACGCGGCGAACTCGTCGGGCGGTAGCCCGTGGAACGTCACCTCCGCCTCCCAGGGCCGGGTGTAGGCGCCCATCACGAGCAGCCGGCCCGGCTCTTCCGTGAGGATCCGCCATCCCAGCGCGAGCGTCTCGTCGACGAGGCTCCGCGGGGGAGCGGCCGGCGGTGCGTGGCCGAGCAGACGGGCGGGCAGCGCGCGCGCGGCGAAGATCGCCCGCACGAGCGGGGCGCGGTTGATGTCCATCGCCCGCGCCGCGGCGTAGGTGGCGGCCGCCGGGGCGGCGACCTCGGTCGCATGCCGCTCGGCCACCTCGTAGCACGGCATGAAGCGGTCGAGCGGGTCCCCGGCGCCGGCCACCCGGATCCGCGTCGGCCGGCCGTAGCGCAGCCAGGCCGTCGCCGCGGTGCCCGCGTAGGCCAGCCCCGCGGTCGCGATGCCGCCGAGCAGCAGGCGGGTGGCCCGCGCGCGCCGATCGTGCGCGCGCCGCCGTTCTTGTCGTCGCATCGTCGTCTCCTCCTTCGCCGGCACCCCCGCCCGCTCCGTGCCCCGCTACCGCTGGCGCTTCACCTCCCAGCGGCCGCCGGTGGGGCGCGCCCCCGGGGCGCCGTAGGTGGTGAAGGTGCCGGTGATCCGGTCGCCCTGCAGTGCGCCGGTGAACACCGTCTCCAGCGTGCACTCGCAGTCGGGGGCGCGATACGGCAGGAGCTCCCCGCGGATCTCCCCGCCGCTCACGCGGACGAAGCGGATCGTAAGCACCTCGGGCGCCGCCGGGTCGTCCCGCTGCTGCGGGTTCGCGCGCTCCGCGGGCCGCAGCGGGACGCCGGTGCTCCGCGGAATCATCAGGACGTCGCCCGCCGCCGTGTCGCTGCCGGCGGCGAGGGTGAAGACGATGCTGCCGCTCCGGCCGGTCTCGTCGCCGTGGTACTCGCCCTCCCAGCGCCCGGCGAGATCGGCGAGGGCCGCCGGGCTCGCCTGCACGGGCACGGGTGCCGGGGTCCGCGAGCAGCCGAGGAGCACGAGCAGCGCGGTGACGAGCAGCGTCGGAGCGATGTGTCGGCGCATGGTGTCCTCCCTCAGTCCAGAACGTCCTCGACGGGCCGTCGCGGGGTCGGCCGGCCCTCGGGCGCGAAGCCCAGGCGGAGCAGCAGCTGCGGCGCGCGGGGCGTGCCCAGCAACGCGGCGAGCCGCGGGCGGAGCGTCGCGACTTCGATCGGCTGATTGAGGAACGACGCGCGCACGCCCGCGTCGCACGCGAGGAGCAGGACGCGGGCGAGGGCCCGGCCCGCGCGCAGCCAGTCGCGCCGCGTGTCCTCGGGCGTGGCGAGCACGGCGAGGGTGGGGGAGTCGAGGGTGAGGTCCCGGTCCTTCGCGGCCTGACCGTGGCCGAGATCGAACGTGCGCACCACGAGCGGCGCGAGCCGTGCCGTCAGCGCGCCGATCGCGAGCGCCTCGCCCGGAATACCGTCCGGGGCGGCCCGATCGCTCGGGCGCAGCCACTCGGCCAGCTCGTGCCGGAAGCCGGGATGCGCCATCTGGCGGCGATCCCCTTCCATGATCAGCTCGGCGAGCGCCGCCCGCTGCCCGGGCGCCTCGACGAACTCGAGGTGCCCGCCGGCCGCTTCGGCCGCGGCGGCGAGGCGAGCCAGGAGCGCGGACGGCAGCGGGCGCGGTTCGAACGGCCGGCGCCAGGTGTGGCGGTGCGCCATCCCGGCGAAGAGCGCGTCGTCCTCCGGCGCGCTCGCGTGGGCGTCGCCGAGGCGGAGACGGGCGAGCAGCCCGGGCTCGTCTGCGCTCGGGCAGAGCTCGACGACGGGCGTCGCCCCGAAGTAGCGCGCCGCCACGCAGAGATGCTCCAGGGCGGCGCCGCAGCTGATGACGAGCTCGCGGTCGTGCGGGTCGACGTGCGGCAGTCGGCGCGCCGGATCGGCGCGCAGCTCCAGCGAGTCGCCCGTGACGCGGAAGCGCCAGGGCTGCGTGTTGTGGCTGGAGGGCGCGAGCACCGCATGGCGCACGAGCGCGCGCAGCCGCTCGCCGGTCGAGCCCGCGGCCGGGAGCCGCTCTGCCTGGGTCATCCATTCCTCGAGCCATGTTTCGGGCATCGGAAGCCTCCCGGGGACCCGACGATCCCCTCGCGAAGGGTCACGGCGTCGCGGCCGCCGTCAGCGCGGCGCGACGCGCACGCCCGCGTGGACCTGCTCACCCGGATAGGCCACCACCCGGTCACCGGGCCGGAGCCCCTGCAGCACTGCGACGAGCGCGTCGGTGCGCTCCCCCACCCGGATCGGGACCAGCCGGGCGCGGCCGTCCTCGAAGCGGTAGACCGCCCAGCCGTCGCCGTGCCGGAACGGGGCGCTGGCCGGCACCGTGAGCACGTCGGGGGCGGCCCAGACGAGGATGCTCGCCTCGACCCGGTAGCCGTCGCCGAGGCCGGCGCGGCGGGCATAGGGATCGTCGAGGTCGACGAGCACGTTCACCCGCTGCTCCTCCACGCCGAGCGCGGAGAGCTTGGTGAAGGCGGTGGGCTCGACGCGCCGCACGTGGCCGTGCAGCGTGTCGGCGCCGCCCCAGCGCTCGAGGCGCACCGGCGCCCCGGGCCGGACGCGCGCGGCATCGGGGGTGAGGAGGTCGACGACGACCTCGAGCGCGCGCGGGTCGCCGATCGCGACCACCGGCTGGCCCGGCTGCACCGGTCCCTCGCTCTCGCGCGGCACGGCGAGCACCACGCCGTCGGTCGGTGCGCGCAGCACGATCTCGCCCGCGCCGGCGGGCCCGCGCCCCAGCAGGCGCGCCAGGCTGGCGCGCTGCATCGCGAGCTGCGCCTCGGCCACGGTGACGCCCGAGCGCGCCGCGGCGAGCTCCTCGCCCCGCGCGCGCGCCAGCACCTCCGCCTGCTCGAGCGCCTGCGCCGCGGTGGCCCCGGCGGCCGCCAGGTGCCGCTGCCGCTCGGCGTCGCGCGCCGCGAGGGCATAGGCGTCCTGTGCGCGGCGCACCGCCGTGTGCGCCTGCGCGACCGCTGCCGCGGCCGCCGCCACGCGCGCCTCCGCCTCGGCCCGGGAACGCGCATCGAGCAGCGGGGCCGCGAGCGGCACGATGCGGGCGAGCGCGTCGCCCTGGCGCACGGAATCCCCGGCGCGCGCCGTGATGCGCAGCAGCGTGCCCGCCACCGGCGCCGCCACCTCGAAGCGGTCGCGCAGCCGCGTCCGGCCGTCCTCCGAGACCGTGACCTCCAGCGGCCCGCGCGCGACGCGCACGAGGTCCACCGGCACCGGCTGGGGGAGGAGCGCCCACACCAGCGCGGCGACGATGCCGAGCCCGAGGAGCGCGAGCGCCCAGCGCCCCCAGCGGCGTCCCTGCCGTCGCGTCGCGGGCACCCGGCGCGCGAGCGGCGGGCCGGCCGCGGGCGCGCCGGCTGCGGGCGTGCTCGCCGGCGGCTCGCGCGTGGGCGGCTCCCGCGCGGGTGACTCGTGCACGGGCATCAGGGGAGTGAGCAGGGGAGACGACATGGGACACCTCACTCTCTGGTCTTCAGCACGCCGATCAGGTCCAGCCGGTCGAGGTGCCGCCGGACGAGCAGCGCGCTGAGCGTGCCCGCCACGAGCACGACGATCGTGGCGAAGGCATAGGACGCCGGCCCGATCACGACCGGCCAGCGGTAGCGCTCGGGGTCGATCGAGGACGTCACGAGCCAGGTGAGCCAGTGGCCGAGCACCATGCCCGGCAGGATGGCCAGCAGGACCTGCATCCCGAGCTCGCCGAGGAGGATCTGCGAGACCTCCGCCCGCGAGAAGCCGAGAACGCGCAGCGTGGCGAGCTCGCGGCTGCGCATCGACACCGCGATGCGCGCATTGTTGTAGACGACGCCCACGGTGATCGCGGCGGCGAAGCAGGTGATCACGACCATCCGCACCATCTGGGCCTCCGCCATCTGCCGCTCGATGTGGCGGCGCTCCGCCGCCTGGCTGGTCACGCTCGCCACGCGGGGCAGGAGTCCGAGGCGGCGGCGCACGTCCGGCTCCCGCGCGGGCTCGATCCGCAGCTGCGCGCCGCTGATGGTCGGATCCTCCTGCAGGAGCCGGTTGAGGGCGGCGAGGCGGAGGTGCCCCTGCAGCCCGAACATCTCGTCCACGAGGCCGGTGACCGGCAGCCGGACCTGGCGCCGCTCGCCCTCCAGCACGCGCACCGCCACCGAGTCGCCGGGGGCGACGCGGAGGATCTCGGCGAGCTTCGTCGTGAGGACGACGCCGTCGGTTTCGAGCGGGACCACGCGTCCGCGCTGATCGAGCACCCGCCGCAGCTCGGCGCCCTCGGCGTAGCCCAGGAGGACCACGTCGCGGTGGCGTGCGTCGGCGGCCATCCGCACCGGCACCGAGCGCATCCCCTCGACCCGGAGCACCCCGGGCAGGTGCGCGAGCTCGCGCGCCGCGCGCTCGGGGAGCGGATCGGTGAAGGCGACGTCCAGCTGCTCGCGCGCGGCGACGCCGAACTGCAGGTCGAGCAGATAGCTCACCGAGTCCTCGGCGAAGCGGCCGAGGACGACCGTGCCGGTCGCGATCGCGATGGCGAAGATGGAGAGCACGGTGCGCAGCGGGCGCCGCTCCAGCTCGCGGATCACCATCCGCCAGGCCTGCGGCACGAGGCGCTGCAGGCCGAGCCGCTCGACCAGGAGCGGGCGGTAGACGGCCGGCGCGGGCGGCTGCATCGCCTCGGCGGGCGGGAGGCGCACGACGCGCCACGCACTCGCCAGGGCCCCGACCGCCGCGGCCGCGAGGCTCGCGAGCGCGCTCACGGCCACGATCCCCGGCTGCAGGCGGTAGGCGAGCACCGGGAGATGGAAGATCTCGCCGTAGAGGCCGGTGAGCGCGCGCCCGAACCAGACGCCGAGCGCGACGCCCAGCGCGGTGCCGAGGAGGACGACGACGGAGACGAAGGCGAGGTAGTGCAGGCCGATCTCGAGGTCGGCGTAGCCCACCGCCTTGAGCGTGGCGATCTGGCCGCGCTGGAGCTGCACCAGGCGGCCGAGGACGACGTTCAGCAGGAAGGCCGAGACGGTGAGGAAGATGAGCGGCGTCGAGGTGGCGAAGCTGCGCAGCTGCTCGAGCTCGCCGCTCAGCGCGTAGTCGGAGAGCTGCCGGCTCCGGTCCACCGCGCCGAGGCTGCCGTAGGGCTCGAGCACCCGGTCGAGCGCGGCGATGACCGCGGCGCCCGAGGCGTCGGGCGCGAGCCGCACGACGACGTCGTTGAAGGCGCCCTCCATGTCGAGCGCGGGCGCGATGGCGGCGCGCTCCATCCAGAGGACCGCCGCGCGCTCCTCGTCGAAGGTGAGGCTGCCCGGCTGGATCGGGTAGATGAACTCGGGCGCGTTGGCGAGCCCGACGATCCGGAGCACGTGGCGCACGCCCTTGATCACGACCGGCAGCGTGTCGCCGGGCCCCAGCCCGTGGCGCTCGGCGAAGCTGCGCAGCAGGAGCGCCTCGCCCGGGCGGCCGGCCTCGGGGAGGCGGCCGCGCTCGAGCCGCAGGTCGTTGAGCGGCGCGACGCCGTCGGGCGGCAGGGTGACGAGCGTCGCCACGGGGGGCTGCGGGTCGCCCTCGAAGGGGATGCGCACGTAGTCGACGACGCGCGTGTAGACCCGGGCCACGCCGGGCAGCGCCTCGAGGCGGGGCGCCACCGCGTCGGGGGCGCGGCGCAGGTGCGCGAAGACGTCGCCGAAGCGGTAGTGTGCGTAGTAGGTCGCGCGCGAGCGCTCGAGCGAGGCGTACGTGCTGCGCATCCCGACGAACGCCGTGATGCCGCACGCCACGACGAGCGCGACCGTGAGGACCTGGCCCTTCATCTGCCAGAGGTCGCGCAGGAGCTTGCGCTCGAGGGCCCTCACCACGCGATTTCCTCCGCGCGCACCGGGCGCGCGTTGCGCTCCTCGCGGGCGATCCGTCCGTCGGCCAGCGTGACGACGCGGTCGGCGAGCCGCGCGATCGGCGCGTTGTGGGTGATGACCGCCGTGGTGGTGCCGAGCTCGTGGTTCACGCGCTCGAGCGTGGCGAGCACGAGGCGGCCGGTCTGGAAGTCGAGCGCGCCGGTCGGCTCGTCGCACAGCAGCAGCGCGGGGTTCTTCGCCACCGCCCGCGCGATGGCGACGCGCTGCTGCTCGCCGCCCGAGAGCTGGGCGGGGAAGTGGTCGAGCCGGTCGCCGAGGCCGACGAGGGCGAGCACGTCCTCGGCGGCGAAGGGCCGCGGGACGATGTCGGTTACGAGCGCGACGTTCTCGCGCGCGGTGAGGCTCGGGATCAGGTTGTAGAACTGGAAGACGAACCCGACGTGCTCGCGGCGGTACTGGGTGAGCGTGCGCTCGTCGGCGCCGCTCAGGTCCACCTCGCCGTAGCGCACCGTGCCCGCGGTGGGGACGTCGAGGCCGCCGAGGATGTTGAGGAGGGTGGACTTGCCGCTGCCCGAGGGGCCGAGGAGGACGAGCAGCTCGCCGCGCCGGAGCTCGAAGTCCACGCCCCGCAGCGCGTGCACGTCCACCTCGCCCATCCGGTAGATCTTCGTCAGGGCGCGCGCCGACAGCACCGCCGGCGGGTCGCGGGCGAGGGCCGGCGCGGCGCTCATGGCGTCCGGGGGTGGAAGGTGACGACGGCGTGCCACATTGGACGTTCCCCTTTTCAGGCCCCCCGCCGCGCGGGGCCGCAGCGTGCCGGGGCCTACCCGTCACGCTACACGACGGGGTGGAAACCGGTGTGAGGGGCGGGTGAGGGTTTCTTCACCGACGCCCCGGGAGGAGAGCGATGAGCGGGGAGGGTTCCGGCCTGCACCGGGTGGTGGTCGGCGAGCGGCATACGCTGGACGACTACGCCGCGATCGCCCACCTCGGGGCGGAGGTGGCCGAGCTCCGGGCGGAGGCCGCCGCCGCGCTGCCGCGCCTCGCCGGGCGCACGGTCTGGATGGTGAACTCGACCGCCCAGGGCGGCGGGGTCGCCGAGATGCTGCCGGCCGTCGTCGGGCTCCTCGGCGATCTCGGCGTCCGGTGCGAGTGGGTGGTCATCGGCACGGACGAGCCCGCCTTCTTCGCGCTCACGAAGCGGCTCCACAACCTCATCCACGGCGTCGACGGCCCGGCGCCCGACGCCGCCGAGCGCGCGCTCTACGAGCGCGTGAACCGGGAGAACGCCCGGCAGCTCGCCGCGCTGATGGCCCCCGGCGACGTCCTGATCGTGCACGACCCGCAGCCGCTCCCGCTCGCCGCGGCGCTGCGGGAGCGGCTGCCGCTGACGGCGATCTGGCGCTGCCACATCGGCCTCGACCAGGACACCCCGGCGACCCGCGCCGCCTGGGCCTTCCTCGCGCCCTACCTCGACGCCTACGACCACGCCGTCTTCTCGGCCCCGGAATACATCCCCGTGCAGCTCGCCGGCCGCGCGACGGTGATCCCGCCCGGCATCGACCCCCTCGCCCCCAAGAACCGCGAGCTCTCGCTGCATGCCACCGTCGGGATCATGTGCAACGGCGGGCTCGTCGCCTGCCCGGGGCCCACGGTGCGCGGCCCCTTCACCGCGCTCGCGCAGCGGCTCCAGCCGGACGGCCGCTTCGTGCCGGCCGGGGTGAGCGAGAGCATCGGGCTCCTCACCCGGCCCATCGTGACGCAGATCTCGCGGTGGGACCGGCTCAAGGGCTTCCTGCCGCTGCTGCGCGCGTTCGTGACTCTGAAGGCGGCGCTCGGCGACGGCGATGGTGCCGGCGCCGGCGGGCGGGATGCGGTGGTGCGCCGGCGACTGGACCTGGTGCGGCTGGTGCTCGCGGGGCCCGAGCCCGGGACGGTCGGGGACGATCCCGAGGCGCTCGCCGTGCTGGAGGAGCTGCGCGCCGCCTACCTGGCGCTCGACGCGGCCGTGCAGGACGAGATCGCCATCCTCTCGCTCCCCATGGTCTCGGTCGAGGAGAACGCGCTCCTGGTCAACGCCCTGCAGCGCGCCTCCACGCTCGTCGTGCAGAACTCGCTGCGCGAGGGCTTCGGCCTCACGATCGCCGAGGCGATGTGGAAGCGGGTGCCCGTCCTGAGCAGCGCCCGCGCGTGCGGGCCGCGCCAGCAGGTGCGCGACGGGCTCGACGGGCGGCTCGTCGCCGATCCGGAAGACGTCGAGGAGCTGCGGCGGGTGATGGCGGAGATGCTGGCCGACGGCGACCGGCGTCGCCAGTGGGGCCAGTCGGCCCAGCGACGGGTCCACGAGCGCTTCCTGGTCTTCACCCAGCTGCGCGACTGGGGGCGCCTGCTCGGCAGGGTCCCGCTCCGGTCGCCGTGAGCGGCCGACCGGAGGCGGGATCGTCGCGATCGGCTGCGGCAGGCTCCGCAGCGCTCTCACGGCACGAGCACCGCCGCGCCGGTCAGTCGGCCCGCCCGCAGCGCGTCGAGCGCCGCCTGCGCCTCGGTGAGCGGGAAGGGCTGGACGTGGGTGCGCACCGGCACCGCGGGCGCGAGGCGGAGGAACGCGTCGCCGTCGCGGCGGGTGAGGTTGGCGACCGAGCGGACGACGCGCTCGCCCCAGAGCAGATCGTATGGGAACGCGGGGATGTCGCTCATGTGGATCCCGGCGCAGACCACCGTGCCGCCCTTGGCCACGGCCCGGAGCGCGGCGGGGACCAGCGCCCCGACGGGGGCGAAGAGAATCGCGGCGTCGAGCGGCTCCGGCGCGGGCGCGTCGGAGCCGCCCGCCCATTCGGCCCCCAGCTCGCGCGCGAAGCGCTGCGCCGCCGCGTCGCCGGGCCGGGTGAAGGCGAACACCCGCCGGCCCTGGTGCCGGGCGACCTGCGCCACGATGTGCGCGGCGGCGCCGAAGCCGTAGATGCCGAGGCGCGGGCCGGGGCCCGCGGCGACGAGCGCGCGATGCCCGATCAGCCCCGCGCAGAGGAGCGGGGCCGCGTCGGCATCGGCATACCCTTCGGGAATCGGGAAGCAGTAGCGCGCGTCCGCCACCGTGAACTCGGCGTAGCCGCCGTCGAGCTGGTACCCGGTGAAGCGGGCCCGATCGCAGAGGTTCTCCCGCCCGCTGCGGCAGAAGGCGCACACGCCGCAGGTCCAGCCGAGCCAGGGTACCCCGAGCCGGTCGCCGACGCGCACCCCGCCGACCCCGGCACCGACGGCCGCCACGGTGCCGACGATCTCGTGGCCGAGCACGAGCGGGAGCCTGGGGTCCGGGAGCTCGCCGTCGGCGACGTGCAGGTCGGTCCGGCACACGCCGCAGGCGCGCACCCGCAGGAGCACCTGCCCCTCCGCGGGGCGGGGCACCGGGAGTTCGGCCGCCTCGAGCGGGTGGCCGGGCGCGCGCAGCAGCATCGCGCGCATGGAGTCGCCGGCGCCCGGGGCGGCGCTCCCCGCCTCAGCCGGGCTGCCGCACGGCCGTGCCATCGGGCCGGCGCGCGATCGCCGGGGCCCAGAGGACGCGGAGCTCCTGCGCGAAGCGGTCCACGGCGTTCCAGTCCGTGAAGTCGTAGTCGCGGCTCGCATCGGCGGGGCCGCCGCGGCGGCGGCTCACCCAGCGCACGATGTGCCGCTGCAGCCAGCCATAGCGCGTGTAGGCCATCGCGCCGCCGAACTTGCGAACGAGGCGCGGGTGCCAGCCGGTCTCCTTCAGGAACCGCTGGACGACGGCCTCCACTTCGGCCTGCGCCTTCGGAGCGGGGCTCGCCGCGGAGCCCGACACCGAGACGAACGCCGTGGGAAGAACGTCGAGCGCCGACGCGTGGCGGCGGACGAAGTCCCGGATGTAGCGCTGATGCCGCCCGTAGAGGATGGAGGCGGCGACGAGGACGCCGTCGTAGTCGGCGAGCGCGAGCGCCGGCGGCAGCCGGTCCCCGCGCTCGAGCGTGACGCGGTGCCCGCCGTCCGTGAGGACGCTGGCGATGCGCTGCACGATGCGCTCGGTCTGCCCGTAGGCCGTGCCGTAGACGATCAGGATGTTGCACATGGGGACCTCACGAGGCTCGAGGATTCGTGCATGGCGGTCGCGGCGGCTTCCGTCGCACCCGCAGGGGCCGTTGCCGGGAGCCGCGCCACCAGCACCGGCGCATGGGCATGGCGCACGACCTTGTCCATGACGCTGCCGAGCAGGAGGCGATCGGCCCCGTGGCGCTGGCGGGCGGCCATGGCGAGGAGGTCGAACCGCTCGTGCTCGAGCAGGTCGAGGATCGCCGCGCCCGGGCTCGTGTCGATGCCCGTCAGGCAGCGCACCCGGAGCCCGCGGCTCCGCAGGCCCGTGGCCACGCGCTCGAGATAGGCCTTCGCCTCCTGCTCGCGCTCGCCGACGAAGCCGTGGTCGAACTCGTACCCGCGGAACGGGGCTGCCGGCGCGAACCAGAGGAGCGGCACGACGATCTGGAGCAGCGTCAGCTCCGCGGTGGCCGGCGCGGCGAGGTCGAGCGCCGCCTCGACGGCCTGCTCCGCCTCGGCCGTGCCGTCGAGCGGGACGAGGACGCGCTCGAACGCGACCGGGGGCGCGGCGGCGAGATCGACCGGCGCGCCCTCCGGCCGCTCGACCGGAGCGGTGCGCAGCAGGAGGCACGGCCGCCCGATCGTGCGGAGGACCGCGTCCGCCACGCTGCCCATCAGGAAGCGGCCGAGCGCGCCCCGGCCGTGCGTCGTCATGACCACGAGATCGATCTCGTGCGACTCGGCGTACGCGGCGAGCTGGTCGACCACCGTGCCCGGGCCCTCCAGCAGCATCTCGTGCGTCGTGACGTGATAGTGCGCGGTGAGGTCGAGCATCCGCCCGCCCACATGGGCGGCCAGCTCCTCCCGGTTCTGGCGGTCGAGCTCGCCGTAGGCGTTCAGGACCTCGATGGCCATGCCCATGCTGAGCATGCTCGTGGCGAGCGGCTGGTGCACGGCGACGAGGTGAACCTGGGCGCCCGTCTGCCGGGCGATGCTCCCCGCCACGGGGAGCGCACGATCGGCCAGATCGGAGCCGTCGAGGGGAACGAGGATGTGATGCAGCATGGATCTATCCCCCCTTCGGGGCGCGGGCGGGAGCCGCCCGCTGGTGAGATGACGAGGACGCGTCGCCGGGCCCCTCAGGGGCGCGGAAGCATCCGCCCACCGCTGTCGCGGGCCGGGCGCACCGGGGCCCCGACGACCGTCGGCAGCCGGGCCCGCACCACCTCGCCGACGAGCACGGCGGCGGGGAGGAGCACTTCCTCCTCCAGGGCGTCGTGATGCCGGAGGGCCGCCACGAGATCCCCGATCGAGGAGTCTCCCGCGGCGCGGCCGGCCGCGTCGAGCCGGGCGATCGCGCTCGCGAGGCGCAGGTGCTCGCGATAGAGCGCCGGCAGGGCCTCCCGCAGGGAGTCCGTGCGCGCGAGCGCGACGTCGAACTCCGCCAGCGGCAGGTTGGCGGCGAGTGGCGCGAGCAGGCCGAGCGAGGGAAAGGCGAGATTCTCCTCGACGTCGAAGTGGGGCGCGAGCACGGCCGCGAGCGCGCGGGCGGACCGCCCGCGCTCGCCGGGCGCGCGGCAGGCCAGGTTGAGCGCCGTGGTGAGCTGCGCGTGCTCGGCCCGGACCGCGCTCGGGATGTCGAGCCCGATGAGCTCGTGGACCGTGCCGCCCGGGGGCATGCAGTCGCCGGTCGGACGGACGGCGCGCTGTTGGGCGGCGACCGCCGGCGCGAAGGCCAGCGTGCAGGCGACGAGGGCGGCGAGACGCGGAAAGGCAGGGCGGGCGGACTGCATGGGAACCTCCTGACGGGCCCGGGGGGCCTGACACCCACGCTACACCACCGGCGGGAAACGTGTGTGAGGCGGCGGTGAGGATTCCTTCATCCTCGGGCCCCGCTTCATGCGGGGTTCACGCGCCCTTCAACGCCGAAGCGCTACGCTGGGCCGGGTACTGGCACGCGGAGTGCCCGCCGGGCGGTGGCCGGGCGGTGCTCGGACCGGAGGTGTTCCACGGTGGGAAGCGTCGGCGTCGACACAGCGGCCGCTCCCGCGCCCGAAGCGCGGCCGGACGACGTGTGGGCCCAGCCCGCCGCGGCCGTCCTCGCCCGGCTCGACTCCTCGCTCGCCGGCCTCGGGGCCGCAGAGGCGGAGCGACGCGCGGGGCGGTACGGACCCAACCGGCTGCCGGAGGCCCGCCGCCACGCACTGGCGATTCTCGCCGGGCAGGTGACGAGCCCGCTCGTCCTCGTGCTCGTCGGCGCGGCGGTGGTCTCCTGGTTCCTGGGCGAGCGGGTGGACGCGGGGGTCATCCTCGGCGTGGTCGCGCTCAACGCCCTCCTCGGGTTCACGCAGGAATACCGGGCCGAGCGGGCGCTCCGGGCCCTGCAGCACTACGTGACCCGCTCGGCCAAGGTCTGGCGCGACGGCGCCCTCACCGTGTGCCCCGCGGCGGCGCTCGTCCCGGGCGACGTCGTCCGGATCGAGCTCGGCGATCTCGTCCCCGCCGACCTCCGCCTGGTCGCCAGCGACGATCTCGCCCTCGACGAGGCGACGCTGACCGGCGAGGCGTGGCCCAGCGCGAAGGTGGCGGATGCGGTGTCGGGCGGGCGGCTGCCCCAGGAGCTCGCCTGCGGCGCCTTCCTCGGCAGCACGGTGGCGAGCGGCTGGGGCGTGGGCGTCGTCGTCGCCACGGGGCCCGCGACCTTCATGGGCCGCACGGCGCGCCTGCTCGCCGACAAGCCGCGCGAGACGGACTTCCAGCGCAACATCCGCCGCCTCAGCGGCATGCTGGTCTGGCTGATCGCCGCCCTCACCCTCTTCGTCTTCGTCGCCAACCTCGCGCTGGCCAAGGGGTGGTTCGAGTCCTTCCTCTTCGCTGTCGCGCTCGCCGTGGGCATCACGCCCGAGGTGCTGCCGGCCATCGTGACGATCACGCTCGCCAACGGTGCGCTGCGGATGGCGAAGGACCAGGTCGTCACCAAGCGGCTGATGTCGGTCGAGGACCTCGGCAACGTGGACGTGCTCTGCTGCGACAAGACGGGCACGCTCACCGAGGGCGCCTTCACGCTCGACGCCGCCGTCGATCCCCAGGGCGCCCCGAGCGAGGCGGTGCTCCTCGCCGGCGCGCTCACGACGGGAGAGACGCAGAACCCGCTGGATCGCGCCCTGCGGGCCGATCCGCGCGTCGCCGCGCTCCAGGCGGCGCGGGCGGCGGCCTACGCGCGCCTCGACGAGAATGCGTTCGACCACGAGCGGCGGCGCGAGAGCGTGCTGGTCCGCGGCCCCGAGGGTACCCGGCTCCTCGTGAAGGGGGCGCCGGAAGCGGTGCTGCGCGTCTGCACCGGCCTGACGGCAGCGGAGCTCCAGGCCTTCGTCGCGCTGGTCGAGGCGCGCGAGCGGGAGGCGGTGCGGGTGATCGCCCTCGCCGCGCGCCCCTTCGCGGGGACGGCGTCCAGCAGCGCGGACGAGGTGGGCCTCACGCTTCTGGGCTGCCTCCTCTTCCGCGATCCGCCGAAGGCGACCGCGGCGGCCTCGGTCGAGGACATCCACCGCCTCGGCGTCGCGCTCAAGGTGATCAGCGGGGACAGCCCGCGCGTCACCGCCCGGGTCTGCCGCGACGTCGGCCTCGCGGTGGCGGAGGCCGACGTGGTCACGGGCGACGCGCTCGCCGCTGCCGATCCCGCCGCGCTGGCGGAGCTCGTCCAGCGCGCCACGGCGTTCGCCCGCGTGGGCCCCGAGCAGAAGCGGGCCCTGATCGCCGCGCTCGCCGCCCAGCGGCACGTGGTCGGCTTCCTGGGCGACGGCGTCAACGACGCCCCGGCGCTGCGCGCGGCCGACGTCGGCATCGCGGTCGACGGCGGCACCGACGTCGCCAAGGAGGCGGCCGACATCGTGCTGCTGCGCAAGGACCTCACGGTGCTCGCCGGCGGCATCGTCGAGGGACGGAAGACGTTCGCCAACATCACCAAGTACCTCTACAACACCGTCAGCGCGAACTTCGGCAACATGCTCACGGTGGCGTTGGCGTCGCTGTTCCTGCCGTTCATCCCACTGCTGCCGTCGCAGATTCTCCTCAACAACTTCCTCAGCGACGTGCCGCTCGTCACGGTGGCCACCGACCGGGTGGACGGGGAGCTGCTGCAGCGGCCCCGCACCTGGTCCATCCCCGAGCTCGTGCGGTTCATGGTCTGGTTCGGCACCCTGAGCGCCGTGTTCGACCTGCTGCTCATCGGCGCCGCGCTCGGGCTGCTGCACCTCGGCACCGCCGCCTTCCGCACCGCGTGGTTCGTCGAGTCGGCCGTGTCGGAGATCATCGTGACGTTCGCCATCCGCACCCGGCAGCCCTTCTTCCGCAGCGTCCCGAGCGGGTGGCTCGTGGTCGCCTCGCTCCTCTGCATCGTCGTGGCCCTCGCGGCGCCGTTCAGCGCCGCGGGACGCGAGCTCTTCGACTTCGTCCCGCCGACGCCCGCGACGATGCTCGCCGTCGCCGCGGTGCTCGTCGCCTACTTCGCCGCGGCGGAGCTGGCGAAGCGGCGGTTCTTCCGCTGAGGCAGGTTTCACCCCGCCTTCACGCTTCTCTCAGGGCCTCCGTCGCACTGTCGAAGTGTGCCCTTCACAGGAGGTCCCCCCATGACCACCGCCGTTGCCACCCCCGCCGCCCCGCCGCAGCGCCGGGCGCGGCCGCGCACCATGCGCGCCACGGTCTTCGTCGCGCCCGGCCGCATCGAGCTGCGCGAGAAGCCGATTCCCACCGTCGGGCCGACCGACGCGCTCCTCCGGGTCACCACGACCACGATCTGCGGCACCGACGTCCACATCCTCAAGGGCGAGTACCCGGTGAAATCAGGTCTCACGATCGGCCACGAGCCCGTCGGCGTGATCGAGGAGCTGGGCAGCGCCGTGACCGGCTACACCGAGGGCCAGCGCGTCATCGTCGGCGCCATCACGCCCTGCGGCCAGTGCCTGAGCTGCCTCGCCGGGCAGCATTCGCAGTGCGGCGGCCGCGCGATGGGCGGCTGGCGCTTCGGCAACACGATCGACGGCTGCCAGGCCGAGTACGTGCTGGTGCCGAACGCGCAGGCCAACCTCGCCCCCGTGCCCGACGAGCTCACCGACGAGCAGGTGCTGATGTGCCCCGACATCATGAGCACCGGGTTCGGCGGCGCCGAGAGCGGGCGCATCCGCATCGGCGACACCGTCGCGATCTTCGCCCAGGGGCCGATCGGCCTCTGCGCCACCGTCGGCGCGCGGCTCATGGGCGCGACCCGGATCCTCGTCGTGGAGGGGAACGACGCCCGCATCGCCATGGCGCGCCGTCTCGGTGCCGACGAGGTGATCGACTTCCGCGCGGGCGATCCGGTGAGCGCGATCCGCGAGCTCACCGACGGCCGCGGCGTCGACGTCGCCATCGAGGCGCTCGGCCGGCAGGAGACGTTCGAGAGCTCCCTGCGCGTCCTCCGCCCCGGCGGGACGCTCTCGAGCCTCGGCGTCTACTCGGGCAAGCTCGAGCTCCCGCTCGACGCGTTCGCCGCGGGGCTCGGCGACCACCGCATCGTCACGACCCTCTGCCCGGGCGGCAAGGAGCGGATGCGGCGCCTGCTGAACGTCGTGCGCTCCGGCCGAGCCGACCTGCGCCCGCTCGTCACGCACCGCTTCCCGCTCGACCGGATCGAGGAGGCGTACGACCTCTTCGCCCACCAGCGCGACGGCGTGCTCAAGGTGGCGATCACGCCCTGACCCGCGGTCCGATCCCGGGCCCACACGAGACGAGGGGCTCGTGCCGCTGCGGCACGAGCCCCTCGTCTCGTGTGGGCCCGGCGGCCGGCGCCGGCGCCCGGACGACTACGTCCCGAAGACGGGGGCGCGGGTGTCCGGGCGGCCCGGCGCCGGCGCGCCGTCCGGCGCCTGCATCCGGCGGGCGAGCCGGGTGGCGACCGCCGGGAGCGAGTCGGGATTGAGCGAGATCGAGTCGATGCCGAGATCCGCCAGGAACTCGGCGAACTCGGGGTAGTCGCTCGGGGCCTGGCCGCAGATCCCGATCGGGATGCCGGCGAAGTGCGCCGTCTCGACCGCCAGGCTGATCAGGCGCTCGACGCCGGGATCGCGCTCGTCGAACACGTGGGCGAGGAGCTCGGAGTCGCGATCCACGCCGAGCGCGAGCTGCGTCAGGTCGTTCGACCCGATCGAGTATCCGTCCACCAGCGGCGCGAACTGGTCGGCCAGGACCACGTTGTTCGGGATCTCGCACATGAGGTACACCTCGAGGCCGTCGCGGCCGCGCTCGAGGCCGTGCGCGGCCATCTCGGCGAGCACCTTCCGCGCCTCGGCGACGGTGCGGCAGAAGGGGATCATCACCTTCACGTTGCCGAGTCCCATCGCGCGGACCCGCGCGATCGCCTCGCACTCGAGGCCGAACGCCTCGCGGTAGCGATCGTCGTAGTAGCGGGAGGCGCCGCGGAAGCCGATCATCGGGTTCGCCTCGAGCGGCTCGAACGGCTCGCCGCCGAGCAGGCCGGCGTACTCGTTCGTCTTGAAGTCGGAGAACCGTACGATGACGGGCCGCGGGTGGAACGCCGCGGCCATCAGGGCGATCGCCGTCGCGAGGCGGTCGACGAAGAACGCCGCCGGCGTCGCGAAGCGGCCCGCGCGCTCGTGGATGGCCGCCGCGACCGCGGGGTCGTGCAGCCGCTCGGGGTGGAGCGCGGCCATCGGATGGACGCCGATCCAGGTCGAGATCACGAACTCGAGGCGCATGAGCCCGACCCCGGCGGCCGGGAGCCGGGCGAGCGCGAACGCCACGTCGGGGTTCGCCAGGTTGAGCATCAGGGGCACGCGGGGCAGGGGCAGCGTGGCCGGGTCGAGCTCGGTGCGCTGGAACGGCACCCGCCCCTCGTAGACGAGGCCGCGCTCGCCTTCGGCGCACGAGACCGTGACGGCCTGGCCGTCGTGCAGCAGCCGCGTGGCGGCGCCGGTTCCGACGACGCAGGGGATCCCCAGCTCCCGCGACACGATCGCCGCGTGGCAGGTGCGCCCACCCTCGTCGGTGACCACCGCGGCCGCCCGCTTGAGCACCGGCTCCCAGTCGGGGTCGGTCATCGGCGCCACGAGCACCTCGCCGGGCCGGAACGCGGGCAGCTCGGCCGCCGAGTGGACGACCCGCACCCCGCCCTGGCCCACGCGGGTGCCGACGCTCTGGCCGGTGACGAGCACCGGGCCCGTGCCCCGGCGATGCCACGTCTCGAAGCGAGGCGCCCGATCGGCGTGCACGGTCTCGGGGCGGGCCTGGACGACGAACAGCTCGTCGGTCCGGCCGTCGCGGGCCCACTCGATGTCCATGGGTGTCGGCCGGCCGGCGCGCGCGGCATAGTGCTGCTCGATCAGCATCGCCCAGCGGGCGAGCGTGAGCACGGCGTCGTCGTCGAGCACGAGCCGGCGGCGGTCGGCGTCGGCCACGCGCTCCTCGCGCACCGGCCGGCTCCCGCCTTCGGCGTAGACGAGCTTGACGGCCTTCGTGCCGACCTCGCGCCGGAGGATCGGCCGGTAGCCCGCGGCGAGCGTCGGCTTGTGCACGAGGTACTCGTCGGGCCGGACCCGGCCCTTCACGACCGTCTCGCCCAGGCCCCAGGCGGCCGAGACGACGACGACGTCGCGGAAGCCGGTCTCGGGGTCCAGCGTGAAGATCACGCCGGCCGAGCCGAGATCGCTGCGCACCATGCGCTGCACACCCACCGAGAGCGCGACGTCGGCGTGCCGGAAGCCGCGCTCGCGGCGATAGACGATGGCACGGTCGGTGTAGAGCGAGGCGAAGCAGTCGCGCACGGCGCGATCGAGCGCCTCCTCGCCGCGGACGTTGAGATAGCTCTCCTGCTGCCCCGCGAACGAGGCGGTCGGCAGGTCCTCCGCCGTGGCGCTCGAGCGCACGGCGACGTCGATCGCCGCCGCGCCCGCGGCGCCCGCGGCGCCCGAGAGCTCGCGATAGGCAGCGAGGAGGGCGTCGCGGACCGCGGCCGGCAGCGGCGCGGCGGCGATGCGCTCACGGATCGCGCGGGCGGTGGCGGCGAGGGCCGGGAGGTCGTGCGCGTCGAGGCGCTCGAGCTCCTCGTAGATGCCCGGCGTGAGCCCGGCTTCCTGGAGGTGCAGGCGGAAGGCGTCGGCCGTGAGCGCGAACCCGTCGGGCACGCGGACGCCGAGCGGCGTGAGGTTGCGGAGCAGCTCGCCGAGCGAGGCGTTCTTGCCGCCGACGAGCGGCAGCGAGGCGAGGTCGATCGCGTCGAACCGCAGGACGTACGGGAGAGGTGCCGCCGGGGTGGCGGGCGCCGCCGGTGCGGTCGCGTCGTCGGTCGGCCGCCGGGTGGAAGTCAGCGTGGGGGGCATCGGTCCTCCTTGGTGGGGCCGCGGCGCGCGAGGCGAGCGGCGTCCACGCCATCCATAGCAGACCGGGCCCGAAGCCCGCGTGATGGAGGCGTGAATCTTCCTTCAGACCGTCGGCCCTACGGCAGTCGCTCCTGGATGGCGCTCGCCAGCGCCTCCCGCGCGGCGGCGAGCGAGTCCGACGATTCCCGCGCGACGCGCTCGATCGCGGAGAGCTCGGCCGCCAGCGCGGCGTCGTCGAGCACCTCGCCCACCCAGCGCGAGAAGTCGCCGCGCTCGACGTAGCCGCGCAACTGGTCCTCGTCGACCCCGGACAGCGCCCGTTGGAACTCGGCCAGGTTCCCGGCGCTCACCGAGGCCGGACCACCGTTCCGGAAGAAGAAGCGCTCGGGCCAGGGCACCTGGCCCTCGAGGTACTTGCGTCGGTGGCGTGCGTGGGGCGTCGCGCGCAGGTCCATCGTGAAGGGGCGCGCGAAATCGTGGTCGATGAGGAGCGCCGAGCGCGGCGGACTCGTGGCCGGGTCGGGGGCCTGTCGCACCGCGGAGATCGCTGCGTCGCCCCGCGGCGGGGCCGAGGGCCCGCGGCCGAGGGCCTGGAGCACCAGCGGCACGAGGTCGGGCGTGCCCGCGAGCGCGATGATGCGGTCCATCGCGCCCAGGACGGCGGCGGGGAGCTCGGCCGGGTGATAGGTGACGAGGCAGAGCCCCCGCAGCGCGGCCGCGGTCGCGGCGAGATCCGCCGTCGCATGCTGGAGGAGCTGGTGCGCCTCATCCACCAGGAGCCAGTGCGGCAGACCGCGCTGCGCGCGCATCGCCTCGAGCGCGCCGACGAGATACGCTCCGTAGACGCCGCGTTCCTCGATGGGGCGTTGCGACAGGTCCACCACGACGCTGCCGAACTTGTGCGCGAGCACCGCCGAGAGCTCGTCGGCCGTCGGCGGCGCGCGCGAGCCGCCGAGGCGCAGGAACCCATGCCGCTCGGCGAGCCCGGCGTGGTCGCCCTCGGGATCGAGGATGAGCAGGCTGTACCCGAGGTCGCTCAGCCGCTCGGCGAGGAGTCCCATCAGGCAGGACTTTCCCGAGCCCGAGCCGCCGGCGACGAGGAGGTTGATGCGCGAGGCCGGCACCGTCGCCGGTGCACCGTCGGCGTAGGCCCCGAGGCGGACGCGCCAGTGATGCGGCGGCGGGCGCATGGCTCCGGAGAGGACGGGGCCGCGCAGGAAGCCGGTCACACCGGCCCCGTCGGGCTCCGGCAGCACGAGGTCGGCATGCGCCCGGAGCGAGGGCACCGCGTCGGCGACCGCGACACCCAGCTCGCAGGCCTCGAGCAGCGAGTGGTCGTTCTCGGCGTCGCCGATCCCGATCGCGTCGTGCACGGAGCGGCCGAGCTCGGCGAGGGCGTGCCGCAGGCCGCTCCCCTTCGTGACGCCCGGCGGCAGGATCATCAGCTCGCCGCGATTGCGGACGACCTGCTCCTCGAGCCCGAGCCGGCCGATGTGGCGCTCGACCACGAGGTCGTACTCGGCCGAGGTGGCCAGGAGCGCGAGGCCGCGCCGCAGGGGCACGCCGTCCCGGCGGAGCACCGTCTCCAGCGCGGCGCTCACCGGCGCCGCGAGTGGCCGCGCCCCGGTCGGCGGCGTCCAGAGCACCGCCCCGTTCTCCGCCACGATCGCGTCGACGTACTGCGTGACCGCCGGGAACACCGCCGTGAGCTCGGACAGGATCCGTCCGGTGACGAGCACGACGCAGCGCCCGGCGGCCCGCGTCTCGACGAGTGCCGCGATCGTGTCCTCGGCGGGCACGCCCGTCGAGGTCAGCGTGCCGTCGTAGTCGAGAGCGACCGCGCCGAAGGGGTAGGGCATCGGCAGGCTCCCGTCGCGGCGCCGGCGCCCGACGTCACCGCGCGCCGGCGGCCGAGGCCGTCGCGTCGGCCGCCGTGTCGCGCCGGCGTTGCTCGATCGCCCGCGAGTAGGCCGGGGCGAGCCGCGCGGCGCGCGGCGACGGATGGGTGACGAGCACCGGGACCTGGGCCGTGCGCATCACCTTGTCGGCGACGCTGCCGAAGACCGCCCGCGCCGCGCCCCCGCGTCCGCGGGTGGCGAGGGCGATCAGGTCGGCCCCGACCCGCTCCGCCATCTCCAGGATGGCGGCCGCCGGATCATCGCCCGCCACGACGGACGTTTCGGCCGTCACGCTGCGGCGCGCCAGGCGCAGGGCCAAGAGCTGCAGGTACGCCGCCGCGTACTCGCGCCGCTCGGCCTCGCCGAGCTCCTCCAGGAGCCCGCCCGACACCGCGACGGCGGGAAGGAAGAGGTGCGCCGGCTCCACGACCATGCACAGGTGCAGCCGTCCGTCGCCCGCCATCCGGGCGAGTGGCTCCGCCGCGGCGAGCGCCGTTTCGGCGAGGGTCGAGCCGTCGAGCGAGACGAGGATGCGGCGGAACGGCACCGCCGGCTCCGGTGCACCAGCGGGGCCCGCGCGGCAGAGGAGCACCGGCACGGTGAGGGTGCGCAGGAGCCGGTCGGCGACGCTGCCGAACCAGTGGCGGCTGAACCCGCCGCGCCCGTGCGTCGTCATCACGACCAGGTCGACCCCGTTCGCCCTGACGTACTGCGCGAGCTGCTCGACGGTGAACCCTTCGGGCATGGCCGGCCGGACGGTCAGATCGTAGTGCTGCGCGATGTCGTCGGCCACCCGCTGCAGATACGCCTCCTTCTCGCGCCGGGCCTGCGCGTCGATCTCGTCGAGCGTCAGTGCGAACGGGTTCACCGGCGACCAGGACGCCAGCCACTTGTGGACGACGACGACGTGCAGCAGGGCGCCGCTCGCGGCGGCCAGCCCGGCGGCGAGCGGGATGGCACGCTCGGCGAGCGCCGAACCGTCGAGGGGCAGCAGAATCGAGCGATACATGAAGGTCTCCCGCGAGTGGGTCGCATCCACGCTGCAACGACGGGCGTGAAGAGAGGCTGAAGAAGGCGTGTCGATCGGTTCCCGCGGCCGGTTCCCACGAGCGCGCCCCCCGCTGAATGGGCGGATCCGCCCATACGCGACGATGCGCCAGGGCCCAGATTGGCTCCTCGCCCCCGCACACCGATGCACCCTCGATCGCTGCGTCCCTGGCCGGGAGGTTCGGCCCACCGCCGCGCGCGGCCCGGGCCGGTTGGCGGGTCGTGGGACGCTCGCGAAGGAAGGTGCAAGCGTGCCCGTCGTGCTCCTCGTCGACGATGACGACCACCTGCGGCACCTGGTGACGACCCTCCTGGAGTCGGAGGGCTACGAGGTGATCGCCGCAGCGGACGGGGCCGAAGGCCTGACTCGCTTCCGGGATCTCGTCGAGCGGGCGGGCATCGTCGTCACCGACCTCTCGATGCCCGGCATGAACGGCCGCGAGATGGCGACGGCGATGCGGCGCGTGCGGCCCGATCTGCCGATGCTCTTCTTCGCCGGCTACACCCTGGAGGAGGCGCGGGCCACGGGCCTGCTCCCCGACGGCGAGCCCTATCTCGCCAAGCCGTTCCACCTCGACGAGTTGGTCGAGCGCGTGACGGCGCTGTGTCGTTGATGCGCAGCAGCGAGCCCGCGGCCTCCGGAGGCCGCGGGCTCGCTGCATGGGGTGGTGGCCGGTCGTCGCGCTAGATCGCGCAGTACCCGTCGGCGCAGGCGTCGGCCTCGCCGGCGGGTGGTGCGGGCGCCGCCGGCGTCGCAGCCGACTCGCGCCACGCCTCGCGCAGCACCTCGAGCAGGACCTCCGGCGGCTGCGCGCCCGAGACACCCACCCGCTCGTCGATCGCGAAGAACGGCACCCCGGTGATGCCGAACATGCGCGCCCGCGCCTCGTCGGCGCGCACCGCGGCCGCGTAGGCGTCGCTCGCGAGCATCGCGCGGACCGCCGCCGCGTCGAGGCCCGCCTCCGCCGCGATCTCGACCAGCACGTCCGACTCGCCGATCGCGCGGCCCTCGGCGAGGTAGGCGCGGAAGAGCCGGTCCACAACCGCGTCACGCCGCCCCTCTGCCGCGGCGAAATGGATCAGCCGGTGGGCGTCGAAGGTGTTCCCGACCTGCGCGCCGTCGAGATCGAACCGGAGTCCCTCCTTCGCCGCCTCGCCGGCCATGCGCGCGTTCATGGCCTGGGCCTGCGCGAGCGGGACGCCGTACTTCGCGGCGAGGAGCTCGGCCTGGGGCTGGCCGTGCCGCCGCGGGGCGGTCGGGTCGAGCTCGAAGCTGCGCCAGATCACCTCGACCGCGTCGCGCGGCTCGAACTGCTCGAGTGCCCGCTCGAAGCGCCGCTTGCCGATCGCGCACCAGGGGCAGGCGATGTCGGACCAGATCTCGATCTTCATCCATTCACTCCGTCGTCGGGTTGAGCCACCATCCACTCGAATCCTAACGACGGAGCCCGCAGTGGCGGTTCCTGACGCCTGCTAGAAGGCGACCCAGGCCAGCAGGTAGAGGGTGTTGTTGCCCGTCGCGCGGCGGCCGAAGCCGTCGTAGCCGTCCTTTCCGCCGTTGAACCGATCGTAGAGTGTGTACTGGGCGGCGAGCCGGGCGTTCTGCCACGGGTTGAAATCGAGCTCGCCGATGAAGCCGTTGGTCTTCGGGTCCCCCGACGCGCTGCCGGTCACCGGGGCCGGCGCGTAGCGGAGCGTGTCGGTCGTGCCGGTCGTCTGGAAATAGCCGAGCGTGACGCCGAGTCGCTGGAACGGATAGTACGACGTGTTCACGCGCAGCGTCCGGAGCACGTTGTCCGGATTGGCCGAGCCGCCGTCGGCGAAGGTGGCGTCGAGCGTCTGCTTCTCGTGGATCCAGGTACCCCGGAGGACCAGGCTGCCGCTCCCGACGCCGGTTTCCGCCTGGGCGTCCAGGCCGATGTCGGTGAAGTGATCCGTGGGAATCCCGGCGCCGACCGCACCGGGGAACAGGTTGGCGCGCAGGCCGTAGGTGCCCACCATGAGCGACTGGCGCTCCCAGTCGTGCTGCAGGGCGAACCGCCAGTAGGGCGCGACCCCGTGGAGCGCGAACGAGTCGGCGGCGGCCCGCCCCTGCTGCGCCGACCGATAGACGCTGAACTCGGCGTACACCGTCCCGGCGACGAACGTGTAGGCGCCGAGCCCGAGCACCTGCTGGGCCAGGGCGCCGTCGACGACGGTGCCGGCCGCCCCGCTGGGGGCGACGTCCGAGGCGGCGAACGGGAAGCCCCAGGCCGGCACCGTGTTCCACGGGTCCTGGACGGTCGGGTTGTTGTTGAGGTCGAACCCGTAGACCAGGTCGGTCGAGTGCCCGAGCGTCGTCGGCGACGCGTACCGCAGGTCGATGTTGTCGATTCCGATGCCGCCGTCCGCCCCGCTGTAGGTGAGCTGCGAAAAGAGCCCGAGGCGGGAGGAGAGCGCGCCGGCGAGGAAGACGCTGAGCTGCTGCGGGAGCTCGGCGTTGTCGTTCTGGACGCCGGGGCGGGCATCGGTCGTGTGGCTCAGCGACGCCTGGAGCATCGCCGCCAGCGGGATCGCGGGGAGGAGCTCGAGCGTCTTGCCCTTGCTCCGGTCCTTCTCGGTGATGAACTGCTGCCGGGTGAGGGTGTAGCCGTTGAGCTTGAACTGGCGGCCGAGCGGGGTGAGCGTCAGGAACTGGTAGTGACACGCGCTGCAGGCGAGACCGGTCTGGCGGGCGAAGCTCGGGAGGTGGGCGGCGAGCGCGCGGGTCGTGCGGTCGCGAACGTAGGCGCGGACGGCCGCGTCGCGCCAATCGGCCGTCGGTGGCTCGCGCGAGGCGCCCGGCAGGCTCCGCGCGGATGGGAGGGCGGCCCGCAGCGGCACGGGCGGAACGAGGAGCGTCACCGCGAACAGACACATCCAGCGAAGCGGGCGCATGGGTCCCTCCTATGGCACGGCCTTGCCCTGGCTCACCGCCCAGACATAGGTGGCGACCTGCACGGCCTGGGTGTCGTTGATGTCGCCGGGATACGCGATCATGAGCGTGCCGCTCCGGCCGTGCTGGACACGATCGAGGATCGCCGGATAGGTGCCGTCGATGTGACGCCACTGGGGCCCCCGGAGCGACGGCGCGACGGGGCCGCCCTGCAGCGCGTCGCCGTGGCACGCGTGGCAGGTGCCGACCCCGTGGAAGATCGCGCGGCCCGAGTCCACGACCGCCGGGTCGAGCGCCGGCGGGGCGCCGGCCGGCGCCTGCGCCGCGGCGTGGGGCGGGGCGCTCGCCGCCGCGGCGAGGAGCAGGGCCAGTCCCCCTGCCGCTCTCCGGAGCCACCGGGGCAGCGTCATGCGAGCCGCTCCCGGTGGGATCCGCGCCCGCGTGCGCGGGCGCCGGCGTCGGCGACGCCGGCGGAGCGGGGTGTCCCGTAGACGGCGCCCACCACCAGCCCGTACACCAGGTGTCCCAGGAGGCTGCCGAGGAGCAGCCCGCGGTCGCCGCGGGAGAACACCCCGGCGCCGACCGCGGGCATGAAGAGGAGTTGAGCCGCGAAGTAGACCAGCACTCCGTAGACGAGTCCCCTAAGGACCGGAGGTCCGGGCAGGCGGGGGGCGAACGCCGCGCCGTAGAGCACGGCCAGCGCGATGCCGACGAGCCCGTGGGCGATCCAGCCGCCGGCCGGCCCGACCCGTAGCATGACGACCGACACCGCGAGGGCGGAGCTGAGCAGGTCGCCGATCGCGATCTTGGGGAGGCCCACTCGGGGGGCCAGCAGCAGGAGCACGGTCATGGCGGCGGTCCCCGCGATCCCCGCCACGATGGCACGCTTGAGATTCACCGACACGCCTCCGGTTCGCCGGACCCCGACCGAGACGTCCCCATCCGGAACCCCGAAGCCACCCCAGCCGCCGCCGTCTCGGATCCTTCCCGGATACTTCAATGAACGGCCCGGCGACCCTTTCCGGTGCGAGGGCCGGAGAGCACGGCTCCGGTGCCGGCGCGCGGCACGCGAGCTTGCCGGTCGTGGCCGGCCCGCGTCGGCCCGGCTTGCCGCTCCGGCAGCCGGAGGCAATGTTCGAGAGCCGCCCGGAGCGCGTTCCGCGCGGCCCCTCCTGCCTGGGGGCGGCCCATGCCGACTCCATCGTCCCGGATGCACGGGGAACCCCGATTCGTCGGGAACGACCGCGTCCTCTTCGGCATCATCTTCGGCGTGCTGGCGTTCTGGCTGTTCGCCCAGACGACGCTGAACATTGCGCCGGTGATGGCGCACGATCTGGGCATCGGGGCCAGCGTGATGAACATCGCCGTGTCGATCACGGCGCTGTTCTCCGGCATCTTCATCGTCGTCCTCGGCAGCCTGGCCGACCGCTTCGGCCGCGTGAAGGTGGTGCAGATCGGCTTCGTCCTCAGCATCGTCGGCTCGCTGCTGGTCGGGGCGGCGCCGCCCGGCCGTCTCGCCTCGGTCTTCCTGATGCTCGGCCGCATCCTCCAGGGCCTGTCCGGCGCGTGCATCATGGCGGCCAGCCTCGCCCTCCTGAAGGCCTACTGGAGCGGGGCCGCGCGCCAGCGGGCGATCTCGCTCTGGTCGATGGGCTCCTGGGGCGGGTCCGGCTTCGCCGCCCTGTTCGGCGGCCTGATGGCCCAGAACGTCGGCTGGCGCTGGATCTTCTTCGCCGCCGCGGCGCTCTCCCTGCTCGGCATGCTCATGGTGGCGGGCACGCCCGAGAGCCGGGCCGCGACGGTGGGGGAGTACCGGTTCGACACGGCGGGCGTCCTGACCTTCATGGGCATGATGGTCGCGCTCCAGGTATTCGCCACCCAGGGCGGGAACCTGGGGTGGACCAGCCTGCCGGCGCTGGGCCTCCTGGCGGCCAGCCTCGTCTTCGCGATCCTGTTCTTCCGGGTCGAATCCCGCAACCCGAACGCCTTCGTCGACTTCAAGCTGTTCCGCAACCCGATCTACACGGGCGCCACGCTCTCGAACTTCCTGCTCAACGCCACCGCCGGCATCCTGATCGTGGCGATGATGCTGGTGCAGGTCGGCGGTGGGATGACGGCCCAGCAGGCGGGCTTCCTGACGATCGGCTACGGCATCGCCATCGTGGCCTTCATCCGCGTCGGCGAGCGGCTGCTGCGGCGCTTCGGGCCCCGCCCGCCGATGATCTGGGGATCCCTGATCGTCGGCGCCGCCATCGTGTGCCTGCTGCCCACCAACCTGATGCTCGCCACCTACAAGGTCCTCGTCGTCGTGGGCTTCACGCTGTTCGGGCTCGGGCTCGCGTTCTACGCGACCCCGTCGACGGACGCGGCGCTGGCCGCCCTGCCCGACGACCAGGCGGGCAGCGGCGCCGGCATCTACAAGATGGCCTCGTCGCTGGGCGCGTCCTTCGGCGTCGCCATCTCGGCCACGGTCTTCACGGCGCTGAGCGGCAGCAACCGCTCGGTCGCGTGGATCGAGGGCGTGATCAGTTACCTCGGCCGGCAGAGCAATCTCGCCGTCCGCGAGGCGGCGTTCTTCGCGCTGGCCGTCAATCTGCTGATGGTGCTGGCGGCGATCGTGTCGATCATGGTGACGATCCCGTCGCGGGAGCGCACCGACTCGACCTGATCCCCGGGCGCTCCGCCCCGCGTGCGGTCGGGCTCCCCGCGATGGGCCACGCCGCCAACGACTCGACTCTGGAGGCCCGATGGCACACCCGCTCGAAGCGGCGATTCGACTCCCCCTCGCCTTCGACGCCGCGATCGCCCGCGTGCGCGACGCCCTCCAGGCCGAGGGGTTCGGCGTCCTGACCGAGATCGACATGCAGGCCACCTTTCGCGAGAAGCTGGGGAAGGAGTTCCGCCCCTACGTCATCCTCGGCGCCTGCAATCCGCCGCTCGCCTACGCGGCCCTGAGCGCGGACCCGAGCGTCGGCCTGCTCCTGCCGTGCAACGTCGCGGTCGAGGCGGCCGACGGCGACGCGAGCCTCGTGCGCCTGACCGATCCGCACCTGCTCCTCGGGGCCGGCGCGCTCGCCGGGAATCCGACCGTGCGCCAGGTCGCCGAGGACGCGCGCGAGCGGCTCGTGCGCGTCGCCGCGGCGCTGTCGGCCGAGGGAGCCGGGTAGCTCCGCCCGACGAGGGGATGCCCGCTTCCGATCGCGCCGGTTGTGACGACCCGCACCGGGCCGGTACATTTCGCGCCGATGGCTGCCCGATCGCACTCCCTTCGCCGACGCGCTCGCGCGATCGCCCTCCGCTGGGAGGGCGTCGGGCGCTTCGTGCTGCTGCTCGTGGCCCTGCTGTACGGCCAGGCGCCCGCGATCCGCGCCGCGACGGGCGCCTGTGCCGCCGGCACGCTGGCCGTGGCGCCGACGATGCCCGCCGCGAGCGGCCTCGACGGTGGGGCGGGGAGCTCGATCGCGGGATCCACCCTGACCGCCGCCTCGCCCGAGCGCGGGTCGGATGCGGGTGACGCCCCGCCCGCCACGGCCGCGACGGGCTGCGCTTCCACCCTCGCGCTCGTGCCGCCGGTCTCGCGGCTGACCGCCACCGTGCTCCCCCTCCGGGCGGCGGCGCCGCCCCGCGAGACGGGGCGTCCCTCCAGTCACCACCCCGCGCCTCCGTTCCAGCCTCCACGCGCCTGAGCTGAAGGCCCGCCCTGCGGGCTCCGCGGCGCTCCGCGTGCCGCCTCGCCGTGTCGAGCCGATCACGGGCGCTCACGCCCGCGGCGGCAGCACTCGATCCTTCAGCCTCGCGTGACTCATGAATCTTCGGCGCGTTCTCCCACGGCCCAGCCTCGGGAGCGTGGCGTGGCTGCTCCTGGCCGCCTTCGTCGGCTGGCGCATGTGGCCGCAGCTCGCGGCCGCCATCGGCGTCGGCCCGGCCGGCGCGGCGGCACCCGACGTCCGGCTCGTCACCCTCGCGGGTGATTCCCTCTCGCTGGCCGACCTGCGCGGGCAGGTGGTGCTCGTCAACTTCTGGGCGACCTGGTGCCCGCCCTGCCGGGTCGAGATGCCCGGCTTCCAGCGCGTCTACGAGGCCCGGCGCGAGCGCGGCTTCACCATCCTCGGGCTCTCGGTCGACGCCGCCGGCCGGGCGCCGGTCGCGCGCTTCCTCGCCGAGCACGGCATCACCTATCCCGTTGCGATGGCCAACACGTCGGCCATCCAGGGCTTCGGGCGCGCGACCCTGCTGCCCACCTCCTACCTGATCGATCGCCGGGGCCGCATCCGGCACGAGGTGCGCGGCTACTTCACGGAGGTCGCGCTGGCGCAGGCCGTCGAGCGCCTGCTCGCGGAGCCGGCCGCCGGAGGCGCGCCCGCGCCTGTCGCCGCGGGGGACACGCCATGAGCGGCGGTGAGATCTCCCTCGGGCTCGCCTTCCTCGCGGGGCTCGTCTCGTTCCTCTCACCGTGCGTGCTCCCGCTGGTGCCGAGCTACGTGGCGTTCGTGAGCGGGATGACGTTCGAAGAGCTCACGGCCGAGGGCGGGGGCACCGGCGCGGCGCGCCGCCGGGCCGCGGTGCACGCGGCGCTCTTCGTGCTCGGGTTCTCCCTGGTGTTCATCGGTCTCGGGGCCGGCGCCACGGCGCTCGGCGCCTCGCTGCGGCGCGCGCTGCCGCTCCTCCAGCAGGTCGGCGGCCTCGTCATCGCCACGCTCGGGCTCTATCTGCTCGGCGTGCTGCGCCCCGCGTTCCTGTCGCGGGAGCGGCGCGTCCACCTGGCGCGCCGGCCCGCGGGGCACGTGGGCTCCGTCGTCGTCGGCATCGCCTTCGGCGCGGGCTGGACGCCCTGCGTCGGCCCGGTCCTGGCCTCGATACTCCTTTATGCCGGCATGCGCGAGACCATGTGGTCCGGCATGGGCCTGCTCGCCGTCTACTCGCTCGGGCTCGGCCTTCCCTTCTTCGTCGCCGCGGTGGCGCTCAACTGGTACCTCGCCGGCGCGGCGCGCCTCCGACGCTGGGTGCGGCCGCTCGAGCGCACCGTCGGCGCGCTGCTCGTCGTGGTCGGCCTGCTGCTCTTCAGCGGCCGATTCGCCATCCTGTCCAGTCTGCTGGCCGGCTTCGGTCAGCTGATCAACGTGGAGCTCTGACCATGCGGTACTCGATCTGGATTCTCGGTGTCCTCGCCCTGGCCGGGAGCGGCTGCACGCCCGACACCCCGGCCACCGACGGCTCGACGACGCATGGGACGTCGGCGGCGCACGCAGCGGGCGCATCCGGAGCGCGGCGCGTGGTCGTGAACGGAGTGGATCTCACCGGCATCGGGTACGACCGTGGGGCCCGCGACGCGCCCATCGTCATGGTCGACCTGAGCGACTTCGCGTGCCCCTTCTGCGGCAGCCACGCGCGGCAGACGCTGCCCGCGCTCGAGCGCGAGTTCATCACCCAGGGGAAGGTGTTCTACAAGTACGTCCCGATCGTGATGGGCTTCCCGAACGGCGATCGCGCCGCGCGGGCGGCGGAGTGCGCCGCCGAGCAGGACGCGTTCTGGCCAATGCACGACCGCATCTACGCCGACCAGGCCGAGTGGAAGCGCGCCTCCGACCCCGCGAAGGTCTTCGCCAGGCATGCCACGAGCCTCGGCCTCGACACGACGCGCTTCGGCAGCTGCTACGCCTCGGCTCGCGGGGCGGCGCGCACGGACGCCGCGAACGACCGGGCGCGCCGGCTCGGCGTGCGCGCGACGCCGACCTTCTTCGTGAATGGGCAGATGGTCGAAGGCGCCCTGCCGCTCGATCGGTTCCGGGTGGGGCTCACCGGGATGCTCCAGGCCCCGGGCCGGTGACCCGCCGGGTCCGCCGACCTTGACCGCGGTCTCTGTAACGCTATATTGCCATGTAGTTGATTATTGAGATGGTCGCCGCAGGCGGCCTGCCGGACTTCAGCCTCACAGGTGTACGCATGACGCTTTCCACGCTCGCGCCGGTCCTGAGTCCGGCGCAGCTCGCCGAGGTGCTGCCGCTGGTGCCGGACACCCGGCTCCTCGACGTCCGCACGCCGGGTGAGTACGAGACCGCGCACATCGCGGGCAGCTACAACGTGCCGGTCGATACCCTGGCCGAGTACGCGCGGGAGATCCGGACCGTTTCGGCACCGGTGGTGCTCGTCTGCCAGTCGGGCCAGCGTGCCCGCCGCGCCGAGGGCGCCCTCCGCGCCGCGGGCATGACCAACGTCCACGTCCTCGACGGCGGCGTGAATGCCTGGCTCGCCGCCGGGCAGCCGGTCGTGCGGGGTCCCAGGCGGCTCTCGCTCGAGCGTCAGGTGCGGATCGTGGCGGGCGCGCTCGCGGCGACCGGGGGACTGCTCGCCCTCCTCGTCGACCCGCGCTTCGCGCTGCTGCCGGCCTTCATCGGGAGCGGGCTCGTCTTCGCGGGCCTCACCGACACCTGCGGCATGGCGATGCTCCTGTCCCGGCTGCCGTACAACCGTCCGGCAAGGTGCGACGTGCCGGCCATGGTGCGGGCCTTCGCCACGGCGGCGCCGCCCGTGCCCGTCGGTCGGGCGCCGGCGTCGGAGGCCCCCGGTGCCAACTGCTGCTCGGCCGCGTAGGCCGCGCGAGATCGCCCCGGAGAGCGGAGACGACTGATGGCGCCACTCGGCTTCCTCCTCGCCGCCCTGGTCGGGCTCGCGCTGGGCCTGCTCGGCGGCGGCGGCTCCATCCTCACGGTGCCGATCCTGGTCTACGTGCTCGGCTTCGAGGCCAAGACCGCCATTGCGATGAGTCTGCCGATCGTGGGTGCCGTGAGCCTGGCGGGTGCGGTGGGTCACTGGCGTGCCGGCAACGTCCGGCCGCGTACGGCGCTCCTCTTCGGGCTCGCGGCGATGGCCGGCGCGTTCCTCGGCGCGCGGCTCGCCGTCTTCCTGAGCGGCGCGGTGCAGCTCACGATCCTCGCCGTCGTGATGCTCGCCGCGGCGGTCTCGATGTTCCGCGGTGGACTCGGCGGCGGGCGCACGGTCGAGGGCGAGGCGAGCCCGGCCCTTGTCCCGCTGCTCGCGATGGCGGTCGGCGTCGGCGTCCTGACGGGCGTCGTGGGCATCGGCGGCGGCTTCCTCATCGTCCCGGCGCTCGTGCTGCTCGCCGGAGTGCCGATGAAGCAGGCCGTGGGCACGTCGCTCCTCGTCATCGCCATGAACTCCGTGGCCGGCGCGGCGGGATACCTGGGGCAGGTGGCAGTACCCTGGGGCTTCATGGCCGCCTTCACCGCCGTGGCCAGCCTCGGCATTCTCGTCGGCACGGCGCTCGTGCGCGTCGTGCCGCAGCCACACCTCAAGCGCGCCTTCGCCCTGTTCCTCGTCGGCGTGGGCCTGTTCACGCTCTATCAGAACCGCGCGGGCTTCTGACCCCGCATCGTTCGCGACCCGGACGGACCTGGAGCTCCTCATGCTGCTCAAGCGCTTCTACGACACCAACCTGGCCCAGGCGAGCTACCTCGTGGGCTGCGCCGCGACGGGCGAGGCGCTCGTCGTCGACCCGAACCGCGACATCGCGCAGTACCTGCGCGCGGCCGAGGCCGAGGGACTGCGCATCACGCACATCACCGAGACGCACATCCACGCCGATTTCGTCTCGGGCGCGCGCGAGCTCGCGGCGCGCACCGGGGCCACGCTCTACCTCTCGGACGAGGGCGACGCCGACTGGAAGTACGGCTACGCCGCGGACGCGGACGCCGTGCTGCTGAAGGACCGCGACACCTTCATGGTCGGCAACATCCGGATCGAGGCGCTGCACACGCCGGGGCACACGCCCGAGCACCTGTCGTTCCTGGTCACCGACACGCCCGCCACCGACCGCCCGATGGGCGTCTTCACCGGCGACTTCGTCTTCGTCGGCGACGTGGGGCGGCCCGACCTGCTCGAGAAGGCGGCGAAGGTGGTGGGGACGATGGAAGCGGGGGCGCGCACGCTCTATCGGTCGCTGCAGCGCTTCAAGCAGCTCCCCGACTACCTGCAGCTCTGGCCGGGGCACGGCGCGGGCTCGGCCTGCGGCAAGTCCCTGGGCGCGGTGCCGCAGACGACCCTGGGCTACGAGCGGATCGCCAACTGGGGCCTGGAGGACATGACCGAGGACCAGTTCGTCGAGCGGGTCCTGGCCGGGCAGCCCGAGCCGCCGCGCTACTTCGCCGAGATGAAGCGGATCAACAAGGTGGGACCGCGGGTCCTCGGCGCCCTGGAGCGCCCGGCTCCGCTGCCCGCCGGCGCGATCGTGCGGTTGGCGGACGAAGGAGTGCTGGTGGTGGACACGCGGGCGGCCGATGCCTTCGCCGCGGCGCACGTGCCCGGAACGATCAACATCCCGCTCAACAAATCGTTCACCACGTGGGCCGGGTGGCTCGTGCCGTACGATCGCGACGTCGTGCTCCTGGTCGAGGACGAAGGGCGCCTCGACGAGGCGGTGCAGGACCTGGCCATGATCGGGCTCGACCGCGTGAGCGGGTATCTGCGCCCCGACGGCCTCGCCGCGTGGACGGCCGCGGGCCGGGCGCTCCTCACGACCCCGCAGATCACGGTGGAGGAGCTGGCGCCGCGGCTCGCGACGGGCGGCGTCGACGTCCGGGACGTTCGCGGCGCGAGCGAATGGGAGAGCGGGCACCTGCCGGGGGTGCCGAACATTCCCCTGGGCTATCTCGAGGAGCGGCTCGCCGAGCTCCCGACCGGGCGCCCCCTCGTGGTGCACTGCCAGAGCGGCGCGCGCTCGGCCATCGCCGCGAGCGTGCTCCAGGCGCGCGGCGTGCGTGAGGTCGTGAACCTCGTCGGCGGCTTCGCCGCGTGGGCCAGGGCAGGCGAGCCGGTCGAGCGCGGCGCTCCCGCAGGGGTGGGCGGCTGAGCCGTCCACCCCACCCACCGACGAAGGGAGGATTCATGGCGAAAGGCGCGATGACGGCCGCGCAGCTCGCGCTCGTGGCCGAGCGGTTCAAGGTGCTGGCCGAGCCCGTCCGCCTGCAGCTGCTGCAGGCGCTCATGGCGGGCGAGCGCACGGTGGGGGAGCTCGTCGAGGCCACGGGGTTGAGCCAGGCGAACGTGTCGAAGCACCTGCAGCTGCTGCTCGCGCACGAGCTCGTGGCGCGGCGCAAGGAGGGGCTGTTCGCCTACTACAGCCTGGCCGACGAGAGCGTCTTCCAGCTCTGCGACCTCGTCTGCAGCCGGCTGGAGCGCGCGACGCGGGAGCGGCAGCGCCGGCTCGCCCGGGGCTGAGGGCCGGCCGGCGGCTTCGCTGCGGGCGCTACCGGGAGCGTTGCGGGGCGCCGGCCGGCATCGCGCTCGAGTCGGTCGCGCCCCACATCATCTGCCGGTGCATCTGGTCCAGCTTCTGGCGCTGCGCGGGCGTGAGCCCGTTGCGGAACTCGAGCATCCCCTTCGCCATCTCCACCTGGGCCGCCACCATGTGCTTGGCGGCCTGATCGAGCTGGCTCCTGAAGGCGTCCAGGCTGGGGCTGTTCCCCTGCAGCGTCTGCATTGCGCTCCGGTGCGCCTGCATCGCCATCCGCATGTGCGGCTGGGCGGCGGTGCAGGCGCGCTGATGGATGGCGCGCAGTTCCGCCACCTGGGCGTCGCTCAGGCCGAGCTGCGACCGCATCTGCGCCAGGTGGGACGAGTCGTTCATCCTCCCGCCCATCGGCCCGCCCATCATCCCTCGCCCCGGAACCTGGCCGGGTCGCATCATGCCACCCGGCATCATGCCCATCATCATGCCGTGCATTCCCATCGGACAGGCCGCGGCCGCCTGGTCCTGCGCGCGCTTCGGGCGCGTCGGCTGCTGCGCCGCCGCGACGAGGGGAGACGCGACCAGCACCGCCACGGCGATCGGGAGCATACGCTGTTTCATCTTCGTCCTCCGGAGTCGAGCTTGCCAGCCACACTCGGGGCGCCGCCGGGCCGGGACGCGCCCGGCTGCGGCCGTGGCCCACCTCCCGGCCGGCAACCGTCGGCGAGGCGGCGGCTGCGTCGACCGGGACGAGCCCAACATAATGCCCGGGCCAGCCGCCGGGGGTGCCCTGGGGCCGGGTCTCAACCTTCTTTCACCCGCCCTTCAGCCTCGCCTCAGCTCCTGTCTCTACCTTGGTGGTCGTCGCCGTCGGCGCCCGCGCCGGACGGAGGGGCCGTGAAGGCGCTCGCCGGCGGCGACACAGAGTCGAAGGGGAGGATCCGATGCGAGCATCGATATTCGCACTCGTCGCCGGCGCGGCGCTCGGTCTGGCTGCCTGCAGCGACGGCGGCCCGAGCGGGCCGAATACCGTCACGACCCTCGAGGCCGTCAGCCCGGCCGCCGGAGCGACCGGGATCGACCCCGCGAGCCCCATCGCGGTGCGCTTCAGCGGGGCCATGGGCATCGGCATGGAACGGTACGTGGACCTGCACCAGGGCGACGTCGGTGGACCGGTCGTGCCGATGGCCTGCACCTGGTCGAACGATCGCGCGACGCTGACCTGCACGCCGGGGACGCACCTCGCATCGGGCACCGGCTACGCCCTCCACGTCGGATCGGGGATGATGGACGCCAACAATCGTCCGGTCGACGTGGAGGGGCACGGGACGCAAATGGGAGGGCACCGGGTGACCGGGCAGATGATGGGCGGCATGCACGCGGGCCAGGCCACCGGCCTGATGGGACCGGGCTGGCGCCATGCGGGCGATGCTCACATGGGGATGGCCTTCGCCTTTGAAACGGGACCGTCGGCCAGCTAGCGCCGGGGCCACGCGCCCCCGCCGCGGCGCTCCTGTCGCGTCGCACGGTGATCGTCGCGGCGAACGCGCGGCGCTTGCGCCGCGCGCGGCTCCAGGGCTAGCCTGGGACGGACGCCGGCCGCTCTCTCGACCCTTCCGCCCCAACCCGGACCAACGCAATGCACGGATCCTACACGCGTTTCGCGGCGATGATCCTGACGTCTACCGCGGTCATGCTCGTCCTGATGTATTCGACGGTACTCGAGCTGGATCACCTGTGGTGGAGCCAGACGCGCTTCTGGATGGCGCTCTACATGGGGGCGGCCATGGCGATCGTCATGCTCCTCTTCATGCGGGGGATGTACGCCGATCGCCGGAAGAACCGCCTCATCCTCGCGGGCAGCGCGCTCGTGTTCGTCCTCGGCCTCTTCCTCGCGCGCAGCCAGCGCACCGTGGGCGACGTCGCCTACATGAAGGCGATGATCCCGCACCACTCGATCGCGATCCTGACGAGCGAGCGTGCCCGGATCTCGGATCCGCGGGTCCGGAAGCTCGCCGACGGCATCATCGAGTCCCAGCGCCGCGAGATCGGGGAGATGGAAGGGCTGATCAGGGACCTCGAGCGGTAGCGGGAGACCGGGGACAACGCGGGCGGCGTGCCGGCCGAGCCGGGGCGTCGGGCGACGCGGGTGGGAAAGCGAAACGCCGCGTCCCGGAGGGACGCGGCGTTTCCAGTTTCAATCGGGGCGCCCGGATTTGAACCGGGGACCTCCTGCTCCCGAAGCAGGCGCGGCGTCGGTCGGTGCCGGCCATGGGTGGTCTAAGTCGTTGATTTTGGGGTCAGCGACGGCCGGTCTGGCCGTCGATGGCCGCCGTTGTCCGCGCTGAATCGTCCCAACCGTCCCAATCCGGTCGCTCGCGGTCATCCTCGCGTCGGCGCCGTGGCGCGCCTCGAGCACTGTGTAACCGTGGAGGCCGCGTCGGCGGCCCCGGGGTCGCTCCGCTGGCGCCGGAGCCGCGTGCTGCGCGGATTAGCGGCGCCGCCGCCCGGGTTCATGTCGCGGCGGTGAGCTGTCAGCAGGAGCGCGTTCGGGTCGCGATTCGCTGACCCTCCCGTACGTCTCAGCAGTCGATCGAGCGCGCCGGCGAGTTCCGCTCCCACTCCGGTGTGCTCTCGACGGCCGCCGCATCGCGAGCGCGCGCCGCGGCGGCCTTCCGCGCGACGTCCCAACGATGGCCGAACGCCACGGTGAGAATCGTGCCCCCCCACCAGAGGGCGAGCCACCAATACCGGCCCTGCCGGCCGAGCAGCGTGCCGAGGATGCCGCCCAGCGCTGCGACTCCGCACAGCACGGTAGCGGCGGCGAGCCACCAGACGCGTCGGTTGGCCATCATCTCCCTCCTCGCGGGTTTGGTCTCGGTTCGGCGCCCGCAACGGTCCACGCTCTCACACGGCGCACGAGTCTCCCATGAATCTGGTTCGATGACACGGACGAGGTCCTTCGGGCGTGGCCGCTGGGGCGGCGACCGGCGCGATCGCGGCAGTCCTCGCCGGCGTGGCGTCGCCCGGCTCGCGGTGTTCACGGCCGACCAGCGCGAGCCGACGTGCGTCACGCGGCAGAGCACCTCGTGCCCGCGGCGAGCGCGATTGTCGGAACCCGGAACTCCGCCGGCGCATCGTAGTCGACTCGGTCGTATCCCCGAGTATACCAATAACCTGAGTCTCACACCGCCCCGACCGCCCGGAGATCCCACTCCTCGGCGCATCGTCGCCTGCTGCACGACCCGGCGTTCCGTCGCGGTGCCCTCGACTCCGCCGGCACGGTATCGGCGAATCGGGGTGCGAACCTGTTCGTGGGCGCGGACGATCACGACCTCGCCCGCAGGCCGAATCGGCACATCGCCTTCGGACACGGCATCCACTCCTGCTTGGGAGCGTCACGGGCGCGGCTGGAGGGGCGTGCTGCAAGCGATCCGCTGCTGAGGCGGTTTGGGGACCTGCGATTCGCGATCCGTCCGGAGCTGCTGGGGTGGCGACCGGGAGGCAGTGCTGCGCGAGTTGGCGGCCCGGCCGGTCCGCCGAGGGCGGTGTCCTGAAGCACGGGACGACCGGGGTCGTGGCCAGGCGTCGACCAGGGCGAGCCTTTTCGACCACATGACCGAGGAGCAGCTCTCAATCCCCGCGGTCTGAATATCTTCTAGCGCCGATGCCGCGTGCGCGAGGCCGTGGCCGCCGCGCCGAGCGGCGCCAGGCGGGGCCACCCGACAGACGCATGAGAGGAGAGACTCGGACTTGACCACGACGACCCCGCTGAGCCCCCCGGCCCGAGCGCCATTGATCGAGCGGCTCGTCGGCCCGTTCCAGCACTTCGCGCACCAGGAGGCCTCAAGCGGGCTCTTTCTCCTCGGGTGCACGGTGGTCGCCCTCGCGTGGGCGAACAGTCCGTGGGCCGGTGCGTATCATCAGCTCTGGGAGGTGCCGCTTGCGATCCGGGTAGGAAGCCGGGCACTCGAGATGAGCCTGCACCACTGGATCAACGACGGCCTGATGGCGGTCTTCTTCTTCCTCGTGGGGCTCGAGATCAAACGCGAGGTCCTCGTGGGCGAACTCGCGTCCCTGCGGCGCTCGGCGCTGCCGTTGGCGGCTGCCGCCGGCGGGATGCTCGTGCCGGCGCTGCTGTACGCGCTCGTGAATCGGGGTGGCCCGGGGGGCGCGGGCTGGGGGATCCCGATGGCGACCGACATCGCCTTCGCACTCGGGGTGCTGGCGCTGCTGGGCCCGCGCGTGCCGCTCGCGCTCAAGGTGTTCCTCGCCGCCCTCGCCATCGCGGACGACATCGGGGCCGTGCTGGTGATCGCCTTCTTCTACACCGGCAGCATCGGCTGGTCGAGCCTCGCGTGGGGCGCCGGGATCCTCGTCGCGCTGGCGGGCGCGAACGCCCTGGGCGTTCGGCACCGGATCGTCTACGGGCTGCTCGGAGTGGCGCTCTGGGGGGCGTTCCTCGGTTCGGGCGTGCATGCCACGATCGCCGGCGTGCTCCTCGCCTTCACGATCCCCGCGCGCACGCGCCTCGCGGCACAAGAGTTCCTCGGCCGCGGCCACGACGCCCTCACCCGTTTCGCGGAGGCGGAGCGCCGGGAGGTCGGAGTGCTCGCCAATCCCGAGCAGCTGGGTGCGCTGCAGAATCTCGAGGTCGCCGCCGAAGGCGCGCAGGCTCCGCTGCAGCGGCTCGAGCGCCAGCTGCACGGTCTGGTGGCCTTCGGCATCATGCCCCTCTTCGCGCTGGCGAACGCCGGGGTGCACATCGACACCGCCGCGCTGCGCGGGCTCACCGGTCCGGTGGTGCTCGGCATCGTGCTCGGTCTCGTCATCGGCAAGCCCCTCGGGATCACGCTCTTCGCGTGGCTCGCGGCCCGGCTGCACGTCGCGGAGCGGCCGCCTGAGATCTCCTGGGGCGCGCTGCACGGCGCCGCCTGGCTCGGCGGGATCGGATTCACCATGTCGCTCTTCATCGCCGGGCTGGCGCTCCGGGACGAGGCGCTCCTCGCCCAGGCGAAGCTCGGCATCCTCACCGCCTCGCTCCTCGCCGGCACCGTCGGCTGGCTGCTGCTGCGGCGCGGCGACGACCGCGCCGCCGGCGCGGAGGAGCCGCCGCAGCGCTCCTGAGCGGCCAGACTGGCTAGATTCCGCCGCATGGGCAGGGCCGAGGTTCCGGGGACGGCGTCGGCGTCGGCGACGACGCGGCTGGTGCTGATCCGCCACGGGCACACGCTCAGCAATTCCGGCGGCACGCCGCTGCTGAGCGGGCGCACCGACGTCCCGCTGAGCGAGCGGGGCGGGGAGGAGGTCCGCCGACTGCAGGCGCGGCTGCGCGGCGGGCCGGGGTTCGCCGCCATCTACACGAGCCCGCTCGAGCGCGCGCGGCGCACGGCGGAGGCGCTGGGCGAGGTGGGACTCGGGCCGGTTCGGAGCTGTGCGGCGCTCGAGGAAATCGACTGCGGCGAGCTCGACGGACTGCCGCTCGAGGAGGTCCAGCGGCGGGTGCCCGAGCACTGGGCGGCGAATCTGCGGCAGGACGACGCCGGGTTCCGCTGGCCCGGCGGGGAGAGCTACCGGGAGCTTCGGGCGCGCGCGCTCGCCGCGGTGCGCGCGATCGCGCTGGCGCACCGCGGCGAGCGCGTCGCGCTGGTCACGCACGCCGGGGTCATCGGCCAGGTGTTCGGCGCGCTGGAGGGCGTGAGCCCCGCGCGCTGGAGCGCGTACCGGCCCGGCAACACCGCCCTCAGCGAGCTCGACTGGGGTCGAGGCGGCGGGCGCATCGTCTCCTTCGACGACCACGCCCACCTCGCTGACCCGCTGCCACCGGGCGATTGACGTCCGGCGCGCCCCTCAGCTCCAGAACGCGTCGGCCCGCCGCAACACCCGCAGCCACTCGCGTGCGGCGTACTCGGCCCTCACCCGTGCCGCGCTCCCCGCCGACGCGTCCAGCATCACCTCGACATGGTACAGCAGCGCGCCCGAGAGCGCGTTCGAGGCTCCCGCGAGCCAGTAGCCGGCGCGCAGCTCGGGGCCGAGCCGGGGCGAGAGGCCCCGCGCCGTGAGATAGCCCGCGAGGAGCGTGTCGTGCCGCTGCCGCGCCACGGGCTCCCACGCGGCGAGCGATTGCAGCCAGCAGCTCAGGTCTTCCAGCGGGGAGCCCAGCCGCGCCCGCCCCCAGTCGATGAGCACCGCCGCTTCGCGTCCGCGATGCCGGCGCAGCAGCACGTTGCCGGGATGCAGGTCGCCGTGGATCAGGGTGCATCCGAGCGGTCCGCCGCCGACGAGCTGCCGCCGGAGGGCCGGGAGCGCGCCGGTCAGGCGCCGCGCCCAGCGATGTCCCGCGGTGAAGCGCCGGAGACCCGTCTGCCGGCGGACGTCGGCCAGCCGTTCGACGGTTCGGGCCGCCGTCGCGTTGAGCTCTCGATCGTAATCCCAGCCGCCGAGCGCGCCCGCGAGTTCGGGCGGCACCGCGAGGGCGTGAATCCGGGCCGCCTGGGCGAGGGCGTCGTGCGCCGCTGTGAGATCCCGCCAGGGCCAGGCGCGCACCGGGCGGAGCGCCTCGACGTAGAGGACCGCTTCCTCGGCGCTCGGCCGCTCGACACCCAGGAGCCGCGGCGCGACGGCGGCGACCGACGGCTGCGAGACGAGCCGCTCGTAGACGAGCGCCTCACGTGCCGTCGCGCCGCGCAGCCGCTTCACGACGAGCTTCCGGCGGTGCGCCCGGCCGCCCGGCCCGCGATAGGCGGCGGCCACGAGCTCGATGCTCGCCGCCTCGAGGCCGCCGCGGAGCGGCCGCCGCTCGAGTGCGAGCTCCTGCACCGGCGCGCCGTGTTCCCGGGTGAGCAGCGTCTCGATCGTGTGTCGGATCGTCTGCTGGAGCGCGTGTCGGATCGTCTGCGTCGTCATCCCCGCATAACGCATCACCGGCGCCGAGGGTTGCGGCGCTCTCGCCGGGGTTCCCGCAACGGAGTCCTGTCCGCTCGGGCGATCACCCTTGTTCGGCGGCTCGAGCGACTGGAGCGTGGTGCCTCGGCCGGAGCGACCGGGAGCCTGTCCGTCATCAACCGTGCTGGCGGGTGTGGGGAGGCGTGCCGACCGTCGCCGCACGGGAACGAGAAACGGCCAGCTTCCGAGGGAAGCTGGCCGTTCATTCTCAATCGGGGCGCCCGGATTTGAACCGGGGACCTCCTGCTCCCGAAGCAGGCGCGCTAACCGGGCTGCGCTACGCCCCGTCCTTCTTCATGTACTGCTCAGTGCGGCCATCAGGACTCGAACCTGAAACCTTCTGATCCGTAGTCAGATGCTCTATCCAAGTGAGCTATGGCCGCGGGTCCCGCCACTTCGACCTGCCTGTCCTGCAGTGGGCGCTACAAGACTCGAACTTGTGACCTCCACGATGTCAACGTGGCGCTCTAACCAACTGAGCTAAGCGCCCTTCCTTCAGACATCAGGCGGTCAGTCCGCAGGGGCTCAGTGAATCGGTCCACTGACCGCCTGTCCGCCTGACCGCCTGGTCATCCTGCAGTAGCGGGGGTGGGATTTGAACCCACGACCTCCGGGTTATGAGCCCGGCGAGCTACCAGACTGCTCCACCCCGCGACGCTGGCCCCTCGACTGCGGGACCGGACCTGCATCGCTCAACCAGAGCGGGAAACGGGACTCGAACCCGCGACCCCAACCTTGGCAAGGTTGTGCTCTACCAACTGAGCTATTCCCGCGTTGAGGACGCCAATCTTAGCGTCCCACCCGACCTGGCGCAACTGCCTAACGCACCTGCCTGCGGTCGGGTTCCGGCCCGTCTACTTCGCTCGCCGCGCCGGGCCGGGAGTGGAGGCGAGGGGGATCGAACCCCTGACCTCGTGAATGCCATTCACGCGCTCTCCCAACTGAGCTACGCCCCCGTTATATTGTCGCGCCTCGCACTGCGAGGTGGACTTTTGCGGCGAGCACGGGAAGCTAGTTTGCAGGGTGGGGAGTGTCAAGCGGTCCGCGGCCCCGCGCACGCGGGCGCGAAGGCGTGAAAACCGGGGCCGGGCGCGACCGGAGCGCGACACCACAGCAGGGTCGGACACCGCGGCGCGGAACGTGCCGGGCGCGGTGGGGCGAACGAACCGGGGGAACCCCCGATTCAGGGACAGGGTTACCACTCACACGATGCCGAAGAAGAAGACCGACTCCCAGAGCGACGCGCCGGCCACGCCGGCCACCAGCCGCCAGGCCGCGCCGCAGACCGCTCCTGACGGCCCCACGATGGCCGAGCTGACCGACGACATGACCACGGCCGAGATCCTGGCCGCCATGGCGCCGGCCAAGCCGCGCCGCGCCCGCAAGCGCGAGACGGCCAAGACCCTCGGCGTCTACGACTCCGACCGCGACATCCTCGACCAGTATCTCTACGAGGTGAGCCAGACCCCGCTGCTCACGCCGCAGCAGGAGATCGCCATCGCCAAGCGCGTGCGCGCCGGCGACCAGGAGGCGATGCAGGAGCTGGTGAAGCGCAACCTGCGCTTCGTCATCTCGGTGGCGAAGAAGTACCAGAACCGCGGCCTCCCGCTCACCGACCTGATCGGCGAGGGGAACGTGGGACTCCTCACCGCGGCGCGGAAGTTCGATCCCGACCAGGGCGTCAAGTTCATCTCCTACGCCGTCTGGTGGATCCGCCAGGCGATCCTCGCCTCGCTCGCGCGCCAGGGGCGCACGGTGCGCGTGCCCCTGAACCGCACGGCCGATCTCTCGAAGATCGTCCGCACCTCGGAGGCGCTCCGCCAGGAGCTCCGCCGCGAGCCGACGCCCGAGGAGATCGCCAACGCCACCGGGCTCTCGCTCGACGTGGTGCAGTCGCTCGCCGCGCTCAACACGAGCGACGTGCGGCTCGACGCGCCGCTCGATCCCGAGGGCGACCGCTCGCTCATCGAGCGCTTCGTCGCCGACGACCAGGGCGACGCCGAAGAGGCGGCGATGGACCAGTTCCTCAGCGAGGAGATCGAGAGCGCCCTCAAGACGCTCCCGCCCCGCGACGCCAAGGTGCTGCGGCTCTACTTCGGCCTCGACGGCGGGCGCGAGCACACGCTCGAGGAGATCGGCGGCATGCTCGGCGTCACCCGCGAGCGCGTCCGCCAGCTCCGCGACCGCGCGCTCAAGCGCCTGCGCGAGGGCGAGGTGGGCCGGGCGCTGGCGAGCTTCGCGGCGTAGCAGGGCGGGAGGGCGGGACGGCGGGAAGCGCATCGAACGAACGAGCCTCCGGTGATGCCGCCGGAGGCTCGTTCGTCAGCGGGACCTCCCGCCGTCCCGCCGCTCCCGCCCTCCCGCCCGTTTTGTGATCCCACCCCCTAGCCAATCCCCCCTCTCGCCGCGTACCTTCCGCTCGTGATGCGGCTCGTGGCACTCCGACCCTCCGACCGGGCGGGATTTGTCGAGCATGTGGGCCGCTGGTCGACCGAAGCGGCGCGCGCGCTGACGGACGTTCCGACCTGGGGCCCCCTGCTCGCGGCGCAGATGCGGCGACTGGGGGTCGATTCCGTCCCCATCGCGCTGTTCATCGCCGTCTTCACCGGCATCGTCCTCTCGCTCCTCTCCAGCTACATCTTCACCGGTGCCGTGCCGCTCTACTTCGTCGGCGCGCTCGTCGGGAAGACGGTCATGATGGAGCTGGGCCCCGTGCTCACCGGCATGGCGCTCGCCGGGCGGGTGGGCGCCAACATCTCGGCCGAGCTCGGGACGATGCGCGTCACCGAGCAGGTGGACGCGCTCGAGACGCTCGCCTACGACCCGATCGCCTACCTCGCCGTGCCGCGGGTGCTCGCGGCGACGCTGATGTTCCCGGTCGTCACGGCGTTCGCGATGGCCGTCGGCGTCACCGCGGGGTGGATCACCTCGATCAACCTGCTCGACCTCACGACGCAGGAGTTCGTGAAGGGGCTCCGCCAGTTCTACCAGTTCAAGGACATCTGGTTCGGGCTGGTCAAGAGCGCGAGCTTCGGCGCCGCGGTCGCCTTCATGGGCTGCCTGCAGGGCTTCCGCACCCAGGGCGGGGCCGAGGGCGTCGGGATCGCCACCACGCGCGCCGTGGTGCTGGGCTGCGAGGCGATCCTGGTGCTCGACGCCTTCTGGGCGCTGGTGCTGCTGTGACGGCGGCCCGGCGGCACGGCCGATGATCCGCCTCCTCGGGGTCGAGAAGGCCTTCGGCGCCAAGCCCGTCCTGCGCGGGGTCACGCTCGACATCCGCGACGGCGAGAACACCGTCATCATCGGGGGCTCGGGGACGGGCAAGAGCGTCACCCTCAAGTGCATCGTGGGGCTGATCGAGCCCGATGCGGGCACGGTCGAGGTGGACGGGCGGGACGTGCAGGGGCTGACGCGCGAGGAGCTCACGGCGCTGCGCGGGCGGATCGGCTACGTCTTCCAGTTCGCCGCCCTCTTCGACTCGATGACCGTGGCGGAGAACCTCCGCCTCGGGCTCGTGAAGCAGGGGCTCGACGCCGCGACGATCGCCGAGCGCGTCGCCGAGAGTCTCGCGATCGTGGACCTGCCCGACTGCGCCGCGAAGTATCCGGCCGAGCTCTCGGGCGGGATGCGCAAGCGGGTCGGCATCGCGCGCGCGATCGCGCTGCGGCCGCGCTACATCCTCTACGACGAGCCCACGTCGGGGCTCGACCCGGTCACGAGCGCCGTCATGGACGAGCTCATGGTGCGCACCCGCGACCTCGGCGTCACCGGGGTCGTCGTCACCCACGACATGCGCAGCGCCTTCACCGTCGGCGACCGCATCGCCATGCTCTACGAAGGGACGATCCGCCAGGTGGGAACCGTCGAGGAGATCCGCGCGACCACGGATCCCGTGGTGCGCCAGTTCATCGAGGGCCGGCCGACGGCCGCGGCCCCCGTGCCGGCCGCGGGGAGAGTGGCGTCGTGAAGCGGAAGAACGAGTTCGCCGTGGGGCTCTCGGTCCTGCTCGCCCTCGTGCTGGTGGTGGCGGCGGCGCTCTGGCTCAGCGAGGCCCACATGGGCCGCGGCGAGCAGACCTTCACGGCGCGCTTCCGCGCGATCGAAGGCCTCACGGCCGGCTCGCCCGTCACCCTGCGGGGCGTGAAGGTGGGCAAGGTGGTCGCCGTGCGGCTCGCCCCGGGCGACTGGGTCGAGATCGACTTCACCGTGGGCCAGGGCGTCGAGATGCCGGCCAAGCCGGCGGTCGTGGCGAGCGCCTCGAGTCTCTTCGGCGAGTGGACGGCGACGATCACCGCGCTCGAGCCGCTGCCGGACGACCCCAACATGCGGGCCGACCTCCTCGCCGCCGCGGCCGCCGGCGGCGACGCGATCCCCGGCACCACGCTGCCCGACATCGGCCAGCTCACCGCGCAGGCGAGCCGCATCGCGACCGACATCGCCGGCCTCACCGACCGGATCCAGAACACCTTCGACAGCGCGGCGGTGAAGGACATGCGCCGCAGCATCCTCGCGCTCGCCTCGGTGACGAACCGGCTCGCCGTCTTCGCCGAGGCGCAGACCGGACGGCTCGACCGCATCAGCGGCAACGCCCAGACCGCGTCCGACGCCGCGGTGGCGGCGAGCCGCAGCCTTCAGACGACGATGGGGCGGGTCGACGCGGCGACCGCCAACGGCGAGATCCAGGCGATCGTCGGCAACGGCAAGGACGCCTCGGCCGACCTGCGCCAGGCGGCCGCCGATCTCCGCAGCGTCATGGCCGCGGCCCGCCAGAACCAGGCGAGCCTCGTCGGCGTGATCCAGAGCGCCGACAGCCTGATGCAGAAGATCCAGCGCGGGCAGGGCACGCTGGGCATGCTGGCCACCGACAGCGCGCTCTATCGGGAGACGACGCTCACGATGCGGCAGTTCCGCGAGCTGCTCACCGACCTGCAGGCGCATCCGCGCAAGTACCTGAAGATCTCCGTCTTCTGAGGCGAGGCGAGGCGAGCACATGGGCAAGCGGCGGCCGGACCTCGAGGTGAGCGCGGGCGGCATCGTCTTCCGGCGGGGGCCGGACGGCGCGGCGAAGTTCCTGCTCATCCGCGACTCCTACGCCAACTGGGGCTTCCCCAAGGGGCACCTCGAGGAGGGGGAGACGCCGGCCCAGGCCGCCCAGCGCGAGACCGCCGAAGAGACGGGCCTCGCGCGGCTCGCGCTGCAGGGGCCGATCCGCGTCATCGACTGGCATTTCCGTTTCCGCGGCCGCCACATCCACAAGTACTGCCACTTCTTCCTCTTCGAGTCGCCCGACGGCGAGGCGGTGCCGCAGACCGACGAGGGGATCACCGCCGTGCGCTGGCTCCCGCTCGAAGCCGCCCTCGAAGCGCTCTCCTACGACAACGCCCGCGGCGTCCTCAAGCGCGCCGGCGAGATGGTGCGCACGCTGGTCGCGGTGGGGCGGGGACGGCCACTGGAGCGGGCCGGCTCGCGGCAGGGCGGGACGGCCGCAGACGGCACGGCCGAGGACGCGGCGGCGGCCACCCCGATGCCCGCGCCGCTGCCGCCGCGTCCGACCGACGACTCGCTGCCGGTCTGACACCTCCCGCCGTCCCGCCCTCCCGCCGCATGTCCGTGGTCGCCGCGCTGCTCGACAGCCCCGCCGCGCTGCTGGCGCTCCGGCGCACGCTGCCGCGCGGCGGGCCGCGGGTGGTGGCGTGCCGCGGGCTCGCGGCACTGCACCGGGTGCTCGAGGCGCGGCTGATCGACGCCGTCGTCCTCACCCCGCAGCCCGCGCTCCTCGGCGAGATCGCCGAGCTGGGGGAGCGGCTCCCGGAGGTGCCGGTGGTGGGCTACGGCGCGTTCCGCGCCGACGACGGCGAGCTCCTCGTCGCCTGCGTCGAGCGCTCGGTCGCGGCCCTCGCCGTCGAAGGGGTGGACGACGCGGTGGTGGGCGAGCTCGTCATGCGCGCCTCCGCCACGGCGCGCCGGCGCGAGGCGCTGGCCGACGCACCCCGGGTGCTGCGGCTCAACGAGCCGCTCCAGCGGCGCGCCTGGGAGGTGCTGCTCGCCGAGGTGGAGACGCCGATGCCGACCGCCTCGCTGGCGCGCCGGCTGGCGGTGAGCCGCGAGCACCTCAGCCGCCAGTTCGGCGCCGGCGGCGCCCCCAATCTCAAGCGCGTGATCGACCTCACCCGCATCGCCTGCGCCGCGCAGCTCCTGCAGAACCCCGGCTACACCACCGCCACGGCGGTGAAGGTCCTCCGCTTCGCCTCCCCCAGCCACCTCAACGCCACCGCCCGCCGCATCGCCGGCGTCCCCGCCCGAGAGCTCGGCGCCCTCGGCCCGCGCGGCGTGCTCGCGGCATTCGTGCGGGGGAAGACGCGGAGCCGGGCGGGCGGGACGGCGGGACGGCGGGACGGCGGGAAGATGCGTCCCGCCGACTCGTAGGACCGACCGCCCCTGCATCGCGGCCCGCGTTACGTCCGCTCCCGCCGTCCCGCCGTCCCGCCGTCCCGCTGCACTCTCCACCCTACCATTCCCCCCCGCCTCGCCTACCTTTCCGGCTTGCCCTCGGCCGGGTTTTGTGATTATTTTCACAAGCTTTTCCCGACACCGCCACTTTTAGCCAGGCTCGATACTCAATGGCCACCGAATCCATTCTCCGCCCCGGCGAACTGAAGGACATCCTGCTGCGTGAGATCCAGAGCGCGGATCTCGGCGCGGTCGACGTCACCGAGGTCGGCACCGTGCTCGAGGTGCGCGACGGGGTGGCCCGCATCTACGGCCTCAAGTCGGCGGAGGCGGGCGAGATGCTCGAGTTCACCGCCCAGGAGACCGGCGAGACGGTGACGGGCCTGGTGCTCAACCTCGAAGAGGACAACGTCGGCGCCGCCATCCTCGGCGACTACCTGAAGCTCAAGGAAGGCGACGAGGTCCGCCGCACCGGCAAGCTGCTCGCCGTGCCGACGGGCCCCGCGATGCTGGGGCGGGTGGTGGACGCGCTGGGCCGGCCGGTGGACGGCCGCGGCCCGATCCAGACGACGGCGACCCGGCCGGTGGAGATGATCGCGCCGGGCATCATCGTGCGGCAGCCGGTGAAGGAGCCGCTCCAGACGGGCATCAAGGCGATCGACGCCATGATTCCCATCGGCCGCGGCCAGCGCGAGCTGATCATCGGCGACCGCGGCACCGGCAAGACGGCGATCGCGATCGACACGATCATCAACCAGAAGGGCCAGGGCGTCGTCTGCGTCTACGTCGCCATCGGCCAGAAGAAGTCGACGGTCGCGACCGTCGTCGAGCGGCTGCGCGAGGCGGGCGCGCTCGACTACACCGTGGTCGTCGTGGCGAGCGCGTCGGATCCGGCGCCGCTGCAGTACATCGCGCCCTACTCGGGCTGCGCCATCGCCGAGCACTTCATGTACGAGGACGGCAAGGCGACGCTCTGCGTCTACGACGACCTCTCGAAGCAGGCCGCGGCCTACCGCCAGCTCTCGCTCATCCTCCGCCGCCCGCCGGGCCGCGAGGCGTACCCGGGCGACGTCTTCTACCTCCACAGCCGCCTCCTCGAGCGCGCGGCGAAGATCTCGGAGGACCCGGAGACGATCAAGCTCGACCCGCGCATCAAGAAGCCGGGCGGCTCGCTCACGGCGCTGCCGATCATCGAGACGCAGGCCGGCGACGTCTCGGCCTACATCCCGACGAACGTCATCTCGATCACCGACGGCCAGATCTTCCTGACGACGGACCTGTTCTACTCGAACGTCCGCCCCGCGGTGGACGCCGGCATCTCGGTGAGCCGCGTCGGCGGCAACGCGCAGATCAAGGCGATGAAGACCGTGGCGGGCCCGCTGCGGCTCTCGCTGGCGCAGTACCGCGAGCTCGAGGCGTTCGCGCAGTTCGGCTCCGACCTCGACCCGGCGACGCAGCGGCAGCTCGCCCGCGGCGCCCGGCTGGTCGAGGTGCTCAAGCAGCCGCAGTACGCGCCGATGCCGGTCGAGAAGCAGGTGGCGATCATCTGGGTCGTCACCAACGGCCACCTCGACGACGTCGCCGTGCCGCAGATCCGCCAGTGGGAGCGCGACTTCCTCGCCTTCCTCGAGGCGCAGCATCCGGACGTGCTGGCCGACATCCGCACCAGGAAGGTGCTCGACGACTCGGTGGTGAGCCGCCTCCAGGCCGCCGTGGCCGGGTTCAAGCCGATCTTCGTGGCGGAGTAAGGCCCCGACCATGGCCAAGGGTCGTCAACTCAAGGGGCGGATCCGCTCCGTCCAGAACACGCGCAAGATCACCCGGACGATGGAGCTGGTGGCCACGTCCAAGCTGAAGCGCGCGCAGGACCGGGTCGTCGCGGCCCGGCCCTACGCCGACGCGCTGCGCGAGGTGATCGGCGATCTCATGACGCCGGAGCTGGCGGAGCGCTTCCCGCTGCTCCGCCGCCCCGCGCCGCCCGCCGAGGGCGGGCCGCGGCGCGCGGCGCTCATCCTGCTCACGGCGAACCGCGGCCTGGCCGGCGCCTACAACGCGAACCTGATCAAGGAAGCGCGGCGCCGCATCCAGCAGCTCGAGAGCGAGGGCTACGAGGTCGAGCTCCACGGCGTGGGCAAGAAGGGCATCGGCTTCTTCAAGTACCTGGGCCGCGAGTTCGCCGTCGAGCGCACCGACATCGGCGACAAGCCCACGGCGGCGCACGCCGCCGAGCTGGTGGCGCCGCTCATCGCGGCCTACGAGCGCGGCGAGCTGGCGAGCGTGGACCTGGTGCAGCCGCAGTTCCTCAGCGCGCTCTCGACGCCGCCGGCCACCGTCCGGGTGCTCCCGGTCGAGGCGCCCGCGGCGCGGCCGGGCACGGCGGACGCCGGCACGCCCGACTACCTGCTCGAGCCGAGCGCGGACGCGATCCTCGAGGAGCTGCTGCCGCTCTACGTCCGCAACGCGGTCTACCGCGGGCTGGTCGAGATGGTCGCGGCCTTCTACGGCGCGCAGCGCACGGCCATGAAGAACGCGACGGACAACGCGGGCGAGGTGCTCGAGTACCTCAAGCGGACCTACAACCGGCAGCGCCAGGCGCAGATCACGCAGGAGATCGCGGAGATCGTCGGCGGCGCGGCGGCTCTGCAACAATAACCGGGGACGAAACGATCATGGCAACCGCAGTGGGCACGCAGAACATCGGCACGATCGTGCAGGTCATCGGCCCGGTGCTCGACGTGGAGTTCGAGCCGGAGCACCTGCCCGAGATCTACAACGCGCTGGTCATCGAGGACGACAGCGGCACGACGCCGGTGCGCCTGGCCGCCGAGGTGCAGCAGCACATCGGGCAGAACCAGGTGCGCGCGGTGGCGATGAGCTCGACCGATGGCGTCACGCGCGGCATGCGCGTCGTGGACACGGGCGCGCCGATCACGGTCCCGGTCGGCGACGTCGCCCTCGGGCGCATCCTCAACGTCCTCGGCGAGCCGGTCGACGGCGGCGCGACGATCCCGGCGGACGCCGAGCGCTGGTCGATCCACCGCCCGGCCCCGCAGTTCGTCGACCTCCTGCCGAAGACCGAAATCTTCGAGACGGGCATCAAGGTCATCGATCTGATCGCGCCGTTCGTGAAGGGCGGCAAGATCGGCCTCTTCGGCGGCGCCGGCGTCGGCAAGACGGTCGTCATCCAGGAGCTGATCAACAACGTCGCCAAGGGCCACGGCGGCAAGTCGGTGTTCGTCGGCGTCGGCGAGCGCACGCGCGAGGGGAACGACCTCTACCTCGAGTTCCAGGAGGCGGGGATCCTCGACAACGTCGCGCTCATCTACGGCCAGATGAACGAGCCGCCCGGCGCCCGCCTGCGCGTCGGCCTCTCGGGCCTGACGGTGGCGGAGTACTTCCGCGACGTCGAGGGCCAGGACGTGCTCCTCTTCGTCGACAACATCTTCCGCTTCACGCAGGCGGGCTCCGAGGTCTCCGCGCTCCTCGGCCGCATGCCGAGCGCCGTGGGCTACCAGCCGACGCTGGCGACCGAGATGGGCGACCTCCAGGAGCGCATCACGTCGACCAACAAGGGCTCGATCACCTCGGTGCAGGCGATCTACGTCCCGGCCGACGACCTCACCGACCCGGCCCCGGCCACGGCGTTCGCGCACCTCGACGCCACGGTCGTGCTCTCGCGCTCGATCGCCGAGCTCGGCATCTATCCCGCGGTCGACCCGCTCGACTCCTCGTCGCGCATCCTCGACCCGCAGTTCGTCGGCGAGCGGCACTACAACGTCGCCATCGGCGTGCAGCGCACGCTCCAGCGCTACAAGGCGCTCCAGGACATCATCGCGATCCTCGGCATGGACGAGCTCTCCGAGGACGACAAGCTCGTCGTGGCGCGCGCGCGGCGCATCCAGCGCTTCCTCTCGCAGCCCTTCCACGTCGCCGAGCAGTTCACCGGCTTCCCGGGCAAGTACGTCAAGCTCGAGGAGACGATCGCCTCCTTCGAGCGCGTGCTGTCGGGCGAGTTCGACCACCTGCCCGAGCAGGCCTTCTACATGGTCGGCGGGATCGACGAGGCGGTCGAGAAGGCCAAGAAGCTGGCGAGCGCGTGATGCAGGTCACGGTCATCTCCCCCGAGGCGGCCATGTTCGATGGCCAGGCGGACGCGGTCGTCGCGCCCGCCACGGACGGGGACGTCGGCATCCTGTCCAATCACGCGCCGTACATGACGCTGCTGGGCCACGGCACGCTCGTGGTCCGGCAGGGCGCCGCGGAGCACCGGTTCACGGTGCGCGGCGGGTTCCTGCAGGTCGTCCATAATCGCGTTCGAGTGGTGGCGGAACACGTGCAAGGAGGAGTGAATGCGGCGTAATCTGGTCGGGCTGGTGGCGGGACTCGCCCTCGCGGCGCTCACGGCGCTGCCGGCGATGGCGCAGGAGACGGCGACCCCGATGTACAAGGCGCCCTACCGGGGCTTCACGAACTACGAGTTCGGCGGCGACCTCTCGTTCCCCGACGGGACCGACTTCGCCCTCGAGGGCTTCTACCAGTTCGCCAACGGGCCGCACGACTTCGGCCTGCGCGCCGGCGTGCTCAAGTGCGGCGACGGCTGCACCCAGTTCAACGTCGGCGGCAACTTCCGCACGCGCGTCCTGCGCGCCTCGCAGCAGTTCCCGCTCGACGGCGCGCTGACGGTCGGCTTCGGCGGCCGCTTCGGCGAGGGCCAGACCAACTTCATCGTGCCCGTGGGCGTCTCCCTCGGCCGCCAGCTGCGGCTCGAGAACTCGACGGTGCGCTTCACGCCGTTCATCCACCCGGTCATCGCGCCCGTCTTCGGGGACGGCGAGGACGACGTGGACTTCGGCGTCGGCCTCGGCGTGGACATCATGTTCAGCCGCTACCTCACGGCCCGCGTGAGCGGCGGCATCGGCGACAACATCCTCCAGGGCATCGGCATCGGGCTCGCGTTCACGCGCTGAGCCGGGCCGCTTCCGCTTCGACCGCGGCCGGGGCATCTCTCGCCAGAGGTGCCCCGGCCGCGCATCCGGCCCCTTCTACGGTGGAGACGACATGACGCAGCACACGCGCGCGGGCCTCGCCCTCTTCGCGCTCGCCGTGCTCGGGAGCGCCGGCGCGCGCGCCGCCCGCGCCCAGGCGCTCGGGATCCCGGTCAACAACAGCGGCGTGGCGACCGGGCTCGCCCTCTACGCCGACGCCGCCTTCCCCAACGCCGGCTGGGGGAAGGGGACCGCCTTCGCGCTCACCGGCAAGCTCGGCTTCGGCCGCCTCGGCGCGACCGCCATGGTCTCGCGCTACGATCCGAGCGTCGCCACCGTGACCACCGGCGATGCCGTCGTCTCGGCCGGCGCGACGCTCAACTACAAGCTGCTCGGCGGCCCCCTCATCCCGCTCAGCGCGACGCTGCAGGGCGGGGCGGGCTACTGGAAGCAGGACCTCGTCGGCGGCACCGGCCTGCCCACGGGGTCGCGCACCTACTGGCGCTTCCCCGTCGGGCTGGGCGTCGGCCTCAACATCCCGGGCCCGGCGTTCTCGCTCCGGCCCTGGATCGCGCCCCGGGTCGACGTCACCCACGTCGGGCCGGCGTCGGGCGCGCCCGCGGGGACGAGCGGCGAGACGACGACGAGCTTCGCCCTGAGCGCCGGGGCCGAGCTCAACCTGCTCAGCGGGCTGGGGCTGCAGGCCGCCTACGACTGGTACGGTGACGCGCCGCATCCGCAGATCTTCGCGGTCGGCGCCCACTACGCCCTCCGGATCCCGGGCCTGTGAGCGCCCCGCGCCGCGCGGGACTCGCCCTCGCCGCCGCCCTCCTCGTGGGCGGCTGCGCCCAGACCTTCGACGCCACGACCCTCGGCGTGCCGGTCACCATGGCCGTCCCGGCCGGCCGTCCCGCCGCCGCCACCGACTCGGCCCAGGCGTTCTCGGTGACGAGCCGCGCGGTCTTCGGCTTCTGGGGCCTCGTGCCGTTCAAGAAGCCCTCGCTGCAGCAGGCGCTCGCCGCCCAGCTGGTGGGCGGCCGCGGCGTCACCAACCTGCGCATCAAGGTGCGCAGCCGGTGGACCGACGTCCTCGTCACGGCGCTCACCGGCGGGCTCGTCGTGCCGCGGGCCGTGACCTTCGAGGGCGGGGTGACCCCGCCGGCCGCGGGCGGCGGGATGCCCTGACGCGCGCGCGCGCTTCGCTCCTCGTGACACGCGGCGCCGTGGTCTCGCAGGGACCACGGCGCCGCTCTTGAGATCCCCACCCGCGTGGCGCATTCTTGGAAGGGTAGCCCCACTCCATCCCCGGCCCCCGGACACCGCTCCCGCCCATGTCCTCATCTCCCGAGCTGGATGCCCCGATGACGGACCTGCAGGCCGAAGTCCGCCGCTTGCGCGCCCGCGTCGCGGAGCTCGAGCGCGCCGCCGGCCTGTTCGACCGGCTGCCGGTGGCGCTGACGCTCTACGACCACGAGTTGCGGTACGTGCGGGTGAACGAGGCGTTCGCGGCGCTCTACGACCGGGCGCCCGAGGAGTTCGTGGGGCGCACGATCTGGGAGATGGCCCCGGAGGTCGCGCCGCGCCTCGTGCCGCACTACCGCCGGGTGCTCGCCACCGGGCTGCCGGCGCCCGACCTCGAGGTGCGGGGCGAGTTCCCGCCGGGCTCGGGCACGCTGCGGGATCTCATCGTCGGCTTCTATCCCATCGCCGACGCCGCGGGTGCCCCCCGCGGCGTCGGCGCGGCGGTCACCGACGTCACCGCGCTCAAGCGGGCCGAGGCCCGCTTCAGCGACCTCCTGGACGCGAACGTCATCGGGGTCGGCCTCCGCGACGCCGGGGGGCGCATCGTGCAGGTCAACGACGCGCTGCTCGACCTGCTGGGCTACACCCGGGCGGACTTCGAGGCGGGCGCGGTGCCGTGGGCGGAGCTCACGCCGCCCGAGTACTACGCCTCCGACGAAAAGGCCGTCGCGCAGACGCTCGCCGCCGGGCGCTGCACGCCCTACGAGAAGGAGTACCTGCGCCGCGACGGGAGCCGCGTGCCGGTGCTCGTGGGCGGCGGCGCGCTGGGCGAGCGGCGCGACACCGGCGTGTTCTTCGTGGTCGATCTCTCCGACCGCCGCCGCGCCGAGGCGGCGCTCGCCGCGAGCGAGGCGCGGCTGCGGGCCGCCGTCGCGGCGGCGCAGATGGGCACCTGGCGCTGGGACATCGACGCGGGGGTCGCCTCCTACGACGCGGGCCTCAACGCGCTCTTCGGCCGCCCGGCCGAGCCGTCCACCGATCCGGCGGGGAAGTTTCTCGAGCGGCTCCACCCCGATGACCGCCCGGTCGTGGCCGCGCGGCTCCGCGCCGCGCTCGAGCAGGGGGCCGACTTCGACGTCGACTATCGCGTGGCCCTCGGCGAGGGCCGGGTGCGCTGGCTGCGCGACGTCGGCCGGCTGGTCCGCGACGAGGACGGCCGGCCGCTCTACATGACGGGCGCGTGCATGGACATCACCGCCCACAAGGCAGCCGAGGCGGAGCGCGCCCGCCTGCTCGACGCCTCTTCCTTCCTCGCCGAGGCGAGCCGCGTGCTCGCCTCCTCGCTCGACTACGAGACGACGCTCGCGAGCGTCGCCGACCTCGCCGTGCCGCGGATCGCCGACTGGTGCACGATCGACATCGTGGACGAGGGCGGCACGCCGCGCCGCCTCGTCGTCTCGCACCCCGATCCCGCGAAGGTCGAGCTCGCCTGGGAGCTGGCCCGCCGCTTCCCCGAGGATCCCGCGACCGCGGGCGGGCCCTACGCCGTGATCCGCTCGGGGCGGGCGGAGCTGGTCTCGGTGATCACGCCCGAGCTGATCCGCGCGATGCCGCACGATCCGGCGTACGTGCGGATGGTGCGCGAGCTGGGGCTGGTCTCCTACATGGCGGTGCCGCTCGAGGCACGCGGCCGAGTGCTCGGCGCGATCACGTTCATCGCGGCCGAGTCGGGACGCCACTTCGGCGCCGAGGACCTGGCGCTCGCCGAAGACCTCGCGCGGCGCGCCGCGCTCGCGGTCGACAACGCGCGGCTCTACCGCGAGGCCCAGGCGGCGGTCCGCCAGCAGAGCGTCACCCTCGCCATGCTCGACGCCACGCTCCACTCCGCCCCCGTGGGGCTCTGCTACCTCGATCGCGACCTGCGCTACGTGCGCATCAACCAGGTGCTCGCCGACGCCAACGGCCTGCCGGTCGCCGCGCACCTCGGCCGCACGGTGCGCGAGGTGCTCCCCGCGCTGGCCGAACAGATCGAGCCGCTCCTGCGGCGGGTCTTCGAGACGGGTGAGCCGGTGCTCGACCGCGAGGTGGTGGACACCGAGCGGCGGGGCACGCCGGGGCGGCCGGAATACTGGGTGGTCAGCTTTTACCCCGTGACCGGCCCCGACGGGCCCGTGCAGTGGGTGGGTGCGGTCGCGGTGGATATGACCGACCGGCGCCAGGCCGAGGAGGCGTTGCGGCAGGCGCAGAAGCTCGAGTCCATCGGCGTGCTCGCCGGCGGCATCGCGCACGACTTCAACAACCTGCTCACCGGCATCATGGGCAACGCGAGCCTCGCGCTGCGCTCGCTGCCGCCCGAGACGCTGACACGCACCGCACCGCTCCTCGAGGACGTGGTACGCGCGAGCGAGCGCGCGGCCGACCTCACGCAGCAGCTCCTCGCCTACGCGGGCAAGGGGCGGTTCTTCGTGAAGCCGGTCGAGCTGCCGGCGCTGGTGCGCGAGATCGGCAGCCTCGTGCGGACCTCGGTGCCGAAGAAGGTCGCCCTCCAGCTCCAGCTCGAGGCGTGCCCGCCGATCGAGGCGGACGCGAGCCAGCTCCAGCAGATCGTCATGAACCTCATCCTCAACGCCGCCGAGGCGATCGAGGACGCGCCCGGCGTCGTGACCGTGACGACCGGGCCCGTGCGGCTCGACGCGGCGACGGCGCGCGCGCGGTTCCGCGGCTTCGACCTCGCCCCGGGCGACTACGCGCAGCTCGAGGTGCGCGACACCGGCTGCGGCATGGACGCCGAGACGCTGGCGCGCATCTTCGACCCGTTCTTCACGACCAAGTTCACGGGCCGCGGCCTGGGGCTCGCCGCCGCGCTCGGCATCGTGCGCGGCCACCACGGGGCGATCGCCGTCGAGAGCGCGCCGGGACGGGGGACCACCTTCACCGTCGCCTTCCCGGCGATCGCGTCGGCGCCGCCGCCGGCGCCGACGGCGCCGGGCGGCGGCGCGGCGCGGGCGGGCGGCGAGGGCGCCGACGCGCGGGGCGTCATCCTCGTGGCGGACGACGAGGAGGTGGTGCGCCGCATCGCGCGCGCCGTGCTGGAGGAGCAGGGCTTCACCGTCGAGGTCGCGGGGACGGGGCTCGAGGCGCTGGAGCGCATCCGGCGCGCGCCCCGGCGCTTCCGCCTCGTGCTGCTCGACATGGTGATGCCGGTCATGGGCGGCGAGGAGGCGATCGGCCAGCTCCAGGCGCTCACCCCCGACCTGCCGGTGATCGTCACCAGCGGCTACGGCGAACTCGAGGCGCTGCGCCGCTTCGAGGGCGCCCGCATCGCCGGCTTCCTGCCGAAGCCCTTCACCGCGCGGCAGCTCGCCGACGCGATCCGGGCCGCGCTGGCGGCCCCGGCGGGGTGAGCGGCGGATGCGCCAGCGCCACACGCCCTGGATCGTCCTCGCCGCGACGCTGCTCTTCACGCTCGCGGCCGCCTGGTACGTGGCCGTGGTGGCCCGCGGCCGGGAGCGCGCGCGCTTCGAGACGGCGGCCGAGCAGACGCTCGCGGCCGTCCGCAGCCGCCTGGCGACGCATGTCGCGCTGCTGGAGGGCACCGAGGCGTTCGTCGCCACCAGCGACACCGTCACGCGCGACATGTTCCGCGACTACGTGGCCCGGCTCGATCTGCCGGAACACTACCCGGGGGTGCAGGGCATCGGGCTCGCGATGCGGGTGCCGCCGGGGCGTGAGGCCGCCCTCGTGGCGGCGATGCGCGAGCAGGGCGACTCGGGCTTCGCGGTGCATCCCGCCGCCGCCGCGGCGCCGCCGGCCGACGAGCGCACGGCGATCGTCTACCTCGAGCCGCTCGATTTCCGCAACGCGGTCGCGATCGGCTTCGACATGTTCACCGAGGAGACCCGCCGCGAGGCGATGCGCCGGGCGCGCGACAGCGCCGCCGCGGCGACCTCGGGGCGGGTGCGGCTGGTCCAGGAGATCACGCCCGAGAGCCAGGCGGGCTTCCTCATCTATCTCCCGCTCTACCAGGGCGGCCGCCGCCCGACCACCGTGGCCGAGCGACGCGAGCGGCTCATCGGCTGGGTCTACAGCCCCTTCCGCGCCGGCGACCTCCTCGCCGAGGTCACCGGCCCGCGCACCGAGATCGCGTTCCGGGTCTACGACGGCGCCCCCAGGCCGGCGAACCTGCTCTACGATTCCGACCCGGCCGACCCCACGGCGAGCACGCCGGCCGCGACCTTCCGCCTCGAGCGCACGCTCGAGACGGGCGGGCGGACGTGGACGCTCGAGTTCGCGAGTCTCCCGCCGCTCGACGCGAGCGACGCCACGCCCGTGGCGCTGCTCCTGGGCATCGGGCTCCTCACCGGGGTGCTGCTCTTCCTGCTCTCCCGCTCGCTGGTGGCGTCGCAGGCGACGGCCGAGCGGCGCGCGGGCGAGCTGCGCGAGCGCAGCGAGGCGCTGCGGCTGAGCGAGCGGCGCTTCCGCTCGCTGGTCGAGCAATCACCGCTCAGCATCCAGGTGGTGGACACCGCGGGCCGCACCCTCGCCGTCAATCACGCCTTCGAGCGCATGTGGGGCATCCGGCTCCCGGAGCTCGCCGCCTACAGCGTGCTCGCCGACCCGCAGCTCGCGGCGAACGGGCTCCTGCCGCTCATGCGCGAGGCGTTCGAGGGGCGGCCGGCCGCGCTGCCGCCGGTGGGGTTCGTGCCCCCCTTCGGCGCGCATGCGGGGACGGAGCTCTGGGTGCGCGCTTTCGTCTACCCGGTGAAGGACGACGACGGCACCGTGCGCGAGGTGGTGCTGATCCACGAGGACATCACCGACCGGCGTCGCGTCGAGCAGCGGCTGCGCTACCAGCTCGAGCTGATGGACACCATCACGAGCCACGCCGTCGAAGCGCTGTTCCTGATGGACGACCGGAGCCGGATCACCTTCGTGAACCCCGCGGCCGAGCGGCTCTTCGGCTACACCCGCGAGGAGCTGCTGGGCGGGGAGCTGCACGCGATGCTGCACGCCCGCCATCCCGACGGGAGTCCCTATCCGCGGGAGGAGTGCCCGCTCTTCGCCGTCTATGTCTCGGGACGCGAGCTGCGCGACCACGAGGACGTCTTCTTCCGCAAGGACGGCGCGCCGGTCGACGTCGCCTGCTCGAGCGCGCCGATCTGGCGCGACGGGCGGATCGGGGGCGCCGTGCTCGTCGTGCGCGACATCACCGAGCGCAAGCGCACCGAGGAGGCGCTGCGGCACACGCAGAAGCTCGAGTCGATCGGGCTCCTCGCCGGCGGCATCGCGCACGACTTCAACAACCTGCTCACCGGCATCATGGGCAACGCGAGCCTCGCACGCCACACGCTCACCGGCGAGAGCGCGGCGCGCACGGCGCCGCTGCTCGACGACGTGGTGCGGGCGAGCGAGCGCGCGGCCGACCTCACGCAGCAGCTCCTCGCCTACGCGGGCAAGGGGCGGTTCTTCGTGCAGCGGGTGGACCTCGCCGCGGTCGTGGGCGAGCTCACGGGGCTCATCCGGACCTCGATTCCCCGCAAGGTCGAGGTGCGGGTCGACTTCCCCGCCGACCTCCCGCCCATCGAGGCCGACGCGAGCCAGATCCAGCAGCTCGTGATGAACCTCGTCATCAACGGCGCCGAGGCGATCGGCGAGGAGACCGGCGCCGTGCTCGTCCGGGCCGAGGTGCGGGACCTCGATGCCGCGACCTGCGCGCGCGAGTTCCCCGCCTTCACCCTCACGCCCGGCCGCTTCCTGCGCCTCGAGGTCCGGGACACCGGCGAGGGGATGGACGCGGCGACGCTGGCGCGCATCTTCGACCCGTTCTTCACGACCAAGTTCATGGGCCGCGGCCTGGGGCTCGCCGCCGCGCTCGGCATCGTGCGCGGCCACCACGGGGCGATCGCCGTCGAGAGCGCGCCGGGGCGGGGGACCACCTTCACCGTCGTCCTCCCGACCGCAGACCAGCCCGGGGGCGCCGAGCCGGCGCCCGAGCCGGCGCCCGAGCCGGCGCCCGAGCCGGCAGCCGAGCCGGCAGCCGAGCCGGCACCGGCCCCGCCGCCGGCCGGGGCCCCGGCCGGCGGCGGGGCCGGCGGCGTCATCCTCCTCGCCGACGACGAGCCGCTCGTGCGCGAGGTGGCCGCCGCGCTGCTCGACGAGCTCGGCTACGCCGTGCTCACCGCCGCCGACGGGCGCGAGGCGGTGGAGCTCTTCCGCCGCGAGGCGGGTCGGGTGCGCCTGGTCCTCCTCGATCTCACCATGCCGGTCATGAGCGGCGAGGAGGCGATCCGTCATCTCCAGGCGATCCGGCCCGACGTGCCGGTGATCGTCACCAGCGGCTACGGCGAGGCCACGACGCTGGAGCGCTTCGCGGACACGCCCGTCAGCGGCTTCCTGCAGAAGCCGTTCACCACCGACCGGCTCGAGGCCGCTGTGCGCGGGGCCCTCGCGGCGCGGGAGCCACGGGACTAGACTCCCCGGCCGCATGCCGTCCCCGCTCACGACCTACCTCCGCGCGACGCGCGCGCCGCGCTACAGCCTGCTGCTGGCGCTCCCGCTGCTCGTCCTCTACGAGCTGCTCGCCGTGCTGCTCTCGCACGACGCGCTCGCCGGCGTCCGCAACGGCGCCGACGTGCTGCTCAAGAGTCTCTTCGTCGGCTTCGGCGGGCGGCGCGGGTTGATCGTCTTCGGGGTGCTGCTGGTGGGGACCGGGGCGGTGCTGGTCTGGCGGGACCTGCGCCGCAGCGGCTGGCGGCTGCGCTGGGGCTACTTCGCCGGGATGCTGGCGGAGGCGGTCGTCTACGCGCTCCTCTTCGGGGGCGTGGTGGGGCTGCTCACGAGCCTCCTGCTGCACGCCGTGCTGCCACTCGCGACGACGGCGCTCGGGACCACGGCGCTCGGGACGACGACGCTGGCGACCGCCACAGCCGCCTCGCCGATCGCGCGGCTCGGCCTCGCCACGCAGCTCATGATCAGCCTGGGCGCGGGGCTCTACGAGGAGCTGCTCTTCCGCGTCCTCCTCGTCGGCGCGCTCGCGCGCCTGGCGCGCGGCGGCTTCGGCTGGTCCGCGGGCGCCGCGGGCTGCTTCGCGACCCTCCTCGGCGCGCTCGTCTTCTCCGCCTTCCACTACGTCGGCCCCTATGGGGACCCGCTCGAGCTCGGCTCGTTCACCTTCCGCGCCATCGCCGGCGTCCTCTTCAGCGCCCTCTACCTCCTGCGCGGCTTCGGCATCACCGCGTGGACGCACGCGTTGTACGACGTGTTTCTCACCGTAATGGCGGCCTAGGGGCGCCCGGCCGGGCGCCCCCTACTTCTTCGGCCGCGCCTTCGCTGCGTAGATCGAATCCAGCACCTGGCGGAACACCTCGATCGGGTACGCGCCCGACATGAGACCGCCCTCGATGTAGAAGGACGGAGTGCTGTTCGCGCCGGAGCGCGCGGCGCCCTCGGCGTCGCGCTGCACGGCGGCGCGCGTCGCCGGGTTCTGCAGGCATGCGAGCATCGCCTGGCGCGGCACCTGCACCGAGTCGGCGAGCGTCATGAGGTAGGGCGTCGGATCGGGGAGCTTCGCCCAGTCGGCCTGGTAGGTGTAGAGCAGGTCGTGCACCCGCCAGAAGCGGCGCTGCGCGGCGGCGCAGAGCGCGAACTCGGCGGCGGCCTCGGCGTTCGGGTGGATCTGCGTGAGCGGGAAGTTGATGAACACCCAGCGCACCTTCCCGGGCTTGATGTACTCCCGCTCGATCGCCGGGAAGGTCTCGAGCGCGTGTCGGCGGCAATAGGGGCACTGGAAGTCCGACATCTCGTAGACCGTCACCGGCGCCGTGGGTGCGCCCATCGCGCGCGCGCCGAGCGCGCCGATCGTCGTGTCGCTCGTGGCGGCCGTGCCGGCACCGGGTGCCGCCGGTGTCGGGGCGGCGGCGGCCGGCGTGTCGACCGGCTGCGCACCGGCGCCCGCGGCCGGCGGCAGCGAGTCGGGTCGGATCGCGTCGCGGTTCGAGGGGCCGCAGGCGAGCGCGGCCAGCATGGCGAGCGTGCCGAGGATGCGGGAGGGGCGGACGGCGGTCGGGTGCACGGAGGGCTCCGGGTCAGTAGCGGCGCTGGCGGTGGCCGCTGCGGCTGTCGAGCCGCACGGTGTCGCCGCGCACGGGCACGTTCCAGTACCAGCGCGAGTTCGGGTCGTCGACGTCGAGCGAGGTGGCCCAGATCCACCACTGGCCCGCGGGCAGCCGCAGCGTCGCCCAGCCGGTGGCGTTGGTGGTGTCCACCACCGGCTGATGGCCGCTCCGCTCGACGAGGGCGTGGGTGACGCTGTCCCAGCCCCGGAAGGCGTTATCTTGCCAGTGGCGCAGGGGGGCGCGGAGCGTGCTGTCGCGCAGGCGGAGCTCGCGCCGCACCACGTCGAGCGCGCGGCCCGCCGAGTCGCGCGTGCGCGTCGCCGCGGCGAGCGCGGCGCGGAGCCGGGCGGCGCCGGGGCCGGTCGAGTCGCGCGCGAGCGAATCCTCCAGGGCCCGCGTGCGCACCGTGGCCGCCGTGAAGTCGCGGAACGGCCCCCGGAAGCGGTCGAGGAGACTGTCGAGCGCCGCCGTGCTCGGGCGCGGCGGCGCCTTGGCCTCGAACGCCGCGCGGAGACTGTCGCGGTCGTAGGGCAGCGCGACCACCTCGAGCTGCGCGACCGGCGTCTCGGCGCTGTCGAGCCCCGGGACCGAGGCCCGCACCGCCACGGTGCGCGCGCCCTCGCGGCACCCGCCGAGGAGCGCGGCCGTCGCGGCGAGCGTCACGGCCAGCGTCACGGCGAGCGCGGGAGCGAAGGAGGCGGCGCGGGTCACGGGAGCTCGGGGGTCGAGGGCGGTCGGGGAAGCACGAGAACACACGCAACGGCACACGCAACGGCTCACGCAACGGCTCACGCAGCCGGGGAGCGACGACAGATCGCGATGGCGACCACGGTCCGCATGCGCAGCAGGATCCGCGCGAAAGCTACCGCCCTCGGCCTGGGCCTTCAACTCGCCGCCGTGCCGCTCCTGGCACAGGGCGGGCAGAATCCGGCCGTGGACACCCTGTTCCCGGCGCGGCCCACCGGCTTCGTCACGGACGTGGCGGGGCTCGTCGCGCCCGGCACCCGCAGCGACCTCGAGCAGCTCCTCACGAAGCTGCGGGCGGCGACGGGCGCCGAGCTCGCGGTCGTGACGCTGCCCACCATCGGTGACCGGAGCGAAGACGAGGTCGCGCTCGCCATCGGGCGGCGCTGGGGCGTGGGCGCGCGGGCGGCGATCGGCGACTCGACGCGCAACGCGGGCCTCGTGCTCCTCGTCGTGCCGCGGCAGAACCACCAGCCCGGCACCGGCCACGTGCGCATCGAGGTGGGGCAGGGGCTCGAGGGCGTCGTCACCGACGCGCGCGCCGGCCAGATCCGGCGCGACGTGATGGGGCCCGATCTCGCCGCCGAGCGCTACAGCGACGCGATCCAGAAGGGCACCGAGGCCCTCGTCTCGGTCGTCGCCCGCGCCTACGGGGTGGGCGACTCGACGCTCTACCGCTACCAGCTCCCCGCGACGGGCACCGGTGGCGGAGGCGGTGGGAGTCTCTGGCCGCTCATCCTGCTGCTCATCTTCTTCTTCATGTTCTCGGGGTTCGGTCGCCGCCGCCGGCGCGGCGTATATTGGGGAGGGCCCTGGATCGGCGGCGGCTGGGGCGGCGGGGGCTGGGGCGGCGGCGGGGGGTTCGGCGGAGGCGGGTTCGGCGGCTTCGGCGGCGGGGGCGGCTTCAGCGGCGGCGGCTCGGGAGGACGGTTCTGATGCACGAGACGGTGAAGCGGATCGTGGAGCCCTTTCTCACCGAAGTCGACCGGGTGCTGGGCGACGGCTACAGCGCGCTCCTCTACGGCTCGGCCGCCCGCGGCGATTTCGTCGAGGGCCGCTCCGACGTCAACCTCATGCTCATTCTCGACGACGTGGCGCCCGCGCGGCTCAAGGCGCTGGGCTCCGCCTTCGCCGGGTGGCGCAAGGCGGCGCAGGAGCCGCCGCTCGTGGTGAGCCGCGCCGAGTGGGGCGCGGCGAGCGACGTCTTCCCGCTCGAGATCACCGACATGCGCGAGGCCTACCAGGTGCTGCGCGGCCCCGATCCGCTCGAGGGCATCGGCGTGGCGCGCGCCGACCTCCGGCGCGCGCTCGAGCGCGAGCTGCGCGGGAAGCTGCTCCGGCTCCGGCAGGGCTACGTCGCGCTCGCGGACGATCCCGAGCGGCTCGGCGCCATGCTGAGCGCGAGTCTGTCGACGATGCTCGTCCTCGTCCGCGGGCTCCTCGCGCTCACCGGGCGGGCGGCGCCGCGCGACCCGCTCGAGCTCACCGTGGCGGCCGCCCAGGTCGCGGGGCTCGACGGCGAGCCGCTCGCCGCCGTGGCGCGCCGGCGCGGCGAGCGCCGCTGGCGCTGCGAGGCGCGCGAGTGCACCGAATATCTCGACGCCGTGGCGCGCCTGGCGCGCTTCGTGGATCAACTTCAGACCGGAGACCAGTGATGCCCCGCGCGATGCCGACCCTGCGCTTCCTCCGCACCGCCGCCGCGATCCTCGTCGTCGGGACGACGGCCTCGGGCTGCGGCTACAACCAGATCCAGACGCTCGACGAGCAGACCAACAACGCCAAGGGCCAGATCCAGACGCAGCTCCAGCGGCGCAACGACCTGATCCCCAACCTGGTGGCCACGGTGAAGGGCGTCGCGAAGCAGGAGTCCACCGTCTTCGGCAACATCGCCGACGCGCGGGCGAAGATGGCCGGCGCCATCCAGTCGGGCAACGTGGACTCGATGGGCGCCGCCAACGCGCAGCTCACCGCCGGCCTCGGCCGCCTCATCGCGATCTCGGAGAACTACCCCGAGCTGCGCTCGAGCGAGAGCTTCCGGCAGCTGCAGGACCAGCTCGAAGGCACCGAGAACCGGATCGCCGTCGCGCGCAACGACTACAACTCGTCCGTGAACCAGTACAACGCCTACATTCGCCGCTTCCCCACCAACCTCACGGCCAAGGTCTTCGGCTACGGCACCAAGTCCTACTTCCAGGCGGAAGCGGGGGCGCAGGGGGTGCCGACGGTGAAGTTCTAGGCGGGACGGCGGGAGAGGCGGGACGGCGGGACGGCGGGAGGTCCCGCTGAGAAACGAGCCTCCGGTGTGATCACCGGAGGCTCGCGCGTTTGCTGAGTGTCCCGCCGTCCCGCCCGCTGACATCGGAGTCGGTAAGCGCGCGGAAGCTCCCGCCCTAGTCGGTGATCACCTCGGGCAGCACGTACTGCAGCGGATTCACCGGCCGGCCGTTGACGTGGACCTCGTAGTGGAGGTGCGGGCCGGTCGAGAGGCCGCTGTTGCCGACGAGGGCGATCGGGGTGCCGCGCTTCACGCGCTGGCCGGGGCGGACGAGCAGCTTCGAGGCGTGCGCGAACTTGGTCTCGATCCCGTAGCCGTGGTCGATCGTGACGGCGAGTCCGTAGCCGGTCTGCCGGCCGGCCTGACGCACCACGCCGGCGCCGGGGGCGAGGATCGGGGTGCCCATCGGGGCGCTCACGTCGATCCCCTCGTGGGCGCGTGCGGTGTGCAGGATCGGGTGGAAGCGGCTCCGGCTGAACTCGCTCGAGAGCCACCCCTGGGTCGGCATGATGGACGGGGTGGCGGCGAGCCGGTCGGCGTGGCTCGCCAGACTGTCGGCCGCGTCGCGGAAGGAGCGGGCGAGGAGATTGGCCCGGCGGATCAGGGTGCTCAGGTCGAACCGCACCGCCGTGGCGCGGCGCTCGAGGGCGCCGTCGGCGGCCGGGGTCGCCACGGCGGGGCCGCCGATGCCGGCGGCCTGCACCTGCGGGTCGATCGGATCGAGGTTCGCGAGGGTGCGGATCCGCGCGTCCCGTTCGGCGATGCGCTCGAGGGTGTCGGAGAGGGTGCGCACCCGCTGGTCGAGCTCCCCGAGCTGGACCGCGAGACGCGCGTTCTCGGACTGGAGGCCCGCGGTGCGCGAGAGGTCCACCGAGCGGGAGAGGGTGGCGTAGCCCACCAGGCAGAGCAGGGCCACCACGCCCGCGGCGATGCCGGCGGCCAGCCGGAGCGCCGAGTAGGAGACCTCGACGATCTTCGAGGGCTCCGACCCGTGCGGCACCAGCACGACCGTCCAGCGACGCTTGCCCATGTCCTGTCCGCGCTCCGGAGGTGAGTAGCTCGGCTCTCAAACTCGCCGGGCCGCCGGCGCCCGGCGGTGAGCCAGGTTCCACGGCAGAGGTAAGTACAAGCCAAGTTGCCGGCGGATGCCGGGCTTGTCAAGCGCGGAACGGTGTGTCTAAGTGTTTGACTGTAAAGACTTTGGAAAGAGGTTCTCGGGCTTCCGCACCGTCGCCCCCGCCACCGGCGGTCCCGCGAGCGCGTCCCAGGGCGCCCGGGCGGCGCTCCCGGCCTGTCCCAGCGCGGCCCAGAGCTCCTCCGCCTTCCCCGGCAGGAAGGGGCTCACGAGCACGGCCAGGCGCCAGAGGCAGCGCGCCAGCGCGGCCAGCGCCTGGTCCAGCTCGGCCTCGCGGCCCGCCTTGGCGAGCGCCCAGGGGGCGGTCTGCTGGATGAAGAGGTTGGCCGTGGTGACGAGCGAGCCGAAGGCCTCGGCGCCGCGCCGGAGATCGAAGGCGTCCATCGCCTCCGCGTAGGCGCGGGTCGCCTCCTGACCCGCGGCGTCGAGCGACGTGTCGGCCGGCGTGTCGGGCACCCGGCCCTCGCGGTACTTCACGAGCATCTGCAGGGCCCGGCTGGCGAGATTGCCGAGCCCGTCGGCGAGGTCGGCGGTATAGCGCTCGTCGAAGCGCTCCCAGCTGAAGTTGCCGTCGCTCTCGAAGCCGACCTCGCGCAGGAGGAAGTAGCGGAAGGCGTCGGGCCCGTGGCGGTCCACCGCCTCGGCGAGCTCGACCTTCACCCCGGCCGACTTCGAGAAGCGCTCGCCGCTCACCTGCACGAAGCCGTGGGCCCACACCCGCCCGGGCAGCGCGAGCCCCGCGCTCTCGAGCATCGCCGGCCAGATGACGCAGTGGAGCCGGGTGATGTCCTTGCCGATCACGTGCAGATCGGCGGGCCAGAGCCGGGTGAAGACCTCGTCGGGGTAGCCGGTCGCCGTGAGGTAGTTCGGCAGCGCGTCGAACCAGACCCAGGTGCCCTGGGTCTCGCCCGCGCTGGTGGGCTCGGGGAAGGGAATGGCCCAGGCGAGGCGCGAGCGGGTGATCGAGATGTCCTCGAGCCCGCTCTCGAGGAGGCTCAGGATCTCGTTGCGCCGCGTCGCGGGCTCCAGGAAGTCGGGCCGCTCGGCGAAGAGGCGCTTGAGGAATTCCTGGTAGCGCGTGAGGCGGAAGAACCAGTTCGTCTCCTCCGCCCACTGCAGCTCGCGCGTGGGATGGAGGACGCACTTGCCGTCCACGATCTCGTCGTCGCGCTTGAAGAGCTCGCAGCCGACGCAGTACCACCCCTCGTAGCGCTTCTCGTAGAAGTCGTCCCGGCTGCGCTGGAACATCCGCTCGACCAACGCCGTCACCCCGGCCTTGTGCCCGGGGCTCGTGGTGCGGATGAACTGGTCGAACGAGACGCCGAGGCGCCGCCAGGTGGCCTCGAACGTCGCGGCCACCTGGTCCACCAGCGCCTGCGGCTCGAGGCCGCGGGCGGCCGCCGTCTGCGCCACCTTCTGGCCGTGCTCGTCCATCCCGATGAGGAAGTGGACGTCGTCGCCCCGGAGGCGGCGATAGCGGGCGATGGCGTCGGCGCCGATCTTCTCGAGCGCGTGGCCGAGGTGCGGGTCGCCGTTGGCGTAGTCGATGGCGGTGGTGAGGAAGAACTTGGGCACTCAGCCCTCCGATGACGGGCCGGATGACGAGCCGGACGACGGCTCGGACGACGGCCCCGACGAGGGGCGGCCGCGGCCGGACCGCCGGCGCCGGCGGCGCTCCGGCTGGCCGGGCGCCGCCGCGGCCACGCC
>DASTSO010000022.1:0-13096 GCA_035760645.1 Gemmatimonadales bacterium
TGCCGGAGCGCGTCGCGCTGGTGGACGTCGGCGCGGCCGCGGTCGCGGCGACGATCGTGCACGACAGCGTCTGGCGGCTCTCGGTCACCGACTCGCTGCTCCGCACCGCCGACTCGCTCGGCGTCGGCACGCCGCTCGGCGTGCTGCGGGCGCGAGCGGGGTGGCGCGCGCTCCGCGGCGAGGGCAACCTCGTCGTGCAGCTTCCCGGACACTGCGGACTGAGCTTCCGGCTCCGTCCGTCGCCGGCGGCGGCGCGCGCCGCCGATGCCGACGCGGCCGTCCGCCGGCTGCCGGCCAATACCCCGGTCGAGGAGGTCTTCGTGGTGGGTTGCCGATGAAGCGCGGGCTCGAGATCACCCTCGCCGCGGTGCTCGCCGCGGCGAGCACCGCGGCGGGCGGCGCGACGCCGGCGATGGCGCAGCGCCAGGCGCCCCGGCCCGCGGCGGCCGAGGCGGGCTGGCCGGCGTTCGTCCAGGCGTTCGACGCCTACGCGCGGGCCGACAGCGTGGTGGGCGGCGCGGCGGTGCTCGTGCGCAACGGCCGCGTCGTGGCGCGGCACGACTGGGGCTGGGCCGACCGCGACGCGCGGCAGCGCGCCGACACGGGGACGATCTACCACTACGGCTCGATCACGAAGACGCTCACCGCCATCGCGGTGATGCAGCTGCGCGACCGCGGCCGGCTCTCGCTCGACGACCGCGTGGTGCGCTGGGTGCCCGAGCTCCGGCAGGTGCACGACCCCTACGGCGCGATCGACAGCGTCACGGTGCGCATGCTGCTCTCGCACACCGCGGGGTTCCAGAACCCGACCTGGCCCTACGGCGACGGCCAGCCGTGGGAGCCGTTCGAGCCGACGCGCTGGGAGCAGCTCGTCGCGATGATGCCGTACCAGACGCTCCACTTCAGGCCCGGCACGCGCTACTCCTACAGCAATCCCGCCTACGTCTACCTCGCGCGCATCGTCGAGCAGATCACCGGCGACCCGTGGGAGACGTACGTGCAGAAGAACCTCCTCACCCCCCTCGGCCTCACGCGCAGCTACTTCGGCGCGACGCCCTATCACCTCGCCGCAGAGCGCTCGAACAACTACACGCTGGTGCGCGACTCGACCGGCGACCGCGCCGGCGAGCGCGTCGTGGCGAACGGGCGCGATTTCGACCCCGGCGTCACGATCCCCAACAGCGGCTGGAACGCGCCCCTGGGCGACCTGGTGCGCTACGCCGCCTTCCTCACCCGCGCCCCGCACGACACGGCGACCGGCCGGCGGTGGGACACGGTGCTCCCGCGCCGCACGCTCGAGGAGATGTGGCGCCCGGTGGCCGCGGTGACGAGCTACCCGAACGCCGGCGCCGTCGGCCTCGGCTTCTTCAGCTACACCGCGCCGACGGCGCGCGGCGACTCCGTCGCGCTCGTCGGCCACACCGGGGAGCAGGCGGGCTTCCGCTCGGCGCTCTACCTGAATCCGCGCACCGGCACGGCCGTCATCTACGTACTCAACACCACCGACGAGGCCCACGCCGAGCGCTCGAGCGCGGGCTGGCTCGCGCTCCTGCAGCAGGCGCTGCGGCTCCTGCCGTGAGCGACGGCGGCAACGACCCGGTGGCCGCGGCCGACGTCGCGCGCGCGAAGGCGCTCGTGCGCGGCGCGTTCGCCGCGGTGCCGCAGCCCGCGCGCTGGGCGCTCCGCGGCAGCAGCGAGGGCACCGAGCCCTTCCTCGTCGAGGAGGAGTTCGGCGCCCGCGGCGACTGGACGACGCTCGACGCCGCCTTTCTCGACCAGGCGCCCGACGGCTACGGGAGCGCCCTGAGCTTCCTCTCGGACGAGGCGTTCCGGCACTACCTGCCGGCGTACCTCCTCGCCGATCTCGACGGCGCGCTCCAGCGGGTCGAGCCCGACTTCCATCTCTGGCACGGTCTCACCGACGAGAACGCCGCCCGGCCCGTGAACCCGCGCCGCTACGGCGCGCGCAGCTGGGCCGACTACGCGCGCTTCCGCTTCTCCGTCTTCACCCGCGCGGAGGTCGAGGCGATCGTCGCCTACCTGCGCGTGAAGGCGGCGCAGGACCCCGAGCTCACCGGGCCGCGCATCGCGCAGGCGCTCGCCCGCTACTGGCTGCCGCGGCTGGAGCGCGACGCGGAGCGCGCGCCGTGAGCTTCAGCTTCAGCTCCCGTCCCGCCGCGGGGCTCGACGAGCTGCGGGCGCAGTGGCAGCGCTATCACGCCTATCTCGCCGAGCACGCCGGGCGGTTTCCGCCGGGGGCCCGCGCGCTCGTCACCGAGGGGTGGTACCACGACCCGAGCGACCCGCGCTGTCCGCACGAGGCGCGGCTCGTCGCGCTCGCGATCGCCGAGGAGAGCGCGGGCGCGGGCGCGGGCGCGGCTCCGGGGACGGTCACGGTGACGCTCCGCCTCCTCGGCGTGGACGAGGACCGGATCCTCGAGCTGCGCTACCGCGAGGTCTCCCGCTACCGGCTCGAGCTCACCGCCGGCAACGACGGCCACCGCGAGTGGCTCTACGACGAGCTCCGCGTCACCGACGCGGGCCGGGTGGTGCACGAGATCGAGTGGGCGGGCGCCGCCGCCACGGCGAGCTGGCGGCTCGAGGCGGCGGACGTCGAGTTCACCTGGACGCCCGCCGCCTGAGCCGACCGGTCCCAGGGAGCCAAGGAGAGATCGTCATGTTTCTCGGCCACTACGCCGTCGCCCTCGCCGCGAAGCGCGCCGCGCCGCGCGCCTCGCTCGGTGCGCTCGTCCTCGCCGCGCAGTGGGCCGACCTCCTCTGGCCCGCGCTCCTCCTCACCGGCACCGAGCGCGTCGCGATCACGGGCGGCGCGAACCCGTTCCTCGTCCTCACGTTCACGCACTACCCGGTGAGCCACAGCCTCCTCGCCGACGTCGGCTGGGGCGTCGCGGGCGGCCTCCTCACCTGGGCGCTCACCCGCGACCGCCGCGCGGCGCTCGTCGTCGGGCTCGTCGTCGTGAGCCACTGGGTGCTCGACTTCGTCACCCACCGCCCTGACCTGCCGCTCGTGCCCGGCGGTGCCGCGCGCGTGGGGCTCGGCCTCTGGTACTCGCCGGTCGCGACGATCGTCGTCGAGCTGGCGATGTGGGTCGCCGGCGTCGCGCTCTATGTGCGCGCGACCCGCGCGCGCGACCGCATCGGCGCGGCGGGCTTCTGGGCACTCGTCACCTTCCTCACCGTGATCTACGTCCTCAGCTTCACCGGCGCGCCGCCGCCGTCGGTGCACGCGCTCGCGCTCGTCACCCTCGCGACGTGGCTCTTCCCGCTCTGGGCCTGGTGGGTGGACCGGCACCGCGTGCCGGCAGGAGCGGGATCGTGAGCCTCGTGGGAGGCGTGACCGGGCCGGTCCGCGCCTGGCTGCGGCTCGAGGGCCTCGCCGTGCTCGTCGCGAGTGTGGCGCTCTATGCGCAGCTCGACGGCGGCTGGGGCCGCTTCGCGCTGCTCTTTCTCGCGCCCGATCTCAGCTTCCTCGGCTACGCCGCCGGGCCGCGCCGGGGCGCGGCCGTCTACAACGCGGCGCACAGCTATCTCGGCCCGCTGCTGCTCGCGCTCGCCGGCGTGACGGGCGACCCCGGGGCACTGCTCCCCTACGCACTCATCTGGACGGCGCACATCGGCTTCGACCGCCTGCTGGGCTACGGGCTCAAGTACCCGACGAGCTTTCACGATACCCATCTCGGCCGCATCGGCCCGCGCGCAGCGGACGAACGGCGGCCCTGACCTCCGCACTCGAGGGCTCTATGCGATCGACTTCGCTGCGCGCGGCGGGATGCGCACTCCTCGGCCTGGCCATCATGGCCGGTGCACCGCCGCCCGCGCCGGACCTCGTCCTCGTCGGCGGCCGGGTCTTCACGGCCGATCCCGGCCGCCCCTGGGCGGAAGCGCTCGCGACCCGCGGCGAGCGGATCGTCGCGGTCGGCCCGAGCGCCGACATCGAGCGGCTCGCCGGCCCGCGCACCCGGCGCATCGCGCTGGGCGGGCGGCTGGTCGTGCCCGGCTTCAACGACGCCCACGCCCACCTCGGCGCACCGCTCCCCGGCGTCGTCTTCCACACGAGCGACGAGCCGGTGCCCGATCCGCCGCTCGCGCAGGTGCTCGACTCGCTCGCCGCGCTCGGGCAGCGCACGCCGCCCGGCACCTGGCTCCGGACCGCCATCGACGCGACGATGCTCGACGATCCGCGCGCCCGCCGGGACGCGCTCGACGCGGTCGCGCCGGCCCACCCCGTCTGGCTCGCGGCGAACACCGGGCACGGCGTGATCCTGAACGGCGCCGCGCTCCGCGCGCTCGGCATCGGCGACGACGTCGCCGACCCGGCCGGCGGCTTCTACGAGCGCGACGGCGCCCCCTGGCCGGGCCGCGGACGCGGGCGACCCACGGGGCTGCTGCACGAGTACGCCGGCTGGAACGCCGCGCGCGCGCTCCGCTCCCGCCAACCCGACAGCGTGCTCGTCGCCGCCTTCCAGCGCTACGCCGAGCGCGCGCTGCGCGCCGGCATCACCTCCGTGCAGGACATGGCCGACGCGCTCGAGCCCGCGACGACGGTGCGCACGCTCGCCCGCGCGCGCCTGCCGATCCGGGTGCGGATCGTCGCGATGCCCGGCACCGACAGCGCGGGCCGCCGCACGGCGGACTGGCCGGCCGCACGACGCGACCGCGCCGGCGGCGCGGTGCCCGCCGTGAAGTGGATCCTCGACGGCACCGGCATCGAGCGGCTGGGCCTGCTGCGCCGGCCCTACGCGGACCGGCCGGGATGGGCCGGCATGCTCAACTTCCCGCCCGACACCGTGCGCGCGCTGCTGCAGGAGGCGCTCGCGACCGGCACCCAGCCGGTGCTCCACGCCATCGGCGACAGCACGATCGCACTGGTCCTCGGCACGATGGAGGCGCTGGCCCCGGACTCCGTCTGGCGGCGGCTGCGGCCGCGGCTCGAGCACGCCGAGTGGCTGACGCCCGATCTCCGGCCGCGCGCCGCGCGGCTCGGCGTGGTGGTGGTCGAGAACCCCACGCACTTCACCGACGGCGCCGAGCGGATGCACGCGCGCTTCGGCGCCGAGCGCGCCCGCGCGTACCAGCCGTTCGGCTCGCTGCCCCCGGCGGGCATTCCGCTCGCCATCGGCTCGGACGGGCCGATGGATCCGTTCCTCAACCTGCAGCTCGCCGTCCTGCACCCCGACACCCCGGCCGAGGCGCTCACCCTCGCCCAGGCGGTCGCGGCCTACACGCGCGGGAGCGCATACGCGGAGCACGCCGAAGGGGAGAAGGGGACGCTCGCCCCGGGGATGCTGGCCGATCTCGCGGTGCTCTCGCAGGACATCTTCGCCGTGTCCACCGCGGCGCTGCCCGAGACGAGCAGCGTGCTCACCATCGTCGGCGGCCGGATCGCGTACGACGCGCTCGACCCCGCCGCCGCAGCCCGCGACCGGCCACGGTGACCCGCCCCGGCTCGTGCCCGCCGCCGCCCATGACCTCGACGGGATCCCGCGGCATGGATAGAATCTTCCGGGACGGTGCGCGAGCCCGGCGCACCGACCACCCCGACCCGGATTCCGTCATGCCGCTCCCCCGCCCGCGCCACCCGCGCGCGCTCGTGACCGCCGTCGCGCTCGCCCTCGCCACGCTCCTCGGCGCCGCCGCCTGCGGCGACGGGAGCACCGGTCCGGGTTCGCTCGCCGGCCGCTACGCGCTCGCGCAGGTGGAAGGCGCCGCGCTCCCGGCGCCGATTTTCGACGGCACCGTGCCCGACCCCAACGGCGACTTCCACCTGCGCGTGACCGCGACCACCGGCTGGCTCGAGCTCACCGCCGACGGCCGCTACGACCACGGCGTGGACCTCGCCGTCACGATCGACGACCAGCCGCAGCCGCCCGTGCGCTGGCGCGACCACGGCGTCTACACCGTCGCGGGCGACTCGCTCGCCTTCGACTCGGAGTACATCGAGAACGTCGCCTTCCGCGGCAGCATCGAGGCGGGCCGGGTCCACGTCGTCCAGGACCTCTCGAACGAGGGCCCGACGGCGCGCTACACCTTCGCACGCTAGCCGCGGCGGCGCCCGCGGCCGTCCTCGAGTCGCTCATGGCCACGACCCTCGCCCCCCGCTCCGCGGCCGACGATCCGGAGCGCGTCCCACCCGCCGCGCCGCCGCGGCGCCGCATCGACGCGGTGGACCTGGTGCGCGGGCTGGTGATCGTGCTCATGCTGCTCGATCATACCCGCGAGTACGTCCACCGCGACGCCGCGCTCTTCCAGCCCACCGATCTCCCGCGCACGACCGTCGCCCTCTTCTTCACCCGCTGGGTGACGCACCTCTGCGCGCCGGTGTTCGTCCTGCTGGCCGGGACGGGCGCCGCCCTCTACGGCGCGCGCGGCCACTCGAAGGGCGAGCTCGCGCGCTTTCTCGTCACGCGCGGGCTCTGGCTCGTCGTGCTGGAGTTCACCCTCGTCCGCTTCGGGATGGCGTTCGACCTCGACTACCGCGGCTATCCCGGCATGCTCGAGGTGATCTGGGCGCTCGGCGCCTCGATGATCCTGCTCGCGGCCTTCGTCCGCCTCCCCACGGCGGCCATCGCGGCCGTCGGCGCCGCCATCGTGCTGCTGCACAACCTCACCGACGGCTGGACCGTGCTGGGATGGCGCGGCCCGGGCACGGCCGGCCCCGACGCGCTCGGCGCGGTGTGGATGGTGCTCCACCAGCCGGGCTTCATCACGGTCCTCGGCGTGCCGCTGCTGGTCGCCTACCCGCTCCTGCCGTGGCTCGGCGTGATGCTGCTGGGCTACGCGCTCGGCACCGTGTACGGCTGGGAGCCGCCGCGGCGCCGGCGGCTCCTCGTGCGGCTGGGGCTCGCGCTGAGCGTCGCGTTCGTCGCGCTGCGCGCCGTGAACCTCTACGGCGACCGCGCGCCGTGGAGCGCGCAGCCGAGCGCCGCGTTCACCCTGCTCTCCTTCCTGAACACGACGAAGTACCCGCCGTCGCTCCTCTTCCTGCTGATGACGCTGGGACCGGCGCTGCTCCTGCTGGCCTGGGCCGAGCGCGCGCCGCGCGGCGCGCTCGGGCGCGCGCTGGTGACCTTCGGCCGGGTGCCGCTCTTCTTCTTCCTCGTGCAGTGGCTCCCGGCGCACGGACTCGCGCTCCTGCTCGCGCGCCTCGCGGGCAAGCCGGCGGCGCATCTCTTCGGGATGCCCGGCGCGACGCCGCCCGCGCCCGGCGCGGGCTTCGGCCTCGCGACGACCTACGGCGTCTGGCTGCTGGGGCTCGCCCTCTGCTACCCGCTCTGCCGCTGGTATGCGGGGGTGAAGCAGCGGCGGACGGACTGGTGGCTCAGCTATCTGTGACGGGGAGAGCGGAAGGGGTGGGCAGACGGGCCCGAACCGGTTAGAGTGAGAGAGGGCCGCCGCGCGCCGCCAGGCGATGGACCGCCGCGCCGGCGCGGCCGCGGCCCCTCACCCCGACATGATCCGGCCTACTGGTCGCGGAGGTCTTCGATGGCGTCGTCGCCCTGCTTCTTCTGCGGTGCCCCCAACGCGAACGGCTCGCCCTGCCCCCACTGCGGCATGCGGCCGCGGGTGCTGCCGAGCCAGCGCAATGCGTATCGGCAGATGGCCGGCTGGATCCTCGGCACCGAGCCCGGCCGCCATGGCGGCCGGCCTGGCGGCCGCCCCAGCGGCCATCACGCCGGCTGAGCGGCGCCGGCTGAGCGGCACCGGCCCGGCCCAAAACGAGCCCGCCCCGTGCAGACGCACGGGGCGGGCTCGTTTCGCACCTTCGCGATGACCGGAGCTCAGCGCTCGGCCGACCGCTTGCCGCTCCGGCTGCGCCGGCGCGCGGCGGCGGCCTTGAGCTGCCGCGCCTCGCTCGGCTTCACGTAGTGGCGCTTGCGGCGGAGCTCCTTGAGGAGCCCGGCGCGCTGCACCTTCCGCTTGAAGAGCTTGAGGGCGAACTCGATGCGATCTTCGTCGTTCAACCGAACTTCGATCATCTGCGAATCTCCCGGCTCAGGCGCCGATCTTGACGACGTTCTCGGCGGCCGGCCCCTTGGCGCCCTGAACGATGTCGAACTCCACGCGCTCGCCCTCGGCGAGGGTGCGGAAGCCGTTGGCCTGAATGGCCGAATGGTGGACGAAGCAGTCCTTCGAGCCGTTCTCCGGCGTGATGAAGCCGAAGCCCTTGGTGTCGTTGAACCACTTCACGGTACCGGTGGTACGCATTGCCGAAAACTCCTTGATGATGATGTAATCGGAGTCCGGCGATGCCGTCCGAGCCGACTACGTACGTGTTCGTGATCTCGCCCTCACGATGGGCGCCGCGCGATCGCGCGACCGGAAGGCCGACGTGGACCCTTTGTGAAACCACAGTAAAACAGGGGCCCGCGCGAACCTCAGGCCCCTGTGGTCTCCCCGGATCGAGTCCCGCGCCCGGGATGGGCGCAGGAACGCGACCCTCAAGGTAACCTGCTCGCGCGCAAATGACAACCACCCCGGCCACCCCCGCCCGGGGCACGCCGGTGGGGGTGGTGTTATGCTTCCCCCGGGCCCCACCGGGAGGGAGGCGGGATGGCCGAAGAGAACGCCGCGCAACTCCCCGAGCCGGCCGCGGCGCCCGAGCCGAAGCCGCAGGCGGGCGTGACGGCGGGCGGGCGCGGGCACCTCGTGGTCGTCACGACCCGCGCCGTCGGCGCGGCCGACGCGGCGCCCCCGGGCGCGGTGCTCGTCACCCGCTTCTGGCACCCGCGCGACCGGCGCTGGAGCGAGAACGCCTTCGAGTCGCTGGAGCACGCCCTGCGGCTCTTCGTGGACGAGAGCGGCTGGACGCTGCTGCAGCAGCAGGCGCTCGCCGCGCCGCACGCCCACGAGCTGGTCTTCCAGGCGCGGCGCGAGGACTTCCAGCGCCCGAGCACCGAGGAGCTGCTGCGCGAGGTCGGGCTCGACCCGGGCGCCGTGGCCGAGTTCCTCGACCACCCCGATCCGTCGTCTCCGTCGGGCTCCGCCGAGCCCCCGCCGTCCCCGACCCTCTGACCCCGCGCATGCGCACACTTCCCGAGCTCTTCGCCAACAACCGCGCCTGGGCCGCCCGCGTCGAGCAGGCGCGCCCCGGCTTCTTCCGCCACCTCGCCGAGCAGCAGGCGCCCCGGTTCCTCTGGATCGGCTGCGCCGACAGCCGCGTGCCGGCCAACGAGATCGTGGACCTCGAGCCGGGCGAGCTGTTCGTGCACCGCAACGTGGCCAACGTGGTGGTGCACACCGATCTCAACTGCCTCTCGGTGCTGCAGTACGCGGTGGACGTGCTGCAGGTGGAGCACGTGATGGTCGTGGGCCACTACGGCTGCGGCGGCGTCCGCGCCGCCCTGCGGGGCGCGCCGCTCGGGCTCATCGACAACTGGCTGCGCCACGTGCAGGACGTGGCCGAGCGCCACCGCGAGCAGCTCGACGCGCTCGACGAGGCGCAGCGGGAGGACCGGCTCTGCGAGCTCAACGTGCTCGAGCAGGCGCACAACGTCGCCCGCAGCTCGATCGTGCGGGACGCGTGGCGGCGCGGCCAGCGCCTCGCCGTCCACGCCTGGGTCTACTCGCTGAAGGACGGCCTGCTGCGCGACCTCGACTTCGACGTGCGCCACCCGGGCGAGCTCGCCGAAGCGCACGCCCGGGTGGCGCAGGGGTGAGACGGGCGCCGCCCCGGCGCCCGCGGCCTACCAGGCCACGGCGTAGCGGGAGAAGTGCCCGATGCCGGCGGTGATGGTGTTCGAGGACTGGTCGTCGAGGCCCAGGACCGCCTCGAAGACCGTCGGCAGGCCGGTGACGGCGTCGTTCAGGTCGCTCGTGTAGGCGATCCGCTTGCGCGTCAGCTCGGCGCCGGTGCAGCCGGTGTAGTCGAGCGTGAGCCGCGCCGGCTGCCCCGCCGCGAAGACGATGCCGCCCTGCCCGTCCACCGGCGTGAAGACGACCGACGCGGTCCCGTCGCCGGGGGTGCGCATCTCGAAGGTGCGCGGCGCGCTCCCCTCGGCCAGCGCGCCCGGCGGGACGACGAGCCGGGCCCGGCCCACCGTGAACGTGCCGCCCGCGGCGTCCGCCGTGACGGTGTCGGCCTGCACCGCCGCCGCCGGGCAGGCGAGGAGCGTCGCGGGGCGCAGCAGCAGGTCGCCGCTCGCGGCGTCGAGCGGCACCAGACTCGGCGCCTCGAGCGCAGCGGAGGTGCCGCCGGCGGGGATCCCGCTCGCCGGCGCGCCGGCGAGCGGCGCGCTCGGCGCCTCGCCCGCGCAGGCGCCGAGCGCGAGGAGCGCGGCGACGGCGAGCGGGGCGAGCGAGGCGGGGCGTGAGCAATGGGGGCGACGAGTCGGCATGCGCGGCTCCTGGTCAGGGGGTCCCGAAACGACGAGCTCCCGAACGAGGCAACATCCGCACCATCCCATCCCGCCCGTTTCCTCCCGCAGCGCGCGGGTCGCGACAACGATTTGCCCCGTCGCGCGCGGCGGCGCGGCACGCGCGCGACATGCAGTGTTCGTCGGCGGCTGCAACCGTCGGCATGGCTGTGACGCGCCTCACGCGAATCTTCGTCACTCGCCTCTTCGTCACTCGCTGTCCCGCTCCGCGGCGCGCTCCACCGCGCGCTCGAGCAGCGCCACCGAGCGCGCCACCGCCTCGTGGGAACCGAAGAGCACGACGAGATCGCCCGGCTCGAGCGGAGTCGCGGCATCGCACCGCTCGAGCACCCGGTCGTCGCGGATGACGGCGAGCACCCGCGCCGCGCCGGCGAGCTCGGCGAGCGTGGCGTGCGCCGCCGGACTGCCCTCCAGCACCATCCCCGTCTCCACCAGCCCGCCGGCGATGCGCTGGCGGGCGGCCTCCGTGAGCCCGGTCGCGCGCGGCCCCGCCTGCAGCGCGCGGTAGTGCTCGGCGCGGATCAGCCGCTCCTGCATCCGCACGACGTGATGCGGCACGCCGAGGCGCGTGAGGAGCCGGGTGAACACCTCGATCGTCGCCTCGAGCTCGGCGGGCACGACCTCGTCGGCTCCCAGCCGCTCGAGCCCCGCGACCTCGTCTACACGGTGCGCGCGCACGATCACCGGCACCGCCGGATTCAGCTCCCCCAGCAGCGCGACGATGCGCCGCGTCGCCACCGGATCGCCCACCGTCACGACCGCGGCCCGCGCCTGCGCCGCACCCGCCTCCTCGAGCGTGGCACGGCGCGTGGCGTCGCCGAAGCGCACGGCGACGCCCTCGGCGCGGCCCGCCTCGACGTTGTCGGGGACGAGGTCGATCGCCTCGAACGGCAGCCCCGCCCCGCGCAGCACGCGGGCGATCGCCTGGCCGGTGCGGCCGTAGCCGACCACGAGGACGTGCTCGCGCGCGGCATGGCGCGCCGCCTCCGAGGGCGCGCCCGGGCGCGCCTCGCCCAGGCGGCCCGCGCGCCGGCCCAGCCGGATGAGGAACGGCGTCGCGGCCATCGTGAGAATGGTGGCGCCGAGGACCGCCTGCTCGATCGCGAGCGAGAGGAGTCCCGCCCGGAGCCCGGTGGCCGCGAGGATGAAGGCGAACTCGCCGACCTGCGCGAGCGCGAGCCCGGTCAGGACGGCCGCGCCGGGCGTGCGCCAGAGGAGGCGCACGACGCCGCCGGTGACGAGTGCCTTGAGCGCGACCGCCGCGAGCACCGCGACCACCAGCAGCGGCGCCGTCGCGAGCGCGCGCGGATCGAAGAGCAGCCCCACGGAGGTGAAGAAGACCGCGACGAACGCGTCGCGCAGCGGCAGCAGTTCGGCGAAGATCTGGTGCGAGTAGCGGCTCCCCGAGAGCGCGAGCCCCGCGAGGAAGGCCCCGATCGGCAGCGAGAGCCCGAGCGCCGAGGCGAGGAGCGCGGTGCCGAACGCGGTGACGAGGGCGGTGAGCGGGAAGAGCTCGACGAGCCCGGCGCGCGCCACGAGCGCGAGCGCGCGCGGCAGCACCAGCCGGCCCAGGACGAGGAGTCCGACGAGCGCGAGCGCCGCCTTGCCGAGCGCCAGGGCGGCCTGGAGCGGCACGCCGGGTCCGCCGCGCGCGGCGAGCACCGGCACGAGCAGCATCATCGGGATGAGCGCCAGGTCCTGGAAGAGGAGGATCCCGGCCGCCGCCTGGCCGTGCGGCGCGTCGAGCTCGCCGGATTCGCCGTAGAGCTTGAAGACGACCGCCGTGGAGGAGAGCGAGACGAGGCAGCCGACGAACGCCGCCACCGCCCACGCGAAGCCCAGCGCGCGGAAGAGGAGCGCGGTGAGGAGGATCGTGAGCAGCACCTGCAGGGCGCCGCCCGCGACGATGCGGCCGAGCGCGCGCCGCAGGCGCTCGAGCGAGACCTCGACGCCCACGCCGAAGAGCAGGAGCGCCACGCCGAGCTCGGCGATGCGGTCGAGCACGGCCGAGTGCGCGAGGAGGTGGAGCCCGGCGGGGCCCGCCGCGAGGCCGGCGAGCAGGTAGCCGGCGATCGTCGGCAGCCGGAGCAGCCGGGCCGCGAGCACGCCGCCCACCGCGACGAAGAGCAGGACGACGATGTCGAGGACGAACGTCACGCGGGATCTCCGGGCGGCGCGGCCGCGGTCGAGCGCTCGGGGCAGGCGCGCCGGAGGCGGCGCGCCCGGAACGTGCCCGTCCGTCACCGCGCGCGCAACGGGTGGCGTTAGCTTTCGGCGCATGTCCCGCGCCTTCGTCAGCGAGGACCGCGACGGTCCCGACCCACGCCACCGCTTTCCGCTCCCGCCGCGCGACGACCCCGGCTACGCCGCCGCGGCCGCGCGCGCCCTGCTGCAGGGCGCCCACGAGGGCGACTCGGCCGCCGCCGAAGAGGCGACGGGCTACGCCTTCGGCGCGCCGGCGCTCGTGCCCCAGGTGCGCGCGATCCTCGCCGAGGCGCGCGCCGCGGGGAACGACCGCCTCGAGCAGCTCGCCGAGCGCTTCCTGCGGCGCGCGGGGGTGGATCCGGACGCGGCCTGAGCGCGCACGATCGACGATCTGGACACCGCCTGACGGCGGGCGTAACGTCACGCAGCAGGAGTCGCGGTTCCGGCAGGACCGGGTGCTCACCCGGGCGCCCGCCGCTCGACGTCGCCGACCCTCA
>DASTSO010000023.1:0-188323 GCA_035760645.1 Gemmatimonadales bacterium
ACCCGAAGGCCTTCATCCCGCACGCGGCGTCGCTGCGTCAGGCTTTCGCCCATTGCGCAATATTCCCCACTGCTGCCTCCCGTAGGAGTCTGGGCCGTGTCTCAGTCCCAATGTGGCTGGCCATCCTCTCAGACCAGCTACCCGTCGTCGCCTTGGTGAGCCGTTACCTCACCAACTAGCTGATAGGCCGCGAGAGACTCTATCGCCGCATTGCTGCTTTCCCGACCAAGCCATGCGACTCGATCGGCGTACGCGGTATTACCCGGCCGTTGGGCCGGCTATCCCCCAGCGATAGGCATCTTTCTCACGTGTTACGCACCCGTCCGCCACTGATCCCTTGCGGGACCCGTTCGACTTGCATGTGTTAGGCACGCCGCCAGCGTTCGTCCTGAGCCAGGATCAAACTCTCCAATGGATAGTTCGATATAGCTCGATCCGAACGATCTGGTTAATCGTCTCGGAATCACAATTTCAGAGTTAAACCCGTCCGACCGCCCTCTGATAGACGGCTCGGACATAGGGTCCGCACTCGATTCACCTCTAGCTCAACATCACTTGTCAAAGAGCTGCCCAGGCACGCGGCCCGAGCCGACCTTCTCAACTTGTTGCGGCGTCTGCCGTTTCGCTTTCGCGAGGCGTTTCGCCGCGAGCCCCTCATTTTAGCTGGTCAGCGTCGCTTCGTCAAGGGGTCTTTCGAGCCGCCTTCACTTCGCTTTTGCCGCCGACCGCCGCACTGCAGGGGCGCAGATTCTAGCACCCTTCGTGGCCTGAGTCAAGGGGTCGGTTCATCGAGGTAAGCCGTTCCGGCACCTTGGGATCCGACGCTGTTCCCGCTCGCCACCGCTCCGCCGTCGGCCGCTCGAAAGCGCCGTTTGGTGGAGCCCCGAATTGTAGCCGCTTCGCCTCGATTCGTCAACCCCTCGCGCCGTCCTGCCGCGCGGGTGATCGGCCCGGCAACCGGGCCCCCGACTTCGACTTGCGAAGCGCCTTCTCAGCGGGGCGGCAATACTAACCAAGGCCTCTCCGGGCCGCAAGCCCCGCCCCTCGGGAGCGTCTCCAGAGCGGCTCCCGAGGGGCTGGCCTACCAACCACGCCGCCGGTGCCTTTGTTCCCCGCGCGCCGACCACTGCCGCGGCCGCGCGCGGGGAACAAAGGCACCGGCGGGCCCCGGAGGGCGCCGCTGCGGGTGAGCCAGCGCACGGTCACGCCCCCGGGCGGCGTCTACGTTGGGCCTTCGACGCGGCCGCGTGCCCGTGCGTCGGCGCTGCGGCGCCGCGCGCCGGGGCGGGCCCGGATGTGGGCCGGATGACCAGGAGACGGACGATGGCGAAGCTTAGCTCCCTCGATGACCTGCTCGTGCACGAGATGAAGGACGTCTACGACGCCGAGCATCAGATCCTCAAGGCGCTGCCGAAGATGATCGACGCGACCAGCACCCCCGAGCTGCAGAACGCCTTCCAGCTGCATCTGCAGCAGACCGAGGGGCACGTACGGCGCCTCGAAGAGGCCTTCCGCCTGCTCGGCAAGGAGGCCAAGCGCGAGAAGTGCGCGGGTATGGCCGGCATCATCGCCGAGGGCGAGAAGATGATGGGCGAGAACATGGAGCCCGGCGTGGCCGATGCCGCGATCATCGCCGCGGCCCAGAAGGTCGAGCACTACGAGATCGCCAGCTACGGCTGCCTCGCGACCTATGCCGAGATGCTGGGCTACAACCAGGTGCACGACCTGCTGGGCCAGAACCTGAGCGAGGAGGAGGCGACCGACGAAAAGCTCACGGCCCTGGCCGAGAGTCTCGTCAACGTCGAGGCCGAGCGCGGCGCGGGCGGCCAGCCCGGCAAGCGCACGCACTGAGCCGCGCACGGCGCGCACCTACCGGGAGGGGGACGACCATGGATCGGACGAACGACGCGAAGGCAACCACGGACCGCAGCGACGCGCTGTCCACGCTGAACAACCTGCTCGAGACCTGCCGCGACGGCGAGCAGGGCTTCCGCACCGCCGCCGACGGGGTGGACGACGCCAACCTCAAGCGGCTCTTCCAGAGCTACGCGCAGCAGCGCGCCGAGTTCGTGGCCGAGCTGCAGCGCGAGGTGCAGCGCCTGGGCGGCGATCCGGCGGACCACGGCCACGCGGCGGCCGCGGCTCACCGCGGCTGGATCAACATCAAGAGCGCGGTGACGGGCAAGGACGACCACGCCGTGCTGGCGGAGGCGGAGCGCGGCGAGGATTACGCGGTGAAGGCCTATCGGCAGGCGCTCGACAGCGGCCTGAGCCCCGAGCTGCGGATGATCGTCGAGCGGCAGTACATGCAGGTGAAGGAAGCGCACGACCACGTGCGCGCCATGCGCGACGCGCACGCCCACAAGGGCTGAGGGCAGCGACCCGTCCGATCACGAGCGGCGTCTCTCGTGGGGCGCCGCTTTGATGTGCCCCCGTTTCCGGATCCCCCGTCTCATCGATGCCTTCCCGCCACTGCTTCCCTGCCGCGTTCCTGATCGTCGTCTGCGTCGCCGTCGCGGGCTGCGGCGACGGACGCTCCCTCAGCGGCCCCGGTGCCGTCGGGCCGGGGCCGGCGACGCTGGCGCTGCGCCTCACGAGCGTCACCCTCGGCGTCGGCGAGCGACTCGCGGACGCCGCCCGGCCGCTCGGACCGGGCGGCGCGCCGGTGGCCCCCGCGTCGCTCACCTGGAGCTCGAGCGCGCCGACCGTGGCCGCCGTGTCGGCGGCCGGCGAGATCACTGCAGTGGCGCCCGGCCTCGCCACCGTCCGCGTGAGCGCGGGCGAGGCCACCGACTCGATGGCCGTGACGGTGGTGAACGGCCCGACCGCGAGCCTGCTCGCAGCCGGCGACATCGCCACGTGCACCGGCATGGGCGACGACTCGACGGCGGCGCTCGTGGAGGGCCTCGACGGCACCGTCCTCACACTGGGCGATAACGTGTACCCCGACGGCTCGCCGCAGGCGTATGCCCAGTGCTACGCGCCGACCTGGGGCCGGTTCAAGAGCCGCACCTATCCCGCGCCGGGCAATCACGACTACCTGACCCGCGAGGCAGCGGGCTACTTCGGGTACTTCGGCGCCCGGGCAGGCCCCCCGGGCAGGGGGTACTACAGCTTCGACCTGAACGGCTGGCACCTCGTCGCGCTGAACGGCGAGATCGACATCGGGGCGGGCTCGCCGCAGCTCGCGTGGCTCGCGCAGGATCTCGCGGCGCATCCGGCCGCGTGCACCCTCGCCTTCTGGCACGAGCCGCGCTTCAGCTCCGGCGTGGAGCACGGCGACAACCCCGGCCGTACCGCGGTCTGGCAGGTCCTCCACGACGCGGGGGCGGAGCTGGTCCTGAACGGACACGATCACGACTACGAGCGCTTCGCGCCGCAGACGCCGACCGGTGCGCCGGACGAGGCGCGCGGGATCCGCGAGTTCGTCGTCGGGACCGGCGGCGCCCACGCCTACGGGCTCGGCACCCGGCGGCCGAACAGCGAGGCCTCCCACAGCGGCACATTCGGCGTGCTGCGCCTGACGCTCTACGCGGGCGGCTACGCGTGGGAATTCGTGCCCGCCGACCCGAGCGGCTTCCGGGACCGGGGCAGCGGCGCCTGCCACTGAGCCCGCGCGCGCGGGCTCAGTGGCAGGCGGCTCACCGCCCGGCGGGGAGCCGCGCGACGGCCTCGACCAGGCGATCCACCTCGGCCATCGTCGTGTAGCAGGCCGCCCCGACTCGCACGAGCCCCTCGGGGATCCCCAGCCGCTCGACGACGGTGCTCGCGTAGAAGTCGCCGTTGGACACGAACAGCGCGGCGTCGACGAGCCGGCGCGCAACCTGCTCCGACGGGAGCCCGTCGACGGTGAACGCGATCGTCGGCGTGCGCGGCCGCCCCGGCGGCGGCCCGTAGAGACGCACCCCGCGGATGCTCCCCAGCCCCTCCCAGAGCCGCGTGACGAGTTCCTGACCCCGCCGATGCAGCGCGGCGAAGGCCGCCGCCAGCCCCTCGCGGCGCGAGCCCGCGGGAGCGAGGGCGGCGAGGAAGTCGATCGCCGCCGCCGCCCCCACCATCCCTTCGTGATTCTGCGTGCCGGTCTCGAGCCGGTCCGGCGCCGTGTCCGGCGCGGGCGCGAGCTTCGGCACGTCGACCCTGGCGAGCAGCTCCTCGCGCCCGTAGAGCAGGCCGATGTGCGGCCCGTAGAACTTGTAGGCCGAGCAGGCGAGGAAGTCGCAGCCGATCTCGCCGACGTCCACCAGCGCGTGCGGTGCGTAGTGGACCGCGTCGACGAACGAGAGCGCGCCAGCTTCACGCGCGAGCGCCGCGGCGCGGCGCACGTCGGTGATGGTGCCGAGCGCGTTGGAGGCGGCGCCGATCGCGACCAGGCGAGTGCGCGGTCCGAGCGCGCGTCCGAAGTCCTCCCAGTCGAGCTCCCCGCTCGCCGGATCGAACCGCACCCGGCGCACCGTGAGGCCGCGCTCCTTCGCGAGGGCCAGCCACGGGGCGACGTTCGCGTGGTGATCGAGCTCGGTGGTGACGATCTCGTCGCCCGGGCCCCAGGCGCGGCCGAGGCCGCGGGCGAGGTGGAAGGCGATCGTGGTCATGTTGGCGCCGAAGGCGATCTCCGAGGGCCGTGCGCCGAGAAGGTCGCCGGCGGCGGTGCGCGCAGCGGCGATCGCCGCGTCGGTCTCGACGCTGGTGGGATAGACCCAGTGCGTGTTCGCGTTGTGATGGAGGAGGTAGTCCGCCATGGCATCGACGACGCGCCGCGGCACCTGGGTGCCGCCGGGGCCGTCGAAGTATGCGACCGGCAGGCCGGCGTGGCGGCGCTCGAGCGCGGGGAAGGCGGCACGGATCGTGTCCACGCCGGCCACGGCGGTGCCGGCCTCCTGCGGGTCGGTGGAGCGGACGGGTGCGGTCATGCCTGACTCCTGAGCAGGTAGGTGATGCAGGCGGCGCCTCGTGCTCCGGAGAGGACGAGGCGCCGCGAGTGGAGGCGTGAAGCGGACGATCCGAGGCGCGCGTTCAGCGGGGGCTGCCGCCGCTGCCGCTGCCGCCGCTGCTGCCGCTGCCACCGGTCGGCCCGCCGCCCCGCCCCGGGCCACGCCCGCCGCCCCGGCCCTGGCCGCCGCGCCCGGGGCCACCACCGCGGCCGCCGCGGTCGCGGTCGTCGAACTTCCGGCTCTTGGCGAGCTCCTCCGCCTGGCGCGTCGCCTGGCGAATCATCTGCGCGGGGCTCATCGGCTTCGGCAGCTCGCGCGCGCGGCCGGGGGTGAAGCCGTACTCGGTGCCCTTCTTCTCCACCTCGAGCGGACGCGCGGTGGTCACCTCGTAGCAGCCCAGCACCTCCTGGCCGTTGCTGTCGGCCACGCGGAGCCGCTCGGCGAGCGCCTCGCGGCTCGGCACGCCGTCGAGCACGAGCGGGGCGCGACCGTCGATCGAGGCCGGCTTGAAGAGCACGACGCAGCGCGCCCCGCGCACCGAAGGCTGCACCTGCGGCTCCTGCTTGCCGCCGACCTCGCGGGCCCACTTCACCGCCTCGCGCTCCTGCATCGTCATGCCACCGGTCTGGGCGGGCGCGGCCGCGCCCTTCGCGCCGCTCTTCCGCCGCTCCTGCTGTTCCCGCAATGCCTTCAGATATTCGGGCTCGTTCTCGGCCATGATCTCAGCTCCACCTGCGTGAATGGGCGATCCCGCGTCTCGTTCCGGCGTAGGATAACAGCATCAGGCCCGCCGCGCTGCCCGGTCCCGCGGAGGCGTCGGGGAGGGGGCGGCACTCGGCAGGTCCCGCCCCGGGGCCTCCACCGCGAGGCGGCGCAGCCCGCGTCCGAGCCGCCGCCGCACGCGTGCGAGCAGGAGGAGCGCGACGACGCCGAGGCCGACGACGAGCCCCCACCAGAGGCCGCGCGGCCCCGCGCCGACGCGGAAGCCGAGCAGCGCGCTGACCGGCAGGCCGATCGCGTAGAAGCCGAGGACGTTGAGGATCATCGGGGCGCGGGTGTCGCCCACGCCACGCAGGACGCCGATCGAGACGACCTGCCAGCCGTCGAAGAGCTGGAAGAGTCCCGCAATCGGAAGCAGCAGCGCGGCGATCGCCACGACGACGGGATCCGTGGCGTAGATGCGTGCGAGGAGGTGCGGCGCGGTGAGAAAGGCGAGCGCGCTGAGCGCCATGAAGGCGGTAGCGAGCGCGAGCGCCGCGCCGGCGGCGCGCCGTGCGCGCGCGTCGTCGCCCGCCCCGACGGCCTGACCGACCAGCACGGCCGCCGCCCCCGAGATGCCGAGCGGGACCATGAACGTGAGGGAGGCGAGGTTGAGCGCGACCTGGTGGCCGGCCATCTCGCGCGCGCCGAGCCAGCCCATGAGGACGCCGATCGCGCCGAAGGCGCCGAACTCGAGCTGCAGCTGGGCGCCGATCGGCGCGCCGAGGCGCAGCATGCGCGCGAGCGGCGCGGCCTCGAGCACCTCGCGCCGCAGCGGCCGCAGCGCCGGCCGGAGCGCGGGCCAGGCGAGCGCCGCCAGCCCGAGGCCCATGAGCCAGCGGCTCGCCACGGTGGCCCAGGCGGAGCCGACGGCGCCCATCGGCGGCGCGCCGAGATGGCCGTAGATGAGTACCCAGTTCGCGGCGACGTTCGCGAGGTTGGCCAGGACGATCGTGACGACGACGGGGCGCAGGCGTCCCAGCGCCTGCAGCGTCTGCCGGAGCACGATGAAGGCGAGGAACGGCGGGACGCCGACGGCGCTCACCCGGGCGTAGGCCGCGGCGATGGGGACGATCTCGCCGGGCTGCCCGAGCCGGTCGAACACGGCCCCGGCGGGCAGGAGGAGAAGCGCGAGCGGCAGCGCGAGCAGCCCCGCGAGCAGGAGACCGCGCTGCAGCGCGCGCGCGACCGCGGCGGCGTCGCGCGCGCCCACGGCCTGCGCCACGAGCGGATCGAGCGCCATGAGGGCGCCCTGGCCGAAGATGACGACGGCGAAGAAGTACAGGTTGCCGAGCGCGACGGCGGCGAGCGCGGGGCCCGAGAGGTGGCCGACCATGATCGTATCGGCCGTGCCCATCGTCATGAGGCCGACCTGCACCAGGACCACGGGGAGCGCGAGCCGGGCCATGGCACGCAGGTCGTCGCGCCGCGGCCGGAACCGCGGCCGCGGCGGTGTCACCATCGGTCGGGCCTCAGCGGAAGGTCGGCGGCGAGGGGGTGCGGTCTTCCGGCGGTCGGGCGAGGAGCCGCTCGGTGAAGTCGACGCGCTCGGCGAGCTCGGCGACCTCGTGCCGGAGCAGCTCGAGCTCGTCGAGCACCGCCTGCGGGATCGCGGCGGACGCGCCGGAGTCGAGCGACTCGGCATCCCAGTTCAGCACCAGGCGCCCCCCGGCGTCGCGGAAGCCGCCGCCGGCGAGGAGGATGATGTCGTACATCCACCAGAGCCCGAGGCCGCCGGCGGTGAGCGCCATGAGCACCGCGGTGCCGGTCTTGCCGGTGTAGAAGCGGTGCGCCCCGACGAATCCGAGAAAGATGCTGAGCAGCAGCGCGACGCTGCGCGACTTGTCGGAGGGGCCGTCGGTCATGGGAACCTCGCAGGGATGGAAGCGCGCCCGGCAGGACTCGAACCTGCGACCATCCGCTTAGAAGGCGGATGCTCTATCCAGCTGAGCTACGGGCGCCGGCGCCGCGACGCGCGCGGCCATCGCACAAAGCTAACCCGAACGCACTCCGGCGAAACCCGGCTCAGCGCCCCTCCGTACGGGACGCACCAGTCGGGCAGTTTCATCGGGCAGTCTCAGCCGGCTCCACCCTCGCGGCGCGCCGCCCGGCGCGCCGCGTCCCCCGCCCCCGGAGGCCACGTGGTTCGACCGACGCTCGCTCCCCTGCTCTTCCTCGCCGCCGCCTGCGCGGGCGGCACCACCACTTCCAGCACCGGCGGCGCGGTCGCGCCCTCGGCGGCCGCCCCGGCAGACGGCGAAGCGGTGCTGCGCCTGATGCACGACCGCTACGCGGGCAAGTGGTACAAGACGCTGACCTTCCGGCAGCAGACGACGCGCACGACGCCGAGCGGCGAGACCCGCCACGAGACCTGGTACGAGGCCAGTCTCCTGCCGGGCAAGCTGCGCATCGACATCGCGCCGGTGGACAGCGGCAACGCGATCCTCTTCCTCGGCGACTCGGCGATCACCTTCCGCCGCGGGCAGCGCGCGGCGGCGCGGCAGGACCGCAATCTCCTCATGACGCTCGGGTTCGACGTCTACGGCCAGCCGGTCGACAGCAGCGTCGCGCAGCTGCGCGCCGAGGGGACGGATCTCTCGAAGGTGCACGACGGCGTCTGGCAGGGCCGGCCGGTCTGGATCGTCGGCGCCTCGGAGGGCGACACCACCGCGACCCAGTTCTGGGTGGAGAAGGACCGCCTCCTCTTCGTGCGGCTCATCCAGCAACTGCCGCCGAACCCGAACCAGCCGAACGCGCCGGCCCCGCTGCTCGACGTGGTGTTCGACAAGTACCAGCCGCTCGCCGGCGGCTGGATCGCCCCGGACGTGATCATCCGGGTGAACGGCCGGGAGGTGCAGCGGGAGATCTACGACGAGATTCACGCGAACGTGCCGCTCGAGCCGGGGCTGTTCGATGCGACGGCTTATCGGCGACCGGGGTGGGTGAAATAAGGCGGAATGGCGGGACGGCGGGAGGTCCCGAGATGCGACGAGCCTCCGGTGCAGACACCGGAGGCTCGCTCGTTCAATGGATTTCCCGCCGTCCCGCCCTTCCCGCCCTCCCGCCTGAAATCGGGGCGCCGGGATTCGAACCCGGGACCTTCTGCTCCCAAAGCAGACGCGCTACCGGACTGCGCCACACCCCGCGGGCCGGCCGTGCCGGCGAACCGAAGATACCACCCGCTACGGAGCCCGGGTAGCGTCGTCGCGCCCGGATGTCTCGTCGAGCGCGGCGAGGAGACGGGCGAAGGCGCGGGCGCGATGGCTCACGGCGTTCTTTTCCTCCGGGGTCGCCTCGGCGAAGGTGCGGCCGAGCTCGGCGCTCAGGAAGAGCGGGTCGTAGCCGAAGCCGCCCGCACCGCGCGGGGCGTCGAGGATCGTGCCGGCACAGGTCCCCTCGAAGATCGCCGGCGCGGCGTCGGGCGCGCGCAGGAAGGCGAGCGCGCAGCGGTAGCGCGCCCGCCGCTTCTCGGGCGGCGCGCCCGCGAGGCGCCGCAGCAGCTCGGCGTTGTTGGCGGCGTCCACCTCCGCCGCGCTGCCGGTGGCGCCGGCCCAGCGCTTCGAGCGCACGCCGGGCTCGCCGCCGAGCGCGAGGACCTCGAGGCCCGAGTCGTCGGCGACGGTGGGCAGCCCGGTCCGCCGCGCGAAGTATTCCGCCTTCCGGCGCGCGTTGCCCTCGAAGCTCGGCGCGGTCTCGAGCGCGGCTTCGGCGGCGGATTCGGGAATGCCGGCCTCGTCGGGAAAGACGACCTCGTGGCCGGCCGCCTCGAGCAGCCAGCAGGCCTCGCGCTGCTTCCCCGGGCTCCGGGTGGCGACGAGCAGCTTCATGCGCCGAGCCCGAGCGCCTCGCGCTGGAGCCGGAAGAGCTGGGCCAGGCCCTGATCGCCCAGGTCGAGCATCCGGGTGAGCGTCGCGCGGTCGAAGGTGCCGTGCTCGCCGGTGCCCTGCACCTCGACGTACTGCGCGGGCGCGCGCATGACCAGGTTGGCGTCCACCTCCGCGTCGCGATCCTCGAGGTAGGCGAGGTCGAGCCGCACCTCGCCCGCCACCACGCCGACCGAGACGGCGGCGACGAGCTGGCCGAAGGGCGAGGGCGCGCCGGTGCGACCGGCCAGCCAGGCGCAGGCGTCGGCGAGGGCGACGCAGCCGCCCGTGATGCTCGCGCAGCGGGTGCCGCCGTCGGCCTGCAGGACGTCGCAGTCGATGCGGATCGTCCACTCGCCGAAGGCCATCGTGCCCATCGCCGCGCGCAGCGAGCGGCCGATGAGGCGCTGGATCTCGTGCGTGCGCCCGCCGGGACCGTGCCGCTCGCGCGCGGTGCGGTCGGCGGTGGCGCGCGGCAGCATCGCGTACTCGGCCGTCACCCACCCCTCGCCCGAGCCCTTCTTGAACGGCGGCACGCCGGGCTCGACCGACGCGGTGCAGTGCACGAGCGTGCCGCCCATGCGGATCAGGCAGGAGCCCTCGGCATACGGGTTGGCCTGGCGCTCGAGGACGACCGGGCGCAGCGCGGTCGGAGATCGGCCATCGGGACGGGACACGCGGGAACTCCGGGCTGACGGATGGGAAGCGCGCCGCCGCCGCTCAGAGCGGCTCGGAGACGCGCGGACGCAGGATGAAGGTGTGCTGGAAGAACGGCAGCTCGACCGTCTCCGCGTAGCGCGTGGCGATCGTGATCGCGCGGTCGCGGGCCGAGCGGCGGATCGTCAGGCGGGCGGCCTCGGGCGGGAGATCGAGCCGGTCGATCTTGTCCTCCAGCCGCCGCCGGATCACGTCGTCGGCGAGGCCGGGCGCGAGGCGCGCCTGCACCCGCATCTCGTCGACGAGCTGGTAGTAGCGGAAGTAGACCTCGCCGATGTTGATACCGTAGTAGAGCACCGTGACGAAGATCAGCAGCGTGAAAAGGCAGCCCAGCGAGCTGGACCCACGGCGGCCGGTCACCATTGCGATTGGGCTCCTTCGACGATGGTCGTCGCGAGACGATCGAGCGCGCGGTCGCGGCCGTCGCGCTCCCCGGTGGGCGAGCCGGTGTCGTAGTCGCCCTCGACCGTGAGACCCTGCCGCTCCCACAGCGTGCGGCCGTTCTGGCGCTGATCGACGATCTGGATCGACACGGTGATCTGCACGAGCCGCCGCGTGACGTCGACGCGGCTGCTGTTCGGGTCGCCGGTGAAGGCGACCGGCACGTCGGGCTCGTAGCGCGTGATGGAACCGCGCACCAGCGCGTCCGCCTGCGCCTGCCCCGCCGCGCGGAGGCCGAGCCGGCCCTCGACGGCGTTGCGAACACTCGCGTTCACCGCCTGCGTGAGCGTGGGCTCGCTCGTGAGGTTCTCGAACGGCAGGACCGCGACGGTGCGGATGCCGGGCGGCAGCCCCCCGCCCGCGAAGCCGTAGCAGCCGCCGGCGGCGAGCACGCCGCCGGCGAGAACGAGACTACTGACGAGGCGGCGGACGGCGCCAGACCCGCGCAGGGAACGCCGTCGTGTCGGAACTCGAGACAAAGGTGATGTCCAGGCGTGCGGGGACGCTCGGCACGGTGAGCCGAGCGGTGAGGGGCCGCCCGTCGGGCCCGAGAGCCGTTTCGGCGCGACCCACGACCTTGCCGCGCTCGCGGAACTCGGTGACGAGCCGGCCCTTCTCACCGACGGTGCGTGCGTAGCTCAGCGTGTCGCCGGCGCCGACGTACTGCCAGACCGTGGTCGCGCCGTCCGCCGCCCCCTGCAGCGCGCGGCCGGGCTCGGGGAGGCGCGCGACGCCGAACATCGCCCACATGAGCGGGAAGTTCGGGACGAGGCGCTGGATGATGTCCTCGGGATCGGTCCAGACCGCCGTGTCGCCGACGACGAAGGCCGCGGCCGCACCGGCACCGAGCGGCCCCCGCACGTCGAAGCGCAGCGAGTCGGGACCCGCGAGGCGGGCGCTGCCGGAGCCGCCCGCGCTCGAGCGCTCGTCCTGAAACAGCCACTTGAAGCGGTAGATCTGGTGGCCTTCGGGCGTCGTCGGCGCGACCCAGCTCGCGACCTGGTCGGGCGTCACGGGCTGCGCCCCGGCGGGCACGACCGGCGCCGGGGCCGCCCGCGAGCAGCCGGCGGCCGTGGCCGCCAGGGCGCCGAGGACGAGAAGATAGGCCCCGGGACGGCGGCGGTCAAGCGGACGAACGAACCGAAGTCTTTGAGGCATCAGTAGTTATAACCGAAAAAGAACGTCACGAAGGTCCCCTTGGTCTGGTCGGCATCGAGACTGTAGCCCTGGAAGTCCTTGCTCGCGAAGCGCCGGCCGACGTCGAGCCGGAAGACGGCGAGGGGCGCCACCGGCAGGCGGAAGCTGGCGCCGTAGCTGCCGAGCAGGGCGCGGCCGGTGGTGTTCCTGGTCCAGGCCCGCCCCAGGTCACCGAAGATGGCCCCCTGGATCCCCGGGAAGCGGACATCGCCCAGCGGGGTGCCGAACGTCAGGTGCCGCAGGAGCGGAAAGCGGAGCTCCTGATTCACCATCCAGGCACGCGTGCCCAGGATGTAGCCATAGTACGGATACCCGCGGAGCCCGAGCGTGCCGCCGATGTTGAGGCGGCGGGGCCGGTTGCCGCCGCTCCAGTAGCCGAAGGCCCGCATCGCCCAGGCGGCCTCGCTGCCCAGACGAAAGTACCTCCGCCAGTCGCCCGAGAACAAGAAACTGTCGAAGCGGCCGTTCGAGAAGTCGCTCGAGAGGCCGGCGGTGACGCTGTAGCGCTGGCCGTCGATCGGTCCGGCCGGGACCCAGAGGGTGTTGTCGTGGACGAAGCTCGCGTAGTTCGACGCGATCCAGCCGACGCGGATCGTGTCGTCCGGCGCCGTCACCGTGGTGAGCAGCTCGCGGCGATCGGAGTGCTCCATGACGAGCGTCCCCTCGAGCCGGTTGAAGCGATCGAGCGGATACTGCAGGAGTCCGATGCCGCCGACCGACTGCTCGCGATAGGCGGCGAAGAGCTCGCCCTCGTAGGCGTAGCCCCGCGCGCGGAAGCCGCCGACGCCCCAGTTGAGGCGGTGGGCGCGGTTGAGATAGATCCCGGTGACGTTCAGGTTGTCGAGCAGCCCGCCGACCGACCGGCCCTGGAAGGAGGCGATCGAGCCGTAGATCAGGTTGTCGCCGAGCATGTCGCTGAGCAGGAACGCGGCGCCCTGCACCCCGCCGTAGCCCGGCACGGCGGCGACGTCGCCCGCGGCGAAGTCGAGCGTGTAGCGGCGACGGTAGCGCTGGGCGCTCGCGACCGCGGTCGTGCCGGCGGTATCGGCGGGCGCGGGCCAGCGCCACTCGCCGGCCGGCGCGGCCGGCTGGGCGGCGAGGAAGTGGTCGCTCGTGTCGGCGCGCGCCGCGGAGTCCACCGGGTAGCGGTAGACCTGCCAGCTCAGGTCGTGGAAGCCGCCGACGAGGAGCCCCTGGCCCTCGGGCATCGGTGCGGGGTCGAAGGCACCCGTCCACGCGCTCGTCTCCCGGCGCCCCGCCCCGGTCGTGTCGACCGAGAAGACGTTCAGCACGCCGTCGCGGCTGGAGCTGAACCAGATGCGCTCGTCCTTCGTCCACACCGGCGTCTCGTCCTCCCAGTTGCCGTCGGTCAGCTGGCGGACGGCGCCGGTGCGGAGGTCGAGAACGAAGAGGTTCTTCGCGCCATCCGGGCCATGGCTCGTGCGGTCGGAGGAGAAGACGAGGCGGCTGCCGTCGGGACTCGGACTCGGATCGAGGTCCTGGTACCGGTCGTTGGTCAGGTCGGTGAGCCGGCCGCCGGGAAGGTCGAGCCGGTAGAGGTCGGAGACGCCCGACTCCGAGAGGCCGCTGAAGACGATCGCGCGGCCGTCGGGCATCCAGGCCGGCGAGAGAATCGACACGAGCCCGGGGAACTGGTAGCGGCCGACCACCTTCCGCTTCCGCGCGTGCCAGACGACGAGCGCATCGCGGTCGCCGTAGCGCGCCGAGAAGAGGAGCAGCGGCGAGCGCGACGCATCCAGGCGCGAGGCGAACGGGTGGAACGACTCGAGCTCCGCCGACTTCCCGCCGGTGACGAGCCCGCGCGGCCGGCCGCCCGGCGCCAGCGACTTCTCGTACACCGTGAGATAGCCCGAGGCCGGTGAGGCGTAGATCGCGCTCCCCGCCCCGCCGGCCGAGTCGGGCGGGACCCAGACGGGCTTGATCGCCATGGGCGCGACCTGCTGCGCGAGCACCGGCAGCGGCGCGCGGTCCTCGGCCACCGGGTAGTACTTCCGCCGCATGTAGAGCTGGAACTCCTCGTTGAGCTGCGCGAGGGGCTTGCCGTAGACCGCGCGGATCGCCGAGTCGAAGGAGTCGTAGCGCGTGATCTCCTTGTAGAGCGTCGCGACGCGCCAGTCGCCGTAGGTGTCGGCGAGCCAGCGGTGGATGCGCCCGCCCAGCGGATAGACGAGCCCGCCGGTGTAGTAGGCCAGCTGCTGAATCGGCGGCAGCTTCCCGGTGAGCGTCAGGTCGCGCAGGATCATCTCGTCGCGCGCGTCCTCCCCGCCCGACCACAGCTCGGCGAGGCCCTCGGTCCACCAGAGCGGGAGACTCACGCGCGTGCCGCGCAGCGTCTGGTAGTACGCCTCCGACTCGAGGCTGAGCTGGAAGGCGTGCACCATCTCGTGGCGCATCGTGTGGCGGAAGTCGGTGAAGTTCCCGCCGAACGGCAGCGTCACGCGGCGCTTGAGGAAGTCGGTCGAGCCCAGGAGCTCCTCGGGCGGCGTGAACGGGAGCAGGTTGGTCTGCTCGAAGTCCACGTGCGAGGCGTAGATGATGACCGGAATGCGGGTGCGCACCTGGTGGCCGAACTGCAGCGCGAGCGTGTCGTAGCTCGCCTCGGCGATGGCGAGCGCCGCCGGCGCGAGCTCCGCCTCCGCCGGGTAGTAGTACAGGTCGACGTGCCGCCCGTGCAGGATGCGCCAGTCGAAGGTGCGGTACTGGATCTTGTTCTGGCCGAACTGGAAGAACTGCGCGTGCGCCGCCCGCGGCGCGGCCGCCCCGACGCAGCACGCGGCGAGCAGCGCGGCGAGGTGGGCGGCGAGCGGGCGGCGGCGCAGCATCGCGGTCACCGATGGATGGTGCGGATCCGGTCGCCCTGCAGGATGCGGGTCAGCGTACCCCACCCGCCGACCACGCTGCCGAACACCGTGTAGGTCCCGTCGAGGTGGGGCTGGGGACTGAGATTGATGAACCACTGGCTGCCCCCCGTGTCCGGCCCCGACAGTGCCATGCCGAGGACCGGCTTCTCGTACCGGCGGCGGTTGATCTCGTCGCGGATGGCGCCGCCGGGGCCTCCCCATCCGTCGCCGCGCGGGTCGCCGTCCTGCACCACGAAGTTGGGCACGACGCGGTGCCAGCGATTCCCGTTGAAGAACTGCTGATCCACGAGCCGCAGGAAGTTGGCGACCGTCAGCGGGGCGTCGGGGCCCGCGAGCTCGATCTCCACCGCGCCGCGCTGCTCGGTCTCGATGATCACGTGCGGCGTCGCCGTCGTGCTGTCGCCCAGGACGAAGCGGCGCACCAGCTCGCGATAGTCCTGCAGCGTGCGTCCCGTCTGCAGCGGGTACGCGGGGCCCCAGCGATCGCCCGCCGCGGGCCAGTTGGCCTCGGCCCAGCCGCGCACGACGTAGCTGCGCGGCGCGGGAGCGGCGAGCAGGAACTCGCGCGTCACGCGCACGGAGTCGGCGGGCGAGCGCCGCGCGATCGCCTGCAGCGCGCCGAGGGCCGAGATCATCGCCTCCGGGAACGAGTCGCCCGCGGCGCGCCGGTAGGCGGTCGCGAGCGCCGGCACGTCGGTCGGCGCGGGCGCGCGCGCGAGCACGTCGGCGGCGACGCTCCGCACCGCGGCGTCGGGGTGGCCGAGGCGCGCGCGCGCGGCCTCGACGAGCGCGACGGCGGGGGTGTCCGCCGCCGCGCTCCACGCCTGCAGGCCAGCGGCGACGACGCGGCCGTCGCCGTCCGAGAGGAAGAACGGCGCGGCCGCCGCGCCCTTGCCCGCGGCTCCGCCCGCGGCCCGGCCCCAGGCCTCGGCGGCCGCGGCGCGGTCGCGCCAGTCGGGGCTCGTGCGCCACTCGTCCCAGCTCTTGAAGAACGCGGCCGTGTCGACGCGCGCGAGCGAGACGAGCGCCTCGCGGCGCACCGCCCACGGCGCCCGCGAGCGGAGCACCCGCAGGAGCGGCGCGGCGGCCTCCCGTCCGCCGAGATCACCCAGGGTCATGGCGGCCTGCACCTGGGCCTGGGGGAACTGGTCGTCCACCAGCGGCCCGACGCGCGGGCTCAGCGTGGAATCGCGATAGGTGCCGAGCGAGCGCATGGCGTTGATGCGCACCCCGGGCTCGATGTCGTCCACGGCGGGCGCGAGCAGCCGGGCGATGGTCGCGGGCGGACGCTGCGCGCTCTCGGCATAGCCGCGCACCAGCGCGCGGGTCACGTTGGCGCGCACGATCGCATCCCCGTCGCGCAGGGCGCTGAGCATGCGGTCCATCGCCTCGGGGGCGCGCAGGCGGCCCAGCGTGTAGTAGGCGCGCTGCCGCGTGAGCGGATCGGGCGAGTCGAGCATCGGGACCAGCGCGGCCACCGGCGCGAGGCGACCCAGCCGCCAGGCGTCGCCGACGGCGCGCTGCACGAGGGGCTGGGTCGGCGCCACCGTGAGCGGCGCGCGCGCCTGCACGACCGCGCCGAGGAAGTCGGCGGCCTGCCGCCCCCCGATCCTGGCGAGCGACGTCATCAACTCGGCCGCCGTCATCGTGTCGAGCGCCGGCTGGGCGCCGAGCCGCTGGATGATCGTGGGCACCGCGGCGGTGTCGCGCATCAGCCCGAGGGCGAACGCCGCATCGGTGCGCACGGTCGAGTCGGCATCGGTGAGGAGCCGCAGCAGCAGCGGCGTGCCGCGGAGGTCGGCGATGCGGCCGATGGCGAGCGCCGCCTTGCTGCGCGCGAGCGGCTCGACCGCCGACGCGGCCCGACCCAGCGCGGCCTCGTCCCAGCGCCGGGCGTCCTCGGCGGCGAGCACCGGGGCGAGGATCTCGACGGCCGACTCCGCCTGCGCACGGAGCGGCGCGGGCCGCAGCCCGAGGGCGAGCACGAGTCCGGCGAGCAGGGCCGCGCGCGCCGCGCGCCGGCGCGGCGCGGGTCGGGACGGCAGGGGCTGGCGGCAGGACAGCGAGCGCGTCGGGGACAGGCGCACCGTGGAAGGCTCCCGGTTGGACAGGGTAAAGGCGGCGAACGGCACGGGGCCACTCACAGCCGGACGGGGTCGGCGATCGGCCGCAGGCGGGCCGCGACGTGGCCCGGCAGGTGGGCGAGGCGCATCTCGGCGTCGAGCACCATCATGGAGGTCGTGGCCGTGGCGAGGAGCCGGCCGGCGCCGGTCTCGGCGCCGGGCTCGTCGATCGCGTAGCCGAAGACGATCCGTCGGCTGGCGACCTCGCGCACCCAGCAGCGCACGCGAACCAGGTCGTCATAGCGGGCCGGCTGGCGGTAGCGCACCGTCGCCTCACCCACCGCGAGCCGGTAGCCCATCGCCTCGAGCTCGCGGTAGGTGAGCCCGGTGCGCCGCAGGTGCTCGGTGCGCGCGATGTCGAGCCAGACTAGGTAGTTGGCGTGGTAGACGACGCCCATCTGGTCGGTCTCCGAGTAGTTCACGCGGACGAAGCTCTCGGAGACCGGATCGGCCGCGGCGCGGGCGGGCTCCGGCCCCGCCGGATCGGGAGACGGCATCAGCAGTAGACGCTCCGGGCGACGGGAGGACCACAGCCGCCGCGGCGGCGCCGGGCGCCGCGGGGCCGGACCGCCGGGCGGCGGCCCGCAAGGCTTTGCGAAGACGGTGTGCCGCTTGTGCTTGCGGCCCGCCGGCGGCCCCGGTACGTTGGGCCGTGCCCGCCGAAGCCCTCGTCGTCGTCGCCGACGCGCACCTCGCCGCCCCGCGCCCGGGCGCCGGCCCCTCACCGGCGGAGGCGCGGCTGTTGGCGTTTCTCGAGCGCGTCCCCGACCTGGGCGACGCGCTCCTGGTCAACGGCGATCTCTTCGACTTCTGGTTCGGCTACAGGCGGGCGATCCCGCGCCACGGCTTCCGCGTCGCCGCGGCGCTCGCGCGGCTCACCGCGCGCGTCCCGGTGACGCTGGTCGGCGGCAACCACGACCGGTGGGACCGCGGCTTCTGGCGCGACGACCTGGGACTGGCCTTCGCGCCCCGGCGCGCGACGCTCGCGGTCGGCGCGCGGCGCGTGCTCGCGGTGCACGGCGACGGGCTCACCGACCGGAGCGCGACGGGCCGGCTCGCGCACCGGCTCGTCTCCCTGCCCGTCACCTCCGCGCTCTTCGGACTTCTCCCGCCCGACCTGGGCTTCCCGCTCGTCGAACGGCTCGCCCCGTGGCTCGGCGACGGGCATGCGAGCGCGGCCGAGATGGAGCGGGCCGCGGCACGCCAGCGCGCGTGGGCGGAGGCGACGCTCGAGCACGACCCGTCGCTGGGCTGCCTCGTCATGGCGCACACGCACTGCCCCGCGCTCGTGGACTTCGCCGACGGCCGCCAGTATCTCAATCCCGGCGCCTGGTTCGACGGCGGCCGCTACGCCGTGGTGACCGAGCGGGGCGCGGCGCTCCGCCGCTTCGAGGCCTGAGCCGCCCGGCTCAGGCTCCCACCGACACCGACTCCACCGCCCGCAGCCGCTCGCCGACGAAGCGGGCGCCCACCTGCAGGAAGCGCGGCTCGTCGTCGCTCACTGCGAAGCGGTGCGCGGGGACGGCGTCGGCCGGCGCTTCCAGGCCCTCCCGCGCCAGCACGTCGGCCACCACCGCGGCCGTCTCCTGCCCGCTGTCGATGAGGGTCACCTCGGGGCCCATCGCGCGCGCGAGGAGCGGCTTGAGGAGCGGGTAGTGGGTGCAACCCAGTACCAGCGTGTCCACCCCCGCCGCGCGCAGGGGCGCGAGGTAGTCGGCCGCGATCAGCTCCGCGGCCGGGTGCTCGAACCAACCCTCCTCGACGAGCGGGACGAAGAGCGGGCAGGCCTGCTGCTCGACGCTCGCCTCGGGGGCGCGGGCGCGGATGGCGCGGGCGTAGGCGCCGCTCTTGATCGTGCCGGCGGTGCCGATCACGCCGATCGGGCCGCCGCGCGACGCCTTCACCGCGGCGCGCGCGCCGGGCTCGATCACGCCGATCACCGGCACCGGCGACTCCGCGCGCAGCGCGTCGAGCGCGTGGGCGGTGCTCGTGTTGCAGGCGATCACGACCGCCTTCACCCCCTGCCCCAGCAGCCAGTGCAGGATTTCGAGACTGTAGCGCCGCACCGTCTCGGGGCTCTTCGGGCCGTAGGGGACGCGGGCGGTGTCGCCGAAGTAGATCGTGGACTCGCGCGGGAGGCGCTCGAACACCGCGCGGGCCACGGTGAGACCGCCGATGCCGGAGTCGAAGATGCCGATGGGTGCGGGATTCATCGCAGGCGGAGCGGGAGCGCGACCCGGCCGGCGACGCCGCCGGGCACGGCGCGCAGCTCGAGGTCGCGGGGGAAGTCGGCGAGATGGGCGGAGACGTAGGCCTCGAGCCCGGCGAGCAGGTGATTGACGCCCATGTAGACGAGCCAGTCCTCGCGCTTGTTGGTCTTGTCCTGGATCGCGGCCGAGTCGCCGGCCTGGCGCGCCTGCCGGAGCTCGTGGTTGTACTTGAGCGCGAAGCCCAGCGTGACGGCCTCGAGCCCCACGAAGAGCCCGGCCGTCAGGGGCCGGTGCACGTAGAGCTGGCCCCAGCCGGGCACCAGCAGCGAGCGCACGAGCGCGCCGGTGGGACTCGGGTGGCCGCGTCCCGGCGCCGCAGCCGGCGTCGCGGCCGCGGCCGGGGCCGCCGGTGGTCCGGCCGGTCGGGCGGTGTCGGGCGCCGCGCGCGTCGAGTCCGGCGCGACGCGGGTCGTATCCTGCGCGGCGAGCGGCGCGGCGGCGGTGAACGCCGCCGCGACCACCAACGCGATCGCGAGCGCGGCCGCGGGCGCGGGGCGCCTCACCCGGCGATCCCGGCGGCGGGCCGCGGCTCCATCGCCGTCTCGCGCACCGCGCGCACAAAGCCGTCCACGTCGGCCTCGGTGGTGGCGAAGTGCGTCATCCACCGCACCTCGGAGCGCCGCTCGTCCCAGACGTAGAAGTGGAAGCGCGCCTGCAGCGCGGCGATCTGCGCCGGCGGCAGCGTGGCGAAGACGGCGTTGGCCTCGACCGGCTGCGTGATCGCCACGCCGGGCACGTCGCGCACGCCGTCGGCGAGGCGGCGCGCGAGCCGGTTCGCGTGCGCCGCCGAGCGGCGCCAGAGCCCGTCGGCGAGCAGCGCGTCGTACTGCGCGGCGACGAAGCGCATCTTGGAGGCGAGCTGCATGCCCTGCTTCCGGATGAAGCGGAGGTCGCGCGCGAGCGCGGGGTCGAAGACGACGACCGCCTCGCCCACCAGCACGCCGTTCTTGGTGCCGCCGAAGGAGAGCACGTCCACGCCGGCATCGGCCGTGAGCGCGCGGAGCGGCACGTCGAGCGACGCCGCCGCGTTGGCGATGCGGGCGCCGTCCATGTGCAGCACGAGCCCGTGCCGGTGCGCGACGTCGGCGAGGGCGCGCACCTCGTCCACGGTGTAGACGGTGCCGTATTCCGTGGCCTGCGTGATCGACACGACGCGCGGCTGCACGTGGTGCTCGACGCCGATGCCGCGGAGCTGCCCCTCGACGTCGGCGGGGCGGAGCTTGCCGTCGGCGGTGCGCACGGCGAGGAGCTTCGCGCCGGTGAGGCGCTCGGGCGCGCCGCACTCGTCGACGTTGATGTGCGCGGTGTCGGCGCAGATCACCGCCTGCCACGGCCGGAGCGCGGTCTGGAGGCCGACGACGTTGGCCCCGGTGCCGTTGAAGACGAAGCAGACCTCGGTCCGCTCGCCGAGCTCCGCGCGAAAGCGCGCCACGGCGCGCCCCGTCCACGGATCGTCGCCGTAGGCGGGCGCGTCGCCCGCGTTGGCGGCCTGGATGGCGGCGAGCACCTCGGGATGGACGCCCGCGGTGTTGTCGCTGGCGAAGGAGCGCAGGGCGGTGGTCATGCGGGACCCGGTGGAAGTGGCGCGCTGGCGGGAGTGTGTGGGAATCGAACCCACCGGAGCCGCCGAAGGCGTCTCCGACGTAGTTTTGAAGACTAGCCGGGCCACCAGGCCCGTTCCACCCCCGTTCCCAGCCAGGCGCCGGCGTACGGCCGGCGATGCGCCCGCGGCGCGTCGGCGGGACGTCAGCGGGTCGCGACGACCTCGATCTCGACTTTCACGTTGCGCGGCAGGCCCGCGACCGCGACCGTGCTGCGGGCCGGCCGGTGGTCGCCGAAGGCGGCGCCGTAGACCTCGTTCATCGCCGCGAAGTCGGCCATGTCGGTGAGGAAGACGGTCGTCTTCACTACGCGCGAGAGGTCGCTGCCGGCCGCCGCGAGCACCGCGCGCAGGTTCTCCATCACCCGCTTCGTCTGCGTCGCCACGTCGCCCTGGACGATCTCCATCGTCTGCGGGTCGAGGGCGATCTGGCCCGCCGTGTAGATGAACCCGCCCGCGATGGTGGCCTGGCTGTAGGGGCCGATCGCCTTGGGCGCCTGCTCCGTGCTCACGAACTCGACCGACATCTGGCTCTCCTGGCTGAAAGGGGTTCGGCGGGGAGGATAGACGGACGGGGGGCGGGAGGCAACGGCGGACCGGCGGGGGCGGTCGACGACGGTCAGGTGGCCGGGGACGACATCGCCAGGCGGGGGCCGAAGCAGCGGCGGGCGTTCTCGGTGGTGCGCGCGGCGAGCTCGGCGGGGTCGAGGCCGCGGACCGCGGCGATGCGCTCGGCCGTGTGGCGCACCCAGGCGGGCTCGTTGCGCTTGCCGCGATGCGGGACCGGGGCGAGGTACGGGCCGTCGGTCTCGACGAGGAGGCGGTCGAGCGGGACCTCGCGGATCGCGTCGTCGAGCGTCCAGTTGCGGAAGGTGACCATCCCGCTGAACGACACGTAGTGGCCGAGGGCGAGCCCGCGGCGCAGGAGGCCGAGGCCGCTGCTGAACGAGTGCAGGATGCAGCGGGTGCGCGGATGGCGCTCGAGGATCGCGGCCACGTCGTCGTCCGCCTCCCGGGCGTGGATGACGGCGGGCTTCCCCGCCCCGGCCGCGAGCGCGAGCTGGGCCTCGAAGGCCTCCCACTGGCGGTCGCGGGGCGAGTGATCGTAGTGGTAGTCGAGCCCCATCTCCCCCGCCGCGACGACGAGCGGGTCGGCGAGCGCGCCGCGGAGCCACGTCGCGGCGTCCGCGTCCCAGCTCGAGGCGTCGTGCGGGTGGACGCCCGCCGTGGCGCTCAGGCGCGAATCGGCGGCGGCGAGCGCACGGGCGCGCTCGCTCGCCGCGCGCGACTCGCCGATGACGACCACGTGCGCCACCCCCGCCGCCCCCGCACGCGCCACCACCTCGGCGCGGTCCGGCGCGTAGGCCGGGTCGCCGAGGTGGCAATGGGTGTCGATCAGGACCGGCAGGCCGGCGGGCTCGCTCAGCGGCTGGCCTCGACCGGCTGCGCGGGCCGGGGCGCGGGCCGGCCGGCGGGCGCCTTGGCGGCGAGGCCGCGGCGGCCGTGCGGGCCGGGCCACTTCTCCTCGATCGCCATCAGGACCGGCGAGGCGATGTAGATGGACGAGAAGGTGCCGGTGAAGACGCCGAAGAACATCACGAGCGCGAAGGGCCGGATCACCTCGCCGCCGAAGATGACGAGGGCGAGGAGGGTGGCGAGCGTCGTGCCGTGGGTCAGCACGCTGCGCGGGAGCGTCTCGTTGACCGAGCGGTTGAGGATGTCCTTGAAGCTGTCCTTCGGGTGCTTCTTCAGGTTCTCGCGCGCGCGGTCGAAGATGATGATCGTGTCGTTCAGCGAGTAGCCGACCATCGAGAGCACCGCCGCGACCACCGTCAGGCTCACCTCGAGCCGCATCACCGAGATGAACGCGATCGTGGCGACGATGTCGTGCGCCGTCGCGATCACGGCCGCGAGGCCGAAGCGCCACTCGAAGCGCACCGCCAGGTAGGCCAGCACGGCGAAGAAGCTGAGGAAGATGGCCATGAAGGCCTTCTGCCGGAGCTCGCCGCCGACCTTGGGGCCGACCGCCTCGGTGTGCACCACCGTGTACTTGCCGGCGCCGACCGCCTGGTCGAGCGCGGTGCGGACCTCGCGGCCCGTGACCTCGGTGTTGTTGACGTCGGCGCCGGCCGGCACGGCCTCCTGCGAGGCACGGGCGCGGACGGTGAACTCGTTCGAGCCCTGGAAGGTCTGGATCTCGGCGCCGCGCAGCCCGGCCGCGTCGAGGGCGCCGCGCAGCCGGCCGACGTTCACCGGCTGCTGCGCCTCTACCTGCACCAGCGTGCCGCCGGTGAACTCGATGCTGTAGTTCAGCCCGGCGATGAAGAGGTGCAGGAGCCCCGGAATGATGAGGGCCGCGGTGAGCCCGTAGGCCCACCGGCGCAGGGCGATGAAGTCGTAGTTCGCGTGGGCGAAGAATCGGATCATGGTCGCGTACCCTGGCTCAGATGCTCAGCGTGCTCATGGCCGGCTTCCGCTGGAGCCAGATCATGAAGAAGGTGCGGGTGACGAAGACCGCCGTGATCATCGAGGCGATGACGCCGAGCGTGAGCGTCACGGCGAAGCCCTTGACCGGGCCCGTGCCGAACTGGAACAGGAAGAGCGCCGTCAGCACGGTCGAGACGTTCGAGTCGATGATCGCGCTCATCGCGTGCCTGAACCCCTCGTCCACCGAGAGCCGTACGGTCTTGCCCGCCTGGAGCTCCTCGCGGATGCGCTCGAAGATCAGCACGTTGGCGTCCACCGCCATGCCGATGGAGAGCACGATACCCGCGAGCCCCGGTAGCGTGAGCGTGGCGTCCACCATGGCCAGGCCGCCGAGGGTGAAGAGCAGGTAGATCCCGAGCGCCAGCACGGAGAGGACGCCGCTGAGCCGGTAGTAGCCGACCATGATGACGATCACGAGGATCGTCCCGACGAGGCCCGCCGTGATCCCCTTGTGGATCGAGTCGGCGCCGAGGCTCGCGTTCACCTGGCGGCTCGCGACGATCTTGAGCGGCGTCGGCAGCGCGCCGGCCTTGAGCGTCAGCGCGAGGTCGCGCGCCTCCTCGATCGTCTTGCCGGCCAGCGTGATGCGGCCCTCGCGGCCGATCGCGCTCTCGATGACCGGCGGCCCGCCCTGGACGCGGTCGTCGAGGATGATCGCCATGTAGTCGCCGACGTGGCGCGAGGTGCCGTCCAGGAACTTCCGCCCGCCGGCGCGGTCGAGCGTGAAGCCGACCTCGGGGGCGTTGGTGAGCGGATCGAGCCGGGCCTGGGCGTCGACCAGGTACTGGCCCGTGATCATGCTCTTGTCCTCGAGCGCATACAGCAGGCGATACGCCTGGCCGCCGGCGAAGGTCGGCTGCGCCGCCCACTTGAGGACGATGTTCCGCGGAATGACGCGCTCCACCGCCGGCAGGTGCAGCAGGCTGTCCACGCGCGGGAAGGCGCTCTCCGGGACCATGTAGGCGCCGGGGATGCCGGTCGGGGCCGGCTGGATGAGGCTGCTGAGGACGCCGCCGGTCACCGGGGCGGTGTCGGGGGTCGCGGCGGTGTCGGCCTTGGCGCCGGCCTTGCCGGCCCGGGCGGTGGAATCGGCCGCCTTCTTCGCCGTGTCGGCCGCGCCGAGGAGCTCCTGCACCGCCGAGGGCTTCGCCGGCTTGTTCGCCGTGTCGATCGACGTCACGCCGAGGCCGCGCACGGCGCGGTCGAGCGACGGGAGCGCCTTGGCGAGGGCGTTCGTCTTGTCGGTGATGCGGAAGTCGAGGAAGGCGCTGCGCTGCACGATCGCCGTGGCGCGCGCGGGGTCGGTGACGCCCGCGAGCTCGACGACGATGCGGTCGCTGCCCACCTTCTGGATGACGGGCTCGGTGACGCCGAACTCGTCGATGCGCTTGCGCAGCACGGTGAGGGCGAGCTCGATGTCGCGCTTCGGGTCGGCCGAGACCTGCTTCGACTGATCGAGCTCGAGCTCGAGGTGCATGCCGCCCTGGAGGTCGAGGCCGCGCTTGAGCGGCACCGCGGTGGTGGTGACGTCGTGCATCACGCCGTCCGGTCCCCGCTCACGCGTGGTGATCGTGCGCGGGAAGAGGAAGTAGATGCTCGCCCCGATGAGGAGGGCGATGACGATGAGCCGGTTACGGATGGAGGAGAACATCGTCGGGATCTGGCTCTCAGGCGTGTGACGACACGCGGCTAAGGTTCTCGGGGCCGGCGGCCAGGGCCGCCCGCGCCTGCGCGCGATCGCGCTGTAGCTGGTCCTGCAACTGCTCCAGTGAGCCGAAGCGCCGCACGTCGCGCAGCCGCTTCACCCACTCCACCCGCACCCATGCCCCGTAGAGGTCCCCCTCGAACTCGAAGAGGTGGGCCTCGAGGGTCCGCCGCCCGTCCTGGAAGGTGGGCTTCGGGCCCTGGTTCATCATCCCGCCGAACCGCCCCGCCGGCGTCTCGACCCAGACGGCGTAGACGCCGTCGGGCGGGAGCAGCTTCTGGGGCGGCAGCGCGGCGAGGTTGATCGTCGGCACGCCGATCGTGCGTCCTCGCCGCTCGCCGTGGCGCACCGTGCCGCTCAGCTGGTAGGGCCGGCCGAGGAGCCGGGCCGCGGTGGCGAGGTCGCCGCCGGCGACGGCGCGCCGGATCCGCGTGCTCGAGACCGGCTGCCCGTCCACGTCCACCGGCGCCACCACGTCCACCGCGAAGCCGTCGGAGGCGCCGAGGCGCCGGAGGGTCTCGACGTCGCCGCTGCGGCCCCGGCCGAAGCCGTGATCGTAGCCGATCACGAGCTCGCGCATCGCGCACCCCTCGAGCAGCACCTCGCGCACGAAGCGCTCGGGCGACAGGGCGGCGAGCCGGCGGTCGAAGCGCAGGATGAGCGCGTAGTCGAGCGCGCTCTGCGCCAGGATCTCCCGCCGCTCGGCGCCCACCGTGAGCAGCGGCGGCGCCGCCTGCGGGTTCACCACCTCGAGCGGATGGGGCTCGAAGGTGACGAGCACGCTCGCCCGCCCCGCCGCCCGCGCCCGCCGGGCGATCTCGTCGAGCACCGCCTGGTGGCCCCGGTGCACCCCGTCGAAGGAGCCCACCGTGACGGTGCTGCCCGCGGGCAGCGGCGGTAGCAGATCGCGTGCCTCGCGCGCCATGTCGCTCACGGCTGCTCCAGGACGACCGTGGGACGCAGCCACCCGTCGCCGGATGCGGCGACCGCCGCGAGACGCCCGGCGTGCACCAGAGCGACGAGCTCGCCCTCCGGCGGGCCCGAAGGATCGCGCACCGGCCGCCCGTGCGCCACCGCCAGACGCCCCGCCGCATCGAGCTCCACCGTGCGGAGCCCCGCGAGCACCTCGCGCGGCGGCCGGGGCGGCACCGCGGGCCCGAGGGCCTCGAGCGGGACGGCGGCCTCGACCCGCAGCGGGCCGATCGCCTCGCGGCGCAGCGCCGTGAGATGCGCTCCCGTGCCCAGCCGCTCGCCCAGGTCGCGCGCGAGCGCCCGGACGTAGGTGCCGGCGCTGACGGTGGTGCGGAAGGTGGCGAAGGGGGGCGCCCAGGCGACCAGCTCGATGTCGTGCACCGTCACCGCCGTCTCGGCCAGCTCGACCACCTCGCCGCGCCGCGCGAGCCGGTGACTCCGCTCCCCCCCGACCCGCTTGGCCGAGAACCGCGGCGGGCGCTGCCGCTGCGGACCCCGGAACTCCGCGAGCGCGGCCCGCAGACTCGTCTCGTCCACCCGCGCCGCCAGCACCGCGGCATCGAGCGGCTCACCCAGGGGCTCGCCCTCGACATCGTCGGTCGTCGTGGCGACGCCAAGCCGCGCAGTGGCCAGGTAGGTCTTGGCCTCGGCCTCGACGAACCGCGCGAGCCTGGTGGCACGGCCCAGCAGCACCACGAGGAGCCCCGTCGCGAACGGATCCAGGGTGCCGGTGTGTCCCACGGCCCGCGTCCGGTAGGCGCGGCGCACTCGCTGGACCACGTCGTGCGAGGTCGGGCCCGCCGGCTTGTCCACGAGGAGCGCGCCGAAGGGCTCCGTGGTGCGCGGCTCCACGATCCGGCTCAGTCCGTCCCCTCGCGCCGGATCTCCTCGAGCAGCGCACTGATGCGCGACGCGTGCTCGAGGCCCTTGTCGAGCTCGAAGTGCAGCTCGGGGACCGTGCGGGTCGACAGCGCCTTCGCCGCGAGCGAGCGCAGGAAGCCCGCCGCGCTCTGGAGGCCCTGCAGCGCCTTGCTCTTGTCGGCGTCCTCGCCCGGCACGCTCACGGCGACGCGCGCGTGGCCCAGATCGTTGGTGACCTGCACGCCGGTGACGGTGACGAGCCCGACACGCGGGTCCCGCACCTCGCCGCGCAGCAGCGCGTCGGCCAGCACCTGCCGGAGCGTCTCGGCCACCTGCTCCGGCCGCCGCGACGAGCCCTTCATCGCGCCCTCCTCCCCACTTATCGGTACTCGGAGCGGGTGCCGATGATGCGCACCCCGTCCGAGTCCTCGACCATGCGGTCGGCCGCGCGGAGGGTCTCCTCCACCACCGACCGATCGGTGCCGAGGGCGGCACAGGCCACCTCGGCGCGCTGCCAGAGGTCCTGATGCCCGGTCTCGGCCACCGAGACGTTCAAGCTCTTCCGCAGCCCGTTGGCCAGCGGCTTGAGCACGCTCCGCTTCTCCTTGAGGGAGTGGCACCCCTCGAGGTGCAGCTCCCAGACGATCATGCCCAGAATCATGGGGGCTAGGGGCTAGCCGTTCGCTCCCGTGGCCGCCACCGACTGGAGGGTGCGCTTGACCTCCTCCAGCCGGAACGCCTCGATCCGGTCGCCGACCTTGATGTCGTTGAAGTTCTCGACGCCGAGGCCGCACTCGAGGCCGTCGCGCACCTCGCGGACGTCGTCCTTGAAGCGCTTGAGGCTGGCGAGCTGGCCGGTGTAGACCACCGACCCGTCACGCACCACGCGGACCCGGGCGGTGCGGCTGATCGTGCCGCTGCGCACGATGCAGCCCGCCACCGTCCCGACGCGGCTGACCTTGAAGACCTGGAGCACCTCGGCCTCGCCGAGGATGATCTCGCGCTCCTCGGGCTTGAGCAGGCCCTCGAGGGCGGCGCGCACGTCGTCCACCGCCTCGTAGATGATGCGGTAGGTACGCACGTCCACCTGCTCCCGCTCGGCCGCGACGCGCGCGTTCGAGTCGGGCCGGACGTGGAAGCCGACGATGATGGCGCCCGAGGCCTTCGCGAGCAGCACGTCGCTCTCGGTGATGGCACCGACGCCGCGGTGAATGACCTCGACCCGCACCTCGGCCGTGCTGAGCTGGCCCAGCGCGTCGGCCAGCGCCTCGGCGGGACCGCCCTGGTCGGCCTTGATGATGACGCGCAGGCTCGTGACCTCGCCCTCCTTCAGCGCGCGGCTGAAGTCCTCGAGGCTCGTGCCCTTCTGCGTCCGGCGGTTCTGCGCCTCGCGCTCGAGGCGCTGGCGCTTCTGCGCGATGTCGCGCGCCTCGACCGCGTCGGCCACGACGAGGAACGAGTCGCCCGCGGCCGGCACGCCCTCGAAGCCGAGGATCTGCACCGGCACCGACGGCCCGGCCTCCTTCACGTTCTTGCCGCGCTCGTCGAAGAGCGCGCGCACGCGGCCGCTGAACTTGCCGCAGATGAAGTTGTCGCCGACCCGCAGCGTGCCCTTCTGCACCAGGATGGTGGCGAGGGGGCCCTTGCCCGGATCGAGCGTCGCCTCGAGCACGGTGCCGTGCACGCGCGCCTCGGGGTTCGCCTTCAGGTCGAGGATCTCGGCCTGGAGGAGAATCTGCTCGAGCAGCTTGTCGACGCCGGTGCCCTTCTTGGCCGAGATCTCGGCGTAGAGGGTGTCGCCGCCGAACTCCTCGAGCACCACGCTGTGCTGCAGGAGGTCCTGCTTCACCTTCGCGACGTTGGCCGCCGGGAGATCGATCTTGTTGATCGCGACGATCATCGGCACGCCGGCGTTCTTGGCGTGGCTGATCGCCTCGACCGTCTGCGGCATGACCTGGTCGTCGGCCGCGACGACGAGCACGACGATGTCGGTCACCTGCGCGCCGCGGGCGCGCATGGCCGTGAAGGCCTGGTGGCCCGGCGTGTCGAGGAAGGTGATCCGCCGGTCGCCGCCCACGTTCACGTTGTAGGCGCCGATGTGCTGCGTGATACCGCCGGCCTCGCCGGCGACCACGTTGGCGCGGCGGATGTAGTCGAGGAGCGACGTCTTGCCGTGGTCGACGTGACCCATGATGGTCACGACCGGCGCGCGCGGCTCGAGCGTGCCCGCCTCTTCCGCCTCCGCCTCCGGCTCGGTCTCGGCGGCGTACTCCTCCTCGCGCACCGCCTGGAAGCCGAACTCCCCGGCGATGAGCTCGATCTGGTCGAAGTCGAGCCGCTGGTTCACCGTCACCATCATGCCCAGCTCCTTGAAGGCGAACTGGACGATCTGGGTGGCCGGGATCTTCATCAGCGCGGCGAGCTCGCTGACCGAGATGAACTCGTTGACGCGGATGAGCGTCTTCTCGCGCTCGCGCTCCTCGGCGAGCCGGCCGGCGACGAGGTCGCGGTAGGACGGCTCGTCCGAGCGGCGGCCCTTGCGGCCCGCCGGCCCCTTCATGCCGTGCAGCGTGCGGGCGATGTTCGCCTGCACCGCTTCCTGGTCCACGCTCGAGCGCTTCCCCTTCTTGCCGCGCTTGGCGGCCGCGCCCTTGACGGCGTCGGGCCCGAAGCTGCGCGCGGGCGCGCCGCCGCGGGCGCCACCGGGGCCGCCCGAGCTGAAGACCGGCTTGGGCCCACGCCCGCCGCCGGCCGGACCGCGGCCCGGACCGCCGGGCCCGCGCGCCCCGGCGCCACCGGCGGCGGCGGGCGCCGGACGCTGGATGCGGGGCGGAATGAACGGCGCGCGACCACCGGTCGCGCCCGGGGCGCCCGGCGTCGCCGGGCCGGCGGGGGTCGAGGGCGAGGCCGACGCGGCCGGCACCGGCCGGCTGGTCGGTGAGGCGCTCGCCGCGGGCCGCGGACCGGCGGGTGCCGGGGTCGCAGGCGTGGCCGGCGCCGTCGGCGCACCGGGCGCGGCGGGCCCAGCCGGTCCGGCGGGCGCGCTCGCGCTCGCCGCCGGAGCGCGGGGCTCCGCCGGGGGCTCGGCGGCGCGCGGCGCCGCCGCCGGGGGCTCGTCGCGGAAGAGCGGCTTCGGCGGGGCCTCGGCCGACTCCTCCTCGAGCGGCGGGAGGTCCTTGAAGAGCGCCCGGGCCCGCTCCTCGATGGAGGCGGCCGGCACGGACTCCACGGTCTCGGGCGGCGTGGGACGCTCGCGCTCGAGCGCGCGGAGCTCGGCGGCCTGCGCCGCCTGCTCCTCGGCCTCGTGCTGCGCCACCTCGGCCGCCGTGCGCCGGCGCTTCGCCGGCTTGGTCTCGGCGACCACCGGCGTCGGCTCCTCGACCTTGGCCTTGCGGCGGCCCTTCTTCGGCGCCTCCGGCTCGGCCGCCTTGCGCTTCTCCCGCTCCCAGCGGACGCGCACGGCGTTGACCTGGTCGTTCTCGAGCGCCGACATGTGGCTGCGCACGAAGATGCCCATGTCCTTGAGCAGCCCCAGGAGCTGCTCCGGGGGAATGCCCAACTCTGCCGCGAGATCGTGAACTCTCGTCTTGACCACTCAGTCCTCCGTCACTGGCGCTCCGGCGCCGACTGCACTATGCCGTCGGCCAACGCGCGATCCCGGACGCCGACCACCATTACGGGTGGCTTTCCCAGCCTCGTGCCGAGCGCGGCGGCACTCGGTCCGGCCACCAGCGGCACCCCCTTCGCCGCCGCCAGCCGAACCACCTTGTCCAGGGCGCGGGGTGTGGCGTCCGCCGCCACCACCACGCACCGGCACTGCTCCTGCTGCAGGGCCGACCGCACCCCGTCCACCCCGATCACCAGCAGCCGCCCCCGTGCCCCCAGGCCCAGGAGGCGCAGCAGCGCCTCCGCCCGGTCCGTCCGGTCCGGCGCGGCGCCGGCGGCCTCAGGCCCCGGCGTCGCTGCTGTCCTCGGTCAGCTCGGCGAGCAGCGTGCCGAGCTGACGGATGTAGTCCTCCGTCATCCCCGGGATCCGGGCGATCTCCTCCGGCTCCAGGTCGATGACGTCGTTCAGCATCGTGTACCCGGCGTTGGCCAGGATCGCCACGACCTCGGGGGCGAGCCCCTGGATCTCGGCGAGCGGCACGTCCGGCGCCGTCTCCTCCTCACCCTCGGGCGGGAGCGGGGCGAAGAGCGGGCCCTCGCCGCCGCGCTCGAGCCACTCGCGGCTCGAGTAGAGGTCGATCTTCCAGCCGGTGAGCTCCGAGGCGAGGCGCACGTTCTGCCCATTGCGCCCGATCGCGAGCGAGAGCTGGTCCTCGTCCACCACCGCCTGGATCGTCTTCGCCTCGGGGTCGCTGAACACCTTGGCCACGCGGGCCGGAGCGAGCGCGAGCCGCGCGAAGCGCTCCGGATCGGGCGACCAGGGCACGATGTCGATGCGCTCGCCGCCCAGCTCGTTCACGACCGCCTGCACGCGCGAGCCCTTGAGTCCGACGCAGGCGCCCACCGGATCGATCGCGTCGTCGCGGCTGATCACCGCCACCTTGGTGCGGCTGCCGACCTCGCGCGCGATGGCGCGGATCTCGACGATCTGCTGCTGGATCTCGGGCACCTCGAGCTTGAAGAGCGCCTTGACGAAGAGCGGGTCGCCGCGGGTGAGGATGAGGCGCGGGCCCTTCGGCGTCTCCTCGAGCCGCTTGAGCACCGCGCGGATCGTGTCGCCCTGGTGGAAGTGCTCGCGGTGGTTCTGCTCGCGGTAGGGGATGATCGCCTCCGCCTCGCGGAACTTGTTCAGCATGATGACGAGCTTGCCGCGCTCGATCTGCTGGACCTCGCCCGAGAGCAGCTCGCCCACCTTGCTGGCGAACTCATCGCGGATGCGGGTGCGCTCGCCCTCGCGCACGCGCTGGATGATGCGCTGCTTGGCGGCCTGCACCGCGAGCCGGCCGAACTCGCTGAACGGGACGTCCTCCTCGAGCATGTCGCCGACCTGGAAGTCCTCGTCCTCGTAGCGCGCCTCCTCGAGGGAGACCTGCCAGCTCGAGTCCTCGACCTCCTCCACGACCTGCCGGAGGCGCACGATGCGGATCGTGCCGTTCAGCTCGTCGACGCTCATCTCGAACTTCACGTTCGGGCCCCAGCGCCGCACCAGCGCCGCCTGGATCCCGTCGCGCAGCAGATCAAGCAGCTCCGCGCGATCGAGCTGCTTCGTCGTCGTCAGCTCGCGGAACGCCGCCAGCATCTCAGCCGAACCCGCCATCCGTGGCTCCCCTTCCTACGTCCGTTTCTTGCCGATCGCGCCCCAGTCCACCGCCAGGGTCGCATCCTTGATTCCGGCCAGCGCGAGGGTCCGCTCGGACCCGTCGGGCAGCCGCACCGTCACATGCTCGTCGTCGGGCACCGCCACGATCTCCGCCGTGACCCGCCCCTCCAGCTCGCGGCTCTTGAGCGAGGCCCGCTGCCCGACGAAGCGCCGCCAGGCGTCGGCCCACACGAGCGGCCGCTCCACCCCCGGCGACGAGACCTCGAGCACGTAGCGCGTGCCGACGATCCCGGCCTGCTCCAGGTACTGCTCCAGCGAGCGGCTCGCGAGCCGGCAGTCCTCGGTCGTCACCCCGCGGCCGGGCCGGCTGTCGGGCCGGTCGATCCGGACCTTCAGGATCGGGCGGCCCGGCGTCCCCACGCGCCGCAGGTCGGCCAGCTCGAAGCCGAGGCCGGCGAGGTGTTCGCGAATCGGAGCGACCAGCGCGTCGTCGTAGGACACGAGAGAAAGCCGCCTGCGGAGGCCGACCCGGGTGCCGCCGAGCCCGGTGGGCCAAAAAAAATGTGGGGGAACTCCCCCACATCGACCATACCAGCTAAGAGTGGCCCGGCACAGCGCCGAATACTAACGGGGGGCCCTGCGCCAGTCAATCTAGGGCAATCCGGCGAAAAACCAAGACCGGTGGCGGCTTAGGCGACGAGAAATAACGTCGGGCGGGAGCCGGGGGTTCCGGCGCCCTCAATCGGAGCGGGGAATCCCGAGATACGCCACCATCCGCCCGTCCGCCCCCTTCGAGGCCCGGTGGCTGTGGAACCGCTCCCGTCCCTCCGCCGAGCACCAGGCGGAGGTCGTGACGTCCCGGATCCCGAGCCGGGCGGCCTGGTCGGCCAGGCGCTCCCGCAGGTCCACGTGCCAGGGCCCCGGGCCGTCCGCCGCCAGCCCGACACCGGTGACGACCTCCGCGCCGACCTCGTAGCAGGGCCCGCAGATCCCCACGCCGCAGTGCATCGTGAGGTCCGCCGGGGTGCACCCGGCCGCCCGCGCGAGGCGCTCCACCCCGCGGGCGAGGATCCCGGCCGCGGTGCCCCGCCAGCCGGCGTGCAGGAGCGCCACGCCGCGGCGCTCGGGTGCGGCAAGATAGACGGGGATGCAGTCGGCCACGGTGACGCAGAGGAGGAGGCCGGCGGCGGTGGTGACGTGCCCGTCGGCGCCCTCCTGAATCAGCCAGCCGTCCACGGGCCCGTGCCCCCGGACCTCGGCGCCGTGGACCTGGTGGGCCAGGACGAGCCCCGGGAACCCCGGCTCCGCCCGCCGGAACGCGCGCCAGCGGCTCATCACCTCGCTCACGGGCGCGGCGGTCCAGAGACTCAGGTCGAAGTCGCGGCCGTCCGCGCCGGGGTCGCTCCCCCGCCCCGTGATCCCGGCGACGAGCCCGTAGCGCTCGCGCCACTCGGCGAGCTCCCAGCGCGGGACCGCTCCGGCGACCTCGCGCTCCCGGAGCGCCGTCGCCGTCGCGCCGCCGGCCGCGCCGGCCGTCATTCGGCGCGCTCGATCTCGGCGCCCAGGGCGCGGAGCCGCTCGTCGATCCGCTCGTAGCCGCGCTCGATCTGCCCCACGTTGTGGATCGTGCTCGTTCCCTCGGCGCCGAGGGCGGCGAGGAGCATCGCCATGCCGGCGCGGATGTCGGGCGACTCGACCACGCCGCCCTTGAGCGGCGAGGGACCATTGATCACGGCGCGGTGCGGGTCGCAGAGCACGATGCGCGCGCCCATCGAGATCAGCTTGTCGACGAAGAAGAGCCGCGACTCGAACATCTTCTCGAAGACGAGCAGCATCCCCGAGCACTGCGTCGCGGCGACGATCGTCGTGCTCATGACGTCGGCCGGGAAGGCGGGCCAGGGGCCGTCCTCCAGCTTCGGCACGTGGCCGCCGAGATCGGGGCGGATGCGGCGCTCCTGGTCGGCCTCGACCAGGAGGCGATGCCCCTGCAGCTTCGGCCGGATGCCGAGGCGCTCGAAGCCCAGCAGCGTGCTGCGGAGATCCTCGGGGCGCACCGGGTCGATCGCGATCTCGCCGTTCGTGACCGCGGCAAGCCCGATGAAGCTGCCGATCTCGATGTGATCGGGGCCGATCGTGTAGCTGCAGCCGCCGAGCGGCAGGCCGCCCTCGATGGTGTAGATGTTGGAGCCGATCCCCTCGATCCGTGCGCCCAGGGCGTTGAGCATGTGGGCGAGATCCTGCACGTGGGGCTCGGCCGCCGCGTTGCGGATCGTGGTGCGCCCCTTCGCCGCGACCGCGGCCATGAGCGCGTTCTCGGTCCCCGTGACGCTCGGCTCGTCGAGGAAGATGTCGGCCCCCTTCAGCTCCTTCGCCTCGAGCTCGTACCGGTCGCCGACACTCACCGAGGCCCCCAGCGCCTCGAGGGCGAGGAAGTGGGTGTCCACGCGCCGGCGCCCGATCACGTCGCCGCCCGGAGGCGGCAGGGTGACCTTGCCGAAGCGCGCGAGCAGCGGCCCCGCCAGGAGGATCGAGGCGCGGATCTTGGCGCAGAGGCCCGGGTCGAGCGCCTTGGGCTTCAGCCCGCGCGCGTCGATCCGCACCGTGTTCGGCGCCGTCCAGGCGATCTCGGCGCCGAGATCACCCAGGATCAGCAGCAGGTTCTCGACGTCGCGGATGCGGGGGATGTTGTGCAGCTCGACCGGCTCGGTGGCGAGCGCGGTGGCACAGATGACGGGGAGCGCGGCGTTCTTGTTGCCGGCGGGGCGGATCGTGCCGCGCAGGGGCCGGCCGCCGCGGACCAGGAAGCGTGGAGGCATGGCCAAACCTCGTGTGGACCCGGGGGCGCGTCAAGCGGGCCCGCGGGCGCGTCCTGTGACGGGAGCCCTTGCCGGGAACCCGCGCGCGTTATGTTATTGGCGCAGATGGTCGCTGGTGGCAGTCGCGGGACGCCGTCGCGGGTGACGGCCGCAGGATACGGGACGCGGGCTCAACCGGTCTTCAGCGGGAGGGGTGACGGCACATGGCGACTCTGGCGCTCGGGCAGGTCATGGCGCAGGCGGCGGCGACGGTCCCGGGCTGGGTCGGCCCGACGATGGCGATCTCGCTCGCGATCATCGCGCTCTCGTTCCTCTGCATCGCGGCCGGCGTGCTGATCGCCGCGCTCAAGGTCGCGGGCCAGGTGCGGAAGCTGGGCACGATGGTCACGGGGATGCAGGACGACATCCAGCGCACGGTCGCCAACGTCCGCCGCGTCAGCGAGCAGAGCCAGGACCTGCTGGTGCTCGTGCGGCACGAGGCGGGCGCCTACGCCCAGACCGGCCGCCGGATCCGGCGCAAGCTCAACCGGGGAGTGGACCAGGTGCAGGAACGCCTGCAGGATCTCGAAGCGCTCTACGACATCATGCACGCCGAGGTCGAGGACACGGCGCTCGACGTCGCGGCGACGCTGCGCGGCGCGCGGCGGGGCCGCGGCGCGCTCGGCCGCGTCCGCCGCTTCCTGGTGCCCGGCCGCTGATGACCGCACGCCGCCTCGCCGCCGCGCTCGTCCTCGTCGTCGTCGCCGGGCTCGTCCTGCCGCACGCGGCGCACGCCTGGACGCCCGGCACCCACATCTACCTCGGCGAGTCGGTGCTCGCGAACCTCGGCCTCCTGCCGGCCGCGGTCGCGGACCTCATCCGCGCCTTCCCGTTCGATTTCCTCTACGGCAACATCGCGGCCGACAGCTCGATGGCGAAGAAATACGCCCCGGTCGGCCGCCACTGCCACTACTGGCACGTCGGCCAGGAGATCCACGACCTGGCCGAGTCGGACGCGCTGCGCGCCTTCGGCCTGGGCTATCTCTGCCACCTCTCGGCCGACACGATCGCGCATAACTACTTCGTCCCCCGCCAGCTGATGCTGACGGCGGCCACGCCGGGCGTCGGCCACTCGTACTGGGAGAGCCGCGTCGAGGTGCACCTGGGGGACGCCTGGGCCCGCCTCGCGCGCGACGTGATCCTGCTCGACCACCGGCACGCCGATGCGCACATGGACCGCATCATCGCGCCGACGATCTTCAGCGTGCGCACCAACCGCCGCCTCTTCCGCGGCATGGTCCACGTCACGGAGTCGCAGAGCTGGCAGCGCTCGATGCAGATCGCGCGGGAGCGGAGTCGCTGGGAGCTCACCGACGAGGACGTCGAGGGCCATCTCGCCTTCGCCCTCGAGTACATGATCGACATGCTCACCGGCTTCGTCGGGGAGCAGGTCGCCGGGGGCGTGTGCGTGGATCCCGCCTGCCGCGCCCTCGACCCCTCGGGCGAGAGCGCGCTCAAGGCCGCGAAGCAGATGCGCCGCGAGGTGCTGCGCGAGGCGGGCCGCCGCGACCGCGACCGGCTACGCGAGGCGGCCCAGGAGCACTTCGGCCTGCCCACGCGCGGCCTGGTGCACTGGCCCCGCCTCGAGACCCGGCTGCCCTGGGGCACCGCGACCCCGCCGGCCCCCCAGCCCACGCTCCTCCTCGGCCCCCACGGCGGCCCGATTCGCTCGACCGCCGTCTAGGCGGAGGCCGCTCAGCTCCCCCCGTTCAGCTTCGCCACGAGCACCGGCTGGACCCCCTTGGGGTCCGCCTTGCCCTGGCTCCGCTTCATCACCTGGCCGACGAAGAAGCCCATGAGCTTCGTCTCGCCGCCCCGGAAGCGCGCGACTTCGGCCGGATGCGCCGCCAGCACCTCGTCCACCCACCCGGCGAGCGCGCCCTCGTCCTTCACCTGCACCAGCCCCAGCCGCTCGGCCACCGCGAGCGGCGGCTCGGCGCCCCCCTGGCCCGCCGCGGCGAGCTCGCCGTAGACGCGCTTCGCCGCCTGGTGGCTCACCACGCCGTCGCGCACGAGCACGATGAGCTCGGCGAGCCGCGCGGGCGTGACGGCGAAGCGGCCGGTCTCGTTGTAGGCGGTCATCGCGTCGCCCATCACCCAGTTGGCCGCCGCCTTGGGCTCCGCGCCGGCCGCGACGATCGCCTCGAAGTAGGCCGCCACCGGCGGCTCGTCGGCGAGCACGCGCGCGTCGTAGGCCGGCAGGCCGTAGGCGCTCATCAGGCGCTCGCGCTTCGCCTCGGGCAGCTCGGGCAGCTCCGCCTCGCGCGCGGCGATCCAGGCCGCGTCGAGCACGAGCGGCGGGAGATCGGGGTCGGGGAAGTAGCGGTAGTCGTGGCTCTCCTCCTTCGAGCGCTGCGGCCGCACCGCGCCGCTGGGCGCGTGGAAGAGGAGCGTCACCTGCTGCACGCGCTCGCCCGCTTCGAGCAGCGCGATCTGCCGCTCGCGCTCGGCCTCGAGCGCGCGCTCGACGTTGGCGAAGGAGTTCATGTTCTTCACCTCCGTCTTCGTCCCGAGCGGCGCACCGGGGCGGCGGACGCTGAGGTTCGCGTCCACCCGCAGGCTCCCCTGCTCCATGCTGCAGTCGCTCACCCCCGCGTAGAGGAGGATCTGCCGCAGCGTGGTGAGATAGGCGCGCGCCTCGGCGGGGCTGCGGAGATCGGGCCCGCTCACGATCTCGGCCAGCGGCACGCCGGCGCGGTTGAGGTCCACCGCGGTCTTCCCCGGGATGCGGTCGTGCAGCGACTTCCCCGCATCCTCCTCGACGTGCAGGCGCTGGATCGTCACCTCCACCCGCCCGCGCTCCGGCGACTCGAACACGACGCGCCCGTCGGTCGCGAGCGGCTGGTCGAACTGCGAGATCTGGTAGCCCTTCGGCAGGTCGGGGTAGAAGTAGTTCTTCCGCGCGAAGACGCTCGTCGGGTGCACCGTGAGCCCGAGCGCGAGCGCGCCGCGCGCGGCGAGGCGGATCGCCTCGGCATTCGGCACCGGGAGCGCGCCCGGGAGCCCGAGGCAGACGGGGCAGACGTTCGTGTTCGGCGGGTCGCCGAAGCTGGTCGAGCAGCCGCAGAACATCTTGCTCCGCGTCTGGAGCTGCACGTGGACCTCGAGCCCGATCACGGTCTCCCAGCCCTTGTGGAGCATCGGTTCCATCAGCGTGCCTCCTCGGTCGCGGGCACCACGCGTTCGAGCGCGCCGGCGGCCGCGAGCATCCGCGCTTCCTGGTACATCGGCGCGATGAGCTGGCCGCCCACCGGCAGCCCCTCGCTGCGCCCGATCGGCTGGCTCATCGCCGGCAGGCCCGCGAGACTCGCGGGCGAGACGAAGATGTCGGCGAGATACATCGACACGGGATCCTCCGTCTTCTCCCCCGCCCGGAACGCCGTCGTCGGCGTCGTCGGCGTGAAGAGCAGGTCCACCCGCTCGAAGGCGCGCCGGAAGTCCTCGGCGATCATCGCGCGGACGCGCTGCGCCTTCTTGTAGTAGGCGTCGTAATACCCCGCGCTCAGCACGTAGGTGCCGACGAGGATGCGCCGGCGCACCTCGGGGCCGAAGCCCTCGCCGCGGGTGGCGCGGTAGAGCGAGCGCACGTCGCCCTCGGGGCCGATGCGGCGCGGGCCGTAGCGTACGCCGTCGAACCGCGCGAGATTCGCCGCCGCCTCGGCGGGCGCGATGATGTAGTAGGTGGGCACCGCGAGCGGCGAGTGCGGGAGCGAGACGTCCACGATCTCGGCGCCGAGGGCCCGCAGGCACCCGACGGCGCGCTCGAACGCCGCGCGCACGCCCGCGTCGAGGTCGGCCGGGAGGTACTCGCGCGGGAGCCCGATGCGCACGCCCCGGAGGTCGGCCAGGGGCGCGGGCGCCTGGAGCGGCGGCAGGTCCACCGTGGTCGAGTCGAGCGGGTCGTGGCCGCTGATCGCGGCGAGGACCCGGGCCGCGTCCTCCACCGTGCGGCCGAAGGGCGAGATGCAGTCGAGCGAGGAGCCGAAGGCGACGAGGCCCCAGCGGCTCACCCGCCCGTAGCTGGGCTTCACGCCGACGATCCCGCAGAAGCTCGCGGGCTGGCGCACCGAGCCGCCCGTCTCGGAGCCCAGCGCGGCCGGCACGACGCCGGCGGCCACGAGCGCGGCCGAGCCACCGGACGAGCCGCCGGGGACGCGGTCGGGGTCGAGCGGGTTGCGCACCCGCCCGTAGGCCGAGTGCTCGGTGGAGGAGCCCATCGCGAACTCGTCCATGTTCGCCTTGACGGCGGCGAGCGCGCCCGCGGCGCGGAGCCGCGCGACGACCGTCGCGTCGTAGGGCGAGACGTAGCCCTCGAGGATGCGCGAGCCGCAGGTCGTCGGCTCCTCGACCGAGACGATGTTGTCCTTGAGCGCCACCGCCAGCCCGGCGAGCGGGAGCGGTGCGGCCGAGGCGGCGGCGAGCGCCTCGGCGCGCGCGGCCTCCGCGTCGAGCACGGGCTGGGACCAGTGGAGCGCCGCGTTCAGCCCGGCCTCGTCGGCGCCGCGCAGGCGCCGTCCGGTCTCGCGCGCGAGCTCGGTGAAGGGTGCCACCGTTTCCCCGCTCACGGTGCCTCCTCACTGGGATCGTCCATGGGCACGTCGTCCTCGGGCACCTCGGAGCCGGCCTCCGCCGCCATCGCGGCCCCGCCGCGCCGGGGCACGAGGAAGAGCCCTTCGGCGAACTCGGGCGCCATCTCGGCGGGCCCGCGCGCGAGCGGGACCGGACGCACGACGTCCTCGCGCAGCGTCACCGTCCCGGGGCCCGCGAGAAACGGCGGCGCGTCGGCCCCGAGCGGCACGCGGTCGAGCTGCGCCACGTAGTCCACGATCCGGTTCATCTGCTCCACGAGCCGGTCCACTTCCGGCTCCGCCACGGCGAGCTCGGCGAGCTTCGCCACGCGCAGCACCTCGTCCCGTCCGATGCTCATGCTCCCTCCAGGTCGCGCTCGAGACCGGCGTAGGCCACGAGCAGCTGCTTGGTCCCCACCTCTTCGTCGTCGAAGGCGACGCTCACCTTCAGGTCGCGGCCCGCGCCGCTCAGGCCCTGGATCGTGCCGCTACCGAAGCGCCGGTGCCGCACCCGCTCGCCCTTGATGAAGCGCGGCGCGTCCTGGCTCGCCTCCTCGTACTCCGGCTCGGGCGCGCTCGGGCGGCGGCTCGATTCGACGAAGTTCTTCCCGCCGCGGGCCGCCGATCCCGGCCGGGCGGGGGCGCGGCTGCCCGCCCCCGCACCGGACGTCCTCCCGCCCTCCCGCCGCCCCGCCGTCCCGCCCCACTCGCTCCGCCGGCCCCCGGCGCCCCACTCCCCCCCGAACGCCGAGCTCGGCGACCAGAGGCTCGTCGTGCGTCGCTCGTCCACCACCTCGGGCGGCAGCGAGCGCAGGAAGATGGACGGCATCCCGGGCTTGAGCTCGCCGCCGCGGCGGCGCGAGCGGGCCCACGTCATGTACAGCTTGTCCTTGGCGCGCGTCACGCCGACGTAGCAGAGCCGGCGCTCCTCCTCCAGCCCCTCGGGCGTTTCCTGCGCGCGCATGAGGGGGAAGAGCCCGTTCTCCATCCCGGCGAGCACCACCACGGGCCACTCGAGCCCCTTCGCGGTATGGAGCGTCATCATCGTGACGCCCTCCTCGTTGCCGACGATGTTGTCGTGCCCCGAGAGGAGCGCGGCCTCGGCGAGGAAGCGCTCGAGCGGCGTGGCCTCGTCCTCCGCCTCCGCCACCACTTCCGACCAGTTGGCGGCGCTCGCCACGAGCTCGCGGACGTTCTCCCAGCGCTCGGCGCCCTCGGGGCCTTCGGCGTGGAGCACGGCCTCGTAGTCGATCGCCTTGATGATCTCCTCGAGGACCGCCGCCGGCGCGAGGCGCCCCGCGCGCTCGGAGAAGGTGTCGATGAAGGTGGCGAAGGTGCGGAACCCCTCGCGCACGTTGGGCCGCAGCTCGGTGACCGTGTCCGCCGTGCGCGCCGCGGCGAGGAGCGGCTTCCCCCACTGCGCCGCCATCCGGCCGAGCGTCGCGAGACTCGTGTCCCCGAGCCCCCGGCGCGGCACGCCGACGGCACGCAGGAACGCCTCGTCGTCGCTCGGGTTCGCCACGAGCCGGAGATAGGCGAGCAGGTCCTTCACCTCGCGCCGGTCGTAGAAGCTCGTCGCGCCGACCAGCCGGTACGGCACGCCCGCGCGGCGGAACGCCTCTTCCATCGCGCGCGACTGGCTGTTGGTGCGATAGAGCACGGCCATCTCGCGGAAGCTCCAGTCGCCCGCGGCCGAGCGCTTCTCGAGCTCGCGCGCCACCCACTCGGCCTCATCGCGCTCGTCGGCCGCGGCGAGGAGCGTGATGGCCTCGCCGCCGCGGCGCGTCGTGCGCAGCGTCTTGCCGATGCGGCCCTGGTTCTCAGCGATCACCGCGTTGGCGGCGTCGAGCACCACCTGGGTCGAGCGGTAGTTCTCCTCGAGCCGCACCAGCGCGGCCTGGGGGAAGTCGGTCTGGAAGTCGCGCATGTTGCGCACGTCGGCGCCGCGCCAGCCGTAGATCGACTGGTCGTCGTCGCCCACGGCGCAGACGTTCCCGTGCGAGCCCAGGGCGCGCACCAGCTCGTACTGCGCCCGGTTCGTGTCCTGGAACTCGTCGACCAGCAGGAACCGGAACCGCTCCTGCCAATAGCGCAGCCGCTCCTCGTGCTGCTTGAACAGCGCGAGCGGGTGCAGCATGAGGTCGTCGAAGTCCATCGCGTTGGCCTTCTTCAGCTCCTGCTGCATCGTCGCGTAGACGTCGGCCGCGACCTGCGTGGGCCGGTCGAACTGGCCGGCCGAGGCGGCGAGCGCCTCGGGTCCCACCATGCGGTTCTTCGCCCCCGAGATCACGCTCTGCACCACGCGCGGCGGGAAGAGCTTCGGGCTGTGGCCCTTCTGGTCGAGGATCCGCTTGACCAGGCTGGTGCTGTCGTCCTGGTCGTAGATCGTGAACTGGCGCGTGAAGCCGAGGTACGGCGCGTCGCTCCGCAGGAGCCGCGCCGAGAGCGAGTGGAAGGTGCCGATCCACAGCCCCGACGGGTCGCGCTGCAGCAGCGCGCCGATGCGCTGCTTCATTTCGGCGGCGGCCTTGTTGGTGAACGTCACGGCGAAGATCCGCTCGGGTGGCACGCCGTGGTGCTCGATCAGGTTGGCGATGCGGGTGGTGAGCACCCGGGTCTTGCCCGATCCCGCGCCGGCGAGCACGAGCAGCGGCCCGTGCACGTGCTCCACGGCCTCCCGCTGCGCGGGGTTGAGCAGCCGGGTCCAGTCGTGGCGCGTGAGATCGGTGGAAGTATCGGTCATGCGATGGTCAGCCGGTGGGTCGGAGCTCGAAGGAATCGAAAGCGAAAGCCGCGCGACGGGTCAGGCGCGCTCGGCGAGCGGCAGCCGCACCAGGAAGCTGGTGCCGTGCTCGACGGGCTCGAGGACCAGTTCGCCGCGGTGCGCATCCTGGACGACGCGGCGCGCGAGGGCGAGGCCGATGCCCCAGCCGCCGCGCTTCGTCGTGATGCCGGGCTCGAAGAGGGTGCGCCGGATCTCGCGCGGCACGCCGGGCCCGTCGTCCACGACGCGCAGCACGCCCCAGTCGTCCTCGACGCCCACCCGCAGGATAATCGTGCCGGCGCGGCCCTGCAGGGCGTCGATGGCGTTCTTCACCATTGCCTCGAGCGCCCACTCGAGCAGGATCGGGTCGCCCGTGACCGAGGGCCCCGCCCCGCTCGCCTCCACGCGGAGCTCGATCGGGTTCGCACGCTTCGGGAGCCGGGGCCGGTAGTAGCCCGCCACCCGGTCGGCGAGCGCCCCGAGGCCGATCGGCTCGCGCCGCGCCGGGTTGCCGATGCGCTCGAAGCGCTTGGCGACGCGGTCGAGCCGCTCGCTGTCGGCCGCGAGGTGCTCGGCGAGCATCGGCGGCGGCGTGGGCCGCGAGCGCACCTGCTCGATCCAGCCGTGGAGACTCGTCAGCGGCGTCCCCATCTGGTGCGCCGCCTCGCGCGCCATCGCCACCCAGAGCCGGTCGCGCTGGGCCGACATCGCCGTGCGATACGCGAAGAAGGCGACGAGCACCATGACGCCGAGCGTGAGGCTCTGCAGCACGGCCAGCGTCGTGAGCTGCCGGGCGCGCGGCAGGGGGCCGTAGTGGATCGTGCCCACCGAGGGCTCGACGATCGGCGGGTTCTGCCGGTCGAGCTCGCGCACGTACGCGGCGAGGCGCGGGTCGTCGAGCGCGACGCGCGGGCCCCAGGGGAGGTTCGCCGCCGCGGTCACGCGGCCCGCGCGGTCGGTGACGACGAGCGGGATGCCGAGCCCGCGCACCTGCTCGCCGAGGCGGAGGAGGCCCTCCTCCGCCCCGCCGGGGCTCGGGTCGTTCAGTCCCGCGAAGACGCCGGCGTAGAGGCGGCTCGTCGCCGTCGCATCGGCCTTGAAGTGGCGATAGACGAGGAGACCGGTGCCCAGGTTGAGCCCGGCGAGCAGCGCCACGAGGAGGACCGCGAGGACCGGGGCCAGGCGGCCCAGGCGCGTCTCACGCACGCGGGACCAGGCGGTCGACGCCCAGGTAGGGCACGAGCGCCTCGGGCACCCGCACCGACCCGTCGGCCGCTTGGTTGTTCTCCAGGAGCGCGATGATCGTGCGCGGGAACGCCACGCCCGAGGCGTTGAGCGTGTGGACGAAGTCGGGCTTCGCGCCCGGCTCGGGCCGGTAGCGCAGGCCGGCGCGCCGGGCCTGATAGTCGGTGAAGGTGCTCGCGCTCGAGGCCTCGAGCCAGGTGCCCACGCCCGCGGCCCAGACCTCGAGGTCGTACGTGTGCGCGCTCGCGAAGCCGGTGTCCCCCGCGGCGAGCTCGAGCACGCGGTAGGGGATGTTCAGCCGCTGCAGCACCGTCTCGGCATGACAGGTGATCCGCTCGTGCTCGGCCGGGCTCTCCTCCGGCCGGCAGAGCCGCACGAGCTCGACCTTGTCGAACTGGTGCACCCGGATGAGCCCGCGCGTGTCCTTGCCGTGCGCCCCCGCCTCCCGGCGGAAGCAGGGCGTCCACGCGACGTAGGCGCGCGGCAGCGTGGCACCGTCGAGGATCTCCTCGCGCAGCAGGTTCGTGACCGGCACCTCCGCCGTGGGGATGAGATAGAGGTCGTCCGCGGGAATCGCGTAGACCTCCTCCGCGAACTTCGGCAGCTGGCCGGTGCCGGTGAGCGAGGCGCGGTTGACCACGTAGGGCACCGCGACCTCGGTATAGCCGTGCTCCGTGGTGTGCAGGTCGAGCATGAAGTTGGCGAGCGCGCGCACGAGCCGCGCCCCGAGCCCGGTGAACACCGGGAAACCCGAGCCGGTGATCTTCGCCCCCGCCGGCAGGTCGAGGATGCCGAGCTGGACGCCCAGCTCCCAGTGCGGCTTCGGCGCGAAGTCGAAGCGCGGCGCCTCGCCCCAGGTGCGCACGACGCGGTTGGCCTCCGGCCCGCCCTCGGGCACCTCCGGGAGCACGAGGTTCGGCACGTCGAGCAGCTCGGCGTCGAGCTCGGCGTCGAGCGCACGCACCTCGGCGTCGAGCGCCTTCACCTCTTCGCCGCTCGCCTTGAGGCGGGCGAGGAGGTCGTCGGCCGGCTGCTTCGCCTTCTTGAGGCGGGCGACCTCCTCGCTCGCCGCGTTCCGCTCGGCCTTGAGCGTCTCGGTGCGCACCAGCAGCTCGCGCCGCCGGCGGTCGAGGTCGAGGAGCCGGTCCACGGCGGCGCCGAGCGCCGGATCGCCGCGGCGCAGCAGCGTCGCGCGGGTGCCCTCGGGGTCCTGGCGGAGCCGCTTGAGGTCGATCACCGGCTCACTCCTTCGGGATCCCGGGCGCGAGCGAGCGGTAGCCGCAGTTCGTGTTGGCGAGCACGCGGAAGGTGACGCTCGCGAATCCGGGGGCGTCGCTGACCGAGAGGATCTCGAGCTTGGCGTAGGCGGGCACGGTGCCGGCGACGGTCGAGCAGGTGACGCGCGAGCGGGCGATGTAGCGCTCGCCCGGCGCGATCACGACGGCCGAGTCGGTGGTGTAGCCCGAGCCCGCGGGCTCGGTGATCTGATCGAACGCCTGCTCGGTGGCGATGAGCCCGGGGTTGGTCGAGCCCGCGCTCAACCCGAGCGCGGCGAGCGGGAGGAAGACGTGCTGCACCCCGGCCGCCCCGCTCTCGACGTCGTAGGCGAAGTCGAAGGCGGAGGTGATCGTGGTCCGCACCGTCTGGTTGGCCGGGATCGAGAAGGCGCTCGCGCTGTCGAGCGGGGTGCCGCGCAGCGCGTAGAGCGTCACCGTGTCCACGGCGTTCGCGTCGGTGGCCGGACTGAGCTGGTTCGGATCGGAGCAGGCCGCGCCGGCGAGGGCGGCGGCGGCGAGCAGCAGGAAGCACGGGACGATTGGGCGCATGAGATCGGAAGGTTAAGCCGGAAGAATTGGCGGGTCAATCGGTTGCTTGACTTCCCCCACCCCGCGTCCTACGTTCCCGGAGCTTTTCCCCGCGGCCCCGAGGACCTCCCAGAGGACTTCCCATGAGCAGTCTGTCAGACCTGGTGCGCGGGCTCGCGCTGCGTGACGGCGTCGAGGCCGTGGTCGTCGCGAGCGGCGACGGCCTGACGATCGACCAGGCGACCGGCGCGGCCGGCGGCGCGGCGGCGGCGCTCGACGTCGAGGCCCTCGCCGCGCTCACCGCCACGCTGGTCCAGCACGCCGCGCGCCTCGGCGAAGCCGCCGGCCGCGGCGCGCTCGCCACCGCCGTCCTCGAGCACGAGCGCGGCGTCGCCCTCGTCGCCGGCGCCGGTACGGGCGTCTGGCTCCTGCTGCTCGTGCACGCCGACACGAATCTCGGCCCCCTCCTCTACGACCTGCGGCGGCACCGGCCGGCGCTGGCAGCACTGCTGTAGGGCGGGACGGCGGGCCGTGTCTGCCCGTCCACCAGTTCCCGAACCTCGATCGACCATTTCGACAGCCCCCATAGACGAATGATCAGCAGCCTCCCGCCTTCCCGCCCTCCCGCCGTCCCGCCTCTATGAAGTGGGCCGTCATCCTCGCCGGCGGCTCCGGCACCCGGTTCTGGCCGCTGAGCACCCCGGAGCGTCCCAAGCAGCTGTTGCCGCTCACCGGCCCCGAGTCCACCGCGGAGGCGGCAGTCAGCCGGCTCGAGGGGCTGGTGCCGCGGGAGCGCATTCTCGTCGTCACGGGTGCCGCGCTCGCCGGGCCGCTCCAGCGCTCGCTCGGCATCGCGCCCGAGAACATGCTGGTCGAGCCGCGTGCCGCATCCACGGGGCCCGCCCTGATCTGGGCGAGCTGGGAGGCGCGGCGGCGCGACGCCGAGGCCGAGGTGCTGAGCCTCCACGCCGACTGGGCGATCGGCGATCCCGCCGCCTTCCGCGTCACGGCCGAGCTCGCGCTCGAGACCGCCCGGCGCCACGACCGCCTCGTCACGGTGGGCATGGTGCCCTCGCGCCCGGAGACCGGCTACGGCTACATCGTCCCCGGCGCGCCGCTCGACGACGCGGCCCGGCGCGTCGCCCGCTTCTCCGAAAAGCCCGACGCCGCCACCGCGCTCGACCTCATGGCGGCGGGTGCGCTCTGGAACAGCGGCCTCTTCGCCTGGACCGCCGCGCGGCTCTTCGCCGAGGTGCAGGCGCACACCCCCGAGATCGCGCCGCACCTCGCCGCGCTCGCAGCGGGGGACGTCGGCTGCTTCTTCCGCGAGGTGACGCCCGTCTCGATCGACGTCGGCGTGCTCGAGCGCAGCAACGCGGTCGCGGTGGTGCGCGGCGCCTTCGCCTGGGACGACGTCGGCACCTGGGAGGCGCTGGCCCGCGTGCGCCCCAAGGATCCCGCCGGTAACGTCGCCGTCGGCGAGGCCTTCCTCCATGAGACGCAGGACTGCGTCGTCTGGGCACAGGACCAGGTGGTGGTGCTGAGCGGCGTGCAGGACCTCATCGTGGTGCAGGCCAACGGCCGCATCCTCGTCACGCCCCGCGAGCGCGCGGCGGAGCTCAAGCAGCTGCTCGACGCGCTGCCGCCCGCGGTGCGCGACGTCCACTCCGACCCGGCCTGAGCCCCGCCATGCGCGCCGCTCCCCCGCTCCATTTCCTCGAGCCCGCCGCGAGCGCGGCCTGGGCCCCGTTTCACGGCGTCCGGCCCGTGGCCGAGCTGCGCGCCGGCGCCTGGCCCGTGCGCGAGCGCTGGACCCGGCTGCTCGAGGCCGCACCCGCCGCGATCGTGGGCGACGCGCTCGCCGGCTTCCACGAATTCGACGAGCCGCCGATCCAGCCGACCGGTCCGATCGCCGGGCCCGCGATCGTCGTCCGGAGCGACTTCGCGCCGGCGCTCGCCGAGCCCGCGCCCCTCGCCGCCGGGGTGCGGCGCCTCGTGCACTCGGGGACGACGGTGGCCTGGGTCGTCCCGGCCGGCGAGACGTGGCAGGGGCCGGAGGAGCCCGGCCCGGCGGGGGGCGGCGGTGCCGACGCGGCGCGCGAGGTCGCCGGGCTGCTCCTCCGCGGCGCGTTCGACCTCGTCACCGCGCTCGAGCGGCTCCTCGCCGACGACGTCGCGCAGCTCGCTCGCGACGGGGGCGATCCCCTGCCCGCCGGCAGCGTTGTCCTCGGGGACGCTGCGCTCGTCGTGGCGCGCGGCGCGCTGATCGAGCCCGGCGTGGTCTTCGACGTGCGCAAGGGGGCCATCGTCCTCGAAGCGAACGTCGAGGTGCGCGCGGGCGCGCGGCTCGAGGGCCCGCTCTACGCCGGCCGCGGCACCCGCCTCCTCGGCGGCCCCATCGCGAACGCCGTCTTCGGCCCGCGCTGCAACGCGCGCGGCGAGATCTCGACGAGCGTCTTCACCGGCTACTGCAACAAGGGGCACGACGGCTTCGTCGGCCACTCCGTGCTCGGCCACTGGGTGAACCTCGGCGCCGGCACCACGACGTCGAACCTCAAGAACACCTACGGCGAGGTCCGCCTCGACGTCGGCCGCGAGCGCCTCGCGACCGGCCGCACCAACCTCGGCACCCTCTTCGGCGATCACGCGAAGACGGCGATCGGCACCATGCTCGCCACCGGCACCGTCGTGGGTGCCGGCGCGAACCTCTTCGGCGCCGCCGGGGTGCCGAAGTGGGTGCCGCCGATGGCGTGGGGCAACGAGCTCCGGGAGCGGCTCACCGAGGACGGCTTTCTGAAGATCGCCACCCGGGTGCTGCCGCGACGGGACGTCGAGGTCACCGACGCGCGCCGCGCCTCGCTCGCCGCCATCTACCGGCGGGCGACCGCCGGCTGACGAGGAGGGCGAGGGCGACGTGACGCGGCTGTACGTGCTGGGCAGCGGGTCGAAGGGCAACTGCTTCGCGGTGGAATGCGACGGGGCGACGCTCCTCGTCGAGGCGGGCTTCAGCGCGCGCGAGATCGAGCGGCGTGCCGTCGCCGCCGGGCTCGCGCTCGAGACGGTGGCGGGGATCGTCCTCACCCACGAGCACGGCGATCACGCCTGCGGCGCCCCGCGCCTCGCCCGCCAGCTCGGCGTCCCGGTGCTCACCGCGCCGGGCACCTGGTCGGCGCTCACCGGGGTCGCGGGCACGACCCACTTCGCCCTCGGGCTCGGGCTCCACGCGCGGCTCGGCCCATTCACGGTGCACGCCTGCCCGACGAGCCACGACGCCGCGGAGCCGATCGCGCTCGTCGTCGAGTGTGCCGAGGGCGCGCACGCGCCGCCGGTCCGCATCGGCGTCGCCACCGACCTGGGCCGCCCGACCGCGGCGGTGCGCTATCTGCTGCGCGACCTCACGGCCGTCGTCCTGGAGGCCAACTTCGACGAGGTGCGGCTCCGCACGAGCGGCTACCCGCCCTCGGTGCAGCAGCGGATCGCCGGCAGCGGCGGCCACCTCTCCAATCGCGCCTGTGCCGAGCTCCTCGCCGAGATGTTCCACCCCGGCCTCGGCACCGTGGTCCTCGCCCACCTGAGCCAGCGCTGCAACAGCGAGCAGGACGCGCGCGCCGCGGTCGAGCCCGCCCTCCGTCGCGCCGGCTTCAGCGGCACCGTCCACGTGGCGCTGCAGGACATGCCACTCGAGCCGATCGCGGTGCGGGCGTACGGAGCGCAGCTGGGGCTGGCGCTGTAGGACTGCTGGGGCGAACGACGGAGGGGCGGAAGACGCGCGGAGCAACGCTCCCGGTCTTCCGCCCCTCCGTCGTTCTCCCCGACCGCCCTGCTACCGCCTCACTCCTCCGTATCCGGGTCCCCCGGCACCTGCACCCCCGCGGGGCGCGGGGTCGCGGGGCCGACCCGCTTGAGGGTGACGGGCTCGTTGAGGTCGCCGCCGGAGAGGGTGAGCTGGTCGCCCTTCACCTGGACCTTGTAGGCGACCCACTCGCCGCCCAGGGCGAGGAGGACGGTGTCCTGGCCGGGCCGCATCCGCCAGCGGACGATCTCCCTGCCGTAGCTCGCGCTCGAGTCCGGGCGGATGACGACGCGCTGGACGGCGTCCTTCCCCTTGGCCTGCGCGGGGCGGGTCCTGGCCTGCCAGGTGCCGACGATGTCCGGGGTGGAGGACACTCGGGCGCTGCGAGTGGACATGGTCTGCGCGGCCGCAGGCCGCACGGCGGGCACGAGAGCCACGAGGAGGGCGCCCAGCGCCCAGCGGAACTTCGACGACGTCACGGATCCCCCGGTGTAGTGGAGCGAATGACCCCGGGGCGACGACGGGCCGCGGGGCAGCGGCAAAGCTAACTGCACACTGTGTGCCTGAACAGACGAACGCCCCGGCGGGTTTCCGCCGGGGCGTTCGTCGTGACGGCGGGGTGGCCGCTCAGTACATGCCACCCATCCCGGCGCCCGCGCCGGCCGGGGCCGCGGGCTTCTCCTCCTTCTTCTCCACCACGACGCACTCCGTCGTGAGGAGCAGCCCCGCGATCGACGCGGCGTTCTGGAGCGCGGTGCGGGTGACCTTGGTCGGGTCGATGACGCCGGCCTTGACGAGGTCCTCGTAGGTGTCGGTGCCGGCGTTGTAGCCGAAGTTCTTGTCCTTCGACTCCTTCACCTTGGCGAGGACGATCGAGCCCTCGACGCCCGCGTTGGTCGCGATGGCGCGGATCGGCTCCTCGACGGCGCGGCGCACGATGTCGACGCCGACCTTCTCGTCCGTGGTGCCCTGCACCTTCTCGAGCACCTGCTGGGCGCGGATCAGCGCGACGCCGCCGCCCGGGACGATGCCCTCCTCGACCGCGGCGCGAGTGGCGTGCAGCGCGTCCTCGACGCGGGCCTTCTTCTCCTTCATCTCGGTCTCGGTCGCGGCGCCGACGTTGATCACCGCCACGCCGCCGGCGAGCTTCGCCAGACGCTCCTGGAGCTTCTCGCGGTCGTAGTCCGAGGTGCTCTTGTCGATCGCGGCGCGGATCTCGCCGATGCGGCCCTGGATGGTGTCCTGCTTCCCGGCGCCGTCGACGATCGTGGTGTTGTCCTTGTCCACGGTGACCCGCTTGGCGCGGCCGAGGTCGTTGAGCGTGGCGTTCTCGAGCTTGAAGCCGACCTCCTCCGAGATCACCTGGCCGCCGGTGAGGACGGCGATGTCGCGGAGCATCTCCTTGCGGCGGTCACCGAAGCCCGGGGCCTTGACGGCCGCCACGCGCAGCGTGCCGCGGAGCTTGTTGACGACGAGCGTGGCGAGCGCCTCGCCCTCGACGTCCTCGGCGATGATGAGCATCGGCCGGCCGCTCTGCGCGACCTTCTCGAGCACCGGGAGGAGCTCCTTCATCGCGCTGATCTTCTTGTCGTGGATCAGGATGTAGGGGTCGTCGAGGACCGCCTCCATCTTCTCCGGATCCGTGACGAAGTAGGGCGAGAGATAGCCGCGGTCGAACTGCATGCCGTCCACGGTCTCGAGCGTGGTCTCGAGGCCCTTCGCCTCCTCGACCGTGATCACGCCGTCCTTGCCGACCTTCTCCATCGCCTCGGCGATGAGGTTGCCGATCTCGGCGTCGTTGTTGGCCGAGATGGTGCCGACCTGCGCGATCTCCTTCTTGCCCGCGGTCGGGACCGAGAGCGACTTCAGCTCGTTGGTGATCGCCTCGACCGCCTTGTCGATGCCGCGCTTCAGCTCCATCGGGTTGGCGCCGGCGGTGACGTTCTTCAGGCCCTCGCGGTAGATGGCCTGCGCCAGCACCGTGGCGGTCGTCGTGCCGTCGCCGGCGAGGTCGGAGGTCTTGGTGGCGACCTCCTTGACCATCTGCGCGCCCATGTTCTCGATCGGGTCGGTGAGCTCGACCTCCTTGGCCACCGTGACGCCGTCCTTGGTCACGGTCGGGCTGCCGAACTTCTTGTCGATGACGACGTTCCGGCCCTTCGGGCCCAGGGTCACCTTCACCGCCTCGGCCAGGGCGTCGACGCCCTTCTTGAGCTTGGCGCGGCCCTCGGTGTTGAACAGAAGCTCCTTCGCTGCCATTGCTAGTCTCCTCAGTCTGGTCTGACGCTGGATGACGCTGAATGCGGGGGAATGCGGCTCAGCCGATCTTGGCCAGGACGTCCGAGGCCTTGATGATGACGACCTCCTCGCCCTCGACCGTGACGTTGGTGCCGCTGTACTTCCCGTAGATCACCTTGTCGCCGACCTTGAGCTCCATCGGCACCCGCTCGCCCTTCTCGAACCGGCCCGGGCCGACGGCGATCACCTCACCCTGGGTCGGCTTCTCCTTGGCGGTGTCGGGGATGTAGAGGCCGCCACGCATCTGCTCCGCCTCGTCGGCCGCACGCACGACCACCCGGTCTTCCAGCGGCTGAATCTTCAGCTCGGTCTTCGTCGCCATCGGGTATCCTCCACAGCGTTCTTGATGAGGTAAGTACAACACACCGAACGAGTTAGCACTCGCGCGACCCGAGTGCCAACGCCGGCGGTCAATCTATACGCCCCGGGATTCCTGTCAAGCGAGCCCCGGGAACCGGCGTCGCCGCGGCGGGCGAGCAACCCGGGTGCCGCCGATTTCGGCCAAAATGACAAGCGTGGCGGCAGTTCCGCCCTCGCTCGCGACAGACCCGGCGTCGGTTTGGCACCCGCCGGTGCGCTGACCCGAGCGCGTGCTTGACATGGCTGGCCCGGCCGGAGAGGTTTGGCGCGACTTTTCCGCCTGGAGCTTCCGATGTCGCTGTTCCGTACGCTCGCGGCCGCCGCGCTGGTCGCCGGCGCCGCCCCGCTCGCCACGGTGTCCGCCACGCCGGCCGAGGCGCGCCCGGTTTCGCCCGGGGTCGTCGCCGACACCGGCGCGACGCTGAAGGTGACCGTCGACTCCTCGAAGCACATCGTGCGCATCCTCGCCGGACCGTTCGACCTCCAGAACATGCCGGCGATGGACGACCACGGCATGATGGACCACGGGATGACGCACGACACCCCGCTCTACCGCTTCGCCTGGCCGGTCGAGGGATGGATGCGCGGCTTCGAGTGGCGCCTCAAGGCGGCCGACGGCAGCGTCGTGCCGCGCGAGGTGATGCACCACATGATCATGGTGAACCTGAGCCGCCGGCAGCTGCTCTACAACGCCGCCGAGCGCCTCCTCGGCGCCGGCTCGGAGACCGAGGACATCAGCGTCCCGAAGACGATCGGCGTGCCGATGCAGCCGGGCGCGGATCTCGGCTTCTACATCGCCTGGCACAACTCGACGGGCCACGACCTCAAGGGCGTCTACCTCGAGTTCGACATGCTGTGGATGCCGAAGAACCAGGCGCCGCGGCCCGTCAACGCGCTGCCGCTGTACATGGACGTGAACCTCACGGTGGGCGGCACCAACACGTACGACGTGCCGCCGGGCCACTCCGAGAAGAGCTGGGAATTCACCATGCCGATCAACGGCAAGATCCTGGGCCTCGGCGGGCACATGCACGACTACGGCGCGTGGGTCAAGCTCGTCGACGCCGAGAACGGCAAGGAGCTCGCGCGCGTCACCGCGAAGCGGACGAAGGAGGGCAAGATCCTCGGCGTGAGCCGCAAGCTCTTCGGCGTCTCCGGCGAGGGTCTCAAGGTGAAAGCCGGCCACCGCTATCGCGTCGTCGGCGCCTACGACAACCCGACGGGCGTGCTCCAGAAGAACGGCGCGATGGCGCACATGTCGGGCCTCTTCACGCCCGACAACCTCGCCGACTGGCCGGCGATCGACCGCAGCGACTCGACGTTCAAGGTCGACATGGCCTCGCTGAACCTCGACAGCACGGGCGCGCCGCTCGCCCGCCCCGCCGCGACGCACGGCGGACACGACATGGAGCACATGCACCACGGCGCCGCGGCGAGCGACTCCACCGGGCACGACATGGCCGACCACGACATGAGCGACCACGACATGAGCGGCCACGACATGAGCGGGCACGACATGAGCGGGCACGAGATGTCGGGCCAGGCCGCGAGCGACAGCGCGGCCGCGGCCCACGGCGCGCACCCGCACACGCACCAGGCGCCGGCGAAGGCCCCGGCCAAGGCGCCCGCGCCGAAGCGGACCGCCAAGGACACCACGAAGCCCGCGGCGAAGCCGTCGCGCTGAGCGGGTTCCGCCCGGCAGCACCACGCAGAACGGCCCGTCGGAGCGTCTCCGACGGGCCGTTCGCCTTTTCGTCCCCGCGTCGCTCGCCGCCTACTCCACGATCCGCCGCACCCCGACCCAGCGCCGAAGCCACCACCGGCCGTCGGGATCGTTCCGGCTCAGCAGACTCACCCGCACGCCGCGGCTCGCGCTGTGGATGAACCGCCCGTCGCCGACGTACATGCCGACGTGCGTGACGCGCCGGCCGCGCTCGGCGAAGGTCAGGATGTCGCCGGGGGCCAGCCGGTCGGGATCGCGCGCGACGGCGCGGCCCTCGCGAGCCTGATCGACGCTCCGGCGCGGCAGCGCGACGCCGATCCGGGCGTAGGCGTGCTGGATGAGCCCCGAGCAATCGAAGCCGTCGCCGTCCTCGCCGCGGCCGCCGAGCTGATAGCGCGTCCCCATCGCCTCGCGCACCGTCTGCACCACGCGCTCGCGCAGCGCGACGAGGCGCTCGAGCGGCGAGGGCTCCGCCTCGGGCGGCGCGTCGGTACGCGAGGCCTCCGCGCGCCGCGCCTCGCGCACGGGGTCGGCGGGCCCGGTCGCCCACCAGTCGGGGACGGGCCCCGGATTGGCCGCGCAGGCGCCCAGGAGCAGCAGCGCGGGGACGAGGACCAGCCGGCGGCCGGTCACCGCGCGCGCAGGTGCTGCATCTGCGAGGGGGGGATCGGCTGGCCGGTGCGCAGGTCGATGCCGTAGAGCGGGCCCGGCCGGCAGCCGTTCGAGAGGTGCGCCTCCGCGACGGTGTCGTTGACGAAGCGCGGCGTCTCGGTCGTGTAGAAGAGCGGCACCGGCGTGCGGCGGCCGCCCGCGCGCGTGTCGCGCAGCTCGATCCCGCGCTCGAGGCAGCGGCGGCCCGCGCTGTCGGTCGCCGGGCGCGCGAGCGTGAACCAGATCTGCATGCCGTCCCGCTCGGCGGCGAGCGAATCCCCGGCGGCGCGCCCGGCGGTCGCTGCCGCCGGAGCCGCGGCGGAATCCGTCCGCGCGGAATCGGCCGTCGCGGCGCGGGTGGGCGTCGCCCGCTCCCCGCCGCAGGCGGCGAGGGCGAGCGTCGCCAGGGCCGCCGGTGCGAACCCGGGTCGGAGCGATCGAAGCGCAGAACGATTCACGAGCTCGCCTCCGCGGGTGGGGGCCGGTGCGCCGCGTCCTCCTCGGGATCGAGCTGCGGTGCGCCGGCCACGATGTCGGGGGTCCCGTCCTCGGCGACGGCGAGCACCTCGCGGATCTCGGGCGAGGCGCGCAGGAGCCGCAGCCACAGGAGGAGCCCGGTGAAGCCGGCGAGCCCGCCGGCGATGGCCGTGACGATCAGGCCGGTGAACGGATCGCGGATGCGCGTGGCGAGCATGGCGCCGGCGACGCAGCCGAAAAACGAAGCTGCCCACGCCATGAAGGGCGTGAGCAGCCAGCCGAACGCGCGGAAGACGAGGCGGAGCCAGCGCACGGGCGTCGCCTCGCGCGGCTTACGCGGCGCGCCGCGTCCCGAGGAGCGAGACGAGGAGCGCGAGCGCGAGGCCCGGCAGGAACGAGACGCCGAAGGTGCCGATCCCCCAGGCCGCGCCCGGGAAGTGCGCGAGCACGGCGACGATCATCACGAGCACCGTGAGCCCGAAGATCAGGCCGAGCTGCCCGCCGACGGAGGGCTGGCCGTGCTTCGTCGTCTGGTTGGCGAGGATCCACGCGCCGAACCAGGGGATGAACGTGCCGACCATCCACCAGACCGGGTGGTACCACCAGTTCGCGCCGCCGCCGATCTCGAGCCAGCGGTTGGTGTAGGTGCCGATCGGCTGCAGGATGGCGACGTCGAGGAGCAGGAACGCGGCCGTGCCCATGAGGCCGATGCCCGCCGCCCCGGCGATCCCCTCGATCGTGAGCGCCCGCGTCCAGATGCCGGGCAGCGCCACGACGGCCGCGAGGCCGGCGACGAGGATGATGAGGCAGAGGATGAGCTCGATGGGGCCGCTCAGGAAGCGGTCGACGAGGGAATACAGCAGGACGAGGACCGCCTCGATGATGCCGAGCTTGATGCCGGCCCGCAGCACCCAGGGCAGGTCGGTCACGTCGAAGTCGCTGCGCGTCGCCACTGCGGTCATGCCGTCTCCAGGTAGTGTGAGACTCGGGCTGTGAGGCCCCAATTATATCGCGGGGCCCCGGGCGGGGCCAAGGGCCGCGCCGGGACCCGGGGAATTCGCCCGGTCAGCGCCCCCAGGCGAGGAGCGCCGCCACGTCGGTCACCGCCCAGGCGCCGAGGGCGAGATACATCCCCCGCTGGTGGGCCGCGGGGGTCCAGCGCTCCGCGCCGCGGCGCCACGGCAGCAGCACGGCGAGCCAGGCGGCGAGCGCGACGCCGAGCGCGGCCCAGCGCAGCGGATCGGCGCCCGCCATCCCCCACCCCGCCTGCCGCCCCGCCGCGGCGAAGAGCGCGAAGGCGAGCAGCGCGGCCGCGAGCGCCACGTCGAGACTGCGCCGCAGGCCGAGCCGCAGCGCCAGCGTGCGGTCGCCGCGGCGCCGGTCCTCCTCCGCCTGGTAGAGCTGCGTCAGCGGATAGAGCGCGGCGAAGAGCGGGCAGAAGCCCAGCAGGAGGAGCGCACCCCAGGCGGTGAGCGGCCGGCCCGTGGCGGCCCAGCCCGCGAACGGCGTCAGGGTGCCGAAGCCCCACATGTTGATGACCCAGTCGGCGCCCGCCACCGCCTTGAGCCGCGCGGGCGGCACCGAGTAGAGCACCGAGAGCACGAGGCAGAGCGCGTACGCCGCGACGTAGGGTCCGGGGAGCAGGAGGGCGCCGGCGAGCCCGAGCAGCATGAGCCCCATCCCGAAGCCGAAGAGATGGGACGGCGGCGGCGGCGGCCGGCGCAGGTAGGCGATGTCCCCCTCGTCGCGGTCGAAGGCGGAGTTGATGGCGAGCGTGCCGCCGTTGAGCCCGGCGACCCACAGCCCGAGGCCGAGGAGCCCGGGCCCAAGCTGCTCGCCGGCGGCGACGCCGTCGAGTCCGACGGCGAGCGCGTAGCCCAGCGCCGTGTGGGCCGCCATGATCGGCCATTCCGCGGGGCGCGTGTGGAGGACGTAGTCGAAGCGCCGGCCGAGGAGCCGGTAGCCGAGCGTGCGCATCCGGGCTCAGCCGTCGGCGCCGGCGTCCACGCCGAGGTGGCGCGCGGCGATCCGCAGCCCCTGCAGCGTGAGGTCGGGGTCCACCATCTCGATGCTCCGCGTGAGCGGCGCGACGATCCCCGCGAGCCCGCCGGTGGCGACCACCTTGACCGCGGCGCCGTCGCCCGGCCATTCGGCGCGGGTGCGCGCCACGAGGCCGTCGATCGCGTCGGCGGTGCCGTAGAGGACGCCGGCCTGGATGCACTCCTCGGTCCGGCGCCCGATGACGCGCGGCGGCGGGTAGAGCTCCGTGGCCGGCAGCTTGGCGGCGCGGCGCGTGAGCTGGTCGGCCGCGGTGCGCAGGCCGGGCATGATGATCCCGCCCAGAAAGCGGCAGTCGGCGGTGATGCAGTCGAAGGTCGTCGCGGTGCCGAAGTCCACCACGATCGTGTCCACCCGATAGAGCTCGGCCGCGGCGAGGACGTTGACGATGCGGTCGGCGCCGACGCTGAGCGGCTCGTCCACGTCGAGCCGCACCGGCAGGCGGCCCTCGACCGCGGCGCGGCCGTCCACGGCGACCGGCTCGCACCCCGTGGCGCTCCGCACCCCGTCGGCGACGCTCCGCGTGACCATGGGCGCGACGGAGGCCAGGCAGCAGCCGCGCACCTCGTTGGGCGAGAAGCCGCCGGCGAGGAGGAAGCCCGAGAGGGCGGACGCCCACTCGTCGGGCGTGCGGTCGGGTTGCGTCGTCATCCGCCAGTGGCCGGCGACCTGGCCGCCCTGGAAGAGGCCGACGGTGATCTCCGTGTTGCCGATGTCGAGCGTGAGGAGCATGGGGTCTCCGGTTCAGGCGGCGAGGACGACCGAGCCCGAGCGCGCGGCGACGAGGGTGCCGTCCGCGGTGCGCACCCGGAGCGCGCCGTCGGCGTCCACGCCGTCGGCGACGCCGGCCACCGGCTCGCGCAGCGTGCGGCCCCGCAGCCAGTCGCGCGCCTCGAAGGCGGCGATCTCGAGCGCGCTCAGCGGCCCGGTGTGCTCGCCCACGGTGCGCAGCGCGGCGAGGAGCGGCTCGAAGACCATGGCCACGGTGAGCCCGGGAAAGAGCTCGCCGAGCGCGAGCGCCGCGGTCCGGGCGTCGCGCGGGACGGGATTGGTCACGTTGAGCCCGATCCCGGCGGCGACCCACGCGGGCCGCTCGCCCTGCCAGCGCGCCTCGCAGAGGATCCCGCCGAACTTCCGCTCGCCGAGCATGAGGTCGTTCGGCCACTTGAGCCGCACGCGCTCGACGCCGGCCCGCGCGAGCGCCGCCGCCGCCGCGAGCCCGATCCGCAGGCTCAGCACCTCGACCGCCGCGGGATCGTCGGGCCGATAGAGGACGCTGAGCCAGAGCCCGCCCGCCGGCGAGCGCCACTCGCGGCCGCGCGACCCGCGCCCGCTCGTCTGCACGTCGGCGACGACCGCGGTGCCCGCCGGCGCCCCCCGCTCGGCGAGCGCGTGCAGGGCGTCCTGCGTCGAGGCGACCTCGCCGTAGCGGACCAGCTCCGGCGCGCTCACCCGCCCGTCCGGAAGTACCAGAGGAGCAGCACGCCGCCGAAGACGATGCGGTACCAGGCGAAGACGGCGAAGCTGTGGCGCGAGACGAACGTGAGGAAGACGCGCACCACCACGAGCGCCGAGAGGAACGCCGTGACGAAGCCGACGGCGAAGACCGGCACGTCGGCCGCGGTCAGGAGCGACAGACTCTTCAGGAGCTCGTAGACCGTCGCGACCACCATCACGGGCACGGCGAGCAGGAAGGAGAACTCGGTCGCCGCGGCGCGCGAGAGGCCCATCGCGTAGCCGCCCATGATCGTCGCCCCCGAGCGCGAGGTGCCCGGGATGAGCGCGAGCGCCTGGGCGAGGCCGATCCCGGCGGCGGTGCCGACGGGCAGGTCGTCCACCTCGGTGACGGAGGGGCGCGGGTGGAAGCGCTCGATGACGAGGATCAGCACGCCGCCCACCACGAGCGCGGTCGCGACGACCACCGGACGGAACAGATGCTCCGTGATCCAGTCGTGGGTCACGAGCCCGATGAGGGCGAGCGGCAGGAAGGCGACGAACAGATTGACGAGGAGCCGCGTCGCGCGCGGCTCGCGCCGCGCCGCGCCGAGGAGCCCCACGAGCTTGCGCCAGTAGATGACGACGATGGCGAGGATGGCGCCGAGCTGGATGAAGATCTCGAAGACCTTGGCCCGCGCCCCCACGAACCCGAGCGCCTCGCCGGCCAGGATCAGGTGGCCGGTGGAGCTGACGGGAATGAACTCGGTCGCGCCCTCGACGAGCCCCAGCAGGGCGGCGGCGACGAGGTCGTGCACGGGGGCGGCGAGCAGGGACATCACGCGGGGACCTCCTCCTGGTAGAGCGCTTCGTACATCGGCACGATCCGGTCGGCCGAGAACGTGTGGGCGGTGTCGAGGGCGGCCTGCCGCATCGCGGCGTGGCGGTCGCGGTCGCGCAGCACCTCGATGGCGCGCCGGGCCATCGCCTCGACCGAGCCGACCGGCTCGAGGATGCCCGAGACGCCGTCCTGGATGACCTCGGGCAGCCCGCCCGCGCTCGAGGCGATGACCGGCGCGCCGCAGGCCATCGCCTCGAGCGCCGCGAGGCCGAACGACTCGGTCTGCGACGGGAGCAGGAAGAAGTCGGCGGCCTGGAGCAGCGGCGCCACCTCCTCGAGCCGCCCGAGGAAGCGCACGTGGTCGGCCACCTCGAGCTCCTGCGCCTCGCGCTCGGCCTCGGGGCGGTCGGGGCCGTCGCCGATCATGATCAGCGTGCTCGGCACCGCGCGGGCGATGCGGGCGAAGACGCGCACCACGTCACGCACGCGCTTCACCTCGCGGAAGTTGGAGGCGTGCATCAGGATCTTCCCGCCGCCCGGCGCGATCCGCTCGCGCGCGGCCGCCGCCTCGTCGGGCGGCGCGGGGTGGTACTCGGCGAGGTTCACGAAGTTCGGGATCACCCGCACGTCGCAGCCGACGCAGCCGAAGGTGCGCAGGGTCTCGTCGCGCAGGAAGGTGGAGACGGCGGTCACCTGGTCGGAGCGCTCGATCGAGAACTTCGTGATGTCGTAGAAGCTGGCCTCCTGCCCCACCAGGGTGATGTCGGTGCCGTGCAGCGTGGTGATGACGCGGAGCGGGTGTCCCCCGCGCTCGGCCCGCAGCATCTCGCGCGCGAGATAGGCGGTGGTGGCGTGCGGGATCGCGTAGTGCACGTGGAGGACGTCGAGCCGCTCCCGGCGCGCGACCTCCACCTGCTTCGAGGCGAGGGCGAGCGTGTAGGGGAAGTATTCGAAGAGCGGGTAGCGGTTGATCCGCGTCTCCACCTGGTGGAAGTAGACGCGCTCGTGATAGCCGCGCAGGCGGAACGGGGCGTTGTAGGTGATGAAGTGGACCTCGTGCCCGCGCCGCGCGAGCTCGAGCCCGAGCTCCGTGGCGACGGCGCCCGAGCCGCCGTAGGTCGGATAACAGGTGATGCCGATCCTCATGCGCCCTCGCTCCCTTCCCGCACGACTGTCGATGCGCCGCCCTGCCGCTCCGCCTGCGCCCCGCCCCGGTCCTGCGCCCGCGTCCAGGCCTCCGCGATCTCCGCCGCGAGGCGCTCGGGCGGCCGGGTGGCGTCGAGCCAGAGCACGGGCCCCGCGAGCTGGTGCCGGAACCACGTCTCCTGCCGCTTCGCGTACTGCCGCGTCGCGATCGTCACGGCCTCCGCCACGCTCTCGCGCGGCCGCTGGCCGTGCAGGTACTCGACCGCCTGGCGCGGCCCGATCCCGCTGAGGCCCGGGGCGTCGGCCGGGCAGCCCTCGGCGAGCACCGCGGCGACCTCCTCGATCATCCCGCGCCGCACCATCTCCTCGGCGCGCTGGGCGATCCGCCGGTGCAGCACCGCGCGGGGCGCCGTCAGCACGACGTACCACGGCTCGATCTGCGCCGCCTGGCGCGCGTCGCGCTGCCAGGCGCTGAGCGGACGACCGGTGAGGAGCGCGACCTCGATCGCGCGCAGCGCGCGCTGGCGGCCGCCGCCGCCCGTGTAGCCGGGGTCGAGGCGCGCCGCCCAGCGTACCAGCTCGCCGGCGGGCAGCGTGCCCGCCACGCGCTCGAGGGCGCGGCGCCGCTCGGGCGGCATCGGCGGCTCGTGGAAGAGCCCGTCGGCGAGCGCACGCACGTAGAGCCCCGTCCCGCCGACGAGGGCCGGCATCCGGCCACGCGCGTGCAGGGCGGCGAGCCACACGGCCGCGTCCCGCGCGTAGCGCCCGGCGCTGTAGCGCTCGGCGGGCCCGACGACGTCGAGCCCGTGGTGCGGCACCGCGGCCCGCTCCTTCCGCGTCGGCTTCGCGGTGCCGATGTCGAGGCCGCGATAGACCTGCCGGCTGTCGGCCGAAATGATCTCGAGCGTCGGCCAGTGGCGCGCGAGCGCGACGGCGACGGCGGTCTTCCCGATCGCCGTGGGGCCGACGATGACGGGAACGCGCGCGCCGCCCGCCGATTCAGCGGCGTCCAAAGCGGCGCTCCAGCTCGTCGCGCGGCAGCTGCACGATCGTCGCGCGACCGTGCACGTCGTGCGGCGGCAGCTCGGTGGCGAAGAGGCGCGCGAGGAGCTCGCGCATCTCGTGCGCCTCGAGCCGCTGGCCCGCCTTCACCGCGGCCCGGCAGGCGTAGGTGGCGGCGAAGCGCTCGAGCCGGTCGTGCCACCCGCCGAAGCGCCCGCGGGCGAGGTCGGCCACCATCTCGCGGAAGCAGCCCAGCGCATCGAAGCGCGGATGCGGGTTGGGGACCGCCTGCACCAGCACCGTGCGCCCGCCGAACGGCTCGACCTCGAACCCGACGCGCCGCAGCACGTCGCCGTGCGCCTCGACGGCGTCGAGCTCCTCGTCGGTGAGCTCCACCGTCTCGGCGAGCAGCAGCCGCTGGCTCGCCGCGCCGCCGTTCCGCAGCTGCGCGAGCACCTGCTCGTAGAGCACCCGCTCGTGCGCCGAGTGCTGGTCCACGAAGACGACGCCGTCGGGGGTCTCGTAGACGACGTACGTGTCGAAGAGCTGGAGGAGCGGCGCCGGGGGGACCTCGGGGGCGGGACGGCGGGAGGGCGGGACGGCGGGAGGCTCGCCGCCGACGAGCGGCTCCGCTTCCCCCCCGACTTCGAACAGCGACGGCACGATGGACGCCGCGACGCCGCTCGCATCCACGACGAGCTCGTTCCCGCCGTCCCGCCCTCCCGCCGTCCCGCCCCCCACGGGCAGCGGCATCGGCCGCCACTCGCCCACCGAGGCGGCCGCGGCGAGCGTGCCCAACGTGTGCCGCACCGCCTCCTCGACGACGCGCTCGACGCCGATCCGGTCGCGGAAGCGCACCTCGAGCTTCGCAGGATGGACGTTGACGTCCACCTCGGCGGGGTCGGTCGTGATGCGCAGGAAGAGCGAGGGACGGTCGCCGGGGTGGATCGCGGCGCGGTAGCCGGCCTCGGCGGCGCGCACGAGGAAGTTGTCCTTGAACGGGCGGCCGTTGACGAAGAGCTGCGTGCGCCGCCCGGTCGGCTTCGCGTCGCCCGGGCGCTGGATGAAGCCGGCGACCTGGAAGCCGCCCTGCGCGTGCGCGACGGCGAGCAGCGTGCCGGCCAGGTCGCGACCCCAGACCCCCGCGAGCCGCTCCTCCGGCGTCTGCCCCGGCGGCACCGCGAGGCGGCGCTGGCCGTCCACCACGAGCTCGAAGCCGACCTCGGGGTGCGCGAGCGCGAGGGTCGCGACCGCGTCGTGCGCCGCGCGCGTCTCGCTCGCCACGGAGCGCAGGAATTTCCGGCGTGCCGGCGTGTTGAAGAAGAGCGCGCGCACCGTGACCGTCGTGCCGCGCCGGCGCGCGACGGTGGCGACCCGGTCCACGCGGCCGCCGGTGACCTGCACCTCGGTGCCTTCGCCCCCTTCGCCCTCGGAGGTGGCGAGCGTGAAGCGCGACACCGACGCGATCGCCGGCAGCGCCTCGCCGCGGAAGCCGAACGACGCGATCCCGACGAGGTCGCCCGCGCTCCGCACCTTGCTCGTGGCGTGCCGGTCGAGCGCGAGCACGGCGTCCTCGCGCCCCATGCCGTGCCCGTCGTCGGACACTTCGACGAGCGTCTTCCCCCCCTGCTCCAGCACGACGCGCACGTCGCGCGCGCCGGCGTCGAGCGCATTCTCGACGAGCTCCTTCACGACCGAGGCGGGGCGCTCGACGACTTCGCCCGCGGCGATCTGGTCGGCCAGGGCGTCGGGGAGGATGTGGATGCGGCGCGGCATGGGCGGGAAATCTACCTCTGCACCACCGCGAGCGCCTCTGCCGGGACCCAGCCCTCGGGCCCGCCGCCCGTCGCCTGCACGAGGAGCCAGCCGGGCACGTGCTGCCCGAGGCGCACCGCCGTGCCCGCGCCCAGCGGCCCGAGGCTCTCGGCCCGTCCGTAGGGCGAGCGGCGCAGCGGCGTGTCGGCGACCAGCAGCGCGAGCGGGCGTGCGTACCAGCGCTGGAGCATGAGCGCCCCGAGACCGAGGACGGCGCCGAGCACCAGGATGCCGATCCAGACGTCCTGCGGCACGCGGCGGAGCCGGCGCGCGGGCCGCAGGCGCCCGGTCGTGCGCGCGGCGCGCGCGGCGCGCGCACGGCGCGCGCGCAGGAGGAGTCCGGCCCAGCCGCCGAGCCAGCAGAGCGTGCCGAGGAGGAGCAGCTCCTCGGGCGTCACCGGCGGCACCCGGAGCGCGCGGGCGGAGGCCGGATCGGGCGGCACGAGCCGGAGTGCCTTCCGCACCGTGGGCGAGCGCGGCGCGAGCCGGTGCGCGCGATGCCAGGCGGCGGCGGCGCGATTCTCCTCGCCCATGCGATAGAAGGCGGCACCGAGGTCGTACCAGTGGGCCGCGACCGCGGGCTCGCGCTCCGCACGCCGCGCGAACGCCTCCGCCGCCTCGCGTACCGCGCCGCTCCGGTAGAGCCGGCCGGGATCGGGCGCCTGGGCCCGCGCCGGGGCGGCCGACGCGGTGAGCGCCGCGAGCGCCGCGAGCGCGACCGCGAGGAAGGCGACGGCCAGCGCCGCCACGCGCCGGCTGCGGCGCGAGAGCCGGCGCACCGCGCCCAGCCGGTCGAGCACGTCCGAGATCTCCGCGACGAGCTCGGGCGGCGGCGTGTCGGTAGAGCCGGGCCCGTAACGCCGCGCGAGCAGGTGCTCGCGCACCCGCACCACGCGCGCGGCGAGCGGCGCGTCCACGCCCGCGGCGCGGAGCGCCTCGCCGAGCCCGGGGCCCGAGCGCTGCTCGACGTCGGGCACGAGCGAGCGGAGCAGCCCTTCGAACTCGGCCTCCACGCCCTCGAGCGTGCGCTCGGGCTGCACGGGGGCGGGCCGCCGGCGCGTGCGGCGCTCGAGCCGCAGCCCCACGAGCCCGAGCGGCGGGAGCGCCCAGAGGAGCACCCACACCGGCGCGGGCACCGCGTGCACGAGCTCCCAGACGCGCGCGGGCCCCTCGGCGACGAGGAGCGGCGGCGGCTCGAGGCGCGCCGTCGCTTCGCTCCCGCCGCCGACCGCGACGGCGCCCGGCGGGACGGCCGCCGCGGCGTAGGTGTTGGCCTGCGGATCGAAGTAGGCGTAGGCGGTGCCCGGCAGCCGGTAGGTGCCGACCGAATCCGGGACGACGAGATAGCGGAAGCGCTTGGTCCCGTGCATCACGCCGTTCACCAGCGTCGTGCGCTCGTCCACGCGGTCGGTGTAGGCACGGAGCGCCGCGGGCCAGGCCAGGTCGGGGGCTGGCCAGAGCGCCACGTTGCCGTCGCCCTCGAGCACGTACTCGACGGCGAGCGCCTGGCCGACGCGCGCAGGCCCCGGGGGCACGCTGCGCGTGAGCGTGAGGCCGCGCGCCACCGCGCCGCCGAAGCCCGTGGGGCGTCCCGCGGCTGGAAGGGGCTGCACCTCGAGCCGCGCGGGATCGGCCGTGAGCTGGTAGCTCTCCTCCTGGCTGAAGAACTGCATTGCCAGCGGCACGCTGTACTTGAGGATCGCCGTCGAGGTGGCGAGCCGGCCCGGCATCACCGGGAAGACGACCTGGTGGCTCACGAAGAGCTCGTAGTCCACGCCGCCGACGCGCCGCGTGGCGACGACGCCGGTGGGCGCCGCCTGCGGATAGCTCCACACGCCATCCATCGTCGGCGGCTGCAGCACCGGCGGCCGGCGGAGTCGCAGCCGCAGGTCGCGCGGGAACCACGCCACCGTGACGAGATCCACCTGCTCGCCGATGCGCGCGCTGTCGGTGGAGAGGAGGATCGTCAGGGCGGGCTGGCCGGCGCGCGCAGCCGGGGCGGCGTGCTGCAGCAGGCGCTGGACCCGCGGGCTCAGCACGACGGCGCTCCCGGCCGGCGCGTCGGTCACCTCGACCGCGACGGGGCCCGCGCGCACCGTGTCGCCCGCCTGGCGCGCGAGGACGGGGCCCAGCTCCCAGCGTCCGGCGCGCAGCGCGCGGAGCCGGATCTCCAGCGTCGTCGTGCGCGTCGGGGTCGGCGTATACGTGATCTCGGTCCGCTCGCTCCGGCCGACGATGGCGAGCCCGTCGATCGGCGCGAGCGTGACCTGGAGCGGCTCGGACGAGCGACTCTGCGCCGTGACGTACATCGTGAGCTCCTCGCCCACGGCGAGTCGGCTGCGGTCGAGCTTGACGTCCACGACGGGCGGCGCCGCCTGCTGCGCGGCGCCGAAGCGGAGGCCCTGGACCGCCGGCACCGCGGCGACCGGCGCCGCAACCGCCGTCGTCGGGCGCGCGAGGGCGAGCGCGAGGCCGAGCAGAAGCGGCGCGATCACCAGTCCTTCACTCCCCCGCCCGGCCCCTGCATCCGGCGGATCTGGTCGGCCCGCGTCTCGCGCTCCTGGCGCTCCATCGAGTTCAGGATCTGCTCGGCCTGTGCCTGCGAGAGCGTCTCCGGCTGCGGCTGCCCGCGCGACTGTTGCGTCTGCGGATTCGCCTTCGCGGGGGGCGGCGGCCCCCCGCCGCCCCCGCCGCCGCCGCCGCCGCCACCCGACGGCGGCGGGCGCCGGCGCTCGGCGAGCTCGAGGTTCCACTTGGCGCGTGCGGAGGTCGGCGCGAGGAGCAGCGCCTCGCGCAGGTGGTCGACCGCCTCGCCGAGGAGTGCGTCGCGCCGGCCGCTGTCGGGGACGGCGCGCGCCTCGACCATCGCGGCGACGCCGAGGTTGTAGAGCGCGCGGTAGCGGAGCCCCGGGTCGAGCGACTTCGCCGCCTCCTGGAGCGCACCCTTCGCCACCTCGAAGCGCCCGGCGCGCAGCGCGGCGGTGCCGGCGTTGTAGAAGGCGGTGTCGCGCGCCGTGCTCGAGCGCGCCTCGTCGAGGTAGGCCATCGCCGCGCGCTCGGCGTCGCCACGGCGGAGCGCCCGGTCGCCGGCGGCCGGCCCCTGCGCGACGAGCGGCCGCGCGAGCGGCCCCAGGACGGCGCCGCCGCCGAGGAGGAGGCCGGCCAGCGCGACGAGCGCCGCCGTGCGCCGCAGGAACGTCTGCGCGAGCAGGAGCAGCACCCCGGCGAGCAGCGGGATCCAGGCGCGCGGGATCAGGTCCGCCGCGTGCGTCTCGGCGCTCGGGCTCCGCTTGAAGGTGCGCATGAGGTCGCGCACCGCCCCCGCCTGGTCCGCGACGTCGGCCGCGACGAGGGTGCCGTCGGCCGCGTCGGCGATCGCGCGGAGCGAGGCGTCCTCCCGGCGCGTCAGCACCACCTGGCCCTGGTCGTCGAGCTTGTAGGAGACGACCGTCCCCGCCGAGTCGCGGAGCGGGATCCGGACCGGCTGCGCGCCGCCCTCGCCCACGACGACCAGCCGGATCCCCGCCGACTTCAGCGCGCGCGCCTGGGCGACCGCGTCGGTGAGTGTGTCGTGCCCCTCGCCGTCGGTGAAGAGGACGAGCACGCGGTCGGACACCTCGCCGGTGCCGGTGAGGAGCTCGCGGCCCTGCCGGAGCACGTCGGCGAGCGCGGTGCCGCCCTCGCTCGCGATGCCGGGGTCCAGGTCGTCGAGGTAGAGCCGCACGGCGCTCTCGTCCACCGTGAGCGGGGTGAGGATGTAGCTCCGGCCCGCGAAGGCGATGAGGCCGACGCGGTCGCCCGGGAGATCGTGCAAGAGGCGCCGCGCCTCGCGCACCGCCCGCCCCAGCCGATTCGGCGCCATGTCCTCGGCGAGCATCGAGCGGCTGATGTCCACCGCGAGCACGACGCTCAGCGCCTCGGTGCGCGCCGTGACGTTGGTGCGGCCCCAGCGGGGCCCCGCGAGCGCCAGCGCGAGGAGGAGCCCCGCGAGCCCGATCAGGACCGGTCCCGCCCAGCGGCCCCGGGCCGCCGCGTGGCCGAGGTCGGGACTCCAGGCCCACGCCGCGCGCACGCGCCGGCGGGCGGCGAGCCAGGCGAGGCCGCCGATCACGAGCGCCACGAGCGGCGCGAGGAGCAGGAGCAGCGGGAGATCGAAGGTCATGGCGCGACGGTCACGGCACCCGGACGACGAGCGTCGCCGCGAGAAGGAGCTCGAGCGCGAGCGCGGCGAGCCCCAGCGCGGCGAGGGGCCGGACGCTCTCGTCGTAGCGCGCGTAGCGCGTCACCCGCACGGGAGTCTTCTCGAGCGCGTCGATTTGCTGGAAGATGCGGCTCAGCGCCTGCGCGTCCTTCGCGCGGAAGTAGCGCCCGCCGGTGGACTGCGCGATCTCGGTGAGGAGCGGCTCGTCGAGCTGCACCGGGAGCACCTCGTAGCGGAGGCCCCCGGCGCCGCGGCCCGTCGGGATCGGCGCCTGGCCCTCGGTGCCGACCCCGATCGTGTAGATGCGGATCCCGAACGCCTTCGCCGCGGCCGCCGCGGTGCGCGGATCGATGAGCCCCTTGTTGTTGACGCCGTCGGTGAGCAGCAGCACCACCTTGGTGCGCTCGGGCGCGCGGCGCAGCCGGTTCACGGCGGTCGCGAGCCCGCTGCCGATCGCGGTGCCGTCCTCCAGGGCGCCGATGCGGAGCCCGTCGATCGCCTGCTCGACCACCGGGTAGTCCAGCGTGATCGGCACCTGCGTGAGCGCTTCGCCCGCGAAGGCGACGAGTCCGATCCGGTCGGCCGTGCGGCCGCGCACGAAGGCGATGGCGTCCTGCTTCGCCACCTCGAGCCGGTTCGACGGGGCGAAGTCCTCGGCGAGCATGCTGCTCGAGACGTCGATCGCGACGACGATCGCGATCCCCTCCTGCTTCACCTCGACCTCGCTCCCGCCGATGCGCGGCCCCGCGGCCGCGACGATCCAGGCGGCGAGCGCCACGGTGCGCAGGATCGGCGGGAGCCGCACCCACCAGGCCGGCCGCGCCACCTCGCCGGCGAGCGAGACGTCGCTGAAGGTCGCCGCGGGCGTGGGACGCCGCCGGCGCCACCACCACCACAGCGGCAGCGCCAGCAGCAGCAGGAGCAGCCACGGCCGCGCGAAGCTCACGCGGCCTCCGTCGTGGCGGCGGCGGTGCCGGCGGCGGGGGGCCCGGCCTCGGCGGCCTCGGCGGCCTCGCGCGCGCGCTCGAGCTCGCCGAGCCGGCCCTCGAGACGCTCCGCGTCGGCGGCGAGCCGCGCCGCCTCGGTCGGGGGCGCGGGCGCGAACTGCGCCTCGTCGAGCGCGCGCAGGATGCGGCCGACCGCGGCCTGCGGCCAGTCGGGCCGCCGTTCGGTGAGCACGAGGAGGAGCGCGTGCGTGTCGAGCCCGCGATGCGCCTCGGGCACCCGCCGCTCGATCCAGCGCCGCAGCCGCCCCGCGGCGGCGGCGGCGATCGCGTGGTACTCTCCCGCCTCCTCCCAGCGCGCGACCGGCACCGTCGCCGGTGTCGCGATCGCGGGAGGCACGGCGGTCGCGCGCCCGCGGCGGCGCCACCACCACCAGATCGGCGCGAGGAGGACGGCGGCGAGCCCCAACAGCACGAGCAGCGGGAGCGGCGAGCGCTCCAGCCGCGGCACGATGCCGGCGGGCGGCTGCAGCGGGATCTGGGAGTCGGGCACCGCGGCGGGCAGCACGCTCGTCACCTCGATCGTGAGGCTCGCGGGCGCGAGCGAGTCCACGTCGCCGCTCGCGGCGAGGAGGAGCGGGCCGGGCACGGTGAGCGTGTGGCGGCCGGGCCGCCACGCCACCGCCGGATAGCGCACGAAGGCGGAGTCGCCACGGACCACCACCTGCGGCTTGCCGAGGAGCTCGACGGCGCTCGTGTCGGCGCCCCCCGCCGCGTTTCCACCGGCGCCGGCGCCCGCGCCGCCGCCCCCGAGCTGCCACTCGGCCGCGCGCACCGTGCGACCGGGCGGCACGACGAGGGCGCGCGTCAGCCAGAGCGTGTCGCCCACGGTGGGCGGGCGCCGCTGGACGGCGGGGACCTGGAGCAGGAGGGCGGCGGCGCCGGCAGCGAGGAGGAGCGGGATCATCGCGCGCGGTGCAGCCGGCGGGCCCGCAGCGCGAAGGCGCGCCGCAGCGGCCGCGCGTAGTCGGCATCGGTGCGGAGGTTCACCTGGTCCACGCCGGCGGCCGCGAGCGCGCGCCTGCGGTCGGCCTCGCGCCGCTCGGCCAGGCGCGCGAGCCGTTCGCGCACGGCGCGGTTGCCCGTGTCCACGAGCACCCGCCGGCCGGTCTCGGCGTCGGCCATCTCGACCCAGCCGGCGTCGGGCAGCGCGTGCTCCCGCGGGTCGTCCACCACGACGGCGACGACGTCGTGGCGCGCCGCGAGCCGCCGGAGCGGCCGCTCCCAGCCGGTGGCGAGGAAGTCGCTGAGGACGACGACGATGCTCCGGTGCCGCAGCAGCCGCGTCGCGTACTGGAGACTCGCGCCGAGGTCGGTGGTGCGGCCCGCGGGCTGGAAGGCGATGAGGTCGCGGATGACGCGGAGCGCGTGACGGCGGCCCTTGGCGGGCGGGATCACCCGCTCGACGCGGTCGGTGAAGAGGAGCGCGCCGACCCGGTCGTTGTGGTGCGCGGCAGCGAGCGCGAGCACCGCCCCCACCTCGACGGCGAGCGCCCCCTTCGTCACCGGCTTGCCGAAGCGCGTCGAGCCCGACTGGTCCACGAGGAGCATCACCGTGAGCTCGCGCTCCTCGGTGAAGGTCTTCACGTAGGGGCTGGCGAGACGCGCCGAGACGTTCCAGTCGATCGCGCGAAAGTCGTCTCCCGGCTCGTAGGCGCGCACCTCGGCGAACTCCATCCCCTGCCCGCGGAAGACGGAGCGGTACTCGCCCGCGAAGAGCGAGGTCACGAGCCCGCGCGTGCGGAGCTCGATCGCCTTGACCTGGTCGAGGACCTCGGGGGAGACAGAGGGCATAGGTGGTGGGTAGCAGGTGCTAAGGACTAGGTGCTAGGTGCCAGGGCGTGGTCGCGGGGGCTCGGCGCGGGGAGGCCGGCACCCCTGAGAGTCCCTAGCCCCTAGCCCCTAGCACCTAGCACCTCCTCACGGCACTCGCACCGCATCCAGCACCCGCGCGATCACCGCGTCGCTCGTCATGTCCTCGGCCTCGGCCTCGAAGGTGAGGACGATCCGGTGGCGGAGGACGTCGGGCGCCATGGCGCGCACGTCCTCGGGCGTCACGTAGTGGCGGCCGCGGAGGAAGGCGTGCGCCCGGGCCGCCTGCGCCAGTGCGATCGAGGCGCGCGGCGAGCCGCCGAAGGCGATGAGCGGCTTGAGCTCCGGCAGCCCGACGGTGCCGGGATCCCGCGTGGCGCGGATGAGGTCCACGATGTAGTCGACCATCTTCTGGTCGACATAGAGCCCGGCGATCTGCTCGCGCGCCTGGAGGATGGCGGCGGGCGTGAGGACGCGCTCGACCGGGATCTCGTGGCCGCTCGACATCCGGAGCAGCACTTCCTTCTCCTCGTCGCGCGTCGGATAGCCCACGCGCACCTTCAGCATGAAGCGGTCGAGCTGCGCCTCGGGGAGCGGATAGGTGCCCTCCGACTCGATCGGGTTCTGCGTGGCGAGGACGAGGAACGGCTCCTCGAGGCGGAACGTCGTCCCGCCGATCGTCACCTGCTTCTCCTGCATCGCCTCGAGCAGCGCGGCCTGCACCTTGGCGGGCGCGCGGTTGATCTCGTCGGCGAGCACGATGTTGGCGAAGAGCGGGCCCTTCTTGACGTAGAAGTCCTGCGACTTCTGGTCGAAGATCATCGTGCCGATCAGGTCGGCCGGCAGGAGATCGGGGGTGAACTGGATGCGGGAGAAGGAGGCGTCGATGATCTGCGCCAGCGTGCGCACGGCGAGCGTCTTCGCGAGCCCCGGCACGCCCTCGAGCAGGATGTGGCCGCCGGTGAGGAGCCCGATCAGGAGCCGCTCGACCATGACGTCCTGCCCCACGATGCGCCGCGAGACCTCCTCCAGGACCCGTCGCACCAGCGCCGTCTCGCCCGTCTGCCCTCCGGGCCGCTCCACGGGCCGCGCCGTCACGCCTGGGTCTCCGTCGGGAATCGCTGCATGCTGGTCCTCGTGGGCTGGAGTCTGTCGGAAAGTAGGCGGGAGGGCGGGACGGCGGGAGGGCGGGAAACTCGTCTCGCGGGCGAGCCTCCGACGACGTCGTCGGAGGCTCGCAGGTCACCGGGACCTCGCGCCGTCCCGCCTCACCCGCCGTCCCCGCCTACTCGGGCTTGAGCCGGATCGCCTTGTACAGCAGCTCCTCTTCCTTCGGCGTGAGCGGCCGGGAGCGGCCCGGGGGGAGGTCGCCGAGGCGCACGGGGCCGTAGGAGAGGCGGGCGAGCCGCTCGACCTTGAGGCCCATGGCCTCGCACCACTTGCGCACGATGCGGTTGCGGCCCTCGGTGAGCGTCACGTCGAGGATGCTGCGCCCCTCCTTCCCCGGACGCACGCGGACCTCCGTCGGTTCCACCGGGCGGCCGTCCACCAGGGTGCGCTGCCGCACGAGCCCCTGCAGCTCGCCGGTGGCGACACCGTGCACGAGCGCGGTGTAGCGGCGCGGGATCTTGTAGCGCGGGTGCGTGAGCCGGTGCACCGCGTCGCCGTCGGTCGTCAGCAGGAGGAGCCCCGTCGTGTTCACGTCGAGGCGGCCGACGTAGGTGAGCCCCGTGGGGTCCTGGATGAAATCGAAGACCGTGCGCCGCCCCTGCTCGTCGGCGGCCGTGGTGACGACGCCGAGCGGCTTGTTGAAGGCGAGCCACCGTCGCTCGGGCCGCTCGATGGCCCGGCCGCTCACGGTGATGCGCTGCGTGGCCGGGTCCACCTTCATGCCGAGCGTGGCGACCTTGCCGTCGACGCGCACCTTCCCCGCCTCGATCAGCTCCTCCGCCGCGCGGCGGCTCGCCACCCCGGCGCGCGCGAGCGCGCGCTGCAGACGCATTTCCATGGGGCGGCTAGCTCTCGGCCGGCACCGAGGCCGCCGCTTCCTCGGGGTGGTCCCCCTCGGCGGCGTGCGGCTTGGGCGGCTGCAGGGCGATCGTGAGCTCGTCGGCGCGCGGCAGATCGGCGAGATCGTGGAGGCCGAGGAGCTCGAGGAAGTGCGGCGTCGTGCCGTAGAGGAGCGGCCGGCCGAGCGCCTCGCTGCGGCCGACGACCTCGATGAGGTTCCGCTCCTGGAGCGTGCGCAGCACGCCGCCGGCGGAGACGCCGCGGATCTCCTCGATCTCGGCGCGGCCCACCGGCTGCTTGTAGGCGATGATCGCGAGCGTCTCGAGCGTCGCGGCGCTCAGCTTCGGGGCGCGCACGGCGAACTGCGCGCGCTCGATCACCGCGGCGAACGCCGGGCGGGTGAGGATCTGGAAGCCGCCCGCCATCTCGACGAGCTCGACGCCGTGCTGGTCGAAGTCGTAGTGCTCGCGCAGCTGCTCGAGCGCGGTGCGGACGTCGGCCGCGGCCGCCTCGGGCTCGAGGGCCTGCAGGTCCTCGATCGTCAGCGGGCGGGCGGCGGAGAAGAGCGCGGCTTCAATCAGCTGGGCGAGCGGCGTCACGGGCGATCACCATCGGCGCGAACGGCGCCGTCTGTTGGATGCGGATGTTGCCCCGCTTGGCCATCTCGAGGATGGCGAGCAGGGTCGAGAGCACGTCGACGATCGTCGGCCGCGGGCCCAGGGCCTCGCGCCAGTCGAACTCGGAGCGGTCCGGGTCGGCGAGCAGCGCCTCGATGCGCCGGTTGGCGCTCTCGACGTCGAGCGGGCGGGCGACGACCCGGTGCAGCACCGGCTGCGGAATGGCCGCGATGACGCGCTCCACGGCCGACAGCAACTCGACGAGATCGAGCGTGAGCGGAAGCGGCGGCAGCTCGGGCGGCGGCGGCAGATAGCCGCGCGCGAACTGCTCGGCGCGCCGGTCCGCCGCCCGCGCGATCCAGAGCGCGATCTCCTTGGTCTGCTGGTACTCGAGGAGCCGCCGCACCAGTTCGGCGCGCGGGTCCTCCCAGCCTTCCTCCTCGCTGCGGCGCGGCAGGAGCATCTGCGCCTTGAGGCGCACGAGCCGGCTCGCCATGTCGAGGTAGTCGGCCGCCTGGTTCAGGCCGAGCTGGTGGATGGCCTTGAGGAACTGGTCGGCGATCCGCGCGATCGGGATGTCGCCGATCTCGATCTGCTCCTCCCGCAGGAGGTGCAGCAGGAGATCGAGCGGCCCCGAGAACTGGTCGAGCTCGACGACGAATCCGCCCTCGCCGCCGAGCGCGGTGGTCGCCGGCCCGGCGGCGGGGCCCGCAGGGGCGGCAGCGGGCGCCTCGGGCGCCTCGGGCGCCTCGGGCGCCTCGGCGGCTGCCGGCGCGGTGTCGCTCTCCCCGTCGGGCGGGCTCACGGTGAGGTCGGACGGGCTCGTCGGAAACGGCGTATGCATGGCGGGATGTTCGCTCACCCGAGGGCCACCGTGAACGGCCGGACCCAGCTGGTCAGCAGCGCGAGGAGCGAGGTCGCCGGCGTCAGCAGCAGCGCGGTGACGCGCGGAAAGAAGAACAGGAGCGCCAGCAGCGGCAGATAGCCCACCCGCGCGATGCGCCGGTAGGCGAGCCCCAGTCGCGGCGGCAGCGCGTGATAGAGCAGATGCGAGCCGTCGAGCGGCGGGATGGGAATCAGGTTGAAGAAGCAGAGGAGCAGGTTGATCCAGATCCCGTAGAACACCATCTGCTGCGCGTCGGCCAGGACCTCGGCCCCGCCCGGAACCGCGCGCGCGGCGAGCCCGAGCAGGGTGTAGACCAGCGCCCAGACGAAGGCGAGGACGAAGTTGGTCGCCACCCCGGCGGCGGAGACGAGGATGTCGCCCCGGCGGAAATTGCGGAACTTGCGCGGATTGACCGGCACCGGCCGCGCGCCGCCGAAGGTGAACGCGCCGTGGCTCCCGATGAACAGCAGCAGCGGGAGGAAGATGCTCATCCAGGGGTCGATGTGCGGCAGCGGGTTGAGCGTCACCCGGCCCAGCATGTAGGCCGTGTCATCCCCCTCCCGGTGCGCCACGACCGCGTGCGCGAACTCGTGGGCCACCATGGCGAAGACGAGCATCGGGAGCGCCAGGACGAACTGGCCGAGAACGTTCGAGTCGAGGTTCAGGGGAGGTGTCCTGAGGTATCCGGAGAGGTCCTGTGGAACGGCCGCGGCGGAACCTAACCGGGGCTCCCGGTCAAGTCAAAGCGGGCCCCCGCTTGACGTTGAGGGGTCGCGCCGGTAGTTTACCGGGCTCAGGATCGCCGGGAGTCCGGCAGCCCCTTTCACCCGAGGTCGTTGTGCCGCGAATCAAGTCCGCCAAGAAGCGCATGCGTCAGGCCGAGCAGGCCAATCTCCAGAACCGCGCCCAGCGGAGCCAGCTGCGGTCGGCGCTCAAGAAGGTCCGCGCGGCCCAGACGCCCGAAGAGGCGACGACGGCCTACGCGGCGGCTTCGAAGCTGCTCGCGCGCGCCGGCCGGAAGAACCTGATTCACCGCAACGCCGCGGCCCGCCAGCAGAGCCGGCTCGCCAAGGCCGTCGCGGCCCGGGGCGCCGCGAAGTAAGCGCGCTGGACCAGTCCGGGAATGTCGAAAGGGGCGACCGATCGGTCGCCCCTTCGTCGTTGCCGGGTCTCGCCGGCGCGGTGCGGCCCCGCCGGGGCTGAGCCCGGGCCCAGCCCCCGGGCTCAGAGCGTGGAGAGCTCCGCGCCGCAGCGCTCGCAGTACCACTCGGTGGGACGATTGAGCGTCCCGCATTCGCCGCACTTGAGGGTCTTGGCCGAGGCCGCGGTCGCCGCCGGAGCCGGAGCCGTCGCCGGAGCCGCCGCCGGGGCGGGTGCCGCCGCGACCGGCGCCGCGGCGGGCGCCGGCGTCCCCTGCCCCGTGCTCCCGGCCAGCGACTGCAGGAAGGCGAGCTCGTCCTCCCGGGGCGCGGCCAGCGATGGCCCGCCCGGCGCGCCGTCGTTCGCCACCGAATCGCTCATCGGGCCGGGCTCGTCCGTGGCGGGCTCGTCGGCCGGCGGCGCCGGCGTCCCGGCCACCGTCGGCTCCGCCGCGGGCTCCGCCGCGACGGTCCCGTCGCCGACGTCCTCCGCCGGCGGCTCCGCGCCCGGCGTGGCGGCGGCCTCGACCGGCTGCGACGCTGCGGCCGGCGCCGCCGGCGCGGGCGCGCCCGCGATGAGCCGGTCCACCTCGGCGAGCCGGGCGATCTCGGCGGTCACCCGCTCGAGCGCTTCGTTCGCCTCGGCGAGCTCCCGGCCGGTCTCGGCGCTCACGCGCTCCCACTCCGCCGCGGAGTATTCCCCCACGGCGTGCCGGATCTCGGCCTCGGCGATCCGCTCCTGCACCGCGTCGCGCCGGGCGGCGAGCTCCCCCTGGCGCCGCCGCTGGCTCTCGAGCTCGCCGCTGATCGTGGCCGCGTGGCCCCGGAGCTGCTCGAGGACCTCGGCCAGGCGCTGCCGGTAGTCGGCCCGCACGCGCTCGCGCACCGCGTCGGGGGCGCGGCCGCCGGCCTCGTCCAGGCGGGTGAGCCAGGCCTCGAAACGGGCACGCTGCTCGAGCAGGGCGTCGATGCCGGACGGGGACGGGGCGGTGTCAGCCATCGGGGGGCACTCCTCTTCTTCGGACGGTCACGAACGGTCGGACGGCGGGGCGAGCGGAGGAATCTAACGCGCGGTCCGCGGGCCGACACCCCGCGGCGCCGGCCCGCGGCATCGGCCCGCGGGGTCAGCCGGCGCGCCGGTACACCACCTCGCCGCCCACGATCGTCACCTCCGCCCGGCCGCGCACCCGCCGGCCGCCGAACGGCGTGTTGCGGCTCTTCGAGAAGAACACCTCGGGGCGCACCTCCCACTCGACCGCCGGGTCGAACACGACGACGTCGGCCGGGGCCCCGCTGAGGAGCGTGCCGCCCGGGAGGTTGAAGATCCGAGCCGGCATCGTGCTCATCCGCAGCACCAGCTCGGGCAGCGTGAGAAGCCCCGGCTCCACCAGCTCGCTGACCGCGAGCGGGAGCGCCGTCTCGAGCCCGATGATGCCGTTCGGCGCGTCGTCGAACTCGCGCTCCTTCGCATCGTAGTGGTGCGGCGCGTGGTCGGTCGCGATGCAGTCGATCGTGCCGTCCTTGAGCGCCTGCCGCAGCGCCTCGCGGTCCTCCGCTTCGCGGAGCGGCGGGCTCATCTTGGCGTTCGTGTCGTAGCCCTCGACCGCCTCGTGGGTGAGCGTGAAGTGGTGCGGGCAGACCTCGGCCGTCACCCGCAGCCCCTTCTCCTTCGCGCGCCGCACCAGCTCGACCGACTCCCGGCACGAGAGGTGACAGAGGTGCACGTGCCCGCCGGTGAGCTCGGCCAGGAGAATGTCGCGCGCCACCATGATCGCCTCGCCGGCCGACGGGTAGCCCTTGAGGCCCAGCCGGGTGGAGACGATCCCCTCGTGCATCGCCGCGCCGGCGGTGAGGGACGGATCCTCGCAGTGGTCGGCCACGGGGATCCCGAAGGTGCGCGCGTACTCGAGCGCGGTGCGCATCAGGTGGCTCGAGACGACCGGCTTGCCGTCGTCGCTCACGGCGACGGCGCCGGCGGCCACCATCTCGCCGAACTCGGCGAGCTGCTGGCCCTTCTCGCCGATCGAGATGGCGCCGATCGGGTAGACGCGCGCCTTGCGCGCGCGCTCGCCCTGCGCCTTCACGAAGCCGACCGCCGCCTGGTTGTCGGTGACGGGGTCGGTGTTCGGCATCGCGCAGACGGCGGTGTAGCCGCCGGCGGCCGCCGCCATCGCGCCGCTCGCGATCGTCTCGACGTCCTCGTTGCCCGGCTCGCGCAGGTGCGTGTGCAGGTCGATGAATCCCGGCGCCACGACGAGCCCGGTGGCGTCGATCGTCTCGACGTCGCTCGCCTCGGGGCGGATGTTCGTGCCGACGGCCTCCACGCGGCCGTCCACCAGGAAGACGTCGGCGACGGCGTCGGCCCCGCGCGCGGGGTCGATCACGCGGCCGCCCCGGATCAGGATCGGCTTCACTTCTCCTCCGCCCGGCCCGCGGCCGTGGCCAGCGCCGGCGAGCCGCCGGCGAGCAGGTAGAGCACCGCCATCCGCACCGCGACGCCGTTGGTGACCTGCGGCAGGATGACGCTGTGGGGCCCATCGGCGACGTCGGAGTCGATCTCGACGCCGCGGTTCATCGGGCCGGGGTGCATGATGACGAGGTCCTTCGGCGCGCGCGCCAGGCGCTCGTTGGTGACGCCGAAGACGCGGTTGTACTCGCGCAGGCTCGGCAGGAAGCCGGCCTGCATGCGCTCGAGCTGCAGCCGCAGCACGTTGAGCGCGTCGGCCCACTGGATCGCGTCCTCGATCCGCGGCAGCACGGTGACGCCGAGCTCCCTGACGTCCTTGGGCAGCAGCGTCATCGGCCCGCAGACGCCCACCTCGACGCCGAGCTTCGTGAGGCCCCAGATGTTGCTCCGCGCCACCCGGCTGTGGAGCACGTCGCCGCAGATGGCGACCCGCAGCCCCTCGAGCCGCCCGAACTTGTCGCGCAGCGTGAGCATGTCGAGGAGCGCCTGCGTGGGATGCTCGTGCTTGCCGTCGCCCGCGTTGACGACGTTCGAGCGGATGCGCTGGCCGAGGAACTGCGCGGCGCCCGACGAGCCGTGGCGGATGACGACCATGTCGATCCGCATCGCCTCGAGGTTCTTGGCGGTGTCCACGAGCGTCTCGCCCTTGCTCACCGAGCTGCCCGTCGCGGCGACGTTCACCGTATCGGCGCTGAGGCGCTTCTCGGCGAACTCGAAGCTGATGCGGGTGCGGGTCGAGGCCTCGAAGAAGAGATTGACGATCGTCTTGCCGCGGAGCGCGGGCACCTTCTTGATCGGGCGCTCGCTGACCTCCTTGAACGGCTCGGCGGTGTCCAGGATGAGGCGGATCTGATCGGCGCTGAGCGGCTCGAGGCCGACGAGATCCTTGCCGAGCGTGGCGGCGGCGGCGGTCATGCGGGCTCCCGGCGGGCGAGCTCGACGGCGTCGCGGCCGTCGAGCTCGGTGACGAGCACGTCGACGCGGTCCCCCGTCTCGGTGGCCACCGTCGTGCCGACGATGTCGGCCTGGATCGGCAGCTCGCGGCCGCCGCGGTCCACCAGCACGCAGAGCAGTACCCGACGCGGACGGCCGAAGTCGGCCACCTCGTCGAGCGCGGCGCGCACGGTGCGGCCGGTGTAGAGGACGTCGTCCACGATCACCACCACCCGGTCGTCGATGTCCGGCAGCTCGGTCACGCCCACGACGGGACGCGGGCCGACCGTCTGCAGGTCGTCGCGATAGAGGGTGATGTCGAGCTTGCCGGTGGGGACGTCGGCCGATTCGGCCTGGTCGATGAGGGCCTTGAGGCGGCGGGCGAGCGGGACGCCGCGGCGCTGGATCCCGACGAGCACCAGGCCTTCGGTGCCGCGGCAGCGCTCCACGATCTCCGAGGCCATGCGCGCGAGGGCGCGCCCGATCGCCTTGTCGTCGAGGAGTTGAGTGCGAGTCGGCATATCGGGCCGGGAAGCTACCGCGGTCCGGGCGCGGGGGCAACTCGGGCCACGGCCGGGGAGCCCTGACGGGCGCTAGTTCCGACGGATCACGGGACCGAGGTGCCCGTGTCCTCGGGCGCCAGGACGCCGGGGCGCCCCGTCCGCCCCGACGCAGGGCCCTTCAGGGCCCGACCGGGCAGGGGCCGGCCCCCGGCAGGACGCCGCGAGGCGCGCATCCGCGACACCGCGACGCGCACGACGAACAGCGCGACCAGGACCGCCCCGTAGGCCAGCGGCTCGGACTGGTCCTTCTTCACGAGCCAGAGGAAGTGGAGCACGCCGAGCGCGGCGATGGGGTAGACGAGCCGATGGAGCGTCGCCCAGCGCTTCCCCAGGCGGCGGATCCAGCCGTTGGTGCTCGTGACGGCGAGCGGGATGAGCAGCAGCCACGCGGTGAAGCCGACCAGCACCCAGGGGTGCTTCGCCACGTCGGCCGCGATGTCGGGAGGCGAGAGCTCCTGGTCGAAGACGAAGTAGCTCGTCGCGTGGAGCATCGCGTAGAAGAAGGCGAAGAGCCCCACGAGCCGCCGCACCCGCACCAGCTCGTTGAGGCGCGTGAGCCGCCGGAGCGGGGTCACGGCGAGGGTGCAGAAGAGGAGAATCAGCGTCGTGAGCCCGGTGGTGTCCTGGATGGTGCGCACCGGGTCGGCGCCGAGATCGCCGGTGACGAACGCGCCCCAGGCGAGGCGCGCGGCGGGCACGAGCGCGGCGAGCCAGATCGCGGGCTTGAGCACCCGCGAGACGATTCGGGCACGGGTCATCGGCCGGGGGCGGCGCGAGGCGCGGCGGTCAGAAGTTCTTCCGCAGATCCATCCCCGCGTAGAGCGGGGCGACCTGGTCGGCGTAGCCGTTGAACATCAGCGTCTTGCGGCGGAAGAAGTCGCCGATGCGCCGCTCCTTCGCCTGACTCCAGCGCGGGTGATCGACGTCCGGGTTCACGTTGGCGTAGAAGCCGTACTCGTTCGGCGCGGCGAGATTCCACGTCGTCTGCGGCTGCGTCTCGGTGAAGCGGATCTTCACGATCGACTTCCCCCCCTTGAAGCCGTACTTCCACGGCACCACGAGCCGGAGCGGCGCGCCGTTCTGCGCCGGAAGGGGCTTGCCGTAGATCCCGGTCACGAGGAGCGTGAGCGGGTGCATCGCCTCGTCCAGGCGCAGCCCCTCGACGTAGGGCCACGGCAGGATGCCGCTCTCCTGCCCCGGCATCTGCTTCGGGTCCAGCAGCGTGGTGAACTCGACGTACTTCGCGCGGCTCGTCGGCTCCAGCCGGGTGATCAGGTCGCGCAACGGGAAGCCCATCCACGGCACCACCATCGACCATGCCTCGACGCAGCGGTGCCGGTAGACGCGCTCCTGCGGCGCGAAGGGGCGCACGAGGTCGTCGAAGGCCCAGGTCGCGGGCCGCTTGATCTCGCCCTCGACGCGCACCGTCCAGGGCCGCACGCGCAGCAGCCCCGGGGCCCGCTCCGAGGGCGATTCCTTGTCGGTCCCGTACTCGTAGAAGTTGTTGTAGTGGGTGATCTTGTCGTACGGCGTGGGCGTGTCGTCGGCGGCGGCCCCCGCCCCATCCCCGAGCGTGCGGGCGAAGGCGCGTGGCACGGCGCCGAACCGGAGCCCCACGAGGCCGACTCCCGCGGCGGCGAGCCACTGGCGGCGGTTCAGGTAGTGCGCTTCGTCCGTGATCTCGGACGACGGAATGTCGGGCGGCCGGCGAATCGGCATCGGGTCCTCCGGAGAGACGCGTCTCTCAAGATACGGCGGGCGCGGCGGATCGGTTCCGTGCCGAGTCCCCGAGGGCTGACGCCGGGAACGACCAACGGGTGGCCGGCAGCCGGCCACCCGTTGGTCTCGACCATCAGCTTCCAGGATCCAGCAGCGGACAGGGCGGGATTCGAACCCGCGATACCGTTGCCGGTATGCCACCTTTCCAGGGTGGTGCCTTCAACCACTCGGCCACCTGTCCGGGCTCCGACCCCGAGGTGGGGACCGGAGTGCTTTGCGGGGCCGCAACTTAGCGGCCATGCAAGGCCTCGTCAACCTGCGCGAGCCACGCCGACCGGCTGGCCACGAGCGGCTGTCCGCCCGCCGGGGTGACGGTGAAACGGGCCAGCATCCCCGCGGCGATGTGGTCATGCACATGGCAGTGCTCGAGCCAGATGCCGGGGTTGTCCGGCTGCATGTCGAACACCTTCATGCTCCCCGGCAGAAGCTCGATCACCTCGGTGCGCATCCCCTGCGCGAGTCCCGTCTGGCCGTGCCAGTGCGGCGTGTGAAGGTCCACCTCGTTGCCGAACCCGATCATGTACCACCGCACCCGCTCGCCCTGCCGCATCGTCTGCATCGGGAGGTTGCCATAGATGTAGCCGTTGATGCCGTGCTTTAGGTTGCTCTCGCCGAACGCCTCGTCCGCCGGATCGGCGCTCGCCCGGGCCACGTTCTCGTCCAAGTACCAGCTCTTGTTCTCGTCGAAGATCATGAAGAGGTTCACGAACTCGCGATCCACGTCCTTCGGCCGGCCGTCCTCGCGCGCACGCCCGCGTGCCGTCACGATGATCGGACCGATCAGTCCGCTGTTCGCGTCGCGGGGCTCGTCCACGTGGGAGTGATACATCCAGACGATCGAGCTGCCGTCGTCGGGCCCCGGTCCGGCCCGCTCGGGCAACGTGAACTGGTACGTGTAGGTGCTGCCCGGCTTCACGGCGGCTCCGCCTTTGTCCTCGGGCGGCACGCCGTCGTCGTAGGGCGCCCCTTCGGAATCCTTGCCGTAGCGAAAGCCGTGGACGTGGAAGCTGTAGGGCCGATCGGCGTTGTTGCGGAAGACGACCCGGATCGTGTCGTCCACCTGCCCGCGCACCACCGGGCCGAGAATCCCGAGATGCTCCCACTCGGGCGGGCGCGGCTTGAGGGTCGTGAAGGTTTCGTCGGTGTATTCCCGGTAGAGCGCCTTCCGGTAGACCAGCCCGATGTGTCCCTCGCCGGCCTCGGTGAAGACCTGCTCGTCGGGACCGAACGGGGCACCGGTGATGAGGTTCCGGCCGCTCGGGGCGTAGTTCCACTCGACGAGGTCGGCGGCGATATAGTAGGTGCGGAGGCGCGGACGCGCTGCGGCATCCGGCGCGAGCGGACTCGTCTCGGTAGCGGTCTCGGCCGCGCAGCCGAGATTCAGGAGTGCGAGCGTGCCCAGGGCAAGGACGATAAGGCGGGACATCGTCCGCCGGGCGAGTGTCGGCTGCATGGGGACCTCCTTGGGACGTCGGGAGGAGCAGCCGCGTCGCATGCGTCGGCAGAAAGGCCCGGCAATGGAATACAGCTGACCCGCGGCGACGTCCCGAATGCGTACGGGGACGTCAGGGTGCGTCGGCGTGGCGTCCGCGCTCCCCGCGGACGCCACGCCGCAGCCGAACCGTATCCGGCGCTCGTCATCGCGGCGTCACGCCGGGGGCCGCGCAGCGTCAGACGGCGGCCGTCGTGCGGCTCGCAGAGGGCGCACCCTGCGGAGGGCGCACCCTGAAGATCTCTTCACACGGATCTCATCCGGCGTCCGCGGGACCGGCCTAGCTTTGCAGGGAACCCGTTCCGTGCGCCGCCTTCGACGATGACCATGGCCCCACCCGTTCCGCCGACTCCCGCGACCCCGCGTCGCCGCCCGCTGCCGCCGCACGTCACGGCGTCGGGCGCGCATCCGCCGCCGTTCGCGCTGCCGGGCGGACACTTCGCCGCGGCGATCGCCTGGCTGCTGCTGGGCTCGGCCGGGCTCGTCGCCGTGGCCCCGACGCTGGCCCAGGGGAACACCTTCGACCCGCGCGTCTTCGCCGTCACGCACGCCTTCACCCTCGGCGTCGTGACGACGAGCATCTTCGGGGCGCTCTACCAGTTCTTCCCCGTCACCCTGGGCGCGGCGGCGAAAAGCGTGCGGGTGGGGATGGCAGGGCTCTGGACGCTCGTCGCCGGCACCGCGCTCATCGTGCTGGGCTTCTGGACCTGGACCGCGTGGCTGCAGGCGGCCGGGTGGTGCGTTCTCTTCGCCGCCGTCGGCGTCGTTTCATGGAACCTCCTGCCACAGCGCCGCCGCGCGACCCAGGGCCACGTGATCGGCCGCTACGTCTCGGCGGGACACGCGGCGTTCGGCTTCGCCATGCTCCTCGCCGCGGCGCGCATCGGCGAGACCGCCGGGTGGTGGACGGTGGACCGGCTCGGGATGATCGCGGCCCATCTGCACCTGGCCGCCTTCGGGTTCGCAGGGCTCACCGCGGTGGGGGTCGGCAGCCGGATGCTGCCGATGTTTCTCTCGAGCGGGGCGCCGCTCGAGTGGCCGCTGCGCTGGATCGGTCCGGTGGCGGGGGCCGGGCTGGTGCTCTTCGGCGTCGGGCAACCGCTGCACGTCGCGCCGCTAAGCGCCGCGGGCGCCGCGCTGCTCTTCGCCGCGGGCGCCCTCTATCTCGTGCTCGTGTGGTCCTACTTCCGGACGCGCGCGGCGCCGCGGCTCGACCATGGGCTGCTGCACATCGCCACGTCGTTCGGCTTTCTTGCCCTCACGCTCCTCGTCGGTGCGGCCCTCGCGACCAGCCTCGTGCCGAGCATCCCGCGCTGGTGGGCCGCCTACACCCTGCTGGGGGTCGGGGGCTGGCTCACGCTCTTCATCCTCGGCGTGCTCTACCGGATCCTGCCGTTCCTGAGCTGGCTGCACCTCTTCGGCCCGCGCGCGACGGCGGCGGGGCGGCCGCCGATGCCGGTCCAGTCGCTGAGCCGGCCGGCGTGGGCGCGCCTCTCGCTCGCGCTCCTCGCGCCGGGGATCGCGCTGCTGGCGTTCGCCGTCGGGTTCGGCCGGGTGCCGCTCGCGCGCGCGGGCGCGGGGCTCCTGTTCCTCGGCGTCCTCGTGCAGCTCGCCCACTGGCTCCGGCTCGTCGTCCTGTACCAGCGCCTCGACATCCACGCTCCGACCCGGGAGGCCGCGTGACCCTCGCTTCGCCCCGTCCGTACGTCCGGCTCGACGTGCGACCGCTGCTCGCGGAGGGGATCGAGCCGTTCGACACCATCATGCAGGCCGTGGCGGCCATCGAGCTGGACGGCACCCTCGAGCTCACGGCGCCGTTCGAGCCCGTCCCCCTGTATCCCGTCCTCCTCGAGCGCGGTTTTCGCCACGAGACCGAGCCGCGCGGCCCCACCGAATGGGTCGTGCGCTTCCGCCGCACCGGCATCACCGCCGACGACCCGCTCAGCGCGATCGCCGCCCACGGCCCCGCCACGCGCGCGGTGCTCGACGCCCATGGCGTCGATCTCCCCGGCGGCGGCGCCAAGACACTCCGCTACGCCGCCTGGGCGCACCGCCTCGACCTGCACGGGTTGCTGCGGGAGCTGCAGGCGACGGTGGACTGAGGGCGGAAGGGCGCCCGCTACGCCCCTACCTCCCGCCCGCAGAACCGGCAGACCTTCGCCCGCGCCAGGATGCGCTCGGCGCACCACGGACATTCGCGCTCCTCGCGCGGCTCCGTGGCGGCCGCCGCCGCGGCGGTGGCGGCGCCGGCCAGCGCGCCGCGGCGCTCCTCCTGCGCGATGATCTGGGCCTGCACCTGGCGGCGGAACTCGAGCGGGTGGGAGATCAGGTCGAACGACTCCTCCGTGCCGCCGGTGCCGATCACGGTGATCGTGCCGTAGTTCCAGAGCCGCCCCCACACGCTCTGATCCACCCGGATCGCCTCGATCTTGCTCAGGAGCGTCTCGAGCGAGTCCCGCTGGACGACGCCGAGCTTGGCGAGGACGCGCTTGTCGGTCACGGCGTACTCGGAGCTCATCCAGCGGATCCACGGCCCGACGGCCACGACGAGCCCGAGCACGGCGATCCCCAGCGCCATCCACTGGAGCCAGCGCCGCAGCTCGGGCTGCGCCGCCGTTGGGTGCAGCACGAACGAGAGGACGAGGATGCCGGCGGCGAGGAGGAGCAGCAGGATCGTCGGCATGAAGACGATCCAGTGCCGGCGGGCGCGGTAGACGATCCGCTCGCCGGCGAGGAGGTGGTCGTCGAGGTAGCCCATCGGGCCTCCCGAGGGTTCGGAGCGCGTGCGGGGATCGGAGATGTGACGAGGGCGACCCGTTTCGGGTCGCCCTCCATGGTACCGCCTGATGACCAGCCTGGGAACGGACAGGGTGGGATTCGAACCCACGATACCCTTGCGGGTATGCCGGTTTTCGAGACCGGTTCCTTCAGCCACTCGGACACCTGTCCAGAGAGCCGAAAAATATAGACGGCCGCCCCGCCGGTTGGAAGCCCCGAAACCGCCGGCGCTCAGCGCCGGCCGTGGCGCTCGGGGCCCGGCTCCAGCTCGGCGCCGCCGCTCCCGGCCGAGCCGAACTTCGGCGCCGTGATGCCGTCCTTCGTCGTGAACGGCGGCTCGTGCCGCTCGAGCGGCTGCCGGTTCGCCGCGAACCGGTCGGGCTCGGCCTCGAACCGGGTCCGGCAGGCCTCGGAGCAGAAGCGATAGCTGCGGCCCTGGTGCTCGGCGCGCACGGCCGTCGCCTCGTCCACCATCATGCCGCAAACGGGATCCTGAACCTGTGCCATGGGTCCTCCTGGGTCGGGCCCTCGCGGGTGGCGACGGCGACCGTGGCGCTCAGCGCCGGGCGTGGAAGAATCGGAGCAGCAGCTCCGCGCACTCGTCGTGCATCAGGCCGGCCACCACCTCGGGCCGGTGGTTGAGCCGCGGGTGCCGCAGCAGGTCGTGGACCGAGCCCGCCATCCCGCAGCGATTGTCGTAGGCGCCGAAGACGACGCGATCCACCTTCGCGAGCACGATGGCGCCGGCGCACTGGGCACAGGGCTCGAGCGTCACGTAGAGCGTGGCGTTGGTGAGCCGGTCGTCGCCCACGTGCACGAAGGCCCGCTGCAGCGCGAGCAGCTCGGCGTGCGCCGTCGGGTCGCCGCGGTGCACGGTCTCGTTGTGCGCCTCGCCGAGCACCTCGCCCTCGCGCATCACCACCGCGCCCACCGGGACCTCGTCGCGCACCGCCGCGGCGCGCGCGAAGCGGAGCGCCGCCTCCATGCCGGCCAGGTCGGCCGGCGAGGGCGTCCCCCTACGCACCGACGCCGGCCCCCGCTCCGGCGCCGGCGGCCGCCGAGGCAGGCGGCTTCGGCGGGCCATCCGGGTGTGCCTCGTCCTTGCGGGCGAAGCGCAGCCGGTCGCCGTCGCGCAGCACCTCGATCGTGTCGCCGTCCTGGAACTTCCCCTCCAGCAGCTCGAGCGCGATCGGGTTCTGCAGCTGCTGCTGCACCACGCGCTTCAGGGGCCGCGCGCCGTAGACCGGATCGTAGCCCTGCTCGGCGAGGAGCGCCTTCGCCTCGGGGGCGACGTCGAGCTTCAGGTGCCGCTGCGCCAGCAGCCCCTCGAGCTTGCGGAGCTGGATCTCGACGATGCGCGCCAGGTCCTCGCGGCTGAGCGGCCGGAAGACGATGATGTCGTCCACGCGGTTGAGGAACTCGGGCCGGAAGTGCTTGCGCAGCTCGTCGCGCACCCGATCCTCCACCTGCTGCCAGGCGGCCTCGTTCGCCTGGGCGCCGGCCTCGACGATGATGGGGCTGCCGATGTTGCTGGTCATGATGATGACCGTGTTCCGGAAGTCCACCACCCGGCCCTGGCTGTCGGTGAGCCGGCCGTCGTCGAGGATCTGGAGCAGGATGTTGAAGACGTCGGGGTGCGCCTTCTCGATCTCGTCGAAGAGGATGACGCTGTACGGCCGGCGCCGCACCGCCTCGGTGAGCTGGCCGCCCTCCTCGTAGCCCACGTAGCCCGGCGGGGCGCCGATCATGCGCGCCACCGAGTGCTTCTCCATGTACTCCGACATGTCGAGCCGCACCATCGCGCGCTCGTCGTCGAAGAGGAACTCGGCGAGCGCGCGCGCCGTCTCCGTCTTCCCCACGCCGGTCGGGCCCAGAAAGATGAAGGAGCCGGTCGGGCGGTTGGGATCCTGCAGCCCGGCGCGCGCGCGGCGTACCGCGTTGGAGACGGCCGTGAGGGCGAGCCGCTGGCCGATGACGCGGAGCCCGAGCTCGGCCTCGAGCTTCGTGAGCCGCTCGCGCTCGCTCTCGAGCATCTTCGTCACCGGGATGCCGGTCCAGCGCGCCACGATTTCGGCGATGTCGTCGGCGCCGACCTCCTCCTTGAGGTACTGCGCATTGGCCTGCACCTCCGCCAGCCGCTGCTGATCCTCGGCCAGCCGCCGCTCGAGCTCGGGGATGCGGCCGTACTGCAGCTCGGCCGCCTTCTGGAGGTCGCCGCGGCGGGTCGCCTGGTCCACCTCGGAGCGGAGCTGGTCGATCTCCTGCTTGATCGTCTGGATCTCGCCGATCGCCCCCTTCTCGCTCTGCCACTGCGCCTTCATCCCCGCGCTCTGCTCCTTGAGCTCGGCGATCTCCTGCTCGAGCGCGGTGCGGCGCTCGACGCCCGCCGGGTCCTTCTCCTTGAGCAGCGCCTGCCGCTGGATCTCGAGCTGCACGATCCGCCGCTCGACCTCGTCGATCTCCTGCGGGAGGCTGTCGATCTCGATCCGGAGCCGACTCGCCGCCTCGTCCACGAGGTCGATCGCCTTGTCGGGGAGGAAGCGGTCGCCGATGTAGCGGTCGGAGAGGGTCGCCGCGGCGACCAGGGCGTTGTCGGTGATCCGCACGCCGTGGTGCACCTCGTACTTCTCCTTGAGCCCGCGCAGGATGGCGATGGTGTCGGCCACGCTCGGCTCGCCCACGTAGACCGGCTGGAAGCGCCGCTCGAGCGCCGGGTCCTTCTCGATGTACTTGCGGTACTCGTCGAGCGTGGTGGCGCCGATGACGCGCAGCTCGCCGCGCGCGAGCGCCGGCTTCAGCATGTTGCCCGCATCCACCGCCCCCTCGGCCTTGCCGGCGCCGACGATCGTGTGCAGCTCGTCGATGAACACGACGTAGCGGCCCTGCGCGTCGGTGAGCTCCTTGATCACCGCCTTGAGCCGCTCCTCGAACTCGCCGCGGTACTTGGCGCCCGCCAGCAGCTGCCCGATGTCGAGCGCGACGAGCTCGCGGTTGCGGAGCGACTCGGGGACGTCGCCGTTGACGATGCGCTGCGCCAGGCCCTCGGCGATCGCCGTCTTGCCGACGCCGGGCTCGCCGATGAGCACGGGGTTGTTCTTCGTGCGGCGCGACAGCACCTGCATGACGCGCCGCACCTCCTCGTCGCGACCGATCACCGGATCGAGCTTCCCGGCCCGCGCCGCCTCGGTGAGGTTCCGCGTGTAGCGCTGGAGCGACTGGTACTTGTCCTCGGGCTCCTGGTCGGTGACGCGATGCGAGCCGCGCACCCCCTCGAGCGCCGAGCGGAGGTCGTCGGCGGAGATGCCCTGGGCGCTCAGGAGCTCGCGCGCCGTGGTCCCCTTCTCCTCCGCGAGCGCGAGCAGGAGGTGCTCGGTCGAGACGTACGCGTCGCCCAGCGCCTTCGCGTCCTGCTCGGCGCGGTCGAAGACGCGGTTCAGCTCGCGGCTGAACGTCGGCTCCGCGCCGCCCGACTGCTTCGGGAAGCGCGCGAGCTCGCGCTCCACCTCCTGGCGCAGCGCGGTCACGTTGAGCCCCGCCTTCTGGAGCAGCGGCTGCACGACGCCCTCGTCCTGCGCGAGGAGCGCGGCGAAGAGGTGCGCGTCGTTGACCACCGGGTTGCCGCGGCGGCGCGCCTCTTCGCCGGCGTCGCGGAACGCCTCCTGGGCCTTGATCGTCAATCGCTCGGGTCTGATCATCTCGTCCGTCCTCCCTGCCCCGGCGCGCCGCCGGGCCGCCCACCGCGGCCGGCCGCCCCGCCAAGGGCCTGTTGGCAATCTTCCATCGGCCGGGTCGGGGGGCAAGCACGATACCGTAAAAGCTTGCCAGATCGGCACCTCCGCTTCCCCGCCCCGCCACGCGGGGAGCGCCACGGCGGGTGTATGCGCCAAAACGGCGCAGGGGGATCCGGCTGCCCGGATCCCCCTGCGCTATCCTCTGCTCGTCACGCCTCGCTGCACGATCATCTTCCTGGTGTACCGTTCCCCATCGACGGTCAGCTGGTAGTAGTAGACGCCGGGTGTGGCGTCCTGCTGTCCGTCGAGAAACTTCCCGTCCCAGTGTGCGCGGTACTCGCCGCACTTGAGGCGCGCACCATCGAGATGCGTCGCCGAATCGTTGACCAGGACCGGAACGGCCACCACCTGCACGAGCACGTTGTAGATCTTCAGCGAGACCAGGGGCTGATGCCCCTTGGCACATACCTCCGGATGCAGAACGAAGGGTATGGTGGTCGCCGTGACGAACGGGTTCGGGGTGTTTTCCTTCAGCTCGACCCGGGGAGGCGCCGGCGCCGGACGGTTCTGCGCCCGCGCGGCGGTCGTGGAGACCACTCCCAGGACCAACCCGAGCCACCACCCCGTCCACACGAAGCGGACCATGGGGACTCCTGTTCAGACGGAAAGGTGGACCGGGCTGCACCTCCGGGAAGGCAGGACGGGTTCGAGCGACGGATCCGGCCGCGGCCGGCGTGGAGGAACTATGCCGGAATCATGCCAACCGGGCGCGGGCAGTGTCAAGAAGCGCGGGGCCGGCGCACGAGCTGCCGCCCGTCGCCCGCGCGGCGGGTGATTCCCGCCTCGTCGGCCCACTCGAGCAGCGGAATCAGGTACTTCCGCGAGAGCGCCAGGCGTTCGCGCAGGGCCGCCGGGGTGATGTCCCCGGTGTCCCCGATCGAGTACAGGGTGTCCACGAACCGGTCCAGCGCCGCGCGGGCGACGTAGCGGTCGCGCTCGACGGCCACCACCCGCCCGGCGCGGGCCGCGAGGCGGAGCGCCGCGGCGACCTCGCGGGTCCCCTCCGCCGCCTCGAGCTCGCCCACCGTCGGGGGCGCGAGCCCCGCGGCCTCGAGCAGCGCCACGAGCCGGTCCACGTGGGCGTCGCCGCCGGTCACCGCCGGGCGGAAGGCCGCAGCCCGCACCACCCCGCCCTCCATCACCACGGTGCCGCCCGCCACGAGCGCCTCGAGCGCCGCCTCGACGACCGCCCCGGGCACCCGGAGCGCCGCGGCGAGCCCGTGGCGCAGCGTCTCGAGCGGGAGCCCCGGCTCGTGCGGCCGCGCGCGGTGGTGCTCCCGGACGAGCGCCCGGGCGCGCTCGCGCACCTCCTCGAGGATGCGCGAGTCGACCCAGACGTCGCCGACGCACATGATCCGGTCGGTGGCGGCGAGTGCCGCGCGCGCCGCTTCGCGCGGCAGGCCGACCACGACGGGCACCAGCGCGTCGGGGAGCCCGCCCGCGCGGCGTAGAACGAGCGCGGCGGCCCGCGGCCCGGGCTCCCCGGCGGCGAGCGCGGCGGGCCAGAGCTCGGGCGCCGCGTCCCGGCGCCCCGGGGGAAGCGGGTCGAGCACCCGCCCCCCGCCGATGGTCGTGACGGGGCTGTAGGCGCGAAGCACGAGCCGGTCCCCGCCCCGGGCGACGACGGGCGCCTCCAGGGCGAGACGCGCGAGCCCGCGCCCGCCCGGCGGGATCGGCCGGCGCGGATGGACGCGGGCCATCAGCTCCGCCGTCCCGTGATGCACCCGCACGCGCGTCCGGGCGACGAGGGGCCGCGGCGCGTCGGCCTGGAGCCAGAGCTCGACGTCGAGCGCCCGCGTCGCCCCCCACGGCAGCTCGTCGGTGACCACCACCTGGCCGCGCCGCACCGCGGCGCGCTCGAGCCCGGCGATGCCGAGCGCGACGCGGGCCCCCGGCACGCTGCACGCGACCGGGGCGCCGTGCTGCTCGACCGAGCGCACCCGTCCGGCCGCACCGCCCGGGAGCAGGCGCACGGCGCCTCCCGGCGCGACCCCGCCCGACCACGCCGTACCGGTCACGACGGTGCCGACGCCGGCGATCGAGAAGGCGCGATCGACGGGCATTCGGAACGCGTCGTCCCCGCCGCCGCGGTCTCCCTCACGTGCGGGCAGCGCCGCCGCGAGCGACCGGAGCCGCTCGCGCAGCGTCGCGAGACCGCGTCCCGTCGCCGCGCTCGTCACGACGGGCGGCTCGAAGCGCACGGTCGAGCGTGCGAGGCGCCCGGCGAGATCGGCCACGACCAGGTCGAGCCACTCGGGCTCGACGAGATCGGCCTTGGTGACCACGGGGATGCCGCGCGCGACGGCGAGGTGCTCGAGGATCGCGAGGTGCTCGAGCGTCTGCGGCATCGGCCCCTCGTCGGCCGCGACGACCAGCAGCGCGACGTCCACCCCGGACGCTCCCGCCACCATCGTGCGCACGAAGTCCTCGTGCCCCGGCACGTCCACCACCCCCGCGACGCGGCCGTCGCCCAGGTCGAGGGGCGCGATGCCGAGCTCGATGGTGATGCCGCGCCGCCGCTCCTCGGCCAGGCGGTCCATCGCGCGGCCGGTGAGCGCGGTGACGAGGGCGGACTTGCCGTGATCGACGTGGCCGGCGGTGCCGATGATCACGAGCCGGCGGGCGGGCGGAGCGGCGGGACGGCGGGAGCACTCGCCCAGGGGCGGCGCACCCAGAAGTCGAGCGCGGGCAGCTCGGCCCCCTCGCCGAGGTGGAAGCGGATGTAGCGCGAGAGGAGCCGCTGGTGCGCCTGCGCGTGGCGCTCGTCGAGGGCGGGGAGCTCGGCGTCCGCGGCGAGGAGCGCGCGCAGATCGGCGCGGGCATCGTCCGGCAGCCGGGTGGCGCCGTGGTCGGCGGCGCAGCGCTCGCAGAGTGCCCCGCCCTCTCGCGTGCTGAAGGCGAGAGCGCCCGCGAGGGCGACAGGGGTCCCGTCGCGCACGCACGCGTCGAGCGACGGGGCGAAGCCGAGTACGCTCACGAGCCGCCAGAGCATGCGGAGCCCGAGCACCTCGACCGCGGCCGGCGGCGCCACCTCGAGGAGCGCGAGGGCGTGGCGGAAGACGTCGAAGCTCTCGGGGTTGGGTGCGGGCGGCGCGAAGCGCAGCATCACCTCGGCGAGGGCCGAGGCGGCGGCGTAGCGGTCGAGCTGGGCGGTGAGCCCGACGCGCAGGTGCGTGAGGTCGAACGCCGCCAGGGTGTGAAGCTCGCGATGCTCCTTCACCAGGAGGTGCGCCTGCCCGTCGCTCAGCACCTGGAGCGAGGCGCCGAAGCGGCTCTTCGGCCGGAGCGCGCCCTTGGCGATCGCGCTCTGCACGCCCAGCTCGCGCGTGGCGAGCCGGACGATCTTCGACGTCTCGCTGTAGCGCAGCGCCGAGAGCACGATGGCCGGCGTCATGACGAGGGACATGCCCGCAAGTTAATGCCTCAGTACTGCACCCGCCCCCCGGCGAAGACGGCGCGCCCGCGGCCCGGGAAGCCGGCGATCGGCTCGTAGGCCGCGTCGAAGAGGTTCTCGACGCGCGCGGTGAGCGTCAGCCCCGGCCGGCCCGGCGTGGCGCGGAAGAGGTCCACGCTGGTCGAGACGTCCACGGTCCGGTAGGCGGCGAGCGTGGCGCGCTTCGCCTCGAAGGTGACCGGATCGAAGACCACGTCGTCGCGCGAGCCGACCCAGGCGAGCGACCCGCCGACCGAGACGCGGTCGACCGGCTGGTAGCGCAGCGTCACCTCGCCGGCATGGGTGGGCCGGCGCAGGAGCCGCTCGCCCACGGTGAAGGACGCGCTGGGCCGGCCCGCGTCGTCGGTCGCCTCGGATTCGAGCCAGGTGTACGAGGCGCTCGCCGTGAGGAGCCGGGTGACGACCGCCGTGAGTCCGGCCTCGATGCCGCGGGCGCGCGCCGCGGCGCCGTTGTGGTAGTTGGCCGTGCCGGGCGCCGCCGCGGCGTCGTAATAGACCATGTCGCGGAAGCGCTGGTCGAACCAGGTACCGTAGAGCGTGATGCGCGCGCCGGCGAGCTTCTGCTCGAGGCCCGCCTCCCAGCTCGTCGTGCGCTCGGGACGGAGCGCCGCATCGCCGACGACGAAGGGTGAGTCGCAGAACTGCTCGCAGAAGGTGGGCGCCTTGAACGCCCGGCCGATCGAGCCGCGCAGCCGGGTGCCGGTGCGGAGGCGATACGCCGCGCCCAGGCGGTAGGTCGCGAAGGTGCCGAAGCCGCTGTTGTCGTCGAGGCGGCCGTTCAGGTTCACGGCGAGCCCCTGCGGCAGGTCGAGCACCGCCTGCACGTAGCCGCCCGCCGTGGTACGGCCGCGGTCGAACGGGGTGTCGGGCGTGGTGGTGGCGCCATCGCCGAAGTTCGAGGTGCTCTCGCCGGCGGTGCGCTCGGTCTCGCGCTCGAGCTGGGTGCCGGCGGTCAGCGTGAGATACGCCGTGGGCACCGCGTTGAGGCGCAGGTCGAGGCGGCCGCGCCGGTCGCGCGCATCACGGGTCGAGGCGAAGGCGAACCCGAGCGTGTCGGCCGGCGAGTCGGGACGGTCGTCGGCGCGACTGTCGCTCTGGAAGGCGCTCGCGCCGAGCCGCAGCTCGAGGCGATCGCCGATCGGCCGGGCGGCCTCGGCGGCGAGGGTGACCGCCGTGGTCGCGGTGAACTGGTTCGTGTCGCTGGGCACGCCCGAGCCGTCGGTCGGGAAGTGATAGGTGCCGTCGGTGTAGCGGGTCGAGAGCGAGAGCTCGGTGGCGCCCGCGAAGGCGCGCAGCGCGCCGCTCAGGACGGTGTTCCGGTAGTCGCTGTTGTAGGCGTAGGTGCCGTCGCTGGCGTAGCGGCTCGCCGCGGCGGAGTAGGAGACCGCGGACGTGCCGCCCGCGACGCTCGCCCCGCCGTCCACGCTGCCGAAGGTGCCGCCCTCGGCGTGCCCCTCGAGCGCGAGGCGACCCCGACCTCGACGGGTGAAGATCTGCACCACGCCGGTGATCGCGTCCGAGCCGTAGATCACGCTCGCCGGCCCGCGCACGACCTCGATCCGGTCCACGTTGTCGAGCGTGAGATCGGCCCAGTCGAAGGCGCCGCCGGGCTGGTTCACCGGGACGCCGTCCACCAGCACCTTCACGTAGTCGCTCTCGCCGCCGCGCAGGAAGAGCGAGCTCACCGCGCCGTAGGAGCCGCCCGCCACGACCGCGGCGCCCGGCACCTCCTTCAGCGCATCGGCCACGAAGCGCACGCCGCGCGCCCGCAGCTCGTCGCCCGCGAGCACGGTGACGGTGGAGGTGATCGCGTTCGGCGCAACGGGGACGTGGGTCGCCGTGACCATGATCTCCGGGAGCCGCACCGTGTCGCGCACGTCCTGCGCCCGGGCGGTGGCGGGAACGGCGGCACTCGCACCTGCGAGCGCGGCGGTGAACACGCTCGCGAGCGCGGCGGCACGGCGGGACGAGGGCTTCGGCATGCGGTGCTCCTGAGGGGAGACGGATCGGGGGCGGCTCACGGCGCCGGCTCCTCGCCCACGCGGAGCGGGACGACCTGCGGCGCGCCGTCGCACCAGGTGGTCACGGCGACCGGCCACTGGAACACCTGGCTCAGGATGCCGCGGTCGAAGACCAGCGCCGGCTCGCCGTCGGCGACGACACGGCCCGCGCTCATGAGGACGACGCGGTCGGCGTAGCGCGCCGCGAGGTTGAGCTGATGGGTGACGACGAGGGCCGCGAGCCCCGCCGTGGCGAGCCGGCGGAAGAGCTCGAAGAGCTCCATCTCGTGCCGCACGTCGAGCGCCGCGGTGGGTTCGTCGAGGACGAGGGCGCGCGGCTCCTGCGCCAGCGCGCGCGCGACGCGCACCCGCTGCCACTCGCCGCCCGAGAGGGTGTCGATGCGGCGGTCGCGGAACTGCCAGACGTCGCAGCGCTCGAGCGCGGCCCGCACCGCCGCGCGGTCGGCCGCCGTCTCGGCGGCGAAGGCGCCGAGGTGCGGGTAGCGGCCCAGCATGACGGACTCGTGCACCCGGAGCGGCAGGAACGTCTCCTCGCGCTGGGTCACGACGCCCACGGTGCGCGCGAGCGCGGGGCGCGCCCACTCGCGCACGTCGCGGCCCTGGACGAGCGCGCGGCCCGCCTCGAGCGGCGCCACGCCGAGGAGCGCGCGCACGAGCGTGGTCTTCCCGCTGCCGTTCGGGCCGACGACCGCGACGAGCTCGCCGGCGCGCACGCCGCACGAAGCCCGGTCCACCGCGAGCGCGCCCGTGCCCGGATAGCGGACGCTCACCGCGTTCGCCTCGAGGATCCTGGGTTCCGAGCCCCGCGCGCCCGTGCCCGGCATGCCGCTCATGCGAGACTCCGCCGCAGCAGGAGCGCGAAGAGCGGCACGCCGACGAGCGCCGTCACGACGCCCACCGGCAGCTCGAGCGGCCGCACCACGGCCCGCCCCACGGCATCGGCGAGGACGAGGAAGACGCCGCCCAGCAGGAACACCAGCGGCAGCAGCCCGCGATGGAGCGGCGTCCAGAGCCGGCGCACCGCATGCGGCACGACGAGCCCGACGAAGCCGACGATGCCGCTCACGGCGACCGCCGCGGCGGTCAGGAGTGTCACCGCGACGAGCACGACGCGCTTCTCCCGCTCGACATCGGCGCCGAGGTGGCGGGCGGTCTCCTCGCCCAGGGCGAGGAGGTCGAGCGCGCGGCTGCTCGCCACGAGGAGCACGACGGGGACGAGCGCGTAGGCGGCGAAGACGCCGACGGCGGTCCACGATGCGCCGCCGAAGCCGCCGAGGAGCCAGAAGTAGGCGCTCCGCAGCTCGGCCGTGTCGCTGAGCGAGATGACGGCGGTCATCACCGCCGCGGCGAACGACCCGACGACCACCCCGGCGAGGAGCAGCACGCTCGGATCGAGCCGCCGGCCCGCCACCACGCTGAGGCGGTACACGAGCGCCATGGCGCCGAGCGCGCCGGCGAAGGCCGCCGCCGGCACGCCCCACGGCCCGCCCACGCCCGCCGCGATCGCGAGGACGGCGCCGAGGCCCGCGCCGCCCGAGAGGCCCACGAGGTAGGGATCGGCGAGCGGATTCCGCACGAGCGCCTGGAGCGCCGCGCCCGCGAGCCCGAGGCTCCCGCCCACGAGGAAGGCGAGGCAGACGCGCGGCAGCCGGAGCTCGCGTACGATCATCGCCGACGGCGCATCGGCCGAGCGGAGCGCGGCCCACACCTCGGCCGGCGCGAGCGGCACCGCGCCGACCGCGACGCCGACGAGGAGCGCGAGCGGCACCGCCACCAGCATGACCACGAGCGCCGAGCGGCTCATCGCGCCGCGTGCTCCACCACCGACGCCGTCGCTGCTGCCGTCGCTGCCGCGCGGGCGGCGGTCCGGGCGGGGGTCCGGGCAAGCGCCTCGCGCATCCGCGCGCGCAGCTCGCGGATCGCCTGCGGAGTGCGGGGGCCCGGGCGATTGAACTCGGAGCCCGGAATGCGCACGAAGCGGCGCTCGCGCACGGCCGGGATGCCCTGCCAGGCCGGGAGCGTGGCGATGCGGGGGATGTCGGCGCCGCCGGTGAGGACGAGGTCGGGGTTCCGCGTCGCCACCGCCTCGACGCTGATCTCCGCCGACGAGCCGCGCAGATCGGCGAAGACGTTGCGGCCGCCGGCGCGCTCCATCAGCTCGCTCAGGAAGCTGCCCGCGCCCACGGTCATCGGCGGCTGGTCCCAGACGAGGAGGAACACGGAGGGCCGCCGCGCGGCCGGCAGCGTGTCGGGCCCGGTCGCGGCGCGAAGCGAGTCGGCGAAGGCGGCGACGAGCGAATCGGCCGCGGCGGCCCGGCCGGTGAGGGTGCCGAAGACGCGGGCCAGCCGCGCGACGTCCTCGATGCGGTCGGTGCGCGCGAGGAAGGCCGGCACGCCGAGCGCGCGCAGCCGGCGCGCCGCGGCGACGTTCTGCCCCGAGGCGTAGAGGAGGACGAGGTCGGGTCGGCGCGCGAGGATCGCCTCGAGGCTCGGATTGATCCCGTCGCCCACGTCGGCGACGGCGGTGGCGGCCGCCGGGTAGTCGCACCAGTGGGAGCGGCCGACGACGCGCGGCCCGGCGCCCAGCGCGAAGAGGAGCTCGGTCGAGGCGGGGATCAGCGAGACGAGGCGCGTGGCGGGCTGCGCGAGCGCGACGGTGTCGCCCATGTCGTCCACGACGCGGATGGGAGCCGCGACGCTGCGCCCGCTGCGGGCGGGCTCCGCGCGGCAGGCGCCGAGCGCGACGGCGGCCACCGCGACGGCGGCCACCGCGATGCGGAGCGCGGCGGCGCGGAAGTGGCGGGGACGTCCGAGGGTGGGAAACACGAACCGCCCATTCCCAGGGCACGGGAACGGGCGGGATGCGGACGAGCGGAAGCGTCGTCGCTCACGCCACCGCTCCCTCCCCCGAGGGTGTGTCTGGTGGCGCGAACGGAGAGGTCTCCTGGCTTCGGGCGGCTCCGTCCGCCTTCCCGGACGCTGGGCGTCCAGTGGCATCGTGGTACGGAGCGGGATCCTGCAGTGCCCGTCACAGTGGCGGGGCCGCGCCGGTCTCTCACCGGCTTCCGAGCGTCCCCGTTCGCATGTCGATTGTCGACGCGGCAAACCTAGGGGCGGCGCGAGCCTCCCGCAAGGGCGGCCTGCAGCCGGGCCTTGAGCCGCGCGCGCTCGGTCTCGTAGCGCGCCCACTCCTCCGCGGCGACCTCGCCCTCCTGGCCGCGATAGCGCGCGTCGAGCGCCGCGAGCGCGTCGAGCAGCGAGCCGGCGTCGGCCTCCGCGGGCGGAACCAGCGCCGGTGCCGGCGCGACGCCGGCCGGCGCGCCCTCCCCTTCCCGCCGGCGTCGCGCCAGGAACCACGCGCCGAAGGCGAGGAGCGTGGCGAAGCCCGTGACGAGCGCCGCGAGCGTCCACGCCGGCGCCCGCCGCGCGCTCGGCAGCGTGAGGCGGAGCGTCGCGCCCGCGGCGAGCTTCCCGGTCCAGCGGCGGAAGGTGCGGCCCTCGATGACGGCCGTGTCGGCCCGCGCGAGGCCCGGCGCCTCGGCCGTCGCCGCCGGCTCCTCGAGCAGGAGGTTGAGCATGTCCACCGGTCCCGGCATCGGCACGGTGACCGTGGCGGCGTCGGAGGGGAGCGCGTAGAACATGACGAGCTGCCGCTCGCCGGGCGGCAGCGGCGCGAGGAGCTGCGCCACGTCGCCCTCGCGGACGAGCGCGGCGGGGCCGACGTCGCTCTGGCCGACCTCGAAGCCGATCGCGCCGGGCGGCAGCGGCATGGACCAGGTGGGCTGCGTGGAATCGCTCGCGACGCGGGTGTCGGGGCCCGGGTTGCGCAGGACGACCAGGTCGACGACGCGGCGGGTACCGTCCGAGGCGGGCTTGTCCACGACGAGATGGCGCGCCTCCACCTCGAGGCGCTGGCGCGCGCTCGTGTCGCTCACCTCGAGCGAGAGCCCGGTGTCGGGCTTCTCGGGGTTGGTGTGCACCGGCTCCGAGAAGTACTCGATCCCCGCGTAATGCGCGCTCAGCAGGTAGACGGCGGTGGTATCGGGGACGAAGCGGAAGTCGAAGCGCCCGCGCGCGTCGGTGACCATCGAGTCGACCGGCCCCTGCCGCACCCGCCCGACCCGGTGCAGCGTGACGCGCACGCCCGGGACGGGAATGGTGTCCTGCCGCACCACCGCGCCCTCGGCGCGGGCGCGGGCCTGGGCGTGGAGGGGAGCGGCGGCGAGGAGGAGGAGGAGCGCCGCCGCGCAGCGGGTGGGACGGCTACGGATGGAACTTCCCGAAGTCCTGCGGGTCCATCTTCTCCAGGTACTGCTTGAGCTTGTCGGCATCGAGATGGTTCGTCGGCTCCGGGTCCTGCGGCTCCTCGACCTCGACGCCGCTCTGGTCGAGCAGCTCGTCGCTGGTGAAGATGGGCGCCGAGAGCCGCAGGGCGAGGGCGATGCTATCCGAGGGCCGCGCGTCGACCTGGAAGACGTGGTCCTCCCGGCGGATCAGGAGCTCGGCGAAGTAGGTGTTCTCCTTCACCGCGCTGATGATCACGCGCCGCAGGTCGCCGCCCAGGCCGAGGATGATCGTCTTCAGCAGGTCGTGCGTGAGCGGCCGCGACGCCTTGATGCCCTGCATCTCCATCGCGATCGCGCTCGCCTCGGCCGGGCCGATCCAGATCGGGAGCACGCGCGTGCCGCCCTTCTCCTTGAGAATGACGACCGGCGTGTTGGTGGTCCGGTCCAGACCGAGATTGGCGACCACGACTTCGATCATACGACGGCCGGACGGCTACCGCGCGGCGCTCAGCAGGTCCTTGACGCGGTCCGTCCGCTCCCAGGTGAAGAAGTTGTGCTTGCGGCCCTTCTCGCCGAAGCGGGCGCTGAAGGGCTTGCGGCCGAAGTGGCCGTAGGCGGCGGTCGGGCCGTAGATCGGGTGCCGCAGCTCGAGCGCCTCGATGATGCCCCGCGGCGTGAGGTCGAAGACCTCCTGCACGATCTGCTCGAGCCGCCGGTCCGGGAGCGCGCCGGTGCCGAAGGTGTCGATGTGGATCGAGACCGGCTGCGCGACGCCGATGGCGTAGGCCACCTGCACCTCGCAGCGCCTGGCGAGCTTCGCGGCGACGATGTTCTTCGCGACCCAGCGGGTGGCGTAGGCGGCCGAGCGGTCCACCTTCGAGGGGTCCTTGCCGCTGAAGGCGCCGCCGCCGTGGCGCGCCATGCCGCCGTAGGTGTCCACGATGATCTTGCGGCCGGTGAGCCCCGCGTCGCCGTGCGGGCCGCCGATGACGAAGCGCCCGGTGGGATTGATGAGGAACTTCACCCCGCGCCCCTCGAGGCCGTGCGCCGCGAGCACCGGCTTGATGACCTCCTCGATCACCGTCTCCTTGATCGTCGACTGCTTGAGCTCGCGGTTCCCCACGCGCTCGGCGTGCTGCGTCGAGACGACCACGGTGCGCACACCTACCGGCCGGTCGCCCTCGTACTCGACCGAGACCTGGCTCTTGCCGTCGGGGCGCAGCCACTCGATCGGCCCCAGCCCGTCGAGCCCCTTGCGCGCCGCGGCGAGCCGCTCGCTGATGCGATGCGCCAGGATGATCGGCGTCGGCATCCGCTCCTCGGTCTCGTCCGTGGCGTAGCCGAACATCATGCCCTGGTCGCCGGCGCCCTGCTCCTTCTGCCGCGAGCTGTCCACGCCCATCGCGATGTCGGGCGACTGGCGGTCGATCGACGTCAGCACCGCGCAGGTGCGGCCGTCGAAGCCGAAGGCGGCGTCGGTGTAGCCGATGCCGGTGACCGTGTCGCGCACGAGATCGGGAATGTGCACGTAGGTGTCCGTGGTGATCTCGCCGGCCACCACCGCCATCCCCGTCGTCACGAGCGTCTCGCACGCGACGCGTCCGCGCGGATCGTCCGCCAGGATGGCGTCGAGGACGGCGTCGGAGATCTGGTCGGCCACCTTGTCGGGGTGGCCCTCGGTGACGGACTCGGAGGTGAAGACGTGCCGGTGGGTCGCGGCCATGTGTGGGATTCCACCCTGGAGAGAGTTGAACGGGACGCGAAACGACGCGGAAACGGAGTGTCGCACTGTCGACGTCAGCCGGCAAACCTAGCGGCGCGGCGGGCCGGCGGCAACGCCGGCCCGCCGTTTCGGCAGGCGCTCCGGCTCAGGAATCGAGGAGCCGCAGGTCCAGGTAGGGGGCGAGCGCCTCGCGCAGCACGGCGAGCACCTCGTCGGCGCGCGCGGCCTGCAGCGCCGCCTGGGCGGCACGCCGGCAGACGTCGTCCGGCACGGTGCGCAGGACCCAGCGGATGAGCGGCAGCGCCGGCGGTGCCACGCTCAGGCGATCGTACCCCAGGCCGAGGAGGAGCACGGCGGTGAGCGGCTCGGAGGCCATCTCGCCGCAGACGCCCACCGGCCGGCCCGCCGCGCGGCCGGCGCGGAGCACGGTGGCGAGCTGCCGCACGACCGACGGATGGTGCGGCGTGAAGCGGTCGGCGAGACGCGCGTTGCCGCGGTCCACCGCCATGGTGTACTGGGTGAGGTCGTTGGTGCCGACGCTCAGGAAGGCGCTCACCTCGGCGAAGCGGTCGGCCATGACGACCGCGGCGGGCGTCTCGATCATGACGCCCACCGGCACCGTGCGCGCCGCGCGCACCCCGGCGGCGGCGAGCGCCTCGGCCTCCTCGGCCACGATCGCCTGGGCCTGCTGCACCTCCTCGATCCGGGTGACCAGCGGCAGCATCATCTGCACGTCGCGGTCCGCGGCGGCGCGCAGGATCGCCCGCACCTGCGGCCGGAAGATGTCGGGCTGGTCGAGGCAGACGCGGATCGAGCGCCAGCCGAGGAAGGGGTTCGGCTCCGCCGGCGCCTTGAAGGAGACGGGGAACTTGTCCCCGCCCAGATCGTAGGTCCGGATCACCACCGGCGCGCGCGGGAAGGCGAGCGCCACGCGCCGGAAGTAGTCGGCCTGCTCGTCCTCGGTCGGGAGCGTCGCGCGCCCGGTGAGGAGAAACTCGGTGCGCAGGAGTCCCACCCCCTCGGCGCCGTTGCCCACCGCCGCGCGGATCTCGTCGGGGAGGTCGACGTTGCCCATCAGGGTGATCGGCCGCCCCTCGGGCGTCACCGCAGGCTCGCGCAGCACCGTCTCGAGCTGGAACTCGAGCCGCTGGCGCCGGCTCTGGAGCACCCGCGCCTGGTCGAGCTCCCAGCGGGAGGGCTCGATCGTGATCACCCCGGTGGTGCCGTCGAGCAGCACGAGCGCGCCGTCGGGGATGCGCTCGAGCGCGCCGGTCGCCCCCATCACCGCCGGGATGCCGAGCGAGTGGGCGAGGATCGCCGCGTGCGCGGTGCGGGTCCCCTCCTCGCTCACGAGCCCCACGATGTGCTCGCGGTCGAGCTGCACGGTGAGCCCCGGCGACAGCTCGTGCGCGACGACCACGAGCTGGTCGCCGGTGGGGATCGACCAGAGCGTCTGCCCCTCCCGCCCCATGAGCAGGTGGAGCATGCGCATCTGGATCGCGTTGAGGTCGGCGAGGCGGTCGCGCAGGTGGGCGCTGCCCGAGCCCGACCAGAGCTCGCGCAGCTCGAGCGCCTTGAACTCGTAGGCCGTCTCGGCGCTGAGGAGGTTCTTGCGGATCAGGTGCTCGACGGAGCCCAGGAAGTCGGGATCCTGCACCATCATGATCTGCGCGTCGAAGATGCGCGACTCCTCGACCCCCGCGCGCTCGCGCACCCGCTCGCCGAGCTCGGTGAGGTGAATGACCACGGCGGCCACCGCCTCGTGCAGCCGGCGCACCTCGTGCTCGACCTCCTCGGGCGCGATCCCGCGGTCGGGCACGTCGGGGAACTCGGTCCGCAGCACGACGGCGCGCGCCCACGCGACGCCCGGCGACACGCCGATCCCGCGCAGGGTCTCGCTCATCGGACGGCGCTCCGCACGGCTCGCCTCACGACTCCCCGAAGCCCTGGGCCACCAGCGCGGCGATCGCCTCGACCGCCTGCTCGGCGTCGGCCCCCTCGGCCCGCACGCGCAGCGTGCTGCCGCACTCGGCGGCGAGCATCATGACGCCCATGATGCTCTTGCCGTTGACGCTGAAGCCGTCCTTCTCGAACTGGATCTCGGCCTGGAAGGTGCTCGAGAGCCGGACGAGCTGGGCGGCGGGCCGGGCGTGCAGGCCCAGGGAGTTGACGATCGTCATCTCGCGTTCGGTCATGCCGTCACCCAGCGGAGAAGGAGGGCGATCCCGAGCGCCCCGAGGCCGAAGCGCACGGCCGTCACCCGCGTGCCGAGCCACTGGCCGAGCCCGACGCCGAGCGCCGCGACGACGAGCACGCCGGCCACGTGGCCGGGCGCGACGACGGGCAGGAGCCAGGCCGCGGCGAGCGGCGCCGCGAGCCCGAGCGCGAACGCGGCGAGCGGTCCGACGCGCGGCACCGCCCGGGGCAGCCACGAGGCGGTGACGACCCGCCCGACGCTCATGCCGCTCGCGAGCCCGGTGCGCAGCGCCCAGCGCGCCGTCCAGAGCCGCACGAGCGCGTAGACCGCGACGAGCGCGGCGACCGGCCACGCGCCGCCCCCGAGCGCGACGCCCGCCACGGCGAGCGCCACCAGCGCGGGCACGAGGCCGGCCCAGAAGACCTGGTCTCCCAGCGCGCCCAGGGGGCTGCAGAGCGCGGTGCGCAGGCGGCGGATCTGCTCCGGCGGCAGCCCGTCGAACTCCGCGCGCACCTCCGCCCCCACGGCGAGGCCGGCGAGGTTGGGGTTCGCGTTGAAGAACTCCGCGGACCGGGCCACCGCCGCGCGGTAGCGCTCGGCGTCCTGCTGCGCGAGGGGCCGGAGGAGCGGGGCGGCGGCCCAGCCCGCCCCGACGCCCTGCATCCGCTCGTAGCTCCACGCCCCCTGCACCGCGAGGAGCCGCAGGAGCGCGCGTCCGCTCCCGCTCCACCGCTCCGGCGGCGGGCCGTCGCCGCGCGCCGCCGGGAGCCCGGCGCGGTGGTCCTGCGCCGCGCCCGTCACGCCAGGCCTCCCGCGAGCACGCCCGCCAGCACGGCCGCGAGGACGAGCCCCAGGCCGAGGCCCGCCGCGAGCCAGCCGAGCCGCGGGCCGCGGCCCGCGATCCGGAGCGCGCCGTTCGCCACCGCCGCGAGCGCGGCGCCCACCGCGGCGAGCGTCAGGAGGCGCCCGGTCGCCGGATCCGGCTGCACCCAGGTGCGGGCCGCGATCGCCAGGACGAGCGCCAGCGCGGTGAGGCCGAGCGCGCGGAGCGCGTCGCGCGCGAGCCCGCCGGCCTGGAGCCGCCGGACCGCGCGCGGATCCCCGGCGGCGAGCGCGTCCGTGGCGCGCTGCAGCGCGCGCGCGTTGGCGTGCCGCACCCACTGCATGGTCCACCCGCCGACCGCCGCCACCGGGAGCGCCAGGGCCGTGGCGAGACCGAGCCCCGTCTCCCACGGCGCGAACGCCGCGAGCACCACCGCCCCGACCGTCGCCGGGCCATAGTCCGGATAGCGCACCGCCCCGACGGCCAGCACGTCGAGCGCGAAGAGCTCGAGCAGCAGCCCCACGCGCAGCCCCGCCTCGACGTCGCCGAGGAGGAGCCCGGCCACCGTGCCCGCGACGAGCGGCCGCGCGAGCAGGAGCTGCGGCCAGCTCACGAGGTCGAGCCCCACCAGCGTCCCCCAGCCGAGCAGCAGGAGGAGCACGCCGGGAGCGAGCCCCATCGTGGCGAGGGCGGCGCTCACCGTCGCGGCCTCACGCGCCGCCGCCGAGGTCGGCGAGCGGCACCGGCGTGTCGGTCGGTACCGCCTGCGCGCTGATCACCGCGCCGTCGTCCGCCAGCGCGCGCAGCGTCCGCAGCTCGGCGTCGGTGAGATACACGTACGGCAGGCGCTCGATCCGGCCGGGCCGGTGGTGCAGTCCGCCGAGGTTGATGCGGTGCACGACGACCTGGTCGGCGCGGTGGAGCGCGGCCATGGTGGCGACGTCGCCGGTGAGCAGGACGCCCCGGCGCGGGCTCCCGGCCCAGGCCGCCAGCTGCGCCGTCGCTTCGGCCACCGTGGCGAAGGCGACCTCGATCTCGGGCGGCACGGCCATGCGGTAGAGCTCCTGCTCCCACGCGCTCGCCGCGACCTGGTCGTCGACGAGCACGATGAACTGCACGGCGAGCGGGCGGCCCCAGCCGATCACCACCTGCCCGTGGATGAGCCGGTCGTCGATCCGGCAGAGCACCAGCGTCACGACGGGACCCGGATCGTCCGCTCGCCGACCGCGAGCGCGCGCTGCGCCGCCTCGGCGGGCGCCAGCGCGCGGTTGAAGACGAAGTCCACCAGCATCGGGAGGTTGACGCCCGTGACGACCTTCACGTCGGCCTCGGCCGTGGCGTGCGCGCGCACGCGGTGGAGCGCCGCGAAGAGGCAGCTCCCGGTGGCCATGTCCACGAACACCACCGCGGGGCGCCCGGCCACGGCCGCGTCCACGCGCTCCTCGAGCGAGGCGCGGTCGCAGCCGGTGTTGCTCACCGGGATGAGCACGTCGCGCAGGCCGCTGATGTGCTCGACCGCGTCGACGAGCGCCGCGGCCAGCCCGCCGTGACAGACCACCACACCGACGAGCGGCTCACGCGCGGCGAGCGGCTCACTCATAGTCTTCCTGCAGGTACTCGCGCAGGCCGCGCTGCTGCTCCTTCATGCGCTTGATGAGCCGCTCGTTGAACGCGGCGGCGACGTCCACGCCCGAGTAGCGCAGCAGGTGCATCATCGCCACGACCTCGGAGACGACCGTGATGTTCTTGCCGGGGTTGAGCGGCACGACGACCTGCGGCACGGCGACGTCCAGGATGACGCGCTCCTGGCGGTCGAGGCCGGTGCGGTCGGCGCCGGTGGCCGTCTCCCAGTCCTCGAGCTGCACGACGACCTCGATGCGCTTCTGCTGGCGCACCGCGCGCACGCCGAAGAGCGCCGGGATGTCGATGAGCCCCACGCCGCGGATCTCCATGTGGTGCCCGGCGAGCTCGTGGCCCCGCCCGATGAGCACGTCGTTGCCGCGGCGGGTCACCTGCACCACGTCGTCGGCGACGAGCCGATGGCCGCGCTCGACGAGGTCGAGCACGCACTCGCTCTTGCCGATCCCCGAGCGGCCCACGAAGAGGAGCCCCACGCCGTAGACGTCGGCGAGCGAGCCGTGCAGCGTGGTGCGCGGCGCGAACGCCTCCTCGACGATCGGCTTGATGCGCCGGTAGAACTCCGCCGTCTTGAGCGAAGTGCGCAGCACCGGCACGCCGCGCTCGAGCGCCAGGGCGAGGAGCTCGGGCGGCGCCTCCTGCGCCTTGGTGATGAAGATGCAGGGCAGGTCGAAGGCGAAGAAGTTCTCGAGCGCCTGCCGGCGCGCGTCGGCCGTCAGGGTCGAGAGATAGGTGATCTCGGTCTCGCCGAAGACGTGCAGCCGGTTGGGCGCGAAGCGGCCCGTATAGCCGGCCAGCGCGAGGCCCGGACTCGCCACCTCGGCGTCGGGGAGCTGCCGGTCCAGCCCGAGCTCGCCCGTGAGCGGCTCGAGCTGGAGCGGGTCCCCGCGTCGCTTGAGAAAATCGCGGAGTCGAAGCATTCAGAGGTGGTGAGTCAGATCTCGATCTGCGGTTCGCTCGCCCGGGACCGGCGCGGCCGGTCGGCGGAGCGCTCGGCCTGCTTGCGCGCCTTCTCCTCGGCGCGGTCGAGCGCGGTGCGGTGGTCGCCCGCCTCGCCCCCCGCCACGAGCCACTCGCCGCGCGCGAGGTGGATGCGGATCTCCACCGTGCAGAGGGCGCCGTCCACGTCGAAGAGCACCGTGGCCTCGATCGGCCGCGCGGCGAAGGTGCCGACGCGGTCGACCACCTGGCGGGCCCGCTCGCGCAGCTCGTCGGGAATCTCGCAGTGGCGCGCCGTGATGATGGTGTGCATGTCTCGCCTCCCGGCTCGCGCGTGGCCCGTGACCCGTGACCCGTGGCCCGTGGTGCCTACGCGGAACCCGTGATGATGTCGGTCAGGTGCTGCCCGGTGAGCGTGGCGGTCCGGTCCCAGGTGTGCTGCTCGGCCCAGTGCCGCGCCGCCGCGCCCAGGCGCTCGATCTGCTCCGGCTCGGCGGCCAGCGCGAGCAGACGCTCGGCCAGCGCCTCGGCGGAGCCGTGCGGCAGGAGATATCCGGTCGTGCCGGCGCGCACGCTGTCGCGCAGCCCCGGGCTGTCGGAGGCGAGCGACGGGGTCCCGCAGGCCGCCGCCTCCATGACCGTGATGCCCCAGCCTTCCTTGGGTGAAGGAAACACGTTGGCCCACGTCGAGCGCAATAGGTGGAGCTTCTGCGCCTCGTTCACGAAGCCGTGGAACGTCACCGCCTCCACCTGCCCCAGCCGCCGCGCCAGCGCCTCGAGCTCGGGCCGGAAGTCGCCGGTGCCGGCGATGTCGAGCCGGAGGTCGGGCCGCCGCCGCCGCGCCAGCGCCAGCGCGCGGATCGCCACGTCCACTCCCTTATACCGCTTCAAACGGCCGATGTACAGAAATCGGGGCGCCGCCGCCCGCGGCTCGGCCGGGTCGGGCCGGTAGTACCCGGTGTCCACCCCGGGGTGGATCACCCGGATCCGCTCGGGCCGCACCCCGCGCGCCACGAGGTCGTCGCGGGTGCTCTCGCTGATGGCGTGGAAGCCCGTCCGCCGGTAGGCGCGCGGCAGCGGCCGCTCGGCGAGCCACACGGTGGCGGCCATCGGCCACGGCGCCTCGTCGAAGGCGGTGGTGCCGAAGAGGTGCGGGATGATGGTGCAGAAAGGCAGGTCGGTCAGATTGGGCAGGAAGAGCGGCAGCTTGTTGACGTCCTCCACCACGACGTCGGCGCGCTCCTCGGCGAGGGCGCGGCGGACGGCCCCCCGGCCCAGGAGGGCGAAGCTGTGGCGGTCGCCCACCCGCCGGACCTCGATGCCGTCGAGCGTGGCACGCGGCGCGGCCGCCGGCCGCTGCGGCGTGGCCTGCCACCCCGAGCACACGAGCCGCACGCGGTGCCCTGCCGCGGCGAGGCGGCCGAAGATCTCGTGCAGATGGATCTCGGCGCCCCCCGCGTGCGGGTTCTCGCGGTCCTGCCAGTTGACCAGGAGGATGTTCACCGGACGCGTCGCCCCGGCGGGCGTCTCAGAGGCGGCCGAGCCGGTGTGCGACGCGGTCGAGCACGCCGTTGACGAACGCCGGCGCCTTCGGCCCGCCGAACCAGTGGGCGAGCTGCACCGCCTCGTCGATGGCGACCTTGGGCGGCACGTCGTCGCTCCGGAGCTCGTGGATGCCGAGCCGCAGGATGTTCCGCTCGACCGTGGCGATCCGGCTCAGCCGCCAGTTCTCCGCCGCGTCGGCCGCGAGCCGGTCGAGCTCGGCCACGTGCCGGACGACCCCGTCGGCGAGCGCCTCGGCGTGGTCGAGGATGCGCGGCTCGGGGCCGGTGATGCGGCTCAGGCCGGTCGCCACGCCGTGCATCTTCGGCTCGCCCTGCAGCTCCCAGGCGTAGAGGAGCTGGAGCGCGCGGGCGCGCGCCTTCGTCTCAAGCCTCAGCATGGACGGTCCGGAGCTGATGGATGACGTCGGCCGTCATGAGCGCCGCGGCCGCGGCCTCGTAGCCCTTGTTGCCGGCGCTCCCGCCGGCGCGCGCCGTCGCCTGCTCGAGCGTGTCCACGGTGAGCACACCGAAGGCCACCGGGAGCGCGTGCTGCACCGCGACGGCGTTGAGCCCGCGCGCCGCCTCGCCCGCAACGTAGTCGAAGTGCGCCGTGTCGCCGCGGATCACCGCGCCGAGCGCGACGAGACAGGCGTAGCGCCCGGTGGCCGCCGCGGCCGCCGCGGCGGCCGGCAGCTCGAAGGCGCCCGGCACCCAGGCGACGTCGACGTCCTCGTCGCCAAGCCCCGCCTCGCGGCAGCAGGCGCGGGCGCCCTCGAGGAGGCGGCTCGTGACGAGCTCGTTGTAGCGGCTGACGAGGATGCCCACGCGGCCGGTGGGGCAGAGGCGTCCGGAGATCTCGGTCACGAGGGTGGGGTCAGTGGGTCAGGAGGTGGCCAAGCTTGTCGCGCTTGACGTCGAGGTAGTCGCGGTTGGCCTGCGTCGGCGTGATGGCGAGCGGCACGCGCTCGACGATCTCGAGCCCGTAGCCGTCGATGCCGACGAGCTTGCGCGGGTTGTTGGTCATCACGCGAATCGTCGTGAGCCCGAGGTCGCGCAGGATCTGCGCGCCGATGCCGTAGTTGCGGAGGTCGGGCGCGAAGCCCAGCCGCTGGTTCGCCACCACGGTGTCGTCGCCCTGGTCCTGGAGCGCGTAGGCCCGGAGCTTGTTCAGGAGCCCGATCCCCCGCCCTTCCTGATCGAGGTAGACGATCACCCCCCGCCCCGCCTCGGCGATCTTCGCCATCGCGGCGTGGAGCTGGGGACCGCAGTCGCAGCGCTGGCTGCCGAAGACGTCGCCGGTGAGGCACTTCGAGTGCATCCGCACCAGCACGTCCGCCTGCCCCGCCACGTCGCCGTGGACCAGCGCGACGTGCTCCGCCTGGTCCACGTCGTTCGTGTAGCCGACGATGCGCCAGTCGCCGAACTCGGTCGGGATCCGCGCCTCGGCCACGCGGTGCACGAGCCGCTCGGTGCGGAGCCGGTAGGCGACCAGCTGCGCCACGGTGACGAAGGTGAGCCCGTGCCCGCGCGCGAACACCTCGAGCTCCGGCCGGCGCGCCATCGAGCCGTCGGGGTTGAGGATCTCGCAGATCACCGCGGCCGGCAGGAGTCCGGCCAGGCGCGCGAGGTCGATGCTCGCCTCGGTGTGGCCGACGCGCTGGAGCACCCCGCCGGGCCGGGCGCGGAGCGGGAAGATGTGGCCCGGCCGCCGGAGATCGGCGGGCACCGTCGCCGGGTTGATGGCGACGTGGATCGTCTTCGCGCGGTCGCTCGCCGAGATGCCGGTGCTGACGCCGAAGCGCCGCTCGGCGTCGATGCTCACCGTGAACGCGGTGCCCAGCTCCTCGGTGTTGCGGTCGGTCATCTGCGGCAGCCCGAGCTGGTCGCAGCGCTCCGGGGTGAGCGCGAGGCAGACGAGGCCCCGGCCGTGGACCGCCATGAAGTTGACCATCTCGGGCGTGACCAGCTCGGCCGCGCAGACCAGGTCGCCCTCGTTCTCGCGGCTGTCGTCGTCCGCGACGATGATCAGCTTGCCGTTGCGCAGGTCCTCGATCGCCTGCTCGATCGTTCCGAAGCTCATGTGCCCTGCTGTCGGTCCTGCCGAAGGTGCGCGCCGACGAGCTGGCGCACGTATTTGCCGATCGTGTCGCCCTCGAGGTGCACGCGGTCGCCCGCGCGGCGCGCGCCGAGGGTGGTGTGCTGTAAGGTAAACGGGATGAGCGAGACTTGAATCGTCCCCGGCCCGGGGATCGCGTTGACCGTGAGACTGACGCCGTCCACGGTGATCGAGCCGAGCGGGATCGAGACCGCCGCCACCTCCGGCGGCACCGCGAGGTCGAGGAGCCGCGCATCGGCCCGCTCGGCGACGCGCCCCACGGTCCCGACCCCGTCCACGTGCCCCTGCACCAGGTGCCCGCCCAGGCGGTCGCCGGCGCGGAGGGCCCGCTCGAGGTTGATGCCGTCGCCCCCCGCCGTGGCGCCGAACTTCGTCCGGTCGAGCGAGGTGCGCACGACGTGGACGGTGAACGCGCCGGGCTCGATCGCCGTCACCGTCATGCAGGCGCCGTCGAGCGCGATGCTCTCGCCCAGGACGAGGTCGTCCCACGGCGCCGCGACCGTGAGCTCCACGCCGCCGTCGGCGGGCACGACCCGCGTCACCCGGCCCACCGCCGTCACGATCCCCGTGAACATCCGTTCGTGCTCCTCTTTCCGGTCGGACGGCCGGCTCAGGGCCGGTCGACGACGAGCAGGGTGTCGGGCCCCAGGGCGCGGCGCTCGACCACGCGCCAGCGGTCGGCGTCCTCGAGCGGGCGCGGCGCGATGCCCGCCGTCGCGCGCACCGCGGCGTCGCCGAGCCACAGGGGGCTCTGCACCCAGTAGTAGCGGTCGAGCAGCTCCTCCTGCACGAGCGCGCCGGCGAGGCGGCCGCCGCCTTCGACGAGCACCGCCTCGACGCCCTGCGCGTGGAGCCGCTCGAGGCCCTCGGCGATGCGCGAGGCGAGGACGAGGTGCACGCCCGCCGCCTCGAGCGCGGCGAGGCGCTCGGGCTGCGCCGCCGGGTCGGCGACGACCGTGAGCGGCACCTCGCGCGCGGTGCGCACCAGACTCGACCCGGGCGCCAGCAGCGCCTGCGGGCTGAAGACGACGCGCCGGGGCGCGACGCGCGGCACGGTCGCCCCGCGCACGGTGAGCAGCGGGTCGTCGGCGAGCGCCGTCCGGCCGCCGACGGCGATCGCGTCGAAGCCCGCCCGGAGCCACTGGGTCCACGCCCGCGCCTCGGGTCCCGAGATCCACTTCGAGCGGCCCGCGGCGTCGGCGATCCGGTGGTCGAGCGAGGTGGCGAGCTTGAGCGCGACCCACGGCCGGCCCGTGCGCTTGAGCTGGTGCAGGAACCGCGCGTTCTGCGCCGCGGCCGCGTCGCCGAGGAGCCCGATCTCGACCTCGAGCCCCGCGGCGCGGAGCCGCTCCGCCCCGCCGCGCGCCGCCGGGTGCGGGTCGGCGAGGGCCACGACGACGCGGCGGATCCCGGCGGCGAGCACCGCGTCCACGCACGGCGGCTGCTTCCCCTGATGCGCGCAGGGCTCGAGGGTGACGACGAGCGTCGCCCCTCGAGCCCTCTCCCCCGCCGCCGCCAGCGCGACCGGCTCCGCGTGCGGCCCGCCGAACTCGGCGTGCCACCCCTCGCCCACGAGCTCGCCGTCGGCCAGCACCACGGCGCCGACGAGCGGGTTCGGGTGGACCCGGCCCCAGCCTCGCCACGCGAGGTCCAGGGCCCGTGCCATCGCCGCCCGCTCGTCCACCGCGCCGCTCAGAACCCGACCCGCAGCCCGACGCTGCCGAACGTCGTCCCGGCCTTGGTGTCGATGCCCTCGAAGTCGGTCGTCAGCTTCTGGTCCTTGCCGGTCTGATAGCCGAGCTCGCCCACCAGCTTGACGAACTTGAAGTCGAAGCCCGCGTTGGCGAAGACCATCTGGCGCGTCTGGTCGAGCTTGAAGTCGACCGTGTGGACCGTGAGCGGCAGCGCGGGATCGCGGAAGGCCACCGTCGCGGCGCCGGTGTACTTGTCGACGCCCGCCCCCGCGGCGAGCGTGACGATCGCGAGCGACTTGCTCACGGCGACCCGCAGGTTCGTCGCGTGCAGGTCCACGGCGTACGAGTAGTCGTTCCCGAGCGTCGCCACGTCCACCCGCCCGTACTGGAGCCGCGGGATGTTGCGGCGCATGATGCTCACCGAGACGCCCGGGATCATCAGGTGGTCGCGCAGGAGGCCGATCCGCGCGCCGAAGCCGAAGCCCAGCCCCACGCCGCCGATCGTCGTGGCGTCGGGGTCGAGCTGGAAGTCGTCGATCTGGTCGGTCGGCAGGAGCTGCGCCGAGCCGAGGGCATCGACCGAGAGCAATCCGCCGGCGAGGCCCTTCCAGAGCCCCACCGCCGCCTCGATGCTCGGCGCCGGCACGAAGACCGTGTCGCCGGCGGGCACGGTGTTCGTGCTGCCGGTGTAGTCGAGCCCGGGGAGCCGGACGCGCGCGGCGTTGGCGCGCAGCGTGACCGAGAAGTGGCCGAGCCCGCCCAGCGTCCCGGCCTGGCCCAGTACCGGGTTGCCGCCGCTGATCAGGACGCCGACCAGCGGGTGGAAGTAGCGGGTGCCGTCGATGGCGGCGTTGCAGATGTTGCCGGCGCCACCCGAGTAGCTCGCGCACTCGCTGTTGCCCGCCTGCGCCTGCGCGGGCCGTGCGGCCAGGCCGCCCAGCGTGAGCGCGGCCGCGACGGCCGCCAGCAGACGGGTGCGATGCGAACCACGGGAGCGGGGCATGGGAGTCTCCGTCAGGGGCGGGCGAATTGCACGGCGCGCTCGCCGCGGCGGATCTCGCCCACCGGCCAGGTGGTGACCCCGTCGGCCCGCGCCGCCGCCTGGGCGGCCGCGACGGCCTCCGGGGGCAGGACGGCGATCATGCCCACGCCGAGGTTGAAGACCTCCCGCATCTCCTCGGTGCTGACCCGACCGGCCTCCTGCAGGGTGCGAAAGAGCGGCGGCAGCTCCCACGAGGCGGGCTCGACCACCGCGGTGCACCCCTCGGGCAAGATTCGAACCAGGTTCCCGGCGATCCCGCCGCCGGTGATGTGCGCGAGCCCGTGTAACGAATCGAGCACCGGGCGTATCGCCTTGTCATAACTCCGATGCACGGCGAGGAGCGCGTCGGCCACGCTCGTGTCGGTGCCGGGCAGCGTGTCGGCCACGCCGAGGCCCAGGCGCTCGAAGACGATCCGGCGCGCCAGCGTGTAGCCGTTCGTGTGCAGCCCGCTCGAGGCGTAGGCGAGGAGCACGTCGCCCGGGACGATGCGGTCGCCGTGGAGCGCCTCGGCCTCCTCGACGACGCCGACGATCGTGCCGGCGAGGTCGAAGTGGCCCGGCGCGTAGAGCCCGGGCATCTGCGCCGTCTCGCCGCCGGCGAGCGCCATCGCGTGCGCGCGGCAGCCGCGCGCGATGCCCTCGACGATCGCGGCGATCTGCTCCACCGTGAGCGCCGCGCCCGCCACGTAGTCCATGAAGGCGATCGGCCGCGCGCCGTGGACGAGGATGTCGTTGACGCTGTGGTTGACGAGATCCTCGCCCACCGTGTCGAGCCGCCCCGCCTCGAGCGCGACGAGCACCTTGGTGCCGACGCCGTCGGTGCTCATGACGAGCACCGGCTGCCGCATCCCCGCCGGCACCCGCACCATCCCGCCGAAGGCGCCGACGTGCCCCGCCGAGAGCGGCGTGCGGGTCCCCGCCACCAGGCGGCCGATCCGCTCCTTGGCCGACTCGGCCCCGGCGAGGTCGACGCCCGCCTGGGCGTACTGGCTCGCCTCGCTCGTGTGCGTCCCGCCCGCGCCCGGCTCGCTCATGCGCGCACCCCGGCGACCGCCTTCGTGACGTCCTCCACCGGCTCGGCGAGGTCCACGCGCGTGAGGTCGCGGAAGGCGCGCGCGCGGTTCTCGATGTCGGCGCGCGTCACGCCGTCGAAGCCGCGGATGCCGAACTGCTCGACGGCGTAGGAGCCCATCACCGCGCCGTAGACCATCGCGCGGCGCAGGTCGTCGTGCGCGGTCGAGTCGCGGTGGGCGAGGTAGCCCATGAAGCCGCCGGCGAAGCTGTCGCCCGCGCCGGTCGGGTCGAAGACGCTCTCGAGCGGGAAGGCCGGCACGTAGAACGTGCGGCCCGGCTCGATGAGGAGCGCGCCGTGCTCGCCCTGCTTGATGACGACGCGCTTGGGGCCGTGCTCCAGGATCCAGCGGCCGGCGCGGTGGATGTTCCAGTCGCCGGTGAGCTCGCGCGCCTCGGAGTCGTTGACCATGAGGATGTCGACGCGCTGCAGCAGGTCCAGCAACTGCGGCTTCTTGCTCTGGATCCAGTAGTTCATCGTGTCGCACACGACGAGCTTGGGTCGCGCCACCTGCTCCAGCACGCCGAGCTGCAGCTCGGGATCGATGTTGCCGAGGAAGAGGTACTCCGCGCGGCGGCACGCCTCCGGCAGCTTCGGCTGGAACTCGGCGAAGACGCCGAGGCGCGTCTCCAGGGTCTCGCGGCTCTGGAGGTCGTAGGAGTACTTCCCCTTCCAGCGGAAGCTCTCCCCCTCGGCCCGCTCGACGCCCGACCAGTCGATGCCGCGCGGCGCGAGGCGCTCGAGCTCGTGCACCGGGTAGTCCGAGCCCACCACGCCCACGACGCTCACCGGGCTCAGCAGCGCGCCGGCCACGCTGAAGTAGACGGCCGAGCCGCCGAGGGCGTCGGCGGTCTCGCCGAACGGGGTGAAGATCGAGTCGAGCGCGACGCTGCCGACGACGAGGAGACTCATCGGGTCACATCCGATCCGGGGCCGAGAGGCCCAACAGGGTGAGGGCGTTGGCCAGCACGATGCGCGCGGCGCGCGCGAGGAGGAGCCGCGCCTGCTCGGTCGCGGGCCCCTCGGGTGCGCCGACGGCGCGGGTGTGGTGATACCACGCGTGCACGGCGGTCGCGAGGTCGAACAGATAGGTCGTGATCCGGTGCGGCTCGCGCTCGCGCGCCGCCTTCTCCACCTGCTCCGGGAAGACGACGAGCTGTTTGAGCAGCGCCGTGTCGTGCGGGCTCGGCAAGGCGGCGAGGTCGAGCGTGCCGGTGACGCTCTCGGCGGCGCGCTCGGCGGTGCGGAAGATGCCGCTGAGACGCGCGTGGGCCATCTGGACGTAGAACACCGGGTTCTCGTCGGTCTGCTTCTTGGCCAGGTCGACGTCGAAGTCGAGCGGCGAGCGGCCCGGGCGCATGAGGAAGAAGTAGCGCGCCGCGTCCACGCCGACCTCCTCGTAGAGGTCCTGCAGCGTGACGAACTGCCCCGAGCGCTTCGACATCTTCACCTCTTCGCCGCCGCGCACGATGCGCACGAGCTGCACGACCTCGACGTCGAAGAACTCCTCCGGATAGCCCAGCGCCCGGAGCGCCGCGCGCATGCGCGGGATGTAGCCGTGGTGGTCGGCGCCCCAGACGTCGATGATCCGGTCGAAGCCGCGGTCGTGCTTGTCGACGTGGTAGGCGATGTCGGGGACGAAGTAGGTGAAGCTCCCGTCCGCCTTCCGCAGCACGCGGTCCTTGTCGTCGCCGAAGTCGGTGGTGCGGAGCCAGAGCGCCCCGTCCAGCTCGTAGGTGAGCCCCCGCTCGGCCAGCAGCGCGAAGAGCCGCGGGATCTCGCCGCGGTCGTAGATCGTCTGTTCGCGGAAGAACACGTCGAAGCGCACGCCGAAGATGGCGAGCACGGCGTCCTGCTCCTGACGCTGCAGCTCGAGCGCGAGCGCGCGGCAGCGCGCGACCCCCTGCTCCGTCGGCAGGTCGGCGAACGCCCGACCCTCGCGCGCGAGCACCGTCTCGGCGTTCTCCTTGAGATACTCGCCGTGGTAGCCACCCTCGGGGATCTCCGCCGCGCGGCCCACGGCCTGCTGCACGCGCGCCCAGAGGCTCAGCGCGACCCGGTCGATCTGCACGCCCGCGTCGTTGATGTAGAACTCGCGCGTGACGCGGTGGCCCGTCCACTCGAGCAGCGCGGCGACGGCGTCACCCAGCGCCGCCCCGCGGCCGTGGCCGACGTGGAGCGGCCCGGTGGGGTTCGCCGAGACGAACTCGACGTTCACCTTCCGCCCCGCGCCGACGTTGGAGCGGCCGTAGCCCGCGCCGGCCTGGAGAATCGCCTGGTGCGCCGCGGCGAGCTCGTCCTGGCTCAGCCAGAAGTTGATGAAGCCGGGACCCGCGATCTCGGTCTTCGCCACCAGCCCGGCGGGCACCTCGAGCGTCTCGAGGAGCGTCTGCGCCACCTGGCGCGGGTTGGCCTTCAGCGGCCGCGCGAGCACCATGGCGAGGTTGGTGGCGAGGTCGCCGTGGCCCGCATCGCGCGGGCGCTCGAGCACGAAGTCGATGTCGGGCTGGCCGAGGCGCTCGGCGGCCCGTGCCAGGGCGGCGCGCAGCGCGTCGCTCATTCGGCGGCCTTGGGCGTGCTCTTCGGCGCGGCCGCCTCGGCCGGCTTCGCGGCGGGCTTCGACTCGGCGCTGCCGGACGAGCTGCCCGGCGACGTACTGGCGCCGCCGGTCTCGGCCGGCGCCTTGCGCGGGCCCTTGCCGTCCTTGCCGTAGTCCGTGATGTAGAAGCCGCTACCCTTGAAAACCAGGCCGGCGCCGCCCGAGATCTTCCGTACCGCCGGCTCCCCACACGTCGGGCAGGTGGCCTCGGGCTTGTCGGAGATGCGCTGGAACAGCTCGAACTGGTGCCCCTCGGGGCAGACGTACTCGTAAGTCGGCATCGCTCCTGACCTTTTGGCTAACTGAAATCAGGCGCAAAAGTTAGCGGCTCGGGCAGAGCCGTTCAAGGCGGCGGGGCGGCCCCGCCGAATCCCGGATCGCCCGCCGTCCGTCAGGTGTGCCTGCCGACACCCGCGGCGTTTCGACCGATCCGTTCCGTCCCGCTCTCGACCGAGGAGTCCGACCCTGTCCAGTCTCACGCACCGTCCCGTACGGATTCACCCGCTCTTTCTCGGCTTCGCCGCCCTGCTCGGCCCCACCGCCCCGGCCTCGGCCCAGACCGGCGGCCCGGCGAGCGCCGCCGCCGCCCCCCGGCCGCTGCCGGCTCCCCACGGCCCGTGGCCGCTGGGCACCCGGATCCTCCACCTCGCCGATTCGACCCGGGGAGACGCCGCCGGCCCGCGCGAGCTGACCGTCCAGCTCTGGTACCCGACGACCCGCGAGGCGCAGGGGGCGCCCGCGCCGTACGTGGCCGAGCCGGCGGTGCTCGCCGCGATGCGCGCGGACGGATACTACCACCAGGCGGACGGCGTCTTCGACCGCTGGGCCGCCTGGCGGGTCGCGGCGACGCTCGACGCCCCCGTCGCCCCCGCCCGCAAGCCGCGGCGGCTCGTCGTCCTGTCGCACGGGCAGGGCTTCGCCCGCGCCAACTACACCGCGCTCGCGACCGAGCTCGCCAGCCGAGGCTGGATCGTGGCCACCGTGGACCATCCCTACGGCGGTCTGATGGTCACGGCACGCGGCCGGGTGATCCGTGCGGGTGACGACGGCGCCGTCGGCACGAGCGATTCGACCCTGGGCCGCATGGTCCACGACTGGGCGCTGGACGCCACCTTCGTGCTCGACCGCGTCGCCGCCGCTGGTCGGGACGGCCTCGACCCGCGCCGCGCGGCCATGGTCGGCCACTCGCTCGGCGGCGCGGCCGCGCTCGAGGCGTGCGCGCTCGACCGCCGATTCGCCGGCTGCGTCGACCTCGACGGAGCGCCGTTCGGCCGCGTCGTCGAGGCGGGCACCCGCGGCCCCGTCCTCCTGCTGAACAGCAATCCCGACTACACCGACGCGGAGCTCGCGCGGAAGGGGCGCACGCGCGAGCAGTGGGACGCGATGGGGACCTCGATCCTTCGCGCGCTCACCGACGTCGCGGCGAAGTCGTCCGGCCCGGTCTACCGGGGGACGATCCGCGGGACGTCGCACGTCGGCTTCTCCGACGCCCCCTTCGCCATGCCGGAGGCGAACACCCATTTCGGCGGCCGACTGCTCGCGCCGGAACGCACCCACGAGATCGTGAGCGGCACGGTGCTCGCCTTCCTCGACGCCTGCGTCGCCGGGAACGGCCGTTGGCAGCCCGGCGAACTCGGGCGACGATTCCCGGAGCTCACGCTCACCCGGCTCGACCCGCAGCGCTGAGCGGCTACCGCGGGCGCGGCGGTGACGGCACGACGCCCCGCCACTCGGCCGAGTGACGGGGCGTCGTCCATCGGGGCGGCGCGCCGGCGCGGGGGGCCGCGCTCAGGCGACCGGACGGTAGACGCCCCAGACCGATCGCAGCGTGTCGCTGATCTCGCCCACGCTCGCGCGGGCCCGCACCGCGGCCAGGATCGGCGGCATGAGGGGCGTGGTGCCCCGGGCGGCCGTCTCGAGGTCGGCGAGCGCGGAGACGACCGCCGCCTGGTCGCGCCGCGCCTTCGCCTCAGCGAGGCGGGCCCGCTGGCGGCTCTCGAGCGCGGAGTAGTCCGGCGTCTCGATCGTCGGCGGCGCGGCATCGTCGGTGAAGCGGTTCACTCCCACGACGACGCGGTCGCCCCGCTCCTGCGCCATCTGCAGCGCGTAGGCGCTGCGGGCGATCTCCTCCTGGAAGAACCCCGCCTCGATCGCCCGCGCGGCGCCGCCCATCGCGTCCACCCGCTCGATGAGCTCGCGCGCCTCCGCCTCGATCCGGTCGGTGAGGGATTCGACGTAGTAGCTCCCGGCGAGCGGGTCCACCACGTCGGCCACGCCGCTCTCGTAGCCCAGGATCTGCTGGGTCCGGAGCGCGAGCGTCGCCGACTCGGCCGTCGGGAGCGCCAGCGCCTCGTCGTAGCCGTTCGTGTGGAGCGACTGGGTGCCGCCCAGCACGGCGGAGAGCGCCTGCACCGTGACGCGCACGACGTTGTTGAGCGGCTGCTGGGCCTGCAGCGTCACGCCGCCCGTCTGCGTGTGGAAGCGGAGCCGGGCCGTCTGGTCGTCGGCGCCGAAGCGCTCGCGCACCAGCCGGGCCCAGAGCCGGCGCGCGGCGCGGAACTTCGCCGCCTCCTCGAAGAGGTCGTTGTGCGCGGCGAAGAAGAACGAGAGCCGCGGCCCGAAGGCATTCACGTCGAGCCCGGCGTCCACCCCCACCCGCACGTACTCGAGCGCGTTGGCGAGCGTGAAGGCCACCTCCTGCACCGCCGTCGCCCCCGCCTCGCGGATGTGGTAGCCGCTGATCGAGATCGGGTTGAAGTTCATCCGCTCCGCGCTCACGAAGCGGAAGATGTCGGCGATGAGCCGCAGCGACGGCTGCGCGGGATAGATGTACGTCCCGCGCGCGACGTACTCCTTGAGCACGTCGTTCTGGATCGTGCCCGTGAGCTGCGTGTGCGGGACGCCCGTCTCCTCGCCCACCACGATGTACATCGCGAGCAGGATCGCCGCCGTCGCGTTGATCGTCATCGAGGTCGAGACGCGGTCGAGCGGGATCTCGCGGAAGAGGTCGTGCAGGTCGTCCACCGTGTCGATCGCGACGCCGACGCGGCCCACCTCGCCCTGCGCCATCGGGTGGTCGCTGTCGTAGCCCATCTGCGTGGGCAGATCGAAGGCGGTGGACAGCCCCGTCTGGCCCGAGGCGAGGAGCCGGCGGAAGCGGCGGTTCGTCTCCTCGGCGGTGCCGAAGCCGGCGTACTGGCGCATCGTCCAGAGCCGCTGCGTGTACATCGTCGGGTACACGCCGCGCGTGAACGGGAACTGCCCCGGCTCGCCGAGGTCCTGCGCCGGGTCGCCGGTCCAGTCGCCCGGACGGTAGACGGTCCGGCGCTCGGGCCCGGCGTCGGCCGGGGACGCGGGAGACGTGCGGGAGGGGCGGCTGGTGTCGGTCATCGCGGCGGCGCGGCCCTCAGCCGACCGGCGCCGGCGTCGGCGCGGACGGGCGGGAGGGCGTCGCCGGCTCGCCAGGGATGCCGTAGCCGTCCCGCCAGGCACGCAGGGTGTCGGTCGCCCAGCCCACGTCCTCGCGGCTGCCGATGACGAGCGGGGTGCGCTGGTGCAGCCCGGTCGGCTGGATGTCGAGGATGCGGTCGTAGCCGTTCGTGGCCGAGCCGCCCGCCTGCTCGGCGATGAACGCCATCGGCGCCGCCTCGTAGAGGAGGCGCAGCTTGCCGTTGGGATTCTTCGTGTCGGCCGGGTACATGAAGATGCCGCCGGCGATCAGGTTGCGGTGGAAGTCGGCGACGAGCGAGCCGATGTAGCGGCTGTTCTTCCCCTTGATGATCTCCGGCATGTCGCCATGGAAGCCGCGCACGACGCGCTGCGTTCCCTTGTCCCAGCGGGCGAAGTTGCTCTCGTTGACGCTGTAGTACTTGCCCACCCGCGGCGTCTTGATCTCGGGCGCGCAGAGCAGGAACTCGCCGATCGTCGGGTCGAGCGTGAAGCCGTGCACCCCCTGCCCCGTCGTGTAGACGAGCATCACGCTCGAGCCGTAGAGGACGTAGCCCGCGCCCACCTGCATCACGCCCGGCTGCAGCACGTCGGCGAGCTCGCCCTGGCCCGCCTTGGTGACGCGCCGGTAGATGCTGAAGATGGTGCCGACCGGGCCGTTGACGTCGATGTTCGACGAGCCGTCGAGCGGGTCGAAGAGGACCGTGTACTTCCCGGGCGGCACGCCCTCGGGCACCGGGATGATGTCCTCCTCCTCCTCGGAGCCCATGACGCAGACGCGGCCGGTGTGGTTGAGGCAGTTCTTGATCGTCTCGTTCGCGAAGACGTCGAGCTTCTGCTGCTCCTCGCCCTGCACGTTGCCGGTCCCGGCGGAGCCCAGGATGTTGACGAGCCCGGCGCGGCGGATGTTGGCGGCGATGATCTTCGCGGCGAGCGCGATGTCGTAGAGGAGGTTGGAGAACTCCCCCGTGGCCTCGGGATAGCGGTGCTCCTGATCGAAGATGAACCGCTCGATGGTCGTGACCTTGGAGTCGTGCAGCACAGGGTCCTCTCGCTCAGCGCCGCCGGTCCTCACGGAGGTCCGCGGTCGCGCGTTAGGGTGTCGTCGAGTACCGCTCGAGCCCGCGCGCCCCGGCCTCCGTGGAGGCCGCGCCGCGGACGGTCATGCTGTCTCCCGCATGGGTTACCATCACGCTGATCGTGCCGTCGCGGTCGGTCCGCCAGACCGAGACGCCGTGCCCGCGGAGCCGCGCGAGCGCCGACGGCGCCGGGTGGCCGTAGCGGTTCCGCGCGCCCACGCTCACCACCCCGACCCGCGGCCCGAGCTCGGCGAGCCAGCGGTCGGACGAGCTCCCGGCGCTGCCGTGGTGCCCCACCTTGAGGAGCGCCACCCGGCCCACCCGGCCCGCCAGGAGCGACTCGGCCGGAAACCCCGCGTCGCCGGCGAAGAGTGCCCGGAACCGGCCGTACTCGACGAGGAGCACCAGCGAGTCCTCGTTGAGGTCGTCGCCCCACTCGGTCCAGGCCGTGTCGGGGTGGAGCACGCTGAAGCGCACACCGTCCACCTCGAAGCGCTCGCCCGGCCGGCCCGGGTGCCAGCGGACGCCCGCGCCGGCCACGTCGTCGAGGAACTCGCGGTAGAGCGGGTCCGACACCAGCTCGCCCGGCTCGGTCACCAGCCGCACGGGAAGCCGCTCGAGGAGCGCGTCGGCACCGCCCAGGTGGTCGGCGTGCGCGTGCGAGACCACGAGGACGTCCACGGCCCGGACGCCCTGGCGCCGGAGGAACGGCACGACCACCTGGCGGCCCGCGTCCCGGCGCGGGTTCCGCGGATCGCGCGGGCCGGCGTCCACCACGATCCAGTGGCCGCCCGGGGTGCGCAGCGCGGCCGCATCGCCCTGCCCCACGTCGAGAAAATGTAACGCCAGCGTGCCCGGCCCGGCATCTCGCGCCCCGGTGGGCCGGAAGGCGAGCCCGCCCCAGAGCGCGGCCGTCGCGACCCAGCCCCAGCGCCGCAGCGCCTCGCGGCCGGTGGCCCGTCCCCGGATCCCCCAGAGGAGCGCGCCGAGGAGCGCCGCCCAGGGCAGCGCCACGGCGAGCCCCGGCTCCGCGGCGATGTGCCCGCCCGGCACGGCGGCGCCCACGGCCGCCAGGCGCTCGAGGAGGTCGAGGCCGAGCCCCGCGCCGGCCGCCATGGCGCCGGCCGCGGTCGAGGAGACGGGAGCGAGCAGGAGGCTCGCCGCCACCCCCGGCACGGCGACGGCCGCGACCGGGATCGCCGCGAAGTTGAGCCCGATGCCGACCACCGCCACGGTGCCCAGGGTGGCAGCCGTGAGCGGCGCGGTCGCCGCGGTGGCGCCGATGGAGCCGGTGAGCACGCGGCGCCACGCCTGCGGGCCCCAGGCGCGGTCGCTCCAGCGGGTCGCGGTCGTGGCGCCCCAGAGCGAGGCGGCCGAGAGCCAGGCGCCGAGGTCCACGAGCGCCCAGGGGTCGACGAACGTGACGACGAGGCAGCTCTGCAGGAGGAGCGGATCGGGTGCCACCCGGCGCTGCCGGACCCGGCCGAGGAGCAGCAGCGTGGCGAGCACCGCGGCGCGCGTCGCCGGCGGGGGCCAACCCAGGAAGGCGACGTAGCCCACCGCGACCGCGGTCGCCACGGCGAGCGAGCGGACGGGTCCCTGTCCTGCGAGCCGCGCGACGAGGGCGACCCAGGCGGCGATCAGGCCGACGTGGAACCCCGAGATGCTGAGGATGTGCACCAGCCCCGAGTCGGCGAAGCGGTCGCGGAGCGCGCGGTCCACCCGCCCCCGCCGGTCGAGCATGAGCATCTCGACGAGCGGCGCGCGGGTGCCGTAGAGCCGCGTCATCGCCGCGACGGTCGCGTTGCGGAGCCGCTCCCCGGGGCGCGCCGCGTCGCGCCGCTCGAGCACTCGCGAGACGAAGAGCATCCCGTCGGCGCGACCGAGTCCGTCGGGGCGCGGCGCCCAGCGCGCCTCGACCGTGGCGACCGTGCCGGCCCCGGCGGGCTCGCGGGGCGGCCAGCGCGCGGCGACCGGGCCATCGCACCAGCCCCCTCCCGCTGCGCCCGGGACGACCTCGACCGGCCCCCCGCTCCCATCCACCGGCTCGGCGAGCCGCACCGCGAGCCGCATGCGGCCCGTCGGCAGCGTCGCCGCGCAGGAGCGCGCCTCCCGCCGCCAGGCGACGAGCCCGAGCGCGAGGCCGAGCGCGGCGACGGTCGCCGCGAGCCGGAGCCGCGGGGCGCGGACCAGCCACGAGCCCGCGAGCGCGCCCGCGATCACGCACCAGCCCAGAACCGCGCCGGCGGGGGCGTAGAAACGCAAAAGGCCGGTCGCGAGACCGGCCCAGAAGGCACACGGGACGAGGTAGGCGGGGCGCGGGGTCACCGCGCCCCCTGCGTCCCTACGAGGCGGCGGCGCCCGTGTGCTTGCACCTCGGCGCGAGGCCCACGATGCGGAAGCCCTCCATCAGCGCGACGTCGATCCGCGCCCGGCTCTGGTCCTTCTCGAGGTCGAGCTCGGAGATGACCGTCCCCTGCCGGCTCGCGACGTAGCGCGCGGGCAGCCGGTTCAGCGCGTAGACCAGGACGTCCGCGCGGCACATCTCGCAGCCGCAGAAGTCGGGAAAGTGCGGACGCAGCTTGTCGTACGCCTGGAGCACGTGCTCCTCGACGAGGTTCTGGATCATAGCACCACGAGTGAAGGGGCGGAGGGGCGGGCGCCGAGCAGCGCGCCCGTGAAGGTCGAGCCGGTCGTGCCGGTGAGGCGTACCGTATGGTACTCCCCGATCGCGGTGGCCGGAAGATCGAGCAGCACGAGGTGGTTGGTCCGGGTGCGGCCGAGCATGAGGCCGCCGCGCTTCGCGGGCCGCTCGACCAGCACCTCGTGCTCGCTCCCGACCCGCCCCATGTTCTTCCGCCGCGCCTGCGCGCGCATCGTCTCGATCAGCCGCTCGAGGCGCGCGCTGGCGACGTCGTCCGGGACCTCGTCGCGCGCGGCGAGCTTCACGGCGGGCGTCCCCTCGCGCACCGAGTACTTGAAGGTGTACGCGTCGTCGAGATCGGCCTCCACGACCGCCGAGAGCGTCTCCTCGAACTGCGCGTCCGTCTCGCCCGGGAAGCCGACGATGACGTCGGTCGAGAAGGTGATCCCGGGGATGGCCGCCCGGAGGCGCGCCACCACCTCGAGGTACTGCTCGCGCGTGTAGCGCCGGAGCATCCGCTTGAGGACCGCGTTCGAGCCGCTCTGGAGCGGCAGGTGCACGTGCTCGCACACCGCGGGCGTCGTGGCCATCGCCTCGACGACGCGCTCGGTGAAGTCGGTCGGGTACGGGCTCGTGAAGCGGATCCGCCGCACCCCGTCCACCGCGCCCACGGCGCGCAGCAGGTCGGCGAAGTCGTGCGTGCCGTCGTGGTAGCTGTTGACGGTCTGGCCGAGGAGGGTGACCTCGGTCGTTTCCTGCTCCACCAGCACGCGCACCTCGGCGACCACGTCCTCCAGCTTACGGCTCCGCTCGGGCCCGCGCGTGTACGGAACGATGCAGAAGGTGCACCGGTAATCGCAGCCGCGCTGCACCGTGACGAACTGCGTCGGCGCGGCGTCGCGCACCGGCGGGACGTCCTCGTAGTGCTCCCAGGAGCGGAAGTCGGTGTCGCTCACCCGCTCCCCCGCCGCGGCCTGGCCCAGGAGCCCCGGGAGGTTGCGGTAGGCGTCGGGCCCCACGACGAGATCCACCCGGGCGGTCTGCGCCAGCAGCTTCGGGCCCAGCCGCTGCGCCATACAGCCGACGACCCCCAGGAGGTCGCCGGGGCGCTTGTGCCGCAGCAGCTCGCCCACGCGGCCGATCACCCGCTGCTCGGCGTTGTCGCGCACGGCGCAGGTGTTCACCAGCATGACGTCGGCCTCCTCGGGCGCGTCGGTGCGCTCGTAGCCGTCGCGTCCCAACACCCCGAACATCAGCTCGGTGTCGGCGACGTTCATCTGGCAGCCGTAGGTCTCGATGTAGACGCGCTTGGTCATGGGGTGGGAATCTAATCGGCGGGACTCCAGGGCGGGACGGCGGGGACGGCGTGACGCCGGGAGGGCCCCGATGTAAGACGAGCCTCCGATGAAGACACCGGAGGCTCGCGCGTTTGCTGGGTTTCCCGCCGTCCCGCCCGCGTGCAGCCGGGACTTCCCGGCCGACGGAGCCTCCCGCCGTCCCGCCTCCTACGGCCGCACCGCGACCCCGATCCCCACCAGGAACGCCCGCTCGGAGTAGCCCGGGCCGCCGTTGCGCCAGACGTGCTCGAGGGAGAGGTCGATCGCGACGCGGTTGGTGTTGCGGTCGGCGTCGCGGACGAAGGCGAGGCCGGTGCCCAGGGACACGCCGACCTCGTGCGGCTGCTCGCCCGGGAGGAGCAGGAAGGGGAGCGTGGCGTAGCGCGCGCCGAAGCGGATCGGGCGGCGCATCGGGTCGCGCGCGTCGGTCAGGTAGCGGCCGCCGACGGCGAGCTCCACGGTGTTGTCGGCGCCCGCCGCCCCCTGCTCGAGGAGCTGGCGGTTGGCGTCGCGCCAGGTGCGGAGGATCCCCTGCCCCTGCAGGTCGAGCCGCGGCGTGGGCCGGACCCGGAGCCCCGCGCCCACCGTGTACGGCAGGTCCACGCGCGAGACGAGCGTCGAGTCGCGCTCGATCCGGAGGCGGCCGTCGCTGCGCGCCATGAGCGCGAGCTCGACCGGCCCGGTGGCGGCGACGAGACCGGCGGAGACGCCGACGCCGGCGTAGGAGATCTCGGCCCGCGTCCCCGCGTTGGGCGGCAGGTAGCTCGAGTCGCTGAAGCTGCGCAGGAGCTCCATCCGGTTCGACCCGGTGATGGCGTGGAACGCCGCGCCGAGGGTGAGGCCGCGCCCGAGGCGGTAGGCGGCGCCGAACCGGATGTCGTTGATGCCGCCGCGCGAGGTGAGCGTGTCGGTCGCCGTCACCGGCACGCCGCGCAGGTCGATCGTCGAGGTGGTCGCGAGCGTGAAGTCGCGCACCGTATAGCTCGAGAGGCTGACACCCAGCGCGAGCGGCAGGGTGCGGATCGGCCCCACCACCGCCATCTGCGGGAAGTGCGTGTCGCGCCCGCTCTCGGCGCCGGCCGGGTTCTCGCTCGACCGATAGTCCTGCAGCCCCGAGAAGGAGGCGGTGAGGACGTCGACGGCGCCCAGCGCCGCCGCGTTCTGGCTCGAGAGCGGGTCGAAGAGCCCGCCGCTGCCGGCGCTGCCGAGCGCGCCCGTCGAGAGCGCGCGACCCGGATAGCCGGGGCCGCGGACGCCGAACTGCGAGGACTGCGCCCGGAGCGCGGCCGGCGCGGCCGACGCGACGAGGCCCGCGGCGAGGGCGAGAGGGAGTAGGCGGCGCACTTACGGAGCCTCGAAGGGGAACGAGCGAGCGTAGGTGATCCGGAGCCGGGCCGCCGGGGCGCCCCCCGCGGCCTCGGTCTCCGACGAGCCGAGGAGCGCGCGCGCGAAGCTGGCGGCCTCCGGCAGGGCGCTGAGCGAGAGCGTCGCCGGGCGGCCGTTGGTGCCCTGCCAGAGCCGCACGAGGCGGGTGACGTCCACCGCGAGCGGCGCGGTCGAACCCGGCGCGAGCGGCGCGGTGGCGAAGGGCGCCTGGTCGCTCTCGTAGCGCGGCGACTTGGCGCCGATGTCCACGATGAGGTCGCGCAGCAGGAGCGCGGTCGTGTCGCTCGGCAGCCCGGTGATGGCGAAGCCGCCCGGCGGCGTCACGGGCGTCAGCTCGAGGGTGGCGCGCACGATCGAGGCCGTGTCGCGCAGCATCGGCGGGAGGTCGAAGCGCAGCAGCGCGCGCCGCGACGGCGCGTCGCCGACGACGACCGCCGAGGTCGCGGCCGGCAGCGGCTCGCGCCCGACGAAGGTGTTGTAGGCCGTGGTCCGGACGATCGACTGCTTCTGCAGCCCCGTGTCGGCGACCGCGACCCGGAGCCAGGTCGTGAAGGTCGGCGGCGCGGTGGACGTGCTGCTCCCGATCCGGAGCCCCGTCGCCTCGCCTCCCGCGCTCTGGACGGCGAGCACCACGGCGAGGGTGTCGACGCCCGTCGTGGGGAACGGCGGGAGCTTCGCGAGGTCTGCGCCGGTGAACTTGAAGCTGACGACCCCCGAGCGCAGCGTGTCGGGCAGCGTGGTCTCGGCGAGGAGCGCGCCGGCGTCCAGCGCCTGCTGCGCGCGCGGGTAGTCGATGCCCGGCACCGCGTCCGCCGCCGGCGCGAGCCGGTAGAGCTGCAGCCGGACGCTCTTCACCGTGGTGTCGCGGGCCTGGACCAGCACCTGGATCGCGGCGGAGTCCACCGCGGTCACCGTGCGCACCGTGTCCTTGACCTTCACTTCCGCGTCCCGCTGGACGAAGCGCACGATCGCGTAGGTCTGGGTGCCGAGCACCGAGGGCACGCCCGCCGGCACGCTCGCCATCCAGAGCGACGAGTTCGCGCCGATGCCGGGCAGGACGTAGCCCGTCCCCTGCTCGGCCGACGACGGGAAGGTGCTGTCCTGCCGCACGACCAGCGTCGTTTCGGCGAGCTGCGCCTGGCCGCCCGGACAGAGCGTCGGGCAGTCGGCCGGGGCGGTGAGCTTCTCCTGGCAGCCCGCGACGCCCAGGGCGAGCGCGAGGGCGGCGAGCGGCACGAGGCAGCGACCCCGCTTCACGGGAGCTGCTCCTTCCCGAAGCTCGCCGGCAGCAGCTCGCCCATCGACCAGCGCCGGCGCGCCTGCGGGCCGACGGCCTCGATGACGAGCTCGGGCGCGAACTCCGCCAGCACCTGGCGGCACGCGCCGCACGGGGCGCCGGGCGGATCGGAGTCGGTCACCACCACGATGCGCCGGAAGCGCGTCGCCCCCTCGGCGATCGCGGCGGTGACGGCGGCGCGCTCGGCGCACTGGGTGAGCCCGTAAGAGGCGTTCTCGACGTTGCAGCCGACGAAGACGCGGCCGTCCTCGGCCTCGAGCGCGGCGCCGACGCGGTAGCGGGAATAGGGCGCGTAGGCGCGCGCCTGCACCGCCCGCGCCGCCTCGATGAGCGAATCAGTCACTCCAAACCTCGCGAAGGAACGAGACGCCCGCCGCCAGCGGCGGGACGCCGAGGAACTCGGCCACCGTCTGCCCGATGTCGGCGAACGTCGCGCGCTCGCCGAGCGGCACGGGCCGCACCTTGGGCCCGCACACCAGGAGCGGCACCCGCTCGCGCGAGTGGTCGGTGGACGGGGTGGTCGGGTCGTTGCCGTGATCGGCGGTAAGTATAACGAGGTCGTCCGGGCGCAGGCGGCGCAGCAGCCGCGGGATCCAGCGGTCGAGGTCCATCAGCCCGCCCCGGAAGCCCGCGACGTCGTTGCGGTGGCCCCAGCTCTGGTCGAACTCGATGACATTGGCGAAGAGGAACCCGCGCTCCATCGAGGCGAGCGCGCCCTCGATCAGCGTGTACGCCTCGGGGTTGGTCGGCGTGTGCACGCTGCGGATGTTCCGCCCCGCGAAGAGGTCGTCCACCTTGCCGACGCCCACCCGCGGCACCCCCGCCTCGGCCAGCCGGTCGAGGAGCGTCGTGCCCGTCGGCTCGAGACTGAAGTCCTTGCGGTTGCCGGTGCGCTTCCACGCCCCCGGCTCGCCCGTGAACGGCCGCGCGATGACCCGCGAGACGCCGTGCTCGCCGCCGAGGATCTCGCGCGCCGCGGCGCACGCCGCGTACAGCTCGGTGAGCGGCACCACGCGCTCGTGGGCCGCGACCTGGAAGACGCTGTCCGCGGAGGTGTAGACGATCCAGTCGCCCGTGCGCACGTGCTCGGCGCCGAGCTCGTCGAGGATGACCGTGCCGCTCGCCGCCTTGTTGCCGAGGACGCCGCGACCGGTGCGGCGGCTGAACTCCGCGAGCACGTCGGCCGGGAAGCCGTGGGGATAGGTCGGGAAGGCGGGATCGAGCAGGACGCCGCAGATCTCCCAGTGGCCCGTGGTGCTGTCCTTGCCGTGGCTCGCCGGCAGACAGGTGCCCCAGGCGGCGGTGGGCGCGTCGGCGCAGGGCAGGCCGGGAATCGGCGCGCAGCAGCCGAGCCCGAGCGCCTCGAGATTGGGCAGCTTGAGCCCGCCCACCGCGCGGGCGACGTTGCCGAGGGTGTCGCTCCCCGCGTCGCCGTAGGCGGCCGTGTCCGGCGCGGGCCCGCATCCCAGGCCGTCGAGGACGATGATGGCGGCGCGGCGCGAGGCCGACGGCGAGGCGTCGGGCATCAGCGCGCGCCCTTCGGCTCGCTCTGGACGTAGCGGAAGCGGAGGCCGGTGAGCGCCTGATCCAGCAGCTGCCGCTCGTCGGCCTCGAGCCGGCCCTCGGTCTTCTCCTGGAGCATGCCGAGAGTGTCGATCATCGTGCGCGCGAGCTCGCGCGCGTCGTGTCCCTCGGCGCCGGCCGGAAGCTGGCCGTTGAGGGCGGAATCGGCCTGATGCGCGAGGCCGAGGACGAGCGAGGCGAAATGCGGGTTCATGCGGTCTCTGTCGAACGGGTTCCGCCGTGCGGGCCGCCGTGCGGGCCGCCGTGGTAGCGCCGCGGCAGCCGCGGCCCCAGGGCGGTGAGCAGCTCGTAGCCGATCGTGCCGGCGCGCGCCGCCTGCTCGTCGAGCGACACGCGCCCGCCGTAGAGGGTGGCGACGTCGCCCACGGCGACGCGCGCGGCGGGCGGCGAGGCCAGCGCGATCATCGTCATGTCCATCGTCACCCGGCCGGCGACGGAGACGATCTCGCCGCCGATCTCGACACGCCCGCCGTTCGAGAGCGCGCGGGGCACGCCGTCGGCGTAGCCGATGCCGAGGGTGGCGATCGTGGTCGGCACCTCGGCGCGCCACGTGGCGCCGTAGCTCACCGTCTCACCCGGCTGGACCGTGCGGAGCGCGACGACGCGGGCGCGGAGCGCCGCGACCGGCTGCGGCGCCGGCTCGCCCCCGCAGGCGCCGCCGTAGAGGTGGATGCCCGGGCGCACGAGATCGCCGGCGTAGCCGCGGTCGAGGAGCGCGCCGGCGCTGTTCGCCGCGTGCACGAGCGGCGGCCGCCGCGGCAGGCGGGCGAGCACGCCCTCGAAGCGCTCCCATTGCACCGCGGCGCTCGCCGGATCGCAGTCGGCGGAATGGAAGTGGGTGAAGACCCCTTCCCATCCCGCCGCGTCGCGCAGCGCCTCGGCGAGCGCATCGAGCGCGGCTGTATCGTTCCAGCGCACCCCGCCGCGGCTCATCCCGGTGTCGATCTCGAGGTGGAACGGCGCGTCCGGCCCCGCACCCGTGCGCGTGCGCCATGCCTCGAGCCCGGCGACGTCGCCGATCACGGGCCGGAGCCGGTGTGCGCGATAGAGGTCCGCCGCCGCGACCGCCGGCGCGAACGGCGTGAAGACGATCACCGGCCGGTCGAGCCCCGCCGCGCGGAGCTCGGCACCCTCTTCCAGGGTGGCCACCCCGTAGCCCCAGGGCGCCACTGCTTCGAGCGCCCGCGCGACGGCCGTCGCGCCGAGCCCGTAGCCGTTAGCTTTGACCATCGGCAGGAGCGGCCGCCCCGCACGGGCGGCGATCGTCCGCGCGTTGGCGACGAGGGCGTCGAGGTCGACATCGACCCAGGCCCGGGCGGGTCCGACCGGTAGAGGGGTGCGCACAGCGGCGCGAAAGGTACTTCCCCGGAGACGATAAATGCAAGACGAATCAGCGCTTGGACGCGCGCTGGCGATGGTGCGCGACCTGCGCGCGCGCTGCCCCTGGGACCGGGTACAGACGCGGCAGACGCTGCGGCCCTACCTCGTCGAGGAGGTGCACGAGCTCGACCATGCACTGGCCGAGGAGGACGTCGCCGCGATCCGCGAGGAGCTGAGCGACTTCCTCCTGCACCTCGCCTGGCAGCTCGTCCTGGGCGAGGAGCAGGGCGAGTTCACCCCGGACGAGATCGCCGACGACCTCGTCCACAAGATGCGCCGCCGGCATCCGCACCTCTTCGACCTCGGCCCTGCCGACTCGTGGGAGCGGCTCAAGAAGCGCGAGCGCCGCCGCGGCACCCTCGAGGGGCTGCCGCCCACCCTGCCCGACCTCCTGATGGCCTTCCGCCTCCAGGAACGCGCGGCGAGCGTCGGCTTCGACTGGCCCGACGTCCAGGGCCCGCTCGAGAAGGTGCGTGAGGAGCTCGAGGAGGTGGAGCACGAGCTCGCCGCGCACGGGCCCAGCACCGCGGCCGGCCCCGCCTCCGAGGCGCTGCAGGACGAGATCGGCGACCTCCTCTTCGCCGTCGTCAACCTCGCCCGCAAGGCCGGCGTCCAGCCGGGCCCGGCCCTCGACCGCGCGAACCGCAAGTTCCGCGACCGCTTCCACGCCGTGGAGACGCTCGCCGAAGCCCGCGGCATCGAGCTCGATGCCGCGGGCCTGGAAGTCTTGGACGGGTTGTGGGACGAGGTGAAGCGGGGCGCCTAGGGGTACAACCTGTGCAGCTGCCGCGGGAACGCGATCGCCTCGCGGATGTGCGGAATGCCGCAGATCCAGGCGACGGTGCGCTCGATGCCGAGACCGAAGCCGGAGTGGACGAAGGTGCCGTACTTGCGGAGGTCGAGATACCAGCCGTACGTCGCCGGGTCGAGCCCCTGGGCCCGGATGCGCTCGAGGAGCCGGTCGTAGTCGTCCTCGCGCTGGCTGCCGCCGATGATCTCGCCGTAGCCCTCGGGGGCGAGCATGTCGTTGTTGAGCACCGTCCGGGGGTCGTCGGGGTTCTCCTTCATGTAGAAGGCCTTGACCTCCTTCGGGTAGTTGTAGACCATGACCGGCCGGTCGTACTCCTTGGCGAGCAGCGTCTCGTCGTCGCCCCCCAGGTCCTGGCCCCACTGCATGTCGCTGCCGAGGGTCTGGAGCTTCGCCACCGCGTCGGTGTAGCTGATCCGCGGGAACGGCGTCGTCACCCGCTCGAGGGGCGCGGTGTCGCGCTCGAGCTCCTTCAGCTCCTCCTTGCGGCGGTCGAGCGCGCGCCCCACGATGTAGGCGACGAACTCCTCCTGCAGCCGCATGTTGTCGTCCGAATCGGCGAAGGCGACCTCGGGCTCCACCATCCAGAACTCGGTCAGATGCCGGCGGGTCTTCGACTTCTCGGCGCGGAAGGTCGGCCCGAAGGTGTAGATCGCGCCGAACGCCGCCGCCGCGGCTTCGCCGTAGAGCTGGCCGGTCTGGGCGAGGTAGGCCTTGCCCAGGTCGAAGTAGTCGGTGGCGAACAGCTCGCCCGCCTGCTCGCCGATCGAGCCGGTCAGGATCGGGGTATCGACCCGGACGAAGTTCCGTTGGTAGAAGAAGTCGTTGATCGCCTGCTCGACCTCGGAGCGGACCCGGGCGATGGCCACCTGGCGGCGGCTCCGCAGCCAGAGGTGTCTATGCTCGAAGAGGAAGGACGTCCCATGCTCCTTGGGGGAGATGGGGAACTCGTGGCTCGCCCCGATCGGCGCGAGGTCGGTCACCCCGAGCTCGTACCCCCCGGGCGAGCGCGGCTCCTCGCGCACCGTGCCGGTCACCTCGACGCTCGTTTCCTGGGTGAGCTCGCCGAAGCGCGCCCAGGTCGGCTCCGGCACCTCTTTCTTGGACACCACGCCTTGCAGGTAGCCGCTCCCGTCGCGCAGCACGAGGAAGGCGATCTTCCCGCTCGAGCGCGTCGTCGTCACCCATCCGCGGACCCGCACCGTCTGGCCCACGTGGTCCTTCAGCTCGGAGATCCGTACCGCCGTCATGCGATGCCCATGAAAAGATTGGGGTTGCGAAAAGGAGTCCTGAGTCTAGCCGTCCTCTTCGGAGGCGTCAACGCGGCGTGCATCAACTACCGTCCCGCGCCCGTGCCGCTCGCGCGCGAGGTGGCGGGGGCGGCCCCGCGCGAGCTCTGGAACCGGGAGGTGGGCCGTGCCCTGAGCGGCCGGCCCGCCCTCGACGTCGCGACGCCCGGCGACACGACGCTCTACGTCGGCGGCTACGACCGGTTCCTCTACGCGGTGGCGCTCGATTCGGCCGGGGCGCCGCGCTGGAAGCGGCGGCTCGCGGGCGCGGTGGTGGGCGGCGCGCTCGAGCGCGGCGGGAGCGTCTACGCGGCCACGAGCGCGCCCGACGGGCGAGTCTACGCCCTGAACGCGGGCGATGGGAAGACGCGCTGGGAGCAGCGCGCCGTCAAGGAGATCTCCGCCCCGCTCACGCTCGCCGACGGCCTCCTCCTCGCGCTCGACGAGCGCGGCCTCGTCACCGCGCTCGACACCGCCGCGGGCAAGGTGCGCTGGCGCCGCCTCGTCGGTCCGGGCCGCGCGGCGCCGGTCGCGGACGACGCGGGCCACGTCGTCGTCGCCTCGGTGGACTCGCTCGTGCGGCTCGACACCCGGACCGGCGCGGTGCTCGCGCGGACGGCGACCCCGGGCAGCGTCGTGGCCCCGCTCGTCCCGACCGGCACCGGACCCGACGCGGTCCTGCTCGCCGCCAGCACCGACTCGCTCCTCGTCGCCTTCGACCCGGCGACGCTGCGGGTGCGCTGGCGCGCGCGGCTCGACGCACCCGTCACCACCCCCCCGCTCGTCTTCGGCGACACGGTGTGGGCGGTGAGCCGGATCGGCACGCTCTACCGCGTCACGCCCGGCGCAGCGCACCTCGCGACGCCAGGGAGCGTCGCCGCCGCCCCCGTCGCGGCCGGGGCCGCGGGGGGGGCCGCGGTGGGCGCGGAAGCCGGCACGGGGGTGGGCGCCGCAACGCCCGCGGCTGCCGGGGTCACGGACTCCACGGGCGGCCCGGCCGCGGCGGCCGGCGCCCCGCGCGAGCTCCTCGCCGAGCGCGTCGCGGCGCTGCGCTGGCCGGTGACCGCGCCCCTCACCGCCCTCGGTGACCTCCTCCTCCTCGGCGGCGCCGACGGCACGGTGCGGGCCCTCCGGCACGACGGCACCGAGGCCTGGCGGCTCGCGCTCTGGAGCCCGGTCGAGATCGCCCCGGTCCCGGTCGCCGGCGGCTTCGTCGCGATCGGCGGCAACGCCGACATTCACCGCTACGCCCCATGAGCACGGCCCGCGTCCCGCGCTCCGCGCCCGTCGCCCGGCTCGCCGCCGTGCTCGCCGCGGCCGCGCTCCTCCTGCCCGCCGCGGCGGCCCGCGCACAGGTGCCGGCGCCGGCCCCCGCGCTCGTGCCCTATGCGCCGCGCCCGGCGGACTCGTCCGCGGCCCTGCCGACCGACTCGGCGGCGCGCCGCGCGCGCATCCCCAACGCCGTGCGCCGCGCGAGCCCGGCGCCGATCAAGTACGGCAAGTGGGCCCTCCTCGCCGGCAGCATCGGCCTCAACCTCCTCGCCGCCCAGGCGCACGACCGGGCCGACGCGGCCTACGACGAGCTGAAGAAGCGCTGCGCCGCCGCCAACGAGCTCTGCACCACCGACCCGCAGAGCGGCCGCTACCTCGACGCCCGGAGCGAGTTCCTCTACCAGCGCTCGCTCACCAAGGACCGCGAGGCGCGTCTCTGGCTCTTCAGCGGCGAGACCGCCCTGCTGGGCTCCGCCGCGCTCTTCATCTGGGAACTCTCCCGCCCGAAGCACCCGCCGGCCAACATCCCGTTCGACCCCACGGTCAGCGTGACGGGAAGTGGGGAGACGCGGGTGGGAGGGAGTTTGAGGTTCTAGGGGCTAGGGGCTAGGGGCTAGGGAGTCCCGATAAAGAGCGGCCCTCCGATCGCCTGGATCGGAGGGCCGCTGTCGTTCGAATCCCTAGCCCCTAGCCCCTAGCCCCTAGCCCACTCTGAACAGCTCCACCGCCCGCGGATACCGCTGCAGCGCCCGCTCGCGCAGGCGGGTGTGCTCGGGGCGCTGGAGCGCGGGGTCGCGCTCGATGACCTCGCGGGCGAGGTCGCGGGCGCGGGTGAGGAGATCGGTGTCGTCGGGGAGGCGGGCGTGGCGCACCTCGAAGTCGCCCGACTGGCGCGCGCCGATGAGGTCGCCCATGCCGCGCTCCTCGAGGTCGAGCTCGGCGATGCGGAAGCCGTCGAGCGTCGCGGCGAAGCGGTGCAGCCGGTCGGGCACCTGGTCGTCGGCCATGAGGATGCAGAAGCTGTCCCCCGCCCCGCGCCCGATGCGACCGCGGAGCTGGTGGAGCTGCGCGAGGCCGAAGCGCTCCGGGTGCTCGATCAGCATGATCGTCGCGTTCGGCACGTCGATACCGACCTCGATCACGGTCGTCGCGACCAGCACGTCCGCCTCGCCCGCCCGGAAGGCGCGCATCACGGCGTCGCGCTCGTCGGCCTTCATGCGACCGTGCACGAGGCCGACCCGGAGCTCGGGCCACCGCCCGCGCAACGCCTCGGCCATCGTGGTCGCGGCACGGAGATCGGCCTTCTCGCTCTCCTCGATGACCGGCAGCACGACGTACGCCTGCCGCCCCGCCCCGCATTCCTCCTGCACGAAATGCAGCACCCGCTCGCGCTGGCCGCCGGTGCGCACCGCGGTGCGGATCGTGCCGCGGCCCGGCGGCCGCTGCCGGAGCGTCGAGACGTCGAGGTCGCCGTAGAGCGTGAGGGCGAGCGAGCGCGGGATCGGCGTCGCGGTCAGGAGCAGGACGTCGGGCGCCGCCCCCTTGCCGATGAGCGCCGCGCGCTGCTCGACGCCGAAGCGGTGCTGCTCGTCGATGACGGCGAGGCCGAGCCGGTGGAAGTTGACGCTCTCCTGCACCAGCGCGTGCGTACCGACGACGATGCGCGCCCTGCCCTCGGCGATCGCCTGCCGGATCGCCTTCTTCTCCGCCGCAGTCTGCCGGCCCAGGAGGAGCTGCGGCCGGATCTCGAGCGGGGCGAGCAGCCGCTCGAGCGTCGCCGCGTGCTGCTCGGCGAGGAGCTCGGTGGGCGCCATGAGCGCCGCCTGGAAGCCGTTCTCCACGGCGAGGAGCATCGCGAAGAGCGCGACGACCGTCTTCCCGGTGCCCACGTCGCCCATCAGCAGGCGGTGCATCCGCTCGGACGCCGTCATGTCGCCCGTGATCTCGCGGAGCGCCTGCTGCTGGTCGTCGGTGAGCTGGAAGGGAAGCGTGTCCTTGAGGCGCGTCGTGAGGTCGCGCTTCACCTCGAAGGCGATCCCGGCGCGCTGCCGCTTGGCGAGGGCGCGCGCGCGGATCAGCATGAGCTGCAGGTCGAAGAGCTCGTCGAAGGCGAGCCGCCGCCGGCCGCGCTCCGCCTCCTGCACGCTCGCCGGCTGGTGCACCGCCCGGAGCGCGTCGGCGAGCGCCGGGAGACCGAGCGAGCGGCGGAGCGCGTCGGGCATCGGATCGCTCGAGAGCGCCACCAGCGGCTCGAGGTGCCGCTCGACGAGCCCGCGGATGACCTTGTGGCTCAGCCCCTCGGTGGCGGGATAGACCGGCAGCACCTTCCCCTGCGCGAGCGGATCGCTCTCCTCGTCACTCTCGGCGTCGGCGAGGATGAGAAATTCGCGCGGCGCCATCTGGCGGCCGTGGTAGAAGCGCACCGGCCCCGAGACGAGGAGCGTCTGCCCCACGGCGATGGTGCGGTCGAGGAAGGCCTGGCCCGGCCAGACGCACTCCATCACGCCGATGTCGTCGCGCAGCACGGCGTGGAAGATCCGCAGCCCGCGCCGGGTCGGCAGCACGCCCTTCGCGACCACGCGGCCCATGCAGGCCGCCTCCGTCCCCACCTGCACCCGCGCGAGCGGGGTGACGGTGGAGGCGTCCACGTAGCGATGCGGGAGGTGCCAGAGGAGATCCTGCGCGACGCGGATGCCGAGGCGCGCGAGCGCCTCGGCGCGCCGCTCGCCGATCCCCTTCAGGAACTGGACCGGGGTGTCGAGCCGGAGCGCGCCGCTCGCCTGCGGTCGGCCGGTGGTCGATCGGCGGGTCGGCATGCGTGGCCGGGAAGGCCCCTCAGGCGTTCGCCGCGATGAGGTGCTCGGCGAACTCCTTCGGATCGAACGGCGCGAGGTCGTCCACCGTCTCGCCGAGGCCGACGAAGCGGATCGGCACGCCGAGCTCGCGGCGGATCGCCGTCACGGCGCCGCCGCGCGCGGTGCCGTCGAGCTTGGTGACGATGATGCCCGTCGGGGTGACGGCCTCGCCGAAGAGCTTCCCCTGGCTGATCGCGTTCTGGCCCACCGTGCCGTCGAGCACGATGAACGTCTCGTGCGGCGCGCCGGGGAGCTTGCGGGCGATGACGCGGTTCACCTTGCGGAGCTCCTCCATCAGCCCCTCCTGCGTATGCAGGCGGCCGGCGGTGTCGATGATGAGCGTGTCCATCCCGCGCGCCCTGGCGGCCTCCACGGCGTCGAAGGCGACCGCGGCCGGATCGCCGCCCGGCGCGCCCGCGACGCAGGGGATGCCGAGCCGGTCGGCCCACACCTGGAGCTGCTGGATGGCGCCGGCGCGGTAGGTGTCGGCCGCGGCGACCATCACCTTGCGCTTCTCCCGGAGCAGCCGGCGCGCGAGCTTGGCGACCGTGGTCGTCTTCCCGGTGCCGTTCACGCCGACGACGAGGATGACCGTGGGCCCCTCCGCCGCGCGCGCCACCTCGCCCGGATTGCCGGGGACCTCGAGCATCTCGGTGAGCCGGCTCTGGAGCGCCCTGCGGAGGTCGTCCTCGGTCTTGAGGCGGCCCTTGCGGACCTCGTCCTCCAGCGCCTCGGTGAGGTCCACCGTGGCGCTCACGCCGAAGTCGGCCTCGATGAGGGCGCGCTCGAGGAGCTCGAGGTCCTGCTGGTTGAGACCCCGCATGACGGCGTTCACGTCGGTGAACGCGAACTTCTTGATGCGGGACCAGATCGATTCCTTCTGGCTGCTGCCGAGACGGCCACCAAACATGCGGAACTCCGAACTGCGGGACGACTGCGTGAAGGGGGACGGGGCCCGACCTGAGCGGCGACCTGACGTGGCAGACGCCAACGCCAGCCGGCTCAACGCCTTGCACCGCCGGACCGGAGGAATCTAACCCCACCGGACCCGCTTCTCACGTACCGCTTCGCCGCGACCGGCGCCGGACGCCCGCCCCGGGCGCGGCCCGCTCAGCGCAGGCCGAGGCGCCGCCGGAAGAGCCACTCGGCCGAGAAGGCGAGCACACAGAGGCCGAAGAGCCAGGCCCAGTCGCGCGCGGCGGTCCGGCGGGCGGCGGCGACGGGCCGGGCGGGCTTCTCCCGGAGCGTCACCGCGTGCGGCACGAGCTCGGCCGAATAGGGCTCGATCGCGGCGAGCCCGTCGCCCCCGCCCTGGAGCCGGTAGCGGTAGGTGCCGACCGGGAGCCAGGCGAGCGCGCGGCCCGCGCCGTCGAAGACGAGGGTATCGCTCCGGGTATCACTCCCCGCCGACCAGGTGACCGGCAGCGGCCCCGGCGCCCCCGGGCCGGTCCACTCGAAGACGATCGGCAGCCCGTTCTCCACGACCGGCCGGACCGGGCGCGCGCGTCCCTGCGTCGTGTCGGTGCCGCCCAGGAGCCAGCTCGCCGCGGCCGCGACCCAGGCGCGATACGCCTCCTCGCTCGAGCCGCCGAGAAAGGCCCAGCGGAAGAGCCCGTCCACCGCGACCGTCAGCTCGCGCCGCCGGCCCGCGGCGCGCCCGACGACGGCGGCCCGCTCGGGGCCGCGCCGTCCCTCCCTGGCCGTGAGCGCGATCCACGCATCCGCGGGCGGGGCGAGCGGTGTGAGGCGGAACGCGGGCGGGAAGCTGTCCACCGGGGCGCCGACGAACGCGCCGGCGAGCGGCGACGTGGTCGTCGCGGCGAGGTACCAGTCGCCCGGAAGGACGGTGGCGCCGCTCTCGCCACTGGGCCAGAGCCAGACGCCGCGCGCGCCGCTCCCCTCGGCGTAGCCGCCCGTGCCGCCCTTGAGGACGAGGAGATCCGCGCCGCGCGCCGCGCGCCGCACGGCGTCGGTCGAGACGACCGAGAGATCCGTCATCGAGCGCCAGCGGTCGCGCTCGAGGCGCACGTAGCCGCGCACCGGGAACTGCGCCACGTCGCGGAGGGTGCGGAAGAGGAAGCGGCTGTCCCAGTCGGCCGGGTCGGCGAGGAGGACGACGCCGGGCGTCGGCGTCACGGTGACGAGGAGGAGCCGCGCGTCGGTGCGCGGCTCGGCATCGCGCCCCCGCGCGGCGCGGTCCGCCGCCGTGTCCAGCGCGACCCGCACGAGGTGCGTCCCCGCCGGGAGCGCCGTGCCGGGCGCGCGGAGCGTGAGCCGCGCCGCGCCGCCGGTGACCGCGGCACGGCGCCGCGCGAGCGTGCGGTCGCCCGCCGTCGCGACGACGGCGACGCTGTCCACGGTCGTGTCGCCCGTGACGCGCACCTCGACCTCGAGGGCGAGCGAGTCGCCGGCGGTGAGGCGCTGCGGCCCGCGCGCGGCGGTGATCGCGACGTCGGGCCGCCCGGGCCGCGGCACGAGGCGCACGCCCGCACGGCCCAGGAGGTCGGGCGGAATGTCGCTCGCGTCCTCGATCTCGCCGTCGGTGACGACGAGGACGGGCCGGTCCGAGGCGGACGCCGCCGCGAGCGCCGGGGCGAGGAGCGAGCGGCCGCGCTCGGGGAGCGTGTCGCCGCCCGGCCGCTCGTCGCCGAAGGTGCGCACCTCGCCCGTGCGCCGCGCCTCGGCGAGGAGCGCGGGCCAGCGGCGCGCGGAGTCGCGCGCGGCGGCCTCCGCCGTCATGCTGAGCGAGCCGTCGAGCAGCACGAGCGGCCGGTGCGCGGCCGGCGGCGTCGGACAGCTCACGTTGAGCAGGAGGAGGCCGAGCGCCGTCCACGCGACGGCCCGGAGCAGGGCAGGCAAAAGGGCCCGGCGCCCAAGGCGCTCGAGCCCGAAGTAGGTCACGCCCGCGAGGGCCAGCGCCGCGAGCGCGACCAGAGCGATGCGAAGCATGGTCGCGAAGATCGCGCGGCGCCGCGGCGCGGCGTCAGTTGGAGCGGATCGCCGGGTCCGCCTCGTGCATCGCCACGAGCGGCTCGGCACCGCCCACCGGCGCCTGCCCGTAGAGCTGCGCCGCCAGGCGCGCGCGCTCGGCCTCGAACGCCGCGCGCTCGCGGCCGGTGAGCGGAAGCCCGCCGCCGAGGTTGACGGAGCGCGAGTCCTTCGCGACGCCGTTGACGCGGAACTCGTAGTGGAGGTGCGGGCCGGTGGCGAGGCCCGTCATGCCGACGTAGCCGATCGTCTGGCCCTGCGACACGTGGGCGCCGGCACGGATGCCGCGCGCGAAGCTGCGCAGGTGGCCGTAGCGCGTCGTGATCCCGTTGCGGTGCCGCACCTCGACGAGGTTGCCGTAGCCGCCCGCGTGCCCCGCGCGCAGCACGACGCCGTCGCCCGCCGCCATCACCGGCGTGCCCGAGGCCGCGGCGTAGTCGGTCCCCTCGTGCTTGCGCACGTAGCCCAGGATCGGGTGCTTGCGGCCGCGGGTGAAATTCGACGAGATCCGCCGGAACTCGAGCGGCGCGCGCAGGAAGGCGAGCCGCAGCGAGACGCCCTTGGCGTCGTAGAAGGCGTTGCGGCCCGCCTCACCGCCGAAGCGGAAGGCGGTGTAGGCCCGCCCCGCCACCGAGAGGTCGCTCGCGAGCACGCGCCCGAAGCGCACCTCGCCCTCGGCGCTCACGAGGCGCTCGAGCAGGACCTGGAACGTATCGCCCGGCTGGAGGTCGCGCGTGAAGTCGATCTGCCAGGCGTAGACGTCCGCGATCTCCCAGGCCAGCCGGGTCCGCTCCGCGCCGCCGAGCAGCGAGTCGGGGATCGCGTCGAGCGCCTCGTAGAGCGAGGCATCGATCTTCCCCTCGACGCGCACGATCTCCGGCCGCCACTCGATCGTCTCCCGCTCGGCATCCCACCCCTCGGCGACGCGGCGGATCTGCAGCCGCGTCTCCGCGTCGGTGCGCACCGTGATGTGCGACGGCTCGGAGTCGTTCGCCTCGCGGCGGAAGTTGAAGACCATGCCCGCGCGCAGGCGTCGCGGGTCGAGCTTCGGCGCGATCGCGCGGATGTCGAGGTTGCGGATCCCGTGCCGCGCGAAGAGCGCCGAGAGCGTCTCGCCGCGCCGCAGCGTGTCGGTGACCTCGTGAAAGCGCACGGGCTGCACCGCCGGCGTGCTCGCCACGCCGGCGAGCGCGGGACCGGCCGGGGCCGGGCCGGGAACGTCGAAGCGGCGCCACGGCCACTTCCCGCTCTCGGCGAAGAAGATGGCCGTCAGGATGACGGCGAAGGCGAAGGGGAGCTTGAACCGGCCCATCAGTCCATCTGCCGCCGGATGAAGGTCGGGATCTCCATGTCAGAGACCTCGCCGGACGGCATGGTGGGCCGGGGCTGAATGCGCGGCGCGGGAGCCGGCGTCGCGTTCGGCGCGGGATGCGCCGGGTGCGCCGAGGCCCCGCCGGCGCGCTGCTTGGGCGACGGGAAGTTGATCACGCTCGCCGTGCCCGGGTGCCCCGCGCGGCCGTGCGCGCCGGGCATCCCCGGCATGCCGGCCGCGCCGAGCGGCGTGTCGCCCGCGAGCTGGCGGTCGAAACCGGTGGCGATGACCGTGACGCGCACCTCGCCGTGCATCGCGGCGTCGTTGCCGGCGCCGAAGATGATCTCGGCCTCGTCCCCGACCGCGTCGTGGATGATGTCGTTGATCTGCGTCGTCTCGCCGAGCGTGAGGTCGTCGCCGCCGATGATGTTGATCAGCACGCCCGTGGCGCCGGCGATCGAGACGTTGTCGAGCAGCGGGCTCGAGATCGCCTGCTGCGCCGCCTCGAGCGCGCGGTTCTCGCCGCGGCCGATGCCGGTGCCCATCAGCGCCGCGCCGCCGTTCTGCATGACGGTGCGCACGTCGGCGAAGTCGACGTTGATGATGCCGGTGCTCGTGATCAGGCTCGCGATGCCCTGGGTGGCGTGCAGCAGCACCTCGTCGGCCTTCTTGAGCGCGTCCTGGAAGGGGATCCCCTTGCCCACCACCGCGAGGAGGCGCTCGTTCGGCACGACGATCATCGTGTCGACGTTCTTGCGCATCTCGGCGATGCCGTTCTCGGCCTGGCGCATGCGGCGCCGGCCTTCGAAGAGGAACGGCTTGGTGACGATGCCGACGGTGAGCGCGCCCTGCTCGCGCGCCATCTGCGCGACGAGCGGCGCGGCGCCGGTGCCGGTGCCGCCGCCCATGCCGCAGGTGACGAAGACCATGTCGGCGCCGGTGAGGTGCTGGGCGACCTCGTCGCGGTTCTCCTCCATCGCCTGGCGGCCGATCTCGGGTCGCGCCCCGGCGCCGAGGCCCCGCGTGAGCTTGCGGCCGATCTGGATCTTCACGTCCGCGCGGTTGAGAGCGAGCGCCTGGGCGTCCGTGTTGACCGTGAGGAACTCGACCCCCTGCAGCTGCTCCTCGATCATCCGGTTGACGGCGTTCCCGCCGCCGCCGCCGACGCCGACGACCTTCATCCGGGCGTGCTGCGCGCCGCTCTCTTCCAGCTCAAAGATCATTGGTTGGTTCCCCTGGCCACGACTCAGAAGAAATCCTGCAGCCACCGCTTGACCGGACCGAGCACCTTCTCCGCCGACGGGCCGCGCCGGCCGCCGTGCCCGAGGCCGCCGCCCTGCGCCACCTGCCGCGCCCCGTAGAGCACCAGCCCCGCCGGCACCGCCATCCGCGGCGACTCGAGGCTGTCCGCGAGACCCCGGAGGTGCTCGCCCGGCACGCCCACCCGCGCCGGCATCGCGAACACCTCGCGCGCCAGCTCCACCATGCCCGGGGTCAAAGCCCCACCGCCCGTAAGGATAACACCCGCCGGCAGCCGGGTGTGATAACCGGCCCGGGTGATCTCGTCGAGGGCGTATTCGAGGACTTCCTGCAGGCGCATATGCATGATGTGCGCCAGCACCCGGCGCTGCGCGTTGCGCGGCCCCTGCCCCGGCGTGCTCGGCAGGTCGAAGACGTCGCTGTCGGGCACCAGGGGCTCGAAGGCCGCGCCGTAGCGCTCCTTGAGCCGCTCGGCGTCCTGCTGCGTGACCTGGAGCCCGTGGACGATGTCGGCCGTGACGTGCCCGCCCGCCATCAGCAGCGACCCGGTGTGGCGGATCTTCCCGTTGTGGAAGATCGACACATTCGTCGAGCCGCCGCCCAGCTCCACCAGCGCGCAGCCCAGCTCGCGCTCGTCGGGGGTGAGCACCGAGAGACTGGCCGCGAGCGACTCGAGGACGAACTCGCCGACGTGGAAGCCCGCGCGCTCGACGCAGCGCCGCAGGTTCTGCAGCGCGCTCGAGAGCACGGTGACCAGGTACACCTCCGCCTCGAGCCGGCTCCCGCTCATGCCGATCGGCTCGTTGATCCCCGGCTGCTGGTCGACGAGGTAGTCCTGCGGGATGGCGTGCAGCAGCTCGTGGTCGCGCCCGAACGAGACGTTGCTCGCCATGTCGTTGACGCGCGCGACGTCGCTCGTGCGGATCTCGTCGCCCGTGACGCTCACCATGCCGTGCGAGCTGCGCCCGGCGACGTGCTCGCCCGCGATGCCGCAGTAGACGGTGCCGACCTCGACGCCGGCCATCCGCTGCGCGTCCTTCATCGCCTTGCCGATGGCGCGCGTCGTCTCCTCGATGTCGCGCACCACGCCGCGCCGCACCCCGGCGCTGCGCTCCTGGCCGAGACCGAGGATCTTGACCGTGGGCGCGCGCGAGTCGCCGCCCACCACCTCGGCGATGACCGCCACCACCTTGGTCGAGCCGACGTCGAGCGCGGCGACGAGCCGCTGGGGCTGGGCGCTCACGCCTTCCCTCCCGCCGCGGTCGCGGCCGCCCCGGCCGCCGCCGCCTTCGGCGCCGGGCCGAGCCCGCGCACCACCACCTGGCCGGCGAAGCGGCCGTCGAGCTCGCGGAAGTTTCGATTCTGCCGGACCAGGTCCTGGGCCACCGCCATCACCGCACGAATCTCCTCTGCCGACGCGTCGGGCCGGAAGAGCAGCCGCCGACCGCCGACCTCGAGTACGACATCGTCCTGCAGCCGCCACGCGGCGGACACCTGAGCGTAGGTCGCCGGCTCCAGCTCGCGGAGCCGGTCGAGCAGCATCGCGACCACCGAGTCGGGCGCCGCCGCGACCGGCAGGTCGGGCGCCGAGCGCCGCGGGTCGAACGGGAGCACCTTGCCGCGCGCATCCACCATCACGACGCCCCGCGGCGCCTGCGCCAGCGCGACCGGCACCGTCTCCGTCACCTCGACGCGCAGTGTGCCCGGGAGCCGCCGGCGCACCGCGATCTTCGTCGCGCCGGGGAGCGCCGCCGCGCGGCGCTCGTAGACGGCGAGATCGTCGAAGACGCTGGCCCGCCTGGGCAGCCGCAGCGCGGCGAGCACCGCGCGCGGCTCGAGGTAGCGGACCCCCGCGAGCTCGACGCGCCGCACGCGGAAGAAGTCGAGCCGCCGTCCGAGTGCGGGGCCCCCGACCCACCCGGCGCCGGCCAGCAGCACGACGCCGAGAATCTTCCAGCCGGGTCGGTTCAAGCGGGCGAGAGGGCTCGCCCGCTCGCCGGAGCGCGTGCGCCCGCGCTCGCTCATGCCGCGCTCTCCCCGAGCGCGCGCCGGATCTCGGGCCCGACCCGGGTGATGTCGCCCGCACCGAGGGTGAGGAGCAGATCGCCGGGCCGCAGGAGCTCCCGCACGCGGGCCGTCACGTCGCCCCGCTCGGGCACGAACACCGTCTCCACCCCCGCCCGTTCGGCCGCGTCGGCCACCCGCCGGCCGCTCACGCCCGGCAGCGGCGCCTCGCGCGCCGCGTAGATCTCGGTGACGACCGCGACGTCGGCCGCCGCGAGCGCACGCCCCATGGCCTCGCCGTGCTCGGCGGTGCGGCTGTAGAGATGCGGCTGGAACACGGCCACGAGCCGGCGGTCGGGATACGCCTGCCGCGCGGCGGCCAACGTCGCCTCGAGCTCCGACGGGTGGTGGGCGTAGTCGTCCACGATCGCCACCCCGCCCGCCTCGCCCAACCGGTCGAACCGCCGGCCCACCCCGCGGAACTCGGCGAGCGCCTCGAGCGCCGGCTCGACCGCGCCGCCCAGGGCGACGACGGCGCCGAGCGCGCCGGCCGCGTTGCGCAGGTTGTGGAGCCCCGGCACGCGGAGTCGGAGCGTCACGCTCCGGCCCTCGGGCAGCCGCACCCGCGCCGTGGTCGCCTCGGCCGACTGCACCACGTCGTGCAGCGCGAGCTCGCTGCCGCCCAGCCCGAAGCGCCACGCCTTCGCGCCCAGCCGTCGGGCGAGTCGCGCCGCCCCCGCGTCGTCCACCCCCACCAGCACCCGCTCGGCGCGGTCGGCGAAGGTGTGGAACGCCTCCTCGAGCGCGGCGAAGCTGCCGTAGCACTCGAGGTGATCGGGCTCGACGTTGTTGACGATCGCCACCGTGGGCCGGAGCGCCAGGAAGGCCTGGTCGTACTCGTCGGCCTCGACGACGAAGAGCTCGTCGCCCGCGAGCTTCGCGTTGCCGCCCCAGGCGCTCACCCGCCCGCCGGCGAGTCCCGTCGGCGCGAGCCCCGCGGCGGTCAGCGCCTCGGTCGTCATCACCGTCGTGGTCGTCTTCCCGTGGGTGCCGGCCACGGCCACCGTGCGGCCGCCCGCAATGAGCTGCGCGAGCGCCTCCTTGCGCGGCACCACGGGCAGCCCCAGCTCGCGCGCGCGCACGAGCTCGGGATGATCGGGGCGCACCGCCGCGGTCACGACGACCGCGCGCGCCCCTTCCAGATGATCGGGGTGATGCCCCGCGAGGACCGGTGCGCCGAGCGCGGCGACGTCCGCGGCCCCGGCGGGGTCGTTGTCGCAGCCGCTGACGGCCACCCCGCGCCGACAGGCGATGAGCGCCAGCGCGCTCATCCCGGCGCCGCCGATGCCGATGAAGTGGACCGGGCGCCGATCCGCAGGGGTGAACAGATCCATCGTGGGTTCGCTAATGTAAGCCGCTGTCGGAGGCGGCGGAAGAGCGCCGCGCGTCGATCAGGGCGAGGAGGTCGGCGGCGATGGCGCCCGCCGCGGCGGGTCGCCCGCGGTCCCGGGCGGCCTCCGCCATCCGGGTGCGCGTCGCGGGGTCGTCGAGCAGGCTGGCGAGCGCCTCGGCGAGGCGCGCCGGGGTGAGCTCGCCCTGGGCCAGGAAGGCGGCGGCCCCGGCCGCGGCCATGGCGCGGGCGTTGTGGGTCTGGTGGTCGGCCGCCGCCGTCGGCAGCGGCACCAGGATGCTGGGCAGGCCCCAGGCGCAGAGTTCGGCGACGGTGATCGCCCCGGCGCGGCCGACCACCAGGTCGGCCACGGCGTAGCCGTCGGCCATCGGGTCGAGGAAGTCCACCACCTGGACGGCCGGCGGCTGGTGCCGCTCGGCGAACTGGGCGTGGGTGCCCCGCCCCGTCACCCAGAGGAACGAGTAGGCCTCCGTGAGCCCGTCGTCGAGACAGGCCGACACCACCCGATTGAGGGCGAGCGCCCCCTGGCTCCCGCCCGTGACCAGCACGACCGGCTTCCCCACGGGGAAGCCCCACCGCAACCGCGCCACCTCGCGCCGCGACGGCTCGGGCGGCACGATCGGGTTGCCGCTGTCCACGACCACCGTGCGCCGCCCCGGCTCGAGGTGCGCGCGCGCCTCGGGGATGCCTAGATAGATCCGGTCCACCTTCGGGCTCAGCAGCCGGGTCGTGAGCCCGGGATAGGCGTTCTGCTCCTGCAGCGCGGTCGGGATCCCCTTCCGCGTGGCCCACCAGACGACCGGCGCCGAGGCGTAGCCGCCGGTTCCCACCACGGCGACCGGCCGCTCCTCGCGGAAGAGCCGCCGTACCTGGGCGAGCAGGCGCCCGGCGACGAGCGGCCAGCGCGCATTCTTCCACCAGGTGCGCCGGTAGAGCGGTTCGGCCGGGAGCAGGTGGTACCGGAAGTCGCGCGTCGGCAGCAGCCGCGCCTCCACCCCGCGCACCGCCCCGACGAGCACGGGCTCTACCTGCCCCGCCTCCCGCAGCGCCCCCGCGATCGCGAGCGCCGGCATCAGGTGCCCGCCGGTGCCGCCGCCGGCGATGAGGACGACCGGCTTAGCCATCGTCCCGCACCGGCTTCCCGCGCAGCCGCCCGATGTTCACCAGGATCCCGGTGCCGACGAGCGAGATCACGAGACTCGAGCCGCCGTAGGAGACGAACGGGAGCGTGAGCCCCGTCGTGGGCATGAGCCCCAGCGAGACGGCCATGTGCATGAACGCCGTGATGCCGACCGTGCAGGTGAGCCCCGCGGCGAGGAACTGGCCGAAGGCATCGGGCGCGGTGCGCGCGATGCGGAAGCCGAGCCAGCAGAAGAGCGTGAAGAGCGCGACGACGAGGCAGACGCCGACGAAGCCCCACTCCTCGGCGATCGTCGAGAAGACGAAGTCCGAGTAGGCGTACGGCAGGTAGCCCAGCTTCTGCTGCCCCTCGCCGAAGCCCACGCCGACCAGCCGGCCCGAGCCGATCCCGACGAGCGAGTTGTGGATCTGGAAGGCGGCGTCGGAGGCGGCGTCGGCGTTGAGGAACACCTTCATGCGCTCCGAGCGGAACCCGGTGCTCGCGATCTTGTGCCAGACGACGAGCAGGCCGCCGAAGCCCAGCAGCATGAAGTGGCCGATCTTGGCGCCCGCCGTGAAGAGCACGGTGCAGCCCAGCAGTGCCACCAGGGTGGCCATGCTGAGGTTCGGCTCGAGCAGGATGAGGAGCGCGATGAAGCCGATCCCGACCAGGAACGGCACCACGCCCTTCTTGAAGTTGCGCACCTGCGCGCCCTTCTTGGCCGCCAGCATCGCGCACCACATGACGACGACGACGCGCGCGACCTCGCTCGGCTGCATGGAAAGCGGGCCGAGGCGGATCCAGCGCCGCGCGCCGTTCAGCGTCGGCGAGATGGCGTGCGTGAACGGCAGGAGCGGGATGAGCAGGAGGAGCGCGGCCCCGCCCAGCATCGGCCACGCCCAGTCGCGCCAGCGATGGTAGTCGGTCCGCGCGGCCCAGGCGAGCAGCAGCGCCCCGAGCACGGCGCCCATGAGCTGCTTGAGGGCGTAGTTGAGGCCGAGGTTCGCGCCGCTGCGGCTGGTGACGAAGCTCGCCGCGCCGTACACCTCGGCGAGCCCGAAGACCACGAGCACCGCGACGACGAGCGTGAGGGCGCGGGTCTCCCAGCGCAGCTCGCCCGGGTGGCGGATCGCGGGGGCGCTCACAGCGACTCCACCAGCGCGCGGAAGCGCGCGCCGCGCTCCTCGTAGTTGGTGAACATGTCGTAGCTCGAGCACGCGGGCGAGAGCAGCACCGCGTCGCCCGGCTCGGCCAGCCGCCCCGCCGCGGCGATCACCGCCTCGAAGTCGCGCCCGGCCGTCTCGACCGATACCCGGCCGGCGAGATCGGCCACGACGATCGGCTCCGCCTCGCCGTAGGCCACCACCGCCCGACAGCGCTCGGCGAGGAGCGGGAGCAGCGGCGTGTAGGGCGCGCCCTTGTGCCGTCCGCCCAGCAGCAGGACGAACGGCCGGTCCATCGCCGCGATCGCCACCTCGGTCGAGGTGACGTTGGTGCTCTTCGAGTCGTTGACCCAGAGCACGCCGCCCACCTCGCGGATCGGCTCCACCCGGTGCGGGATCGCGCGGAAGGTGCGGAGCCCCTCGCGGATCGCGGGGAGCGCGCCGCCCAGCTCGCGCGCGACGAGGGCGGCGGCGAGGGCGTTGGCGACGTTGTGGTCGCCCAGGAGCGGAAGCTCCGCGCGCGGCATGAGCGCGTCGTGGCCCAGCATGAGGCGGCCCTGCGCGCGATCGTACCAGCCCGCGCTCTGCGTCTCGATCGAAAAGCGGAGATGCCGGCCCGGCACCTCGGCGACCATCTCCTCGACTGCCGGATCGTCGTCGTTCGTCACCCAGATCGAGGCGGGCTCGGCGTTGGCGAAGAGGAGCGCCTTGTCGCCGTAGTACTCCGCGAGCGACCGGTAACGGTCGAGGTGGTTCGGCGCGAGGTTGGTGAGCACGCCGATCGCCGGCGCCACGTGCGGCGCGTCGTGGAGCTGGAAGCTCGAGAGCTCGAGCGCCACCCACTCAGGGCGGTCCGCCCCGAGCGCGAGGTCGCAGAGCGGCAGCCCGATGTTGCCGGCGGCGATTCCCCGCACCCCGATCGCCGGCATCAGGTGGGCGATGAGCGACGTGGTGGTCGTCTTTCCGTTCGTCCCCGTGATCCCGACGAACCGCGTCTCCGGAAGCGCCACGAACCCGACGTCCACCTCCGCGAGGATGGGCACGCCTGCCTGCCGCGCGGCCTCGAGCGGCGGCACCTCGGGCGGCACCCCCGGGGCCACGACGACCGCCGCGGCCCGCGCGATGCGCGCGAGGTCGTGCCCGCCGAGCTGTACGTCGGCGCCCAGCTCGCGCAGCTCCCCCGCCCAGCGCTCGAACGCCCCGCCCTGCCCCACGTCGGAGGCATAGACCGGGATCGCGTGGGCGCGCAGGAGGCGGGTGGCCGCCGCGCCGCTCTTGCCGAGTCCCACCACGGCCACCTCGCGCCCGCTCGCGCGCCACGCGTCGAAGAGTCGCGTCATCGTGCCCGTCTCCCGCTCAGCGCAGCTTCAGCGTGCCCAGGGCGAGCAGCGCGCAGAAGAGGCCCAGGATGTAGAAGCGCGTCACCACGGTCGTCTCCGCCCAGCCCAGCTTCTCGAAGTGGTGGTGCAGCGGCGCCATGCGGAAGACCCGGTGGCTGTCGGCGTACTCCTTCCCGCGCGTGCGCTTGAACCACTTGTACACGCTCGTCTGGAGCATGACCGATACCGTCTCGGCCACGAACACGCCGCCGATGAGGAGCAGCAGGAACTCGCTCTTGAGCAGGATCGCCACCGTCCCCAGGGCGCCGCCGATGGCGAGGCTCCCGGTGTCGCCCATGAAGACCTGGGCGGGGTGCGCATTGAACCAGAGGAAGCCGATCGCGCCGCCCATGAGCGCCGCGCAGAAGATGGCGAGCTCGCCCGCGCCGGGGAGGTAGAAGAGGTTGAGGTACGACGTCGTGTCCACGCGGCCCAGGATGTAGGCGAAGGCGGCGAACGTGGCCGCCGCGATCCCGGTCAGCCCCGTCGCGAGGCCGTCGAGGCCGTCGGTGAGGTTCACGGCGTTGCTCGTCGCCGTGGTGACGAAGGTGACGAAGGCGACGAAGAGCCAGGGTGCGAAGTTGACGACGAGGTACTTGAAGAACGGCAGCGTGGTCGCCGTGGGCGGCAGCACCTCCGGCGGCACCACCGGGCGCACGATGAGCAGCAGGCCCAGCAGGAGCCCGAAGGCGCACTGCCCGACGAGCTTCCAGCGCGCCACCAGGCCGCGGCTCTTCCCCTGCACGATCTTGAGATAGTCGTCGATGAAGCCGATGCAGCCCATCCAGAGGATGGAGATCAGCGCGACGATGACGAAGCGGTTGTCGAGCGGCGCCCAGAGGAGCGTCGGGATCACCGTCGCGGCCAGGATGATGAGACCGCCCATCGTCGGCGTCCCCCGCTTGCCTTGGTGCGAGGCCGGCCCCTCGGCGCGGATCACCTGGCCGATCTTGTGCGCCCGCAGCCGCGCGATGATCGCCGGCCCGGTGATGAAGGCGATCAGCAGCGCCGTCACCACCGCGCCGGCCGCGCGGAAGCTGATGTAATTGAACAGGTTGAAGAAGATGTACTGCTTGCCGAGCGGGGCGAGCCAGTGATAGAGCATCGGTGCGGGAGACCTCAGCGGGACGGGTTCGCGCGGGCGGCCAGGAACGGAAGTATACGCTCCAGGGCCACCCCCCGGGATGCCTTGAGCACGACGACCTCGTCGCCCCGCAGCCGCTCGGCCACCAGCGGGCCGAGCGCGAGCGGATCGGGCGCGGTGACGAGCCGCTCGCCGAGCGCCGGAGCATGCGGCGCGAGCGCCGGCACGAAGTCGCCGACGGCGCCCAGGACGTCGGGCGCGAGCTCGGCGAGCGCCGCCGCGATCTCGGCGTGCATCGCGGGCGCCTCGGCGCCCATCTCGCGCATCGTGCCGGCCACGAAGACGAGCCGCCGGCCGCGCCGCATCGCGCGCGCGGTGGCGATGGCGGCGCGGAAGCTCTGGGGGTTCGCGTTGTAGCAGTCGTTGAGGACGGTGAGCCCGCCCACCTGCTGCAGCTCGCTCCGGCCGCCCGGCAGCACGAGCGCCGCGAGCGCCGCGGCCGCGGCATCGGGATCGAGCCCGAGCTCCGCGACGAGCGCCCAGGCGAGCATCCCGTTCGCGGCCAGGTGGCGGCCGGGATACGGGAGCCGGATCCGCCGGCCGTCCACGGCGAGCGTGGCGCGGCCGAGCTCGTCGAGCTCGACGGCCTCGGGGACGCGGTCGGCGTCGTGCAGCCCCGCCGTCACCACGCGGCGCGCGAGCCGCCGCGCGCCCTCGGCGAGCGCGGGCGGCTCGGCGCCCACGATCGCCAGCGGCACGTCGCGCACCAGCGCCAGCTTCTCGCGCAGCACGCCCTCGAGCGAGCCGAAGCCCTCGAGGTGCCCCGCCCCGACGTTCGTCACGACGCCGACCGACGGATCGATGATCTCGCGGTAGCGCGGGATCTCGCCCGGCAGGTTGGCGCCCGCCTCCACCACGAGCGCCTCGACGTCGGCCGGCGCCTCGAGGATGGTCGTCGGCACGCCGACGAGGTTGTTGAGATTGGCCCGCGTCGCATGCACCCGGTAGCGGGTCCGCAGCACCGCCGCGAGCATCTCCTTCGTGCTGGTCTTGCCGTTGGTGCCGGTGACGCCCACGACGGGGCCCGTGAGCGCGGCGCGCCGCGCGTGGGCCAGGTCGCCGTAGGCCCGGAGCGTGTCGGCGACCTCGAGGAGCTCGAGCCCCGCCACGGGCGACGTGCCGCGGCGCACCACGGCCGCGCGCGCCCCGGCATCGCGGGCCGTGGCGAGGAATTCGTGCGCGTCGAACCGCTCGCCCGCGAGCGCGACGAAGAGCGCGCCGGGCCGGAGCGTGCGGGTGTCGGTGGAGATCGCCGGGTAGCCCGGGCCCTCGACCACCGGGAGCCCGAGCGCGCCGCGCACGAACGCCTCGGACCAGTGCGGCACGCCGCTCACGCGACGCCCTCGAGCGCCTGCACGATCTCCCGCTCGTCGAACCGCCGCTTCTCGGTGCCGACGACCTGGTAGTCCTCGTGTCCCTTCCCCGCGAGCAGGATGGTGTCGCCCGGGCGGCCGTCCTCGATCGCGCGCTCGATCGCGGCGAGACGGTCCACGATGCGCGCGTAGTTCGTACCCGCCATTCCGGCGACGATGTCGTCGATGATGGCCTCGGGATCCTCCGTGCGCGGATTGTCGCTCGTGACGATCGCGACGTCCGCCCGCTCGGCCGCGATGCGGCCCATCTCGGGACGCTTGCCGCGGTCCCGGTCGCCGCCGCAGCCGAAGACGACCACGAGGCGGCCCGGCGTGAGCGGCCGGAGCGTCTCGAGCGCGCGCGCGAGCGCGTCGGGCGTGTGCGCGTAGTCGCGGAGCACGACGCAGGGCGTCGTCGCGAGGCGCTCCATGCGCCCGGGCACCTGGGGCGCCGCCTCGAGCCGCTCCACGACCTCGGCGAGCGGCCGGCCGAGCGCGAGCGCCGTGGCCGCCGCCCCGAGCGCGTTGGCGACGTTGAAGTCGCCGAGGAGCGGGAGCGCGACCGCGGCCTCCCCGAAGCGGCCGCTCAGGCGGAAGGTCGAGCCGCCGGCGCCCAGCCGCACCTCGCTCGCGCGCACGTCCGCGGCGGGGTGCTGCCCGAAGGTCACCCGCGGCGAGCGCGGCGGGAGCGCGGCCCACGCCGGGTCGTCGAGGTTCACCACCTCCACCCCGCGCTCGCCGAGATGGCGCTGCAGCAGGAGCTTCGCGGCGAGATAGTCCTCCATCGTGCCGTGATAGTCGAGGTGGTCGCGCGTGAGGTTCGTGAACACGCCGGCGGCGAACGTCAGCCCCTCGAGGCGGCCCTGATGGAGACTGTGGCTGCTCGTCTCCATCGCCACGTGCGTCACCCCGCGCGCCACCATCGCCGCGAGCGTGGCCTGCAGGTCGACGAGGCCCGGCGTGGTGACCGCCCCGGCCGTGCTCTCGACCGGCCGGCCCGCCCCGTCGAAGGCGCCGAGCGTGCCGATGCTGCCGGCCGTGCCGTGGCCGTTGAGGAGGTGGCGCACCAGCGCCGTCGTCGTCGTCTTCCCGTTCGTCCCGGTGACGCCGACGAGCGCGAGGCGGGACGCGGGATCCGCGAACCACGCGCGCGCCACCGTGAGCGCCGCGCGGCGGCTGTCGGCCACCACGAGCTGCGGCGCCGGCGTCTCCTGCGGCGCCTCGACGAGCACCGCCGCCGCGCCGCGGCGCACCGCGTCGGCGACGTAGGCGTGGCCGTCGGCCTGCGTGCCGCGCACGGCGATGTAGAGCATCCCCGGCCGCATCGCGCGGCTGTCGGTGCCGATCCCGGCGAGCGCCGGCCCCTCCGCGGGCGCGCTCACCAGCAGGTCGTCCCGGCGCAGCGCCGAGAGCAGGTCGTTCCAGGTCGCGCTCATCCCGTCCGCGTGCTCCCTCCCCGTAGGTGGTCCCGCCTCATCGCTCGGTCGCGTCCGCTCACTCCGTTGCCCAGACCGTCACCGTCGTGCCCGCCGGCACGGTCGCCCCCGCGGCGGGCTCGGTGCGCGTCACCGCGCCGAGCCCGTGCAGCGCGACGCGCAGCCCGCGCCGGTGCAGCGCGAGGAGCGCCTGGCGCACCGGCGTGCCCACCACGGCCGGCACCGTCGCCGGCGCGGCGCCGGCGCCCGCGTTCCCCTTCGCCGTGCTGTCGCCGAACCCCGCCGGCCAGGCGACGACCACGGGCGCGAGCGTGGACGGGGCCGCCGCGCCCGGCGCGGCGTCGGCGGCCGCCTCCGGTGCGCTCGCGGGCGTCGCGGCGCGCAGCGGGGCCACGACGATGCGGCGCGAGGCGAGCGCCTGCTCGAGGATGGTGCGCGTGATGGGCGCCGAGACCTGTGCGCCGTAGTAGCTCCCCTCGCGCGGGCTGTCGATCTTGACGATGACGACCACCTCGGGCGCGTCGGCCGGGAAGATCGACGCGAACGAGGCGGTGTACTGCCCCGGCTGGTAGCGGCCGTTGATGTTCCGCAGCGCAGTGCCGGTCTTGCCGAGGAGCGTGTAGTTCCGCAGTTGCGCCTTCTCGCCGGTGCCGCCCTCGCCGGCGGCGTCGCGCAGGAAGTCGCGCAGCGTCGCGGCCACCTCGGGCGTCACGGCGCGGCGCACCGGCTCCGGCTGATGGGCGTAGAGGAGCTGCCCGCCGGCGTCGCGCACCTCGCGCACGAGCGTCGGGGTGAGCAGGACGCCGTCGTTCGCGATCGCGGCGTAGGCGGCGGCGAGCTGCACCGGGGTCACGCCGATCTCGTAGCCCATCGCCCAGCTCGCGCGGGTGTACTGCGGGTTGGCCCACCGCTCCGGCGGCGCGAAGCGCCCGCGCGACTCGGAGGGGAACTCCGCGCCGGTGGGGCTTCCGAAGCCGAAGTCGCGCAGCTGCTGGTACTGCTCCTGCGGCGTGAGCCGAAGCGCGAACTTCACCGTGGCGATGTTGCTCGAGACCTGGATCGCGTGGGCCAGGGTGAGCGGAACGTTCTCGATGTGGGAGTCGGTGATCGTGCGCGTGCGCCCGCTCGAGTTCACCGGCATCTCCCAGCGGCCGTCCTCGGGGCTCACCGTGTCGGTGCTGTCCGCCTTGCCGTACGAGAGCAGCGCGGCGGCGGCGAAGAGCTTCGCCGTCGAGCCCGGCTCGTAGGTGTCGGTGAAGGTCGAGGCGCGCGCGGCGCCGGCGCTCGCCGCCCCGACCTGACGCGAGGCGAGCGCGAGGAGCTCGCCCGTCTTCACGTCGAGGATCACGACGTCGCCGCCGTCGGCGCGGAGCCGCTGCACCGCGTCGTCCAGCTCGCGCTCGGCGATCTCCTGCAGCTCGGCGTCGATCGTGAGCACGACGTCGTGCCCCGGCACCGGGTCGCGCACCAGCCGGCTGGGCGAGTCGTAGCGGCGGCCCCGGTGGTCCTTCAGGACCACCGCCTCGCCCGGCTCGCCGGTGAGCAGCGAGTCGAGGGCGAGCTCGAGCCCCGAGGCGCCGCGGGCCGAGTCCGCCCCGAGCCGCCCGATGATCGGGCGGGCGAGATCGCGCGAGGGATAGAAGCGCAGGAAGTCGCCGTCGAGATGGATGCCGCGCACGCCGCGCATCGGCTCGACCTGCGTCGCCGTGAAGGGGCCGTGATAGTACGCGTAGCGGCGCGTGCGCAGGTCGCGCTCGACCTGCGAGACCGGCAGCCCGAGCGCGCCGGCCGCGAGCTTCGCCACCTGGCGACGGTCGGCCACCTCGTTCGGCGCGATGCCGACGTGGAAGAACTCCTGCGTGAGCGCGAGGGGGACGCCGTTGCGGTCGTACATGGTGCCCCGCCGCGCCGGTCGCACCTCGCGCACGGTGCGCTGGGCCTCGGCCTCGGCGGCCCACTGCTTCCCCTGCACCAGCTGCAGCTGCGCCGCGCGCCCCAGCACCGCGAGGATGCCGAGGCCGAGGCAGAACTGGATGACCGCGATGCGCGCCCGGGGCTTCGCCATCAGCGCGCCTCGCCGTCGCGCCCGGCGGCCGAGTCGGTCGGCACCGCGAAGGTGACGAAATCGGAGTCGCCGGGAAAGCGGAGCCCGAGGGCCTGCACGCGGGGGCCGAGCACCTGGCGCGTCTTCGCCGTGCGGATGCGCCGCTCGACGTCGGCCAGCCGCGCGTCGAGCGTCCCGCGCTCGGCGCGCACCTGCCGGAGCCGCCGCGCCGTCTCGAGCGCCCGGGTCTGCCGCGTCACGACGGCGCCCGAGACGGCCAGGAACAGCAGCAGCCAGAACAGCACCCAATGGCGTCCCTTGAGACGCATCACTCGGCCACCTGGAAGATTCGGAGTTTGGCGCTGCGCGCGCGGGGGTTGGCCGCGATCTCGTCGGGCCCGGGGAGGACCGGCTTCCGGGGCTCGACCCGGCCGTACGCCCGGCCCCCGCAGGTGCACACCGGCTGCCAGGAGGGACAGGTGCAGGCGGTGGCCCACGCGCGGAAGGCGTGCTTGACCAGCCGATCCTCCCCGGAATGATAGCTGATGACCGCCAACCGGCCACAGGGGGCGAGCGCATCCCGAAAGGCCGGCAGCGCCGTCGCGAGGCCCGCGAGCTCGTCGTTGACGGCGATCCGGAGCGCCTGGAAGAGCCGGGCGAAGTCGCCGGGGCCCGACTGGGGGCCGAGGACGGCGCGGATCGCGTTCACGAAGTCGTCGCTGGTGGCGAACGGAGCCCGCTCGCGCCGCCGCACCACCTCGCGCGCGAGGCGCGCGGCACGGCGCTCGTCGCCGTACTCGGCGAACACCCGCGCGAGCTCGGCCTCGTCGGCCTCGTTCAGGCGATCGGCGGCCGAGGGGCCCGCGCGCTCCATGCGCATGTCGAGCGGCGCGCCGGGACGGAAGGTGAAGCCGCGCGCCTCCTCGTCGAGCTGCCGCGAGGAGACGCCGAGGTCGAGGAGGACGAAGTCGGGGCGGAAGGCGGTGACCGCGACGAGCGCCGCGGGATCGGCGTAGGCGGCCTCGACGTAGCGGACCCGGGCCGCATCGCCCAGGCGGGCGCGGGCGGTGGCGATCGCATCGGGGTCGCGGTCGATCGCCAGCACCTCCGCCCCTGCCCCCAGGAAGGCCGCCGTGTGGCCCCCGTCCCCGAGCGTCGCGTCGACGACGCGCGTCGCGCCGGCGGCCGCGGCGACGATCTCCGGCAGCAGCACGGGCTGGTGATAACGGGACGGCGGCTCGGCCATCGGGGTCCGGCGCGGGTGGAAACGCGACACCCCGTCCAGGAGTCCTTCGGGACGGGGTGCGCGGTCGTTCATGAGACGGGGCTGACGGGGCTCGAACCCGCGACCTCCGCAGTGACAGTGCGGCACTCTAACCAACTGAGCTACAGCCCCCTGCAACAGCGAGCGCAAAGGTAAACGGTCGGGAGGCGAAGGGGAAGCCCCTCGCGGGACGGCGGGAGGAGGCCCCGAAGTGATGCGAGCCCCCGGTGCGGACACCGGAGGCTCGCCAGGGAGAGCGGTTTCCCGCCCTCCCGCCGTTCCGCCCTCCCGCCTGGCTCAGCGGCAGAACGCCTTGACCAGCGCCGCCGCGCGGGGCTTGAACTTGCCGATCGTCTCGAGCTGCTTCGCCGCGGCGTCGGGGTTCGCGGCCTTCGCGATCGTGAACGCCTTCTCGGCCTCGTCGATCAGCTGCTGCTCGGTACGCGCGCCCTGGCACGACTTGGACTTGGCGACCTGCTCGTCGCCGGTGGCGGCCTGGAAGAGCGCGCCGTAGCCCAGCAGCAGGTTGGCCTGCGGGTAGAGCCGGCCGTTCGGGTCGCTCAGCGCCACCGCCTGCCGCGAGAGATCCGCCGCGGCCTTGAAGTCCTGCGTGGGCTGCTGGAGCTTCGGCCGCGCCGCGTTCAGGAAGACCACGGCGAGTCGCTCCTTGTCGTTCTGGTCGCCCTTCTGCTCGACGCGCTGGATGAAGGGCTGCGCCTCGGCGAGCCGGTTGGCCCCGACGAGCGCCGTCACGGTGGCGATCGCCGGCCCGACCGAGGTGCTGTCGAGGGTGAGGATCCGGCGGCTCACGGCGAGCGTGCTGTCCACCTGGCCCGTGTAGGCGTAGGCGCGGTTCAGCGCGTTGAGCAGCGTGAGGTTGTTGGGGAACTTCTGCGCGCCCGTCTTGGCCCACTTCACGAACGTCGCCGTGTCCTGGGCGGTCGGCTTCGGCATCGTGTCCGCGAGCCGCTGCTCGGCCGCGACCTGGATCTTGGCGAAGAAGAGCGTGTCGGCGCGCGTCGAGTCGACCGTGTAGGCCTGCTCCAGCGCCTGCACCGCGCAGGTGAAGTCGCTGAGGAAGAGGCAGGCGTTGCTCTTCAGGTCGTACATGTCGGCGTTGAAGGGATCGAGCTTGAGCCCCTCGTCCGCCACGTTCTTCGCCAGCTCCGGCTTTCCGGTCTGGAGGAAGTAGCGGAAGATCGTCTCGCGCAGCTTGGCGTCACCCGGCGCCACGCGGAGGATCTGCTGGTACGCGGCGAGGACCTGCGCCGTGTCGTGGGCCTGCTCGTACTGCGCGGCGAGCTGGCTCCACGCGGGCAGGCTGAGCGGGTCGCCCTTGGTGGCGTTCTGGAGATGCTGGACGATCTGCTGCTGCGGCGCCTTCTGGTCCATGGCGATCCGGGCCAGGCAGTACTCGGCGAGGCCGTAGTTCGGCACCGTCTTGAGCGCCTTCTCGGCCGCCTCGCGCGCCTTCTTCGGGTCCTTCTCGCGGGTCTCGACGCAGGTGCGCGCGTCGGGGAGCGCCTTGAGGACGGGCCCGAACTGCTCGCCCACCGAGTTGCCGAAGGCGACCGGGTCCTGGTTGGGCTGCATCGGCGCCTGCACGACCTGGCCCGCGTCGTCGTTGGCGCCGGCCAGCCGGGCGGTGAGGACGCGGTTGCCGGCCTCGCCGCGCGAGAGGGTGGAGGTGACGACCAGCCGGCTCGCCAGGTTGAGCGCGAGCTGGCGCGCGAGCAGCGGGCTGAGGAGCGCGTCGGCCGGGTAGCCGAACTCCTTCAGCGCGCGGTTCATCGTGGTGTCGGCGAGGACGTTGATGTCGTTGCCGCCGAGCTTGTCGAGGCGGGTGCGCAGCCCCGAGCCGATCCGCACCGCCAGCACCGAGTCGGCGGAGGAGGACGGATACGGATTCGCGACCAGCATGCGCTGCGTCGGCGCGGCCGCGCGGCCCGGATTGATTGCCGCCCGGCGCGGGATCCCCTGCGCGGCGAGCGGCGCGGTGACGAGGGCCCCGAAGACGCCGAGGGCAAGGACGCGGGTAACTGACATGCTAGTGAGCCTCCGCAGCAGAAGCAGCCCGATCGGGCCAATACGGCCGCGTCCGGCGGACGCGGCAGGCAGTGGGCGAAGAGGGATTCGAACCCCCGACATCCTGTGTGTAAGACAGGCGCTCTGGACCAGCTGAGCTATTCGCCCGGACGATCAGTTCGATACCGCACACGGCACGATACCGCTCCGCATAGAGCGTGCCGTAATGCTGGTCACGACAAGGCGAGGCCGAGCGGAAAGAGGATGCAGTACCCCAGGACCAGGAGGGCCGCACCGGCGTCCGCGCTCCCGGCCTTGAGTAGCAGGTAGCCGACCACGAGGACGAGGACGGCGGCGGCGAGAAAGAGGACGTTCCGACGTCCGAACAGCGCACCACGCGGGGTGGCGGCGACACGAGGATTCGACATAGACGTGGACGCTACTACGGCGCCGGCGGTTGGTCAAGTTCCGATGCCCCACGGCTTTCGGCGCCGGGGCGGGACTCCGGGCCCGGCGGCCGCTCCGGCCCGGTTTGCGGCCCGGGCTCCGGCCCAGGCTCCGGCCCGGGCTCCGGCTCGGGCACCACCCAGCCGACGTCGAGGGCCGCGCGCCGGGGCCGATCGAGCCAGCGACGGATGGACGGCCCGGCCAGGACCAGGAACGCCACCGCGGTCCAGAAGCCGATGCCGAAGAGCCAGACGAGCAGCCCGTAGCGGAGCCGGACCGCCCGCTGCCAGGCAGCCTCGAACTGGGGGAGCGTGAGCCCCGTCGTCTCCCGGACCGCATCGGCGAACTCCTCGCCCCGCTCGAGCCGCGCCAGGAGCGGGCGGAGCGTCCCCTCCGGGTGACGCCGCGCCAGCTCCGCCACCGCCGTGGCCGCGAGCGGGTAGGCGACGCCGGCCGTCACTTCGGAGCCGCGCAGGGCGCCGTCCAGCTCGCGCAGGTCCCCCACCCCGCCGCGCAGGACGGCGTAATCGAGCTGGAGGACCTCGAGGGCGCCGATCCCGCTCGCGGCCCATGTTGCGTAGCCCTCGTCGAACCAGAGCGGCACGCGGCTCCGGAGGACGCGGTGGAGCGCGAGGTGGGCGAGCTCGTGGCGGAGGATCTCGGGCAGGTCGCCGGCGTCGGCCCGCAGGACGATGGTGCGGGCTTCGGGCGCCGCGAGGCCCGCCCCCCAGGTCGGGACGCTGCCGCGGGTCAGCGCGTTGAAGCCGCGCCGGTCGGGGACGAGGATGAGGCGGAGGGAGTCGGGTGGGAGCGAGTCCAGACCGGGCCAGCGCTGCGGGCGGGCAGCGAGCTCGGCGAGCCCGCGCGCGAGCGGGAGCTCGTCGGGCCGCGCCACCGCCGTGACCGGCCCGACCTGAATCCTGACCGGCGGCGGCGGCGCACCCTGAACGGGCACGGGCGCGAGCAGCGCCGCGGCGAAGCGGATCGCGACGCTCAGGTCAGCAGGTGACGCGGGATCTCCCCTCCCGCCGCCGCGAGATCGAGCATCTCGCGACAGCGCTTGGCCCAGGGGTTGAATCTGTTCGCCTTGTGGCCGTCGGCCCAGGCCTGCTGGGCCGCGTCGCGCTCGCCGGCGAACCAGAGGGCGCGGCCGAGCTCGAACCAGGCCTCGATGAGGTTGGGCCCGAGCGTGAGCGTCTTGCGGAAGAAGGTCTGCGCGTCCTCGTACATCTCGCGCTCGAGGTAGACGAGCCCGAGATAGTAGTGGGCGTAGAGCGTCGCCTTGCGGTCGTTGTCGAGCCGGATCGCCTTCGAGAGATGCTCGATCGCCTCGCCGAAGATGCGCTTCTTGAGGCAGATGTAGCCGACGTTGATCCGCGCGAGCGCGTTGGCCGGCTCCTTCATGAGCACGCGCGAGAACGTGGCGAGCGCGTCGTCGTAGTCCTCGTGGAGCATCTGCGCCCAGCCCAGGAGCGACTGCGCCTGCACCTCCCCCGGCGAGAGGGCGAGCGCCTTCTCGAGGGCGGTGATGGCGCCGGCGTAGTCGCCGAGGGAGATGAGACTCCACCCCTTCTCGATGAAGGTCGAGGCGCCGATGTGGTCGGCGTGAACGACGGGGCGCGCGCCGGTGAACTGGGGCGCCTGCGCCGGCGCCGCCGCGTTCGCCGCCTGCTTGTAGCGGTCGACGAGGCCGCGGATGTCCTCCTTGAGCTGCGTGAGCTCGGCGAGCGCGCCGTCCACCCGCTTGAAGAGGGCGACGATCTCGCGCTTGACCGCCTCGCGCTCGGCCGGCGTGCCGATCTGTCCGAGCGCGTGCTCGATCTCCTGGAAGCGCGCGCGCTGCTGCGCGACCCAGGCGTCGCCGGCCGGGGTGCCCGGCGCGGCGGGCGCGACCGGCGCGGCGGCCGGCGCCGGCGCCTCAGGCCCCGACTGCATGGAGGGCGAGCCGCTCGGTGGAGGTGAGGAGCTTCCCGGCGTTCAGGATCACGATCGTGCGATCCTGGCGGGTGATGATCCCCGCGATGTAGGCAGCGGCGAGACCGCGCACCATGGGCGGCGGCGCGGTGATCGTGGTGCTGTCCACCCGCAGCACCTCGCGCACCTCGTCGACGAGGATGCCGACGCGCTGGTCGTCGAGGAGCACGACCATGAGGCGCGTCTCCTCGCGCACGGCGGCATCGACCTCGAGGCGCTTGCGCAGGTCCACGACCGGCACCACCGCGTCCTGGTAGCGCACCACGCCCTCGAGGAAGTCGGGCGCCTGGGGCAGCATGGCCGGGGTCTCGTAGCGCAGGATGCGCTCGACCTGAAGGATGTCGAGCGCGAACTCCTGCGGCCCGACCCGGAACACCACGACCTGGATGTCGTCGGCGCTGTTCATGATTCGGTTCCTGTGTCGATGAGGCGGGCACCCACCGCTGGCAGGTCCAGCAGCGGCACCAGCCCCTCCGGCAACCGCGCGAGGGCGGCCGCCCACGGCATTCCCGCTTCCGGCGGCACGGGCAGGAGCGCCTCGCGCACGACCGATTCGGCGTCGTCCACCTCGAGGCAGACCCGACGCCCCCCGACCGCGACCACGACGCACGCCTCCCCCTGCCCCGGCGGGCATGGTCCGCCGTCGAGGAGCGCGCCCAGGTGGAGCACCGGCAGGAGGCGGCCGCGCACGTTCGCGACTCCGCGCACTGCCGGCTCGCGCGAGGGCACCGGGTGGCAGGGGCCCGTCTCGAGGACCTCGACCAGGTGCTCGAGCGGGAGCCCGACCCGCCGCCGGCCGGCGCGCACCAGGAGGAACTCCCGCGCGCTCCCGTGCTCCGCCGCGCCCGGGCCGCGCGCCAGGCTCATGCGGTGCGCTCCGTGCGCTCGGCGCGGCCCATGCGCCCGAGCTCCTCCGCGACGCGCGCGGCGATGCGCGAGACCGGGAGGACGACGTCGGCGCCCCCGGCCTGCAGCGCGGCGTTCGGCATGCCGTAGATCGTCGCCGTCGCGCGATCCTGCGCGATCCCGAAGCCGCCGGCGTCGTGCATCCGCTTCAGGCCGTCCGCGCCGTCCCGCCCGAGCCCGGTGAGCACGACGCCCACCGCGCGCGGGCCGAACACCTCCGCCACGCTGCGGAAGAGCGGGTCGGCCGCGGGACGGACGCCGTGGACCGGCGCCTCCTGGTCGAGCAGCAGCGCGAGCCCGTCGAGTCCGGCACCCACGCGCATGTGGAAGTCGCCGGGGGCGACGTAGGCGGTGTCGGCGAGCAGCGGGGTGCGGTCCTCCGCCTCGACGACGTGGAGGCGGCTCTGGGCCGAGAGCCGCTCGGCGAGGCTGCGCGTGAACTTGGGCGGCATGTGCTGGACGATCACGACCGCCGCGCCGAGGCCGGGCGGCAGCTGCGGCACCACCTCTGCCAGCGCGCGCGGCCCGCCGGTGGAGGCGGCGATCGCCACGCAGAAGCGGGCCCGGCCCGGCACGGCGAAGAGCGCCGCGGGCGCCGCGGCCGCCTGCGGCGGCCGCGCGAGCACCGGCAGGCGGTGGATGTCGGCCGCGCGGGCGGCCCGCAGGGCATCGAGCACGCGCTCGGCGAAGCGGCGCGTGGCCGCCTCCTCGCGCCCCTCCTCCTTCGGCACGAGGTCCACGGCACCGAGCTCGAGGGCGCGGATCGCGGCGGCGGTGCCGGGGCCGGCGTAGGCGCTCACCACGACGATCGGCCGCGGGGCCTCGGACATGATATAGCCGATGGCGCCGAGGCCGTCGAGCTCCGGCATCTCGAGGTCCATCATGACCAGGTCGGGCTGGTGCCGATGGACCTTCTGCAGCGCATCCATCCCGTTGCGGGCGGTGGCCACGACGCGGAACTCGCCCGAGTCCTGCACGATCTCGGAGAGGAGTCGGCGGAAGAACGGACTGTCGTCCGCGATCAGGACGGTCGGGGTGCCGGTCGGCATGGGGCCTGGCCTCTCAGAGCGTCTGCACGCCGTGCAGGATGCTGCTCACGTCCAGGCGGCCGCTCTCGACGTGCAGCCGCACGGTGCGGCCGAAGTCGCCGCCGACCGCCTCGCCCACGAGCGGAACCTCGTGGTCGGCCAGCGCCTGCCGGCAGGCGACCACGTTGCGCTCGCCCATCTGGATCGCGCCCGGCGGGGTGAGGTTCGCGAACATGCTCGCGCCGCCCGCGAGCCGCGCGGTGATCCGGCGCCGGGCCGCCCCCTCCTCGACCATGCGGGCGAGGAGCATCGGCAGCGCGGTCTGCGGGAACTTCCCCGCCTTGTCCGCCTCGCGGCTCAGCGCCGGCGACGGCAGCAGGATGTGCGCGAGCCCGGCGATCCGGGCGACCGGATCGTGCAGCGCGATCGCCACGCAGCTGCCCAGCCCGACGGTAGTCAGGACGTCTCCCGCGGTGCCGACGCTCAGGTCGGCCACGCGGACGATGATCTCACGGGTCCCACGCTCCGGGCTCACGCCGGCCTCCGGTAGATGCGCTCGCGCGGGTCCAGCAGCGTCAGCTTCTCGCGCGCCGGGCCGAGCAGGGTCTCGACCTTGCCCAGCACCAGGTAACCGCCGGGCGCGAGCGCCTCGGCGAACAGATCGAAGAGGCGTTCCTGCATCGCCTTGTCGAAGTAGATGACCACGTTGCGGCAGAGGATCAGGTCGTAGGCCGGCCGGCGCGGCGGCTCGCGCGTGAGGTCGAGCCGGCCGACCCGCACGCGCCGCCGCAGCCGCTCGGCGACCTCCCACGCCCCCTCCCGCTCGGCGAACCAGCGCGCCCGATAGGCCGGCGGCAGCTCCACGAGGGCGGGCGCGAGATAGCGCGCCTGGGTCGCGCGCTCGAGGCTCTGGCGATCGATGTCGGTGGCGTCCACCTCGAGCCGCTCGAGCCAGTCGGGCCGCCCGAGGCACGCGGCGACCTCCGCCACCAGCAGCGCCACGGTGTACGGCTCCTCCCCCGAGGCGCACCCGGCGCTCCAGACGGCGAGCCGCCCGTCGCGCGCGCGCAGCAGGTCCGGCAGCACGCGGTCGCGCAGCTGGTCCCAGGTCTCGAGGTTCCGGTAGAAGCGCGTGACGTTGATCGTCAGCGCGTCGTGCAGCCGCTCGCACTCGGCCGGCGTGCACTCGAGCAGCGCCCGGTACTCGGCGTAGGTGTGCACGCCGCAGGCCCGCATCCGCACCGCGATGCGCCGGCGCAGGCAGCGGTCCTTGTACGCGTCGAGCGTCATGCCGACGATGCCCGAGATGGCGCGGGCGAGCTCGGCGAACGCCGCCTCCTCGTCCGACGGGGCCGGCGGCTGCGGCGGGCGCGGCGCCACGCTCACGTCGTGCTCTCCAGCATCTCGAGGTTGGCCCGGGCGAGCTGGTGCCCGGGGTTGAGCTCGACCGCCCGCGTCCAGCTCGCCTTCGCCCGCTCGCGGTCCTGCCGCTTGTAGGCGATGTTGCCGAGCTTGAAGTAGAGGTCGTCGCCGAGGTCGGGGCTGAGCTTGGCGGCGCGCTCGTAGGCCTCGAACGCGTCGTCGTAGCGGCCGCTGCGGTAGAGGAGGTCGGCGAGGTTCTTCGACACCTGCGGCAGCGTGGGCTCGTCGGCGTGCGCCGCGCGGAGCGCCTGCTCGGCCGCGGCCGCATCCCCCGCGCTCTCGAGCACGACGGCGAGATTGTTCCGCAGCACCGCGTTCGAGCCGTACGCCTCGACGCCGGCGCGCGCCGCCCCGAGCGCGCCCGCGGTGTCGCCCGCGCCGGCGGCGGCGAGGGTGGCGGCCCAGAACCAGAGCGCCGGCGGCGTGCGCTCGCCGAGGAACTCGCGGGCGCGGGCGAGCCGCCCCTGCGCCGTCTCCCAGTCGCCTCGCTTGAGCGCGACGATGCTCCAGCCGAGCATGACGCGCACGTCGTCGCGCGCGCGGCCCGCGGCCTCGCTCCAGGCGGCCTCCGCCTCGTCGAGCCGGCCCAGCTGCTCGAGAGCGAGCGCGAGGTTGTGGAGCACGGCGGGGCGCGGTCCGCTCTTCTCGGCCGCGGCCCGGAAGCTCTCGACCGCGTCCTCCCAGCGCGCCTGCTTCAGCCCGATGAGCCCCACGTAAAAGAGGGCGCTCCCCTCCGAGGGTCGCAGCTCGGCCACGCGGCGGAACTCGCGCAGCGCCTCGTCGAGCATCCCCGTCTTGTAGAAGGCGATGCCGAGGTTGCGGTGCTCCTCGATGCGCGCGTCGTTGACCTTGGGCTGCGGCGCGGCGGCCGAGGTGCCCACGCGGTGCGCGAAGCCCGCCGTGATGAGCCCGTAGAGCGCCTGGCCCACCTCGAACTCGACGAGACCCGAGTCCTCGACCACCTGCTGCACGTCGCGCTCGCCGTCGAGCAGCGGGATGATCTGCTGCTGCTGCGGCGAGAGGGCGGCGTCGGACGCGCCGACGTGCGCGGGATCCACCGCGAAGATCAGGTCGAAGCTGGGAATCTTCTTCTCGATGACGCTCCACTCGTCCACCCGGCGGGCGCCCTCGAGCAGGAGCCATTCGGGGTTGATGCTGACGAGCGAGCCGGCGTGCTCGGGCCGCACGCCGGCCTCGAAGTTGAACGTCCCCTGGGTCCAGGTGAAGAGATAGTAGACCGCCTCCTCGATCTGGATCCGGACGTACTCGTCGAGCTCCTCGCGCGTGAGCGCGCCCAGCCCGACGAGGATCTCGCCGAGCTTCTCCTCGCGGCTCGCGTCCTGCAGCTCGACGGCGTGCTGGAGCTGCTCGGCCGTGATCCGCTGGTGCTTCACCAGCATGTCGCCGAGGCGGTCGCGCCGGTTCACGATCGACGCGAAGGTGATCCGGCCCTCGTCGAAGTAGATGTAGCCGAAGTTCTGCCGGTCGGCCACGGCGAGACAGCCGGTGCGCCGCCCGAGGAACAGCAGCTGGATCACGTCGGGGAGGGAGGCTTCCTTGAGACTGCCCTTGATGGCCATCAGCGCCACTCCTCGACCATGCGGTCGGCGACGTCGGGCCAGTCCCATACCATCTTCTCGCGGCTGCGCACCCCGCCGCCGGTGGACGCGACGACGCCGCTCGTGCGGCCCCCGGGCCGCCGCGGCGTGCGCGCCGGACCCTCGAGGAGCTCGCGGGCGAGCGCCGCGGTGGGCGCGGTCTGCTGCGCCTCGGCGGCGTTGAGGACACGCTGCACGAGGCCCTGCACCGCGCGCGCCGACTCGGCCGGCCGGCTCGCGACGTAGGCGGCCAGCTCGGGATCGGCCGTCACGCCCTTCGCGGCGAGGAGCCGCTCGACGAGCTGCTGCCGCACCTCGCGGTCGGGCGCCGGGAGCTCGACGACGAGCCCGCCCTCGAGGCGCGTGAGGAGCCGCGGCTCGATCCCCTCGAGGGCGGCGAGCGGCGCAGCGGCGGTGAACACCATCTGCCGCCCGGCGGCGAGCAGCAGGTTGAAGAGCGTGAAGAGCTCCTCCTGCGTGCGGTCCTTGCCGCCGAGGAGATGGACGTCGTCGAGGAGGAAGGCCTGCACGCGGCGGTAGCGCGCCTGCCACGCCGGGACGCTGTTCTGGTCGATCGCCTCGATGAGCTCGCTCGTGAACTCCCCCGCACCGAGGCAGGCGACGACACCGCCCGGCGCGGCGAGCGCGTTCCCGAGGCCATGCAGGAGATGCGTCTTTCCGCTGCCCGGGCCGCCGATGAGGACGAGCGGGTTGTACTTCGTCCCCGGCTCCTCCGCCACCGCGTGGGTCGCGCGCACCGCCATGCGATTCCCCCGCCCCTCGACGATCTCCTCGAGTCGCCAGAGCGGCGACGGTGGGGGCGGCGGCGTGGTGGCGGCCCGGGTGCGCTCGAGGAGCGCCTCCGCGGCGGCCACGTCGGCCGGATCGCGGAAGGCGGCGTGCCCGGCCAGCTCGGGCGCGAGCTGGACCGCGTCCGCCTCGAGCGCCTGCAGCCGCGCGACGTCGGCCGCGTAGGCGCGGAGCGCCGCGTCGGGATCGGGCACCTCGTCCTGCTCGAGGAGCGCGTCGAGCCGCTGCGTCCGGTAGCCCTCACCCTCCCAGCGCAGGATCGCGGCGCCGACTTGGGTGCGCCACGACTCGACCTGCTGCGCGACGGTGGCCGCGACCTCGGAGAGGAAGTCGCCGAACTCGTCGGCGAGGCCGGCGGACGGGCCGGAAGGCGACGGGAGGGAAGGCTCCTCCGAAAGCGTGGCGTCCGTCGGCCCGACCTCCGGCACCGGGACGTCCCCGGACGCCGGCGCGGCGGGGGCCGCCGCCGACATCTCGCCCTCCTCGTCGCGTCCCGCCGCACCGCCCACGAGGATCACCGCCTGGCGCGCATCGAGGGGCGCGTCGCTCACCGCCTGGAAGGCGACCAGCCGATTGAGCGCGCCGACCAGCTCGCGCACGTTGTCGATGCCGAGTCCGGCGACGGCCTCGAGCACGCCGGGAGCGAAGACGGTGCCCCGCTCCTCCGCCTTCCGGCGCAGGATGGCCACCCGCGTCTCGTAGTCGGGCTCGCCGATGTCGATGATGAGCCCGCCGCCGAAGCGGCGGATCAGGCGCTCGTCGAGGGCCGCGATCTCGGCCGGCGGCCGATCGCTCGTGAGCACGATCTGCCGCCCCGCCGCCTGCAGCGCATCCACGATGCGGAGCAGCTCGCTCTGCATCTCGCGCCGGTGCGTGAGGAACTGCACGTCGTCGACGAGGAGCAGCCCCACCTCGGTGAAGCGGCGCCGGTAGGCCTCGCCCTGCCCCGAGGCGACCGCCGTGGTGAACGACTCGACGAACGCGTCGAGCGTGAGGTACTCGACCGCGAGCCCGGGGTTGATCGCCTTGACCTGGTGCCCGATCGCCATCAGCAGGTGCGTCTTGCCGAGCCCGGGGCGCGCGTAGACGAAGAGCGGGTTGTAGACGCTCCCCGGCGCCTCGGCCACCGCGCGCGCCGCCGTCACGGCGAGCCGGTTCCCGGCCCCGACGACGAGCGTCTCGAACCGCGCCTGCGCGTTCAGCGTCGCCGTCATGGCCGCGCCGCTCCGGCGCCGGGAGCCGCGGCGCCGGCGCCGACGCCGCCCACCGCGCCCGCGGCCAGTCGCTTGAGGACCAGCTCGCTGATCCCCTTGAGCGTCTCGAAGACGCCGCTCCCGTGCAGCGCGTCGGCCGCGTAGCTCGGCACGCCGCGGAAGTTCAGCGCGTCGTCGAGCTCCTCACAGGTGAGTACGAGGTCGCGCGGCAGATCCTGCTTGTTGTACTGGAAGACGACCGGCAGCGTCCGGACGTCGACCCCCTGGGCGAGCAGGTTCTCCTGCAGGTTCTGGAGGCTCTCGAGGTTGTCGTCGAAGCGGCGCGCCTGGCTGTCGGCGACGAAGACGACGCCGTCGGCGCCCTGCAGGACGAGCTTGCGGGTGGAGTTGTAGTAGCTCTGCCCCGGGACGGTGTAGAGCTGGAACTTCGTCGTGAAGCCCGAGATGCTCCCGAGGTCGATCGGGAGGAAGTCGAAGAAGAGCGTGCGGTCGGTGTGGGTCGCGAGCGACACCATGCGCCCGCGCCGGCTCTCGGGGACGCGGCCGTGCACGTACTGCAGGTTCGTCGTCTTGCCGGACCGGCCCGGTCCGTAATAGACGATCTTGCAGGTGATCTCGCGCGTCGTGAAGTTGACCAGGGACATCGTTCGCCGCCGTCCGCTAACGTCTATCGCCTAACGTCTATCGTCCGAAGAGCGCCCGCAGGCTCGCGTTCAGCTCGTGCTCGAAATTCTCGGCCAGCACCGGCGCCGCCGCCGGCGCCTCGGCCGGCGCGGCGGCCGCGAGCTCGGCCACCATCCGCTCGAAGAAGAGCTGCACCAGCCCCACGCTCGTCTCGGGCCCGAAGACGACGAGGGCGATCCAGCGCCCGCGCGGCGTCTCGAGCGCCGAGATGAAGAGCCCCTGCCGCTCGCCCTGATGCACGAGGGCGCCGAAGCGCGGGACACCCTGGATGCGCGCGAGCTCCTCGGTGGAGGCGACGATGCCGGCGCCGAGCGCGGCGGCCGACATCAGGTCGAGCGAGCGCGCGAAGCCGTGCTGCGCGACGACCTGCCCCGCCGTCGTCATGAGGAGCGCGACGCGCGCCCCCGATTCGGCGAGGAACGTCCGCAGCGGCGGCGCCACCCAGGGCTCGATCGCGCGCATCAGCCGACCTGGCCCGCGGCCTCGAGCAGCTCGAGACGCGCGTGGCCGACGTTGGCGGTCGCATCGGTGAGCGCCACGACGAGGAGCCCCGCCCCCGCGGGCACCGCGAGCAGCGCGCCGGCGGCGCCGCGGAGGTGCACGAACGCCGGCGTCGCGAGCCCCGCGCCCGCCGCCGTGCGCCCGAGCCGCTGCACCAGCGCCGCCGCGAGCGCCGCGATGGCGCGGCTCTCGACCTCGTCGAGCAGCGCCTCGGCCACGACGAGCCCGTCGGCCGCGTCCACCAGCACCGCGCCCCGGACGCCGCGCACGCGGCAGACCCGCTCGAGCACCGCCTCGTTGCGTCCGCTCATCCGAGCTGCTCCAGCCAGCGCCGCGCCGCCGCCCCCGCGCGCTCGGCCAGCACGGCGAGCCGGCCCGCCGGCACTCCCGGGCCGCGCAGCAGGAGGAGCACGCTCTCCGCCGTCGGCGCACTCAGGTGCAGACTCCCGTCGGCCGACTCCGCGGAGACGCTCACCCAGTCCCCGAGGCCGAGGATGCGCGCCGCGCGGCTCGCCTCGCGCGAGACGCCCGCCAGCTGCGCCGCCACCGCGTCGCTCACGTCCTCACCTGCGGGGCTCCGCACGCCGCCCCCCAGGCGCAGGCCGTGCGCGTCGAGGAGGAGGAGCCCGTTCTCCGTGCCCTCGAGGCCGGCGAAGACCTGCGCGTCGCTCGGCGCGTCCGTGGGAGCGTCGCTCGGCTCCTCGACCCCGACGGCCACCGCCGGTCCCGCCTCCGGCGCCGACGCCGGCGCCGGTGCCGGTTCGGGGGCAGCCTGCACCACGGGGGCGGCGGCCGCCGCGAGGCGCTCGCGCACGCGGGTGATGGCCGAGTCGAGGCCGTCGTCGCCGACGAGATACCGGGCGGCCGCCTCCAGGTGGTGCAGCGCCTCGGCGAACTCGCCGGCCTTGAAGTAGAGGAAGCCGATCCCCTTGTTGGCGCCCGGATGCTCGGGGTCGATCTCGAGCGCGCGGATCCAGACGTCGAAGGCGCGCGCGTGGTCGCCGAGGTCGGCGAGGATGCGCGCCTGGAGGTCGTGGGCGTCGGCGAGCTCGGGATAGCGCGCGAGACCCTGCCCCGCCACCTTGAGCGCCGCGTCGAGCTGCCGCCGGCGGCGCAGCGCCTCGCCCAGGCGCAGGAAGACGAGGCTCGACGGATCCTCGGCGAGCTGCGCCGTCATCCCGCGGATGTCGTCGCTGAGACTGCGGCGATCGTCAGTCATGGCGGCTCCGGAGCGCGTCGGCGAGAGTCTGGGCGGCGTCGCGCAGCCGCTCGAGCGCGGGTCCGAGCGCCGCCTCCTCCGCCGGCCGCGTCGCGAGCGCAGCCCAGCGGTCCCAGCACTCGATCGCCTCGTCGAACCGCCCCGCGGCGACGCGCGCGAGACCCAGGAGGCGCTGCGCCGGCGCGAGCAGCGGATCGATCCCGAGCGCCTGCTGCAGCGCCCCGGCGGCCTCCTCGTGCTGGCCGCCCGCGAGCAGCGCGCGCCCCAGCACCAGGTAGCCCGGCGCCTGGCCCGGAAAGCGCTCGAGCAGCTCCGCGGCCGTCAGCCGCGCGGACTCCGCGTCGCCGACCGCGAGGTGGTCGTCGGCGAGCGCCACGAGCCCCGCGAGATCGCGCGGACGCGCCGCGGGCGCCGGACCGGCGAGCGGATCGTCGAGCACGAGGAGCCCCGCGCTCGCGAGGCCGAAGACCGTGCGCGCCACGTCGAACTCCGAGCGGCCGAGGGCGGCGGCCATCGCGCGGAGGTCCCGCATGCCGTCGCTCGCTGCGAGCACCTCCCACTCGAACGGCACCAGGTCGAGCAGCCCGCCGTCGGCGGACGCCTCGGGCAGCCGGGGGATCACGCCGAGGTGCGGGACGCGGCTCTCGATGCGCGACCACTCGTCGATCCGCCGCGCCGCTTCCATCAGGAGCGCCTCGGTCGGAATCCGCACCGCGGCCTCGATGCCGCTGCGGTCGAAGGGCCCGTCGGCGAAGGAGAAATAGCCCTCCGACCAGCTCATCAGCTCGAAGATGACCTCCTCGACCTGCGCGCGGACGTGCCGGTCGAGCTCGCGGCGGCTCACGGCACCCAGCTCGACGAGGATGTCGCCGAGCCGGCGCGGATCGCCCGCGGCCTGCACCGCGCGGGCGCGCGCGAGGTCCTGCTCGAGGATCTTGCCGCTCTTGAGCAGCAGCCCGCCCAGCGGGTGCGGATTGCTCTGGATCACCGCCGCCACGACGGCGCCGCCCTCGAAATAGACGCTCCCGCCGTTCTGCCGCAGCTCGCTCGTCACGCGCACCACGCCCGTCTTCCGGCCCAGGTCCAGCAGCTGGAAGACGTCGTGGATGTCGAGCTCCTTGAGCGGTCCCTCGATCGGCATCGCTCAGCTCCCTGCGCCGGCGCCGACGGGGCCGGCGGCGACCGCGACGGCCTCGTCACGGCTCCCGGCGGTGAAGATGTGCTGGAGGTCGCGCGCCGACCGGGCGCGGCTCCGGGCCTCGGCGGCCCACGGACCGCCGGGATCGAGCCGCACGACCTCGTCCCACGCGGCGACCGCCTCCGCGAAGCGCCGCTGCTTGGCGAGCGCGACGCCGCGCAGGAAGAGCGCCCCCGGGTGCTCGGGGACGAACTTGAGCACCCGCTCGACCGCCTCGATCGCCTGCTGGGCGCGGCCGTCGTCGAGCAGCGTGCGGGCGAGGAGCACGAGCGCGTCGAACTCGTACGGATCGGCCGCGAGCAGATCGACGAGGAGCGCGACCGCCGCCTTCGGCGACTCGGTGCGCCGCGCGAGGTCGGCGTGCGCGAGCGCGGCCTCGACGTAGGTCGGCAGCAGGTCGAGCGCGCGCCGATAGGCGGCGCGGGCCGCGGGCCAGTGCTCCTGCTCCTCCTCGAGCCGGCCGACCTCGTACCAGACCTGGACCAGGGCGCCGTCCACCTGGAGCGCGGTCTGATAGGCCGCGAGCGCCCCGGCGCGGTCGCCCAGGCGCACGGCGATGCGGGCGAGGAGCTGATGCAGGTCGGCGCGGCCTGGCGCGCGCGCCTGTGCCGCACGCGCGCTGTCGAGCGCGCCCACCGCGTCGCCCAGCGCGAGCCGGACCCGCGCACGCGCGACCAGCGCCTCGACGTCGTCGCCCGCCCGCGCCACGAGCGCGTCGGCGATGGGCGCGGCCTCCACGGAGCGGCCCAGCGCGAGCAGCGCGCGCAGCTCGCCCAGGGCGGCCTCCCGGTCCGCCGGCTCGAGGGTGCGCGCCTCGCGGTAGCGCTCGAGCGCCTCGCCGTGGAGCCCGCGCTTCGCGTAGATGTCGCCGAGGAGCGCGATGGCCTGCACCCGCGCCGCACCGCGCCCCTGGGCGCGCGTGAGCTCGGCGGTGGCGAGCTCGAGCAGCCCCTTGCTGATGTAGTCCCGCGCCAGGGCGAGCGGATCCTCCCGGCGCGCGGGGGCCGCGACCGCGGCGCCCGCCGCCTCGGGCGGGGCGAGCTCGGCGAAGAGCTGGTCGAGCAGCCCGGCGTCGAAGGCGAACTCGGTCCCCACCGCCTCGCCGCCCACGTCGGCGAAGAGCTCGGGGGCGATCGCGATCGTCGGGTCCTCGTACTGCAGGTCGAGCGCGAGCTGGAACTTCTGCGGCACGTAGAACGGCTCGAGCTCGAGCGCGCGCTTCGTCTCGCGGAGCGCGCCGTCGAAGTCGCCGAGCTGGCTCAGCGCGAAGCTCAGGTTGTAGTGCGCCGCGGCGAAGCCGGTGTCCGCCTCCACCGCGCGCGCGAAGGCATTGCGCGCCTCGGGGAAGCGCTTGAGCTCCATGAGCACGAGCCCCACGCCGTTCCACGCCGCCGCGCTCTCGGGCTCGCCGGCGAGCACCGCGCGGTAGGCCTCGAGCGCGGGCTGGATCCGGCGCCGCTGGAACTCGAGCAGCGCGAGGTTGAGCCGCGCGGCGACGAGCGGCGCCGCGGCCTGGAGGGCGCGCCCGAACGCCTCGCGCGCGCCCTCCTCCCCCGCCCCGGCGCGCACCACGCCCAGGTTGTTCCAGGCGAGCGCGTAGCGCGGGTCGAGCGCGACCGCCTGCTCGTACGAGGCGCGCGCCTCGTCGCGTCGGCCGGCCTGGTGGAGGCAGACGCCGCGCTCGTTCCACAGCTTGGGGCTGTCGGCGAACTCGCGCACGAGCGCCTCGTAGAGCTCGAGCGCCGCCGGGAGGTCGCGCCGCAGCAGGTGCACCTCGGCCATCGCCTGCAGCGCGAGCCGCCGGTCCTCGCCCGCCTCGAGCGCGAGCCCGTACTCGCGCAGCGCCTCGAGGTAGTAGCCCTTCTGGCGGAAGGCGAGCCCCAGGCTGCAGTGGGCGAGCGCGCCGCCCGCGACCACGGTGGGCCGCGCCGGCTCCCGCTCCGCCGCGGCGGGCCCCTCGCCGCCCAGCTCCTGGGCGACGCGGTCGAGCGCGAGGTTGGCCTGCGCCCGGGCGATCGCGGGGTTGAGGGCGATGGCGCGCTTGGCCGCCGCGCGCGCCGCCTCGTGATCGCCCATGTCGCCGTAGACGAAGGCGAGCAGGTAGTGCGCGTCGGCGTAGTCGGGGTTGCGCTGCACCGCGGCCTCGAGGGCGGCGAGCGCCTGCTCGTTGAGCCCGCGGTTGTAGAGCGCCTCACCCGAGTAGAATCGCGCCACGGCGCTCTCGGGATCGCGCCGCGCCGCGCGCGCGAACCACTCGCCCGCCGCCTCGATGTTCCCGCGCGCCTTCTCGGCGAGGCCGAGCTGCAGGAGCACGCCCGCGTCGCCGGGGTGCCAGGCGAGGAGCGCCTCGAACTCCGCCACCGCCTCGGCGTGGTGCCCCAGCGCGGCGTAGGCGCGGCCGAGCTCCCAGCGCGCGTCGCGGTCGGCGGGCTGGCGGCGCAGCCGCTCCTGCAGCTCGGCCACGCGGCGGTCGTAGTAGCCGCTGTCGCGATAGGCGATCTCGAGATTCGCCTGCGCGACCTGCATGCGCGGGTCGAGCTCCAGGGCGCGCGCGAACTCGGCGATCGCCTCCGCCGCGAGCCCCTTCTGGTAATACAGAACGCCGAGGTTGTTGTGGGCCCCGGCGTCCGAGGGATCGATGCGGCGCGCGAACGACCGCAGGACCGCGAGGTCGCGCTCGGACAGCGGCGCGGCGGTCGGGACGGCCATGGCGGTCAGGACAGGCGGATTGCGTCGAAGATGGCGCGCAGCGACGGCAGGTCGGGCATGAGCAGGAAATGCCCCACGAGCTGCTCGTCGGCCCCGGCGACGCTGAACGACGTCTCGACGCAGAAGACGTAGTCGCGGTCGTGGCCGAAATTGAGATAGGTCGTCGTCAGGATCGCGCCGCTCAGGTCCACCACCAGGCTCGGCACCGAGGGCACGAGCATCATCCCCATGAAGTCGCTGAGCGCCGTCATGTAGGCGCTGACGAGGATGTTGCCGACCTCCTTGAGCCCCGACTGCTCCATCGGGCCGAAGCCCTCGGTCGTGCCGCTGGCGCGGCGGAAGAGGATGTCGCAGAGCGTGCGCGCGGACTGCTGCGGGAACATCAGCAGCGTCCGGCCGGTGAGGTCGCCCATCATGTGCATGAGGACCGCGGCGATCACCGTGTCGGAGGGCCCGAAGAGCTCGGCCACGTCCTCGAGCGGGCGCACGTTGACCTCGGGCACGCTGATCATGATGGTGCGGTTGGTCATCTGCGACAGCGCCGTCGCGGCGTGCCCGGCGCCGATGTTGGCCACCTCGCGCAGCGCGTCCAGCTGCAGCGCCTTCAACCCGCGCACGTCTTCCATTGAGCTCTCCATGTGACCCCCTGCTGCGTGAACCCCCGCCGTCAGACGAGGGCGGCCGCGTCGAGGATGAGCGCGGGCACCCCATCCGCCAGGATGGTGGCGCCGCCGAAGAAGGGCGGCATGCCGCGAGGGGCCTCGAACGGTTCGACGACGATGTCCTGCTGCCCGAGGAGGGCATCCACCACGAGCGCCGTGCGCCGCTCGCCGACCTCGAGGATGAGCGACGGCCGGCGCCGCTCCGGCGCGGCGCCGCGCGCCGCGACCAGCTCGCGCAGGTGCACGGTCGGCACCACGCGGTCCCGGAGCACGAGCGCCTCGCGCTCCTGCATGCCCGTGACCGCCCGCGGGTCGAACTCCACCGTCTCGGCGACGTACGCGAGCGGCACCGCGTAGCGCTCGTCGCCCACGCGGGTGAGGAGCGCGCGCACGATCGCCAGCGTGAGCGGGACGCGCAGCGTCCACGTCGTCCCGGCGCCCGGCGTGGTCTGGATCTCGAGCGTCCCGCCGATCGCGCGCACGCGCGTGGCGACGACGTCGATCCCGACGCCCCGGCCCGAGACGCCGCTCACCTGCCCGGCGGTGCTGAAGCCCGGCTTCGCCAGGATCCTGAGGAGCGCGTCGTCGGCGAGCGTCTCGACGCCCGCGTCGACGAGCTCCTGGCGCTTCGCCTTCGCGAGCACCGCGGCGCGGTCCACCCCGCGGCCGTCGTCCGAGACCCGGATCGCCACGCTGTTCCGCTCCCGTACCGCGGCGAGCCGGATGCGCCCCTCGCCCGGCTTCCCGGCGGCCAGCCGCGCCGCCGCGGGCTCCAGGCCGTGGTCGGCGGCGTTGCGCACCAGGTGCATCAGCGGCTCGCCGATCTCGTCGAGCACCGAGCGGTCGAGCTCGATCTCGCCGCCCTCGCTCTCGAAGGCGATCTGCTTGCCGAGCTCGCGCCCCAGGTCGCGCACCAGGCGCGGGAAGCGGTCGAACACCTCGCCCACGGGCGTCATGCGCGCCTGCAGGATCTCGCTCTGCATCCCCTCGACGAGGCGCGCCATCCGCGCGCTCAGCGCGTCGAGCTCCTCGTCGCCGCTCTTGCCGGCGATGTCGACCAGCCGGTTCTTCGCGACCACGAGCTCGCCGACCTGCTTCATGAGCGCGTCGAGGCGGCGGAGATCGACGCGGAGATGCCGCGTGCGCCCCGGGTCGCCGCCCGCGGCAGCGCCGGCCGCCGGCGTCGTGGCGGGCGCCGCCTCGGGCTGCTCGACCGCGACCGCCTCCACGTCGCCCGCGCCGCGGACGGCGGCCTCGATCGCCGCGGGCGCGGCCTCGGTGCGCAGGTGGAAGGCGAGCCGGCCGTCGAACTCCTCACGCTCGAGCTGGGCCGGCGCGGGCTGCGGCGCGCTGACGACGCCGAGCGCCTCGGCGCGGCGCAGCACGAGCAGCGCGCGCACGCCCCGCATCGCCGCATCGCGGCGGAGCGTGACGCGCACGACGAGCTCGCGCCCCGGCGCGGCCGCGGCCGGCACGGCCACCGGCCCGGACGGCCGGGCGGCCGCGGCGGGCTCCGCCGCCGGCGGGGCGCCGTCGGCCGCCGGCGCGGCGGCCGCGTCGAGCGCGGCGACGAGCACGCCGACGTCGAGGCCCTGGTCGCGCCCGGCGGCCGCCTCCTCGACCCCGGCGCCGATCGCGTCGACGGCGCGGAAGAGGAGATCCACGACGGCCGGCGTCGCCGCGACGCGGCGGGTGCGCAGCCCGTCGAGCAGGTTCTCGAGCCGGTGCGCCAGCTCCGCGACGTTGGCGTAGCCCATCGTCGCGGCCATGCCCTTCACCGTATGGATCGCGCGGAAGAGCCCGTCGACCGGCCCGGTCGCTTCAGGGCCGCGCTCCAGCTCCAGCAGACACGCGTTGCACGAGCCGAGGTGCTCCCGGCTCTCCGTGAGGAAGAGGGCGGCGTACTTCGAGACGTCCATGGCGCCTCAGCGGGCCGGAGCGGCGCGCCTCAGCCGAGGACGCGCTGGACCGCCTCGAGCACGCGCGAGGGCTGGAAGGGCTTGACGACGAAATCCTTGGCGCCCGCCTGGATGGCCTCGACCACGAGCGCCTGCTGGCCCATGGCGCTGCACATGAGGACCTTGGCGCCGGGGTCCGTCTTGCAGATCTCGCGCACGGCGTCGATGCCGCCCATGTCCGGCATGACGATGTCCATCGTCACCAGATCGGGCTTCAGCTGCCGGTACTTCTCGACCGCCTGCAGGCCCGACTCCGCCTCGCCGATGACCTCGAAGCCCGCCTGGGTGAGGATGTCGGCGATCATCGTGCGCATGAAGATGGCGTCGTCGCAGACCAGGACCGTGTGACCCACCTAGACCTCCGTGCAGTTCCGCAAAAGTGTGCGCGCGCCGCGCCGGTCGGAGCGACCGGCGGCGGGCGCCTCAGCCGCCCAGCATCGGCGCGAGCAGGGCCTCGATGTCCAGCAGAATGAAGTGGCGGTCCCCCTGCCGGCCCACCGCCCGCACCAGCCGGGGGTCGACCCCCGGCAGCTCCTCGTGGGGCGCGATGGCCTCGGCCGGGACGCTCAGGAAGTCGAGCACCTGGCTCACCGCCAGCCCGTAGGGCCGCCCGCCCAGCTCGACCATCACGATGGCGCCGTCCTCGGCAGCGGCCGACTCGGCGGCCCCCGGCCGGGGCTGACCCAGCAGGGTGTGGGCATCGATCACGGTGAGGAGGAGCCCCCGGACGTTCACCAGCCCGTCCACGGCGCCGGCGACCCCCGGGATGCGCGTGGCGGGAAGCGGCGGCAGGATCTCACGCACAATGGATGCCGGGGCCGCGCAGACCAGGGCGCCGACCCGGAAGACCACCACCCGGAGCGAGGAAGGTTCAGCCATCTCGTGGGAAGAATTGAAGGTACCCGAGCGGGTCCGGCTCGTCGGCGAGCCCCGGCGACTCCGCCGCCGCCGCGAGCGCCGGCCGGAGATCGGCCGGCCATGCGGCGCGAAATGCAAGACTTTCGCCCGACACGGGATGGCGCAGCCGGAGCCCCGCGGCGTGGAGCGCCTGCCGGGGGGTGGCGCGCTCCAGGCGGTCGGCCGTGGCCCGGGCGGCGCCCGAGATCCGCCGCGCCCCGCCCCCGGCGTAGACCGGATCGCCCACCACCGGGTGGCCGACGTGCTCGAGATGGACGCGGATCTGGTGCGTGCGCCCCGTGTGGAGTTCGAGCCGCAGGAGGTCGGCCACCCCGAAGCGCGCGGCGGCGAAGGCGTCGGTGCGCGCCGGCCGGCCGCCGGCGAGGACCGCCATCCGCTTCCGGTCCCGCGGGTGCCGGGCGAGCGGAGCTTCGATGACCGTGGGGCTCTCGTCCAGGTGTCCCCAGGCGAGCGCCGCGTAGGTGCGGTGCACCCGGCGGTGCGCGATCGCGTGCTGCAGCCGCCGGTGGGCGACGTCGCTCTTCGCCACCAGCATGAGCCCCGAGGTGTCGCGGTCGAGCCGGTGGACGATCCCCGGCCGCCCCTCCGCCCCGCCCGCGAGCGTCGTGCCGCGCGCCACGAGGGCGTTGACGAGCGTGTCGTCCCAGTGGCCCGGCGCGGGGTGGACGACCAGCCCCGCGGGCTTGTCGATCACGGCGAGGTGCTCGTCCTCCCAGACCACCGTGAGCGGGATGTCGGCGGGCTTGAGGGTGCGGGGCGGCTCCGCCGTCGGGAGCCGCACCTCCACCCGCTCGCCCCGCGCCAGGGCGCGCGAGGCGCGGGCGACGGCTCCGTTGACGCTCACGCGCTTGTCGGCGACGAGCCGCGCGGCCTGGGTCCGCGAGAACTGGAGCTGGTCGGCGAGAAAGCGGTCGAGCCGTTCGGCGCCGTCCGCGGCGACGGTGAAGACGAGGAGCTCGTCGCTCACTCGCGGCTCACGCGATCGGCGCGCGCTGCCCGGCCGCCGCCTCGGCGCGCCGGTTGTCCTCGCGCCAGAGCGAGAGCGCGAGGGCGAGCGCGCCGCAGCTCACGGCGATGTCGGCGACGTTGAAGGTCGGCCAGCGGAGATCGCCGATGCCGACGTCGAGAAAGTCCACCACCCCGCGCGCGCTGCGGATGCGGTCGACGAGGTTGCCCGCCGCCCCACCGGCCACGAGTCCGAGCGCGAGCTGGCGGAAGCGATCGCCCGCCGGCGCGGTCCAGGCCATGCGCGCGAGCACGCCGATCGCGAGGATCGCGACGGCGAAGAAGACCCAGCGGGAATAGGGGCCGACGTGCAGCCCGAACGCCGCCCCCTGGTTGTGGACGAGCCGGAGCTGGAACCAGTCGCCCAGCACCGGCACGCCGGTGAAGCGCGGCAGCGACGCCTCGGCCGCGAACTTGGTGACCTGGTCGAGGATGAGGGTGGTGAGGATCGCCACCCAGAACGGCCGCCGGTCAGCGGCGCTTGTCATTCTCTTCCTTCTCCTTGCAGGCGATGCAGAGCCGCGCGTGCGGGAGCGCGTCGAGGCGCTCGAAGTTGATCTCCTGCCCGCAGTGGTGGCAGCGCCCGAACTTCTCGGGATCGCGGTAGAGGCGGCGCAGCGCCTCGTTCACGTGCCACAGGTAGCGGCCCTCCTGGGAGGCGAAGAGGAACTGCTTCTCGCGCTCCATCGCGTCGGTGCCCTGGTCGGCCATGTGGAAGGAGTAGGACGACAGGTCCCCGTCGGAGGACTGGAGGCTCGTGTTGAACGACTCGTCGTAGTACCCGAGCTCCTTCATCACGCGCGCGCGCTCCTCCAGGAGCCGCTTCTCGAGATGCGCCAGCTGCTTCTTGTTCATCCGTCTCCTCACCCTGCGTTGGGGACCGTGCGGCGCGCGGCGTCGTGCCGCGCCGCCGGCCCGGTCAGGTCGCCGGTTCGTGGCGTCGCACCGCGAGGACCGCGGCGTGTCCTTCCACCTGCACCGCCTGCTCGAGATCGGCCTGCGGGGCGCTCGCGCCGGCGTGCAGCGCGCGCGCGAGCGTCTCCTCCCGGAGGAACGCCCCGTGGGTCCGCGCCGCGTCGGTCACGGCGGCGTCCCCGTCCACCCACAGCTCGATCCGGTCCGTGAAGGCGTAGCCCGCCTCGCGGCGGAGCCGCTGGATCCGGTTGACGAGCTCGCGGGCGAGCCCCTCGCCCCGGAGCGCCGCGTCGAGCCGCGGGTCGAGCGCCACGACGAACGGCCCGTCGCTCGCCACCAGCCAGTCGCTCGCCACCTCGCGCTCGACGACGACGTCCTCGGGGAGGTAGCTCACCTCGGTGCCGTCCGCGAGGGCGAGCACCGCGGGCGTGCCCGCCTCGAGCGCACGGAGCTGGTCGGCCGAGAGCGCGGCGGCCGCCTGCGCCACCTCGGGGGTGCGCTTCCCGTAGCGCTTGCCGAGCGTGCGGAAGTTGGCCTTGGCCCGAAGCCGCACGAGCTCGGTGTCGGCCGCCACGACGTCCACCCGCTTCACGTTGACCTCGTCCCGCAGCACGTCGAGGAGCGCGTCGAAGGCGGCGCCCCGCACCGCGACCGGGACCGCGACCTGCATCGCCGCGAGCGGCTGGCGGACCCGCAGGTTCGCCTCCTCCCGTGCGGCGCGCGCGAGCGACGCGAGCCGCCGCACGGCATCCATCGCCGCCTCGAGCGCCGGGTCGGACCAGGGGCCAACCTCGGGAAACCGCGCGAGGTGCACCGAGGTTCCGGTGAGCGCCCGGTGCAGCCAGTCGCTCGCGAAGGGTGCCGCCGGCGCGAGCAGCCGAGCCACCGTGACGAGGCAGCGGTGCAGCGTCTCGAGCGCCGCGGGATCGGCCTCGGCGTCGGGCGCCCAGAAGCGCGCGCGGTTGGTGCGCACGTACCACTGGCTCAGGTCCTCGACGACGAAGTCCATGAGCGCGCGCACGCCGTCCGTGACCTCGTAGCCGCTCCAGGCGGCCGTCACGGCGGCCACCGTCGCGTCGCGCCGACTGAGAATCCAACGGTCGGCGAGCGCGAGGTGCTCCGCCGCCGCCGGCTCCCGCTCCACCGGCGCACAGGGCGTCCAGTCGCCCGCGTACTGGGCGAAGAACGTATAGGTGTTCCGGAGCGCGTTGAGGAACTTCCCCGCCGCCTCGGGAATCGCCTCGGGGTCGAAGCGCTTCGGCAGCCAGACCTGGCTCGAGGCCAGCAGGTAGAGCCGCACGGTGTCGGCGCCATAGGCGCGCACCATGTCCCAGGGGCTCACCACGTTGCCCCGGCTCTTCGACATCTTCTGCCCCTCGGCGTCCAGCACGAGCTCGTTGACGATCACGTGCCGGTAGGCCGGCGCGTCGAACGCCGCCGTGGCGATCGCCAGCAGCGAGTAGAACCAGCCGCGCGTCTGGTCCACGCCCTCGCAGATGAAGTCCGCCGGGAAGTGCGCGCGGAACTCCGCCTCGTGCTCGAACGGATAGTGCCACTGCGCGTAGGGCATCGAGCCCGAGTCGAACCAGGTGTCGATGACCTCGGGGCTGCGCCGCATCGTGCCGCCGCACGTCCCCTGCCCGTCCGCGCAGCCGCAGGCCCAGGTGTACTCGTCGATGAACGGCTTGTGCGGATCGAAGTCCGCCGGGAGCGGCTGCCCCCAGCGCTCGGCGAGCTGCGCGTAGCTGCCGACCACCTCGACGTGCGCGGGATCGCGGTCGCAGACCCACACGGGGAGCGGCGTGCCCCAGTAGCGGTCGCGCGACAGCGCCCAGTCGACGTTGTTCTCGAGCCACTCGCCGAAGCGGCCGGCGCCCACCTCGGGCGGATGCCAGTCCACCTGCGCGTTGAGCTCGAGCATCCGCGCCTTGACGCGCGAGGTCCGCACGAACCACGAGTCGCGCGCGTAGTAGATCAGCGCGCTGCGGCAGCGCCAGCAGTGCGGGTACGAGTGCGTGTAGGGCGCGGTGAGATGCCAGCGGCCGTCCTGCTTGAGGCGCTGGATGATGAGGTCGTTCGTCTCGCGCGCGGTGACGAGCCGGCCCTCGATCTCGGGCCAGCGGGTGCCGTGAAAGGTACCGTCCGGACCGACCGGGCGCACCAGGGCGAGCCCGTGCTCCTGCCCCGCCTGGTAGTCGTCGGCGCCGAAGGCGGGCGCGAGGTGGACGAGGCCCGAGCCGTCTTCCGCCGTGACGAACGCCGCGCCCACCACGACCCGCGAGACGCGGTCCTCCGGCAGCGCCACCACCTCGAGCGGCCGCTCGTAGCGCAGCCCCACCAGCTCGCTCCCCGGGAAGGTGCGCACCGCCCCCACCTCCGCGAACGTGGGCGCCCCCTTCTGCGCCGAGATCGGGAGCGCCGCGGCGCGCGCCGTCGCGAGGATCACGGTGCGGCCATCCACCGGGTACTCGCCGTACTCGAGCTCGGGATTCACCGCCACCGCGACGTTCGAGAGCAGCGTCCAGGGCGTCGTGGTCCACACCAGCAGCTGCCGCGCCGGGTCGCCGGCGAGCGGGAAGGTCAGGTAGACCGAGTTGGTCTGGACGGTCTCGTAGCCCTGGGCGAGCTCGTGGCTCGAGAGCACCGTGCCGCAGCGCGGGCAGTACGGCAGCACCCGGTGCCCGCGATAGAGCAGCTCGCGGTCGAAGAGCCGCCGGAGCAGCCACCAGACGCTCTCGACGTAGTCGTTGCTGAAGGTGACGTACGGGTGCTCGTAGTCGAGCCAGTAGCCGATCCGGTCGGAGAGCTCCTCCCACTCGGCCTTGTACGTGAAGACGCTCTTGCGGCTCAGGGCGTTGAACGCCTCGACGCCGTAGGCCTCGATCTCCTTCTTCCCCGTCAGCTTGAGCTGCTTCTCGACCTCGATCTCGACCGGCAGTCCGTGCGTGTCCCAGCCGGCGATGCGCGTCACCTGGCGACCCTGCATCACCCGGAAGCGGCAGACGAGGTCCTTGATCGTCCGCGCGAAGACGTGATGGATCCCCGGCCGGCCGTTGGCGGTCGGCGGGCCCTCGTAGAAGACGAACGGCGCCCCGTCCCGCGTCGCCTCCTGCGTGCGGCGGAAGAGGTCCTCGGACTGCCACAGCTGGAGCACGCTCTGCTCGAGCTGATCGGGAGTGAGGTCGGGCCAGGGTGCGAAAGCCATCGGGGTCCTGTCTGTCCAGTCGGTCGGGCGCTCGCGGGCGGTCAGCGGGCGTCGCGGGCGCCGAAGAGAATGGTGCCAAGGCGCACGAGCGTGGCCCCCTCCTCCACGGCGATCGGGTAGTCGCCCGACATGCCCATGCTCAGCTCGGGGAGGCCGTGCCCCTCGCGCTCGGCCGCGTCGCGCAGCGTACGGAGGAGGGCGAAGGTGCGGTGCAGCTCACGCTCGTCCGCGTCGAAGGCCGCCATCGTCATGAGCCCCCGCACCTCCAGCCGCGGCAGGTCGCGGAGCGCGTCGAGCAGCGCCGGGAGCGCGTCGGGCTCGACGCCGCCCTTCTGCGGCTCGGCCGAGCAGTTGACCTGCACAAGGATGCGCTGCCGGGCGAGGGGGTCCGCCGCCGTGCCCGCGGCGGTGCGCCGAGCGAGCTCGGCGGCGAGGTCGAGCCGGTCCACCGAGTGGATCAGCGCGAACCGTCCCACCGCGTGGCGCGCCTTGTTGCGCTGCAGCGTGCCGATCAGGTGCCACTCGACCGCCACGTCGGCCGTCGCGTCCTGCTTGGCGAGGGCCTCCTGGACCCGGTTCTCTCCCACCGCGCCGACCCCCGCGGCGGCGGCCGCGCGCACCGCCTCCGGGCCGTGCGTCTTCGTCACCGCCACCACCCGTACCGGCCGCTCCCAGCCGCCCTTCGCCCGCTGCCGCTCGATCACCTCGCGCACTTCGGCGAGCCGGCTCGGGAGCTCGGGGAATGGCATAGCCTGGAAATTTACATGAATCGGGGGGTAAAAGAAGGCGGGAGGGCGGCCGGCTACCTCGGCACCGCCCGGTTCGGGCTCGTGTCCGGCGGCGCGCCCAGCGCCTGGCGTCGCATCTCGTCGAGGGCGGCGCGGAGGGCGGGATTGGTGGAGAGCTCGGTGGCGCGCTCGAGATTCCGGGCCATCTGCTGCGGCTCGCCGCGCGTCTGGTAGGCGTAGGCGAGCTGGGTGAAGGGGAGCGAGAGCGTCGCGGCGAAGCTCGCGTCGGTGGTCTCGAGGCGGGAGAGGTCCGCGCCCGGGAGCTCGCCGTAGCGGTAGGTCTCCCAGGCGAGGCGCACGGTCAGCGGGACGTCGAGCGGCGCGCCCGCCAGGCGGCGCAGGTCGTAGCGCGGCGAGGTGGTGTCGATCGGCGTCGTCTCGAGCCGATAGCCCAGCGCCTGCTGCACCACGTGGCCGTCGAGGCCGGCGAAGTTGCGGCCGGCGGTCACCGACCACACGACCGGCCGGCGGCCGGCGTTCTGCTGCAGCACCCGGAGAGTGAGGATGTCGTTGGGGCCGAGCACCGTGCCGGCCGGGAGCCGCGCCTGGAGCGGGCCCACCGGCACCGCGATGTCGCGTGGGAGTCGCTGCAGGTACATCGCCTGCTGGATCTCCTCGTCGCGCATCGTGTGGAGCGGCCAGGTGGGCTTCGCCGGGTGCAGGCCGCGCCAGACGGCGGGCGCGGCGGCCTCGTCGAAGTCGCGCACCGGCTGGTCGCGCAGCTGACGCATGTACCAGTCGGTGTTGCCCAGGGCGAGGCAGAGCACCGTCACGTCGCGGCGGATGCCGGCCACCTCCTGCGCCCACCACAGCGGGAAGGTGTCGTTGTCGCCGTAGGTGATCAGGATGCCGTAGGGCGGCACCGTCTGCAGCAGGTTCCAGGCGACGTCGGCCGGCAGGGAGGCGGCGGGCGTCTGCCGGCGGGTGGCGGCGCGCCAGTTGAGCGCGAGCGGCACGAGCCCGGCCGCGAGCACCGCGCCCGCGAGCGCGCGCCGCGCCCCGTCCCGTCCCGCGCCGCCCGGCCGCGCGAGCAGCGCGCGTCCCGCGTCGGCGAGCCCCATCCCCGCCCAGAGCCCCCAGACGACGAAGCTGACGACGAAGAAGTAGTCGCGCTCGCGCACCTCGTGGTCCGCGGGGCTCGGATACAGGTCGTAGCCCTGGCTCGCGCCGGGCTTGAAGTTCATGTAGACGACGAGCCCGAGCCCCGTGACGAGGAAGAGCGTGAGCAGCAGCCACCACGCCGGCCGGTCGGCGCGGCGCTGCGCGAGCGCGCCGCGGATGCCGAGCCAGAGGAACGCGATCGTGACGAGCGTGCGCGCCCAGAGCTCGCCCGCGGGCGTGGCGAGGCGGAGCCCCAGCCCCTTCGCCCACTGCCAGTCGAAGTAGAGCAGGTAGTTCTGGAGCTGCAGCCAGAAGATCGTCAGCGTGCGCCCCGGGTTGTCGGGGCCGTGCGGCACGGTGGGGTCGTCGAGCGGCGTGCGCACCGGATACTGCGCGCGGCGGATGACGTCGAGCAGCGCCGGCCACGTGTCCGGCTGCGCCTCGTTGACGATCGGATGCTGGCCCGCGCGGATGTAGAGGAACAGATACGGCGTGACGCCCACCGCCGCGACGGCGAGCGCCGTGAGCGCGAAGGCGAGCGCTCCCGCGGTCGCCGCGAAGGCGGCGGCGGCGAGGAAGCAGAGCCCGCCCAGGAGCGTGAGCGTCCCGCTGCCCAGCCCGGTGCCGATGAGGAGCGCCCAGGTGCCCGCCACCACCGCCGCCTGCGCCCACTCGCGCCGCCGCACGCGCGCATCGGCGGCCGGGGCGGCGTGAAGCGTCGCGGCGAGAAAGACGATCACCGCCGGCCCCACGAGCAGCGCGAGGAGATGGTTCGCGACGGCGAGCCCGAGCAGGTAGACGACGAGGAGCAGCACGCGCGCCGCGGCGGGCTCGGCCCGGCGCCGGCGCCAGACGAGGCAGAGCCAGCAGACGAGCGCGATGAGGAGCTGCGCGACGGCGTAGACCTCGGTCTCGTTCGAGTTCTGCCAGTTGGTGAACGTGAACGCCGCCGCGATCGCCGCGGCCGCGCCCCCGCCGATGCGGAGCAGCCGCGCCGCGCCCGCCTCGAGCCCCGCCGTCGCCGGCCCGAGGCACTCGTGCGCCACCAGGAAGAACGCGCCCGCCGAGAGCGCGCTGCAGGTGGCGCTCAGCAGGTTGGTGCGCGCGGCGAACTCGCCGACGAACGGCAGCAGCGCGCCCCAGACGTGGCCGATCATGACGAAGAGCGGCGTCCCGGGCGGATGCGGGATCCCCAGGATCTTCATCGTGGCGATGAGCTCGCCGGCGTCCCAGAAGGTGACCGTCGGCGCGAGCGACAGGGCGTAGCCGGCGAGCACCAGCAGGGTCACCACCAGCGCGGCGCGATAGGGCGGCCGCTCGGTCGTCGGAGCGTAGGGCGCGGTCACGGTCGGAAGGGGGTGAGTCAGAGCTGGAGATCGGCGCGGGCGTCGAGCACCCCGCGCGCGAGCGCGAGCGCCGCGCGGGTGGCGGCGACGTCGTGCACACGGAAGAGGCGCGCGCCGCGCTCGTAGGCGAGCGCGCAGGCCACGGCGGTGACGCCGTCGCGCCCGGCGGGCTCGTCGATGCCGGCCAGCACGCCGAGAAAGCGCTTCCGCGACGGCCCGACCAGCACCGGGCGACCCAGGCCCTCGAGCGCCGCGAGCCGGTCGAGGAGCAGCGCGTTCTGCGCGACGCGCTTGGAGAAGCCGAGGCCGGGATCCAGGACGATCGCCTCCTCGGCGACGCCGGCCGCCACCGCCGTCGCGAGCGCGCCGCGCAGCTCGGCGACGACCTCGCCCACGACGTCGCCGTAGGCGGCGTGCGTGTAGGAAGCCATCTCCTCGAACCCGCCGCGCGAGTGCATGAGGATGAGTCCCGCCCCGCGGGCGGCCGCCACCTCGGCGATCGCGGGCTCGAGGCGCAGCGCGGAGACGTCGTTCACCGCCGCCGCCCCCTCCTCGAGCGCCACCCGCGCCACCTCGGCGCGCACCGTGTCCACGCTCACCACGAGCGCCGGATGCCGCGCGACGAGGGCGGCGAGGACGGGCCGCAGCCGCGCGAGCTCCTCCTCGACGCCGACCTGCCCTGCCCCGGGCCGGCTCGACTGCGCTCCCAGGTCGATCACGTCGGCCCCGTCCTCGAGCAGCCGGTCGGCGTGCGCGAGCGCCGCGTCGAGCTCCTGGTGGCGGCCGCCGTCGCTGAAGCTGTCGGGCGTGACGTTGAGGATGCCGACCAGGACCGGCCGGTCGAGCGGCACGGGGCCGCGGGCCGTGCGCCAGGCGGCGACCGGCTCGCCCGGGAGCGCGAGCCCGAGCTGGAGGGCGAGCTCCGAGAGCGCCTCCGGCACCGTCCACGGCCGCGCGAGGGCGCCGATGCGGGCGCGGCTCCCGGAGAGCACGACCCAGTCGGGGCCGGTGACCAGATCGAGACCGAGGCGCCCGGCCATCGGCACGAGCGCCTCGATCGCGCGCTCGTCGAGCGCGGTGACGTGGAAGGCGAGGGCGTGACTGCCCGTGGCGCTCGCCGCCGCCTGGCCCTCGTCCCAGCCGTGGCCGCGGAGCGCGTCGCGCACCGCGGACGGCGAGTGGAGCGCCAGGGGCGTGACGATCACGCCCCGGCGGGCTCGGCCCCCGGCATCCCGAGGATGCCGGGCGCGCGCGCCGGCTGCGCGGGCTTGACCGGCGCGGTGGCCGTCGGGCCGGGGCCCGGCTCCGGCGGCAGCGGCCGCGGCGGCAGCGGCTGGTTCTTGACCAGCAGGTCGAGATCCTCGCGGTCGATCGTCTCGCGATCGAGCAGCGCCTGCGTGATGCGCTCGAGGAGCTCGCGATTCTCGCCCAGGATCTGGTGCGCCCGGGCGTAGGCCTCGTCGATGAGCCGCTTCACCTCGTCGTCCACCAGCTGGGCGGTGCGCTCCGAGATGTCGCGCTTCTGGGCGAACTCGCGGCCCAGGAAGATCTCCTGCTCGCGCTCGCCCACCGCCATGGCGCCGATCTTGTCGCTCATGCCGAACTGGGTGACCATCCGCCGGGCGAGCGCGGTGGCGCGCTCGATGTCGTTCCCCGCTCCGGTCGTCACCTTGTCGGGCCCGAAGATGATCTCCTCCGCGACGCGGCCGCCGAAGAACATCGCGAGCTGGCCGATCAGCCACCCCTTGGTGTAGTTGTGGCGGTCCACCTCGGGCAGCGAGGCCGTGAGGCCCAGCGCGCGCCCGCGCGGGACGATCGTGACCTTGTGGATCGGGTCCGAGCCCGGCGTCTTGAGCGCGACGATCGCGTGGCCCGCCTCGTGGTAGGCGGTGAGCCGGCGCTCGTCCTCGGTGAGCACGAGCGAGCGGCGCTCGACGCCGAGCATCACCTTGTCCTTCGCCTCCTCGAAGTCGATCATGTCGACGAGGCTCTTGTTCTTCCGGGCGGCGAGCACCGCGGCCTCGTTGACGAGGTTCGCGAGGTCGGCGCCGGCCATGCCGGGGGTGCCCTTGGCGATCACGTCGAGCCGCACGTCGCTCGCGAGCGGGATCTTGCGCGTGTGCACCCGCAGGATTCCCTCGCGGCCGCGCACGTCGGGCGCGTCCACCACGATCTGCCGGTCGAAGCGGCCCGGACGCAGGAGCGCGGGATCGAGGACGTCGGGCCGGTTCGTCGCGGCCATCATGACGATGCCTTCCGACGCCTCGAACCCGTCCATCTCCGCGAGCATCTGGTTCAGCGTCTGCTCGCGTTCGTCGTGACCGCCGCCGAGTCCGGCGCCGCGCTTGCGGCCGATCGAGTCGATCTCGTCGACGAAGATGATCGCGGGGGACTGCTTGCGAGCGGTCTGGAACAGGTCGCGGACGCGCGCCGCGCCGACCCCGACGAACATCTCCATGAAGTCCGAGCCGGTGACGGACACGAACGGGACGCCGGCCTCGCCGGCGACTGCGCGCGCGATCAGCGTCTTGCCCGTGCCCGGCGGGCCGACGAGCAGCACGCCCTTGGGGATGCGCGCGCCGATCTCGCGGAACTTCCCGGGGTTCTTGAGGAAGTCGACGACCTCGGCGATCTCCTCCTTCACCGCGCTGTAGCCGGCGACGTCCTGGAACGTCGTCTTCGGCTTCTCCGTGGAGTACACCTTCGCCCGGCTGCGGCCGATGTTCATGATGGCGCCCATCTGTCCCTGGGCCCTCCGGTTCATCCAGACGAAGAACAGGATCAGGAGTCCGATCGGCAGCAGGTAGATCGCCAGCGTCGCCAGGATGTTCGAGCCCTGGTGGACGTACTTGACGGTCCCGCCGCCGTCCTTGATCGCGCTGACGACGCTGTCCGGGAGTCCGGTGTCG